>JADKBU010000013.1 GCA_016714935.1 Candidatus Accumulibacter propinquus | reverse complement strand
GCGTTGGTCGATCGGGTTGGCAACGAGCAGTTGCTGACGAAACCGTTGGAATCTGCACGCAAATTCTGGCTTTTTGGCCTTGGCGCCTATTCGCTGGCCTGCAAAAGCGGCGCGCGGACCCTCGAAACCCTGGTACAACAGGGCAAGGCCTTCGAACCAAAGGCGCGCCAGCAGATCGCGGAGAAATCGGCCGAGTTGCTGAGCAGCGCCAGCGGCAAATTCCAGCGCGGAGAGGAACTGGTCAAGGAACGCCTCATTCGGCCACTGGATTTCCTTGTCGTGGCCAGCAAGCGCGATGTCGAACTGCTCACCATGCGTGTGATTCAACTGAGTGCCGAGGTGCGTAGCTTGACCGGAGGCAAGGCCAAACCGATCGCCAAGCCATTGAGCAAACCATCGAGCAAGCCGGCAGCCAGGGTGGCAGCCAAGCCGGAAGCGAAACCGGCGGCGGCTGATGCATCGCCGATGATGGCCTCCGCTGCCTGACGACCCTCATCCACGGACAGGGAGGGCGATGCGAGGCCGCTCCGCGGCCCCCGACCGAACAGGCATCACGCCGGCCGCAACGCACTGCAGCGCTGGCCCGGCGCGCATCGGTTCACGCGGCAGAAGGGCGACCGGCACCGGGTCATTCCTCGGCCACGGTCGCCGCCTCGCTGCGCAACCACCGCCGGAAGGTGTTGACGATCGGCCGATCGGCAATGGCTTCCGGCGCTACCAGGTAGTAGGCCTGTGTGCGGCGGATGACGATGTCGAAAGGCACCACCAGTCGTCCGGCCGTGACCTCGGCTTCGATCAACGGCTTCGAGGCGATCGCCACCCCCACACCGTCGATTGCTGCCGAAAGGACCAGTCCAGGATCGCTGAAATGCGTACCGGTATCCGGATTGATGCCGCTGACTCCGGCCACCTGCAGCCATTCGGCCCAGGTCGGGCGATCCAGCAACTCCATGATCGATTCGTCATGCAGAAGGTTGTGTCGGCGCAGGTCGCCGGGTTCGTTGAGCGGTCGCATCCCCAACAGTAGCCGCGGACTGCATACCACGGCATAGGCTGGCGCGAACAGACGATCGACGCGGCAACCGTCGTACTGACCGTGGCCGAATCGGATGAATACCTCGGCTTCGTCGTCACGAACGTCGATCCCCTCCAGTCCCGATACGCCGGAAACATCGCGCGCATCGATGGTGTCCAGCGACGCCGCCATGTGCAGTTGTATCTCCGGATGAGCAGCGGTGAAAGCAGGCAGGTGGCGGATCAACCAGCGGTTGGCGAACGCTGGCGGCGAGGTCACCAGCAGGCGCCCACCGGCATCGTGCTGTCGCGTGTTCTCGATCGCCGCGGCAAAGCACTCCAGACCCTCGCGCACTTTCGGCAGCATCGCCCGGCCCTCGCGCGTCAGTTCCAGCGCCCGCGTCAGTCGGCGGAAAAGGTAAAAGCCCAGATACTCCTCAAGGCCCCGGATCTGGTGACTGATGGCTGTGGGCGTCACGGAAAGCTCCTCGCCGGCGTCCTTGAAACTGAGGTGGCGAGCCGCCGCTTCGAAGGCACGCAGGGCGTTGAGAGGAGGTAGGCGGTAAGTCATATGGATGAGATATTCTCACGCATCGGCTGACAATTGATCATTTGCCAGCACGTCCTCCAGGAAATACAGTGACGATGCACTCTCGGGGACCGAGAACAACCCAAGGAAGAAGCAAATGAATACCGACCTCAAACGCGAAGAAATCATGATGATCGTTGAACGCGCGCGTTACCAGCGCAGCATCGCCGCCGGCGAAGTCACAGCCGTCAGCCTCCGCAAGGCGCTGGCCTGGCTGGCAAAGTGGACCGACAGGTTCCTGCATGCTCTGCTGATGTCGCCCACCGCGAACCACTGAAAACGCCGACCCGAGTCGTCCAGGGCAGCCCCCAACGGATCGGCCCACCGCCGCTTGCATCAAAAGAGAGGACAATCGAGCAGCGTCGCTGGTTCTGCCTTCCGGAACCCCATACGCGAGCAACATTTCCTCTGCAATCCTCCGATACAGGCTAGACCATGCCCAGAATCCAGATCGATCTGCCCGAGAACTTTGCCTTTTCCACCGAAATCACGCTCTATCTGAGCCACATGAATTACGCCGGTCACCTCGACAACGCAGCGCTGTTGGCCGTGGTTTCCGAGGCGCGCGCGCGTTTCTTCCAGTCGCTCGGGTATACCGAACTGGATGTCGAAGGACTGGGCATCGTCATTGCGGACGCCGCGCTGCAGTACAAGTCGGAAGCGTTTCACGGCGAGGTGATGGTCGCCCAGATGACGGCCCGGGATTTCGGCAGCAAGGGCTGCGACCTGCTCTGGTGCATGCGTGAGAAATCGAGTCAACGCGAGGTCGCACGCGGCAAGACCGGCATCGTTTTCTACGATTACGGGGCACGCAAGGCGGCGGCCATACCCGAGAACTTTCGCACGCGCGCAACATCCTGAAGGACCGGCGACAAGCCCCTCTGCACGGCTACTGGAACTGACGGAAACGCCGCCTAAGCCGGCGCATGCGCACGCGCCAGTCGCCGTTGCAAATTCTGGACCTGCTTTAACGATTCCTTCAGGATCAGGCGGTCCAGTTCGTGCAGATCGTCGGGATCAATTCGGTTACAGTCGGATCCGGCGCCGCTGCGCATCTGGTGCTCAAGCCGGAGACGCTGAATGTGATGAAAGGCGTCGATCAGCGCCGCCAACTCCTCCGCTGCCATCCCCATCTTCTCGCCGCTGACGCGTAGCCGCTCGACCGTATTGGTATCCGGTATCCGGCTTGCCAGGGCGTGGATGCGTGCAGCGTCTACGAAGGGTCGCGAGCCGTGCTTCTTGAGATCGATGGTATGCGGAAACGCCTTGTCCCGATCATAGCGGAAGCCATTCCACCAGTTGAGCGGCGACTCCCAGTTGAGCGTGTTCTCGACCATCGCGCGCAGGAAGATCGGATACGAGGACGCTCTGGCCAGCAACCAGGCACGCAATTCATTGGCCAGCGACTCCTGCCCATAAAGCGCGCGAAAGTCGAAAAAGATGCTCGAATTGAGGAGCGCCTCGGGTTGTGGTGATTCCAGCCAGCCGGAAAAGGCGCTCCGCCACTCACTGGTGGATAGACACCACTGCGGGTTGCTGGCCATGATGTTGCCTTTGCACAGCGGGAAACCACAAGCATCGAGCGCCTCATTGACCGCCCGGGCAAAGGGCAGGAACGCCGTGCGCAGGCTGCTCGCCTGTGCATCCGATTCAGCAGCAAAGATCAGCCCGTTGTCCTGGTCGGTGGCCAGCGTCTGCTCAAGCCTGCCTTCCGAGCCAAACACCAGCCAGCACCAGGGTACGTAAGGGAGATCGAACTGGCCGGCAACCAGTTCGATGACCTGCAGCGTCAGCAAATCGTTGAGCGACGAAAGACGATGGCAGAGCGCTTCGGCATTCACTCGCTCGGCGACCAGGCGGACAACAAAGCGACGGACTTCGCTCGCCAGGCCAACCAGCGTACGCAGATCGCGTGCCGCCAGGATCGCCTGCACCAGGTCTGTGCTCTGCGCGCCCGGCAGCGTATACAGATCGCTCTGCGAGATGAGATCGAAGTAACTGCCGTCGGCTTCAGTGAGGACCAGATGGCGCACGCCGCGCCTGACCATCACCACGCTGGCCTGATGAACGGTGCCGTCAGCCGGCACGGTAATCAGGCCACTGGTCATCACCGCGGCGATCGGTGCCTGCAGATCGCCGCCCTCGATGGCAATGCGGCGCACCACATCCGGCAGGGTAATGATGCCCAGCGGTACCCGGGTGCTCTCATCGAGCACCACCACGGCGTCTGCCCGCATGCGGTCGAGCAGCAGCAGCGCCTCGCGCACGCTGACCGCTGGACCGACCGTGAGCGCTCGCCCGCGCACCAGACTGCGCAGCGCGACATACGGCGAGAACGCTGCCGCCCGCGTTGCCGACTCAGTATTTGAGTCGGGCATGGAAGGTCCGCTGACTGGCTTCACGTGCCTGCCGCAAGGTCGTGATGCCCATCTCGGCGAGCAGGGGCAGCATCTTCAGGAACACTTCGCCAGTCACCATCGCATCGCCAAGCGCCGTGTGGCGCCCGAACACCGACACCCCGAGACGTTCGGCGATCGCTTCCAGGCGATGGCTGGTCTGGTTGGGGTGGATTACGGCCGAAAGCAGGAAGGTGTCGAGCACTGGTTGCTCGAAACGCACCCCGGTCTGTTCCTCCTTCAGTTGCAGGAAGCGCATGTCGAAAGCGGCGTTGTGCCCGACCAGAACCGTGTCTGCGCAAAAGGCATGGAACTTCGGCAGGACAATCTCGATCTGCGGCTGCCCGACCAGCAGATCCGGGGTGATGCCGTGGATGGCGATTGACTGCGGCGAAAGTGGACGGCGCGGGTCTACGAGTTGATCGAGACACTCATGGCGCAGCAGTCGACGATTGACGATGCGTGTCGCGCCGATCTGGATGATTTCGTCGCCTTCGGACGGCAACAGGCCGGTCGTTTCGGTATCGAATACGGTGTAGGACAGTTCCACGAGAGGCCGGTCGTCGAGTTCGTGGCTCGCGGCCGACCACAGGAAGATATCGAAATCATAGAACTCGGGACGTTCGCCCTCCGGTGCCGCCATGATCGCATGCGGCAGATCCTTCGGCGCCTCGGCGGCCGGCAACATCGTCCGAAAGAAAGCGCGATGTGACACCCGCTCGCGCTGAAACCAGATGTCGCCGTTACAGCGCTCAATCACATCGACGACGCTCAGCGGAGATATTTCGCCTCCGCTGGTCATCGGATCCTGCAACCAGCTCATCGCCGTCTCGTTGTTCATGAACGTGCCCAGCCATGACAGATCGAGCTGCGCCAAAGACCCGCTGCGCGTCAGCGACAGCCGCACCTCGCGCACCTCGTACTCGTCCTGCAAGCGCAGGGCCAGATAGCGCAAGGCTTGCAGAAGTCCGAAGCTGTCCACCCGCAGCCACAGGTCCTCATCGATGTTCTCGCTCTTCACCGCCAGCGCGCGACGTTCGCTGGCACGCCGCTCGCCGATGCGCCGGGCGGCAACGGCGACGAGCTCGGCACCCAGGATTTCTTCCAGCAACCAGCGCTCGCGCAAATCGTTCGAGAAGGCCGCCGCCGCGTTCTCGAACTGTGCCGACAATGCCCGCGCCTCGTCGCGGATGACGCCCAGAAAACGGTCTCGTTGCTGGCCAGGCATGTCGGAAAAGTCGGAGAGCATTTCGCCTGCGGCGCGGATGCTGCCCAGGGGTCCGCGGCCACCTTCGATCAGCGACTGAATCAGCGCATCGCGGCGCGCGTGCCGCTCGTTGGTACTGGTGACGTCTTCGAGCACGAGCACGAATCCGGTGATCGAAACAGCGCCAACGCGGGCATGGTGCGGACCCTCGGCACCAAGCACCGGCGACATGTGCGCGCGCAACAGGCGACCCGCGCGCGTCGCCGTAACGAACTGCGCCGATCCGAGCAGCCTCCGGCTATCCGCCGCCTCCGTTCCCTCGCGACTGGCTTGCTGCAGGCGTTCGAGCGCATGCTCGATCAGTGCCCGGTCAAAAACCGTGTAAATCGAACGTCCAAGACCCAGCAATTCGGCATTCCCGCCATCCGTACCGCTCGAAAGTTCCTGCCTGGCCCGCTGGTTATAAAGGAGTACCCGGCCATCGAGGTTGCAGACCACGACACTCTGACTGAGGTCAGCCATCAACGCCGCCAGGCGGCTGCGCTCTTCCTCGAGGGAAGCACGCGCCTGGCGTATGCGCTCGGCGACATCCACTTCCAGTGCGTCGCGTACCGCCAGCACTTGATTGGCGGCCTGAACCAGGACTCGCAGTTCCTCTGCGCCATACTCGCCCAACAACCGGAGACCACGATGCGCAGCCGTGGCCGCCAGTTCTTCCGCCATCCGCAATGGGGCACTGACGTAGAGCCCGTACAGGCTGTAGATCACCCAGCAACTCACGGCACACGCCGCCAGGGCCAGCACGACGAGAGCGACGATTCTCTCTTCGGGAGTCCTGCCGCCGCCGCTGGCGTCGGCTTCACTGGCCAGCATCAGGGCCGCTGTGGTGACCACCACCGTCAGCACGAACAGGCAGGCAGCGGCAACGGCAAGCAATAGCCGTCGGTTGGGTTTCATCGGCTACATTCCGAGGAGCTTGCGCACTTCGGCGAGCAGTTCCTTGGTGGAGAAAGGCTTGGTCATATAGCCATCGGCGCCAAGCCCGAGCCCCTTGCTCACTTCCGTGTCGCGCCCCTTGGCCGTCAGCATCAGGATGCGCGTGCCACTCAAGTCGGGATCGGCACGCAAGGCCTGACAGACATCGAAGCCGTTCATCCTCGGCATCATGACGTCGAGGAGAACGAGATCCGGTCGTTCGGCACGCACCTTCGCCAGAGCCTCTTCTCCGTCTCCGGCAACCAGCACCGCAAAGCCCTCGCGACGCAGAAGAAATTCGATCGAGATGACAATATTCTGCTCGTCGTCGGCAATCAGTATTTTTTTGCTCATCAACACTCCGATCGTGAATGAACTACGCCCAACAGTCGCAACTCCAGCAGTGCACGGAGCATGCGCGTCGTGACCCCTCCCCAACCCCGGCAACCGGATGAGTCACAGACTCAGTTTCCGCGGCAATTCATCTACGCGCCCTCGGCCACGGCGACTGCCGTCTCCCGTACCGGCGCGAATGGCAAGGTGAAGCGGAAGGTCGCCCCCTCCCCCGGGACGCTTTCCACCCACAGCTTGCCGCCAAAGTGTTCGACGATACGCCGACTGATCGGCAGCCCGAGACCGGTACCCGCAGGCTTGGCGGTCATCGTATCGCCGACCTGGCGAAACTTCTCGAAAATCAGTTGCTGATCTTCCGCACGAATGCCGGGCCCATTGTCGGCCACACTGACTTCGAGTCCATCCGCCAGCCGCTGCAGCGCGACACGAACACGACCGCTTCCTGGCGCCAGGAACTTTACCGCGTTCGAAAGCAGATTCAACATCACCTGAATCAGTCGATCGCGATCTGCAAGAATCAACGGCGGATTATCGGGCAGATCGAGTTCCACGTCCGCTCCTTTCTCACGAAACAGTTGACTGGTCGCGGCAATCGACTGCTCGATGACCTCCTTGAGGTCGAGCTCGCAGCCATTCCAGTCGGCGCGTCCCGATTCGATCTTCGCCAGATCGAGGGTCTGATTGATCAATCGCGTCAGTCGCTCGGCCTCGCTGACGATCAGCCCGAGAAAACGCTCGCGATCCGCCAGGTGCATCCTGGGATCGTCGCGCAGCAATTCCGAAAAGGCGCGGATCGATGTCAGCGGCGTACGCAGCTCGTGCGTCACCGAGGACATGATGTCGTCCTTGACGCGATCAAGTTCCTGCAAGCGCTCGTTGGCTTCCTGCAACTCCAGCGTGGCTGCCGTCAACTCGCGCGATTTGCGCTCCAGTTCGCGGCTGTAGGTGCGCAACTGCGATGCTTCGTCGAGAATGTGCATGACCTCTTCGATACTCAGCGGCTCCTCCTTGGCCACCGAAGCCACCATGACACGCGCCGACGCACTGCCGATGGCGCCAGCCAGCAGCGATTCGGCGAACTGCACCAACTGCGCGTCGGCTTCGAGCATCACGCCGTCGGCATGACCTCGCCTGCGCGCATAGGCCACGAACAGCGTTTGCGCCCGTGTCGGGCCGAGGAAGCGCCCGACCAGTTCCTGCAGGTCGCTGACTTTCGCGCGTCCGCGCCACAAGGCGGCCCCTACCGGTCCGTTATTCTTCAGCGCGTCTACGAAAACCGTCGCCTGGGTCGCCTCGGCGACCATTGGCGGCCGCAGCAGCGAGACCCCGACATACGCGCCGATATTGGCCAAGAAACTCCAGAACAGGCAGTGGGAGATTTCGTCGAAGCCGCCGAGACCAAACAGTTGCTGGGGTCGCAACAGCTCGATTCCGAACAGGCCCTGCGTCAGGAACTCGTCCGGAAGCCAGCCCGACTTGGCAAACGACGGCAGCAGCAAGGTATAGGCCCAGACCATGAAGCCCGCCGCCAGGCCAGCCAGGGCCCCGCCTCGCGTTCCGCCGCGCCAGTACATGCCGCCGATCATCGCCGGGGCAAACTGGGCCACCGCCGAGAAACTGATCAACCCGATGGCCACCAGGGCGTACGCTTCGCCGGCGAGCCGAAAGTAGAGGTAGCCCAGCAGCAGGATCAGCACGATCGCACCGCGCCGGATACTGAGCAGCACCCCCGAGAGATCCTTCGCTTCCTCGATCGCCATTCGCTTGTGGCGCAGCAGCAAGGGCATCACCAGATCGTTGCAGACCATCGTCGACAGGGCAATGGTTTCGACGATCACCATGCCGGTCGCCGCCGACAGGCCACCAATGAATACCAGCAGCGCCAGCCCCTCCTGGCGCTGCGACATCGGCAGGGTCAGGACGAAGGTATCGGCGTCGACCCCCTGCCCGGCAAAATGCAGCAGCCCGCCAAGCGCGATCGGCAGCACGAAGATATTGATCAGCAGCAAATACAGTGGAAACAGCCAGGCGGCACGCTTCAAGTGCGCCTCGTTGACATTTTCAACCACCGCGACCTGAAACTGGCGCGGCAGGAAGAGAACCGCCATGCCGGAAAGCACGATCAGCGAGAACCAGCCGGTATAGCCGGCGCCCGACGGAATCGCGGTCGCCAGATGGCGCAGCTCGGGGTTTGTGGTGATGTGCTCGAAGATGTCGCCGAACCCATCGTAAAGGCCGTAGGTAACGAACCCGCCGACGGCCAGGAAGGCCACCAGTTTGACTCCGGATTCCAGCGCAATCGCCGCCACCATGCCTTCATGGCGTTCGGTGGCATCGAGGTGCCGGGTTCCGAAGACAATCGTGAACGCCGCCAGGATCAGGGCGATGTAGAAGCTCATGTCGGCCGCCACCGACATCGTCGCACTGCGGTCCGGCATCACGATGTCCGGGTAGCTGAGCAACAGGCTGACGCTGCTGGAGACCGCCTTGAGTTGCAGGGCGATGTACGGAATGATGCCGACGACGGCAATGATGGTGACCAGGCCACCGAGGAGATGGCTCTTGCCGTAACGCGAGGAGATGAAATCGGCAATCGACGTAATGCGGTTGGCCTTGACGATGCGAATCATCTTGAGCAGCAGGAACCAGCCCAGTGCCATGACCAGCGTTGGACCCAGGTAGACCGGCAGAAAACCGATTCCCGATACCGCGGCGCGCCCGACACTGCCATAAAAGGTCCAGGTCGTGCAGTAAACGGCCATCGACAGGGCGTAGATGGTCGGGTTGGCAATGATCGACTTGCCCTGGTCGGCGCGCTTGTCGCCCCACCAGGCTACGGCAAACAGCAAGCCGAGATAGCACAGCGAGACGGCGATGACGACCGGCGCTTCAAGCATCGTCACGGCAGCCTATTTGAAACGACGTTCGACGGCCCACGCCATCACCGCGATCACGGCCGCCCAGGCGAAAAAGACATAGGCGAAGACCAGCGGAATGCCGAAGATCTGCGTGTGCCGATCGAACAGGGAAAGCAGCGGATAATTGAACAGCACGCAGCCAATCAGGAAAGCCGCTACCAGTCGATCACCAGCGAGTACCCTGCGATGCATGTCACCCTCCCGTTCGAAAGTGATCGCCCCCGGCAGCCGTGCGGCTCCCTGATCGTGGCCATCGTCACCCCGCCATCGTCAGCAACGGGATTACCAGCCGTTACCCGTCGGCGGGCAAACCCACCCCCGTGATCCGCTACGCTCGCTCCCGGCGGCCACGCTTTTCCGGGTACGCCGGCCAAGACATCGTATGCGAGGCCGGGTGCGACGCCCGCATTGTCATCAATCGGCCCGAGCGACGCAATGCCTTTGACCCCAAACTCATCAACAACCGAGTCATCTTCGAACACCGTGGCCTGCCACCGGAACGCCGGGCTGCTTCGAGGCATCGCCGGGCTGCGCGATCTGCCGCGTAGTGGAGCCCCTCGCAAGCTATCGGCAACGCATCAGCAGGTACTTGGTGTCTTCTCCAGACGACGGACCAAGGAACCCTTTCGACCCAGCTCCCTTGACCTGTTTTGCCCGTTCACGGACTGGCCTGACTTTGTCACACCGCCGGGACGACAGATGTCGTGCCAATCTTCGAAGAAGTGCTGCAGCGCAAGCCACGCCTCAAAAAAACGCCACCGAACTGCACGTGCGGCGGCGTCTCCTTCGGCCAGCGGCAGCGCTGCCTACCTCTTTTTCACCGCCGGCAGATCGGTACACACCCCCTCATAGACTTCCGCCGCCATCCCCACCGACTCGCCCAGCGTCGGGTGCGGGTGGATGGTGTGGCCGATGTCGGTGGCGTCGCAGCCCATTTCGATCGCCAGGCAGACTTCGCCGATCAGATCGCCGGCGTCGGTACCGACGATGCTGCCGCCGATGATGCGATGCGTCGTTTCATCGAAGATCAGCTTGGTGAAGCCCTCCTCACGGCCATTGGCCAGGGCCCTCCCCGAAGCCGCCCAGGGGAAGACGCTCTTGCCGTAGGTGATCCCCTCGGCCCGGCATTGCTCTTCGGTCTTGCCGGCCCAGGCGATTTCCGGGTCGGTGTAGGCGACCGACGGGATCTGCAGGGCGTCGAAGCAGCGCTTGCCGCCGTGCGCGGCTTCGGCGGCGACGTGCGCTTCGTGCACCCCTTTGTGCGCGAGCATCGGTTGCCCGACGATGTCGCCGATCGCAAAAATGTGCGGAACGTTGGTGCGCAACTGCGTATCGACCGGAATGAAGCCGCGCTCATTGACCGCGACGCCGGCCTTCTCGGCAGCGAGCTTGCGACCGTTGGGCGAGCGACCGACGGCCACCAGCACGAGATCGAAGCGCTCTTTTTCGTCGCTGCTGTAGGTGACTTCGATGCCATCGGCACTGGCCGCAGCGGCGACGACGCCGGTGTTGAGCAGGATGCGGTCGAAACGATGGGCGTTCTTCTTTTCCCAGACCTTCACCAGATCGCGGTCGGCCCCGGGCATCAGTACCGCCCCGAGTTCGACGACGGTGATGCGCGAACCGAGCGCCGAATAGACGCTGGCCATTTCGAGGCCGATGATGCCGCCACCGACGACCAGCATGCGCGGCGGGATCTGCCGCAGTTCGAGGGCACCGGTCGAGTCGACGACGCGCGGGTCGTCGGGCATGAACGGTAGCGCGATCGGTTGCGAACCGGCGGCGATGATCGCCTTCGCGAACCTGATGACTTTCCTGCCACCGTCCGCCAGCGCGACTTCGAGATGGTTCGGGTCCAGGAACTGGCCGACGCCCTGCACGACCTGGACCTTGCGCCCCTTGGCCATCCCGGCAAGACCGCCGGTCAGTTTGCCGACGACCTTGTCCTTGTGGGCACGCAGCTTGTCGAGATCGATGCTCGGGGCAGCGAAGCTGACGCCGCAATCGCCCATGTGCTGCGCTTCTTCCATTACGCCGGCGATGTGCAGCAGCGCTTTCGAGGGGATGCAGCCGACGTTCAGGCAGACGCCACCGAGCGTCGCGTAACGCTCGACGAGCACCGTCTGCATCCCCAGGTCGGCACTGCGGAAAGCCGCCGAGTAGCCCCCCGGTCCGGCGCCGAGAACCAGCATCTCGCATTCGAGGTCGGCACTGCCGGTGATCGGCGCCGCGGCCTGCGACGCCGGGGCGGCGCTTGCCGGCGGCGCGCCGGCGGCCACTGGCGTGGCGGTTGCGGCAGTCCCACCGCTCTCGATCAGGGCAACCACCGCGCCCTCGGAGAGTTTGTCGCCGAGTTTGACCTTCACCTCCTTGACCACGCCGGCGACGCTGCTCGGGACGTCCATCGTCGCCTTGTCGGATTCGAGGGTGATCAGGGCGTCATCGATCCTGACCGTGTCGCCGGCCTGGACACACACGTCGATGACCGGGACATCGTGATAGTCGCCGATGTCGGGCACTTTTGCTTCAATGATCTGGCTCATGATTTTCTTCTCCCGATCAGAGCAGCACGCGCCGCATGTCGGCGAGGAGTTGCGCGACAAAGACGTTGAAGCGGGTTGCCAGTGCGCCGTCGATGACGCGGTGGTCGGCGGATAGCGACATCGGCAGGATCAGGCGCGGCGCGAAGGCTGCGCCGTTCCAGACCGGCTTCATGACCGACTTGCTGACCCCGAGGATGGCGACTTCCGGCGCATTGACGATCGGCGAGAAGTGCGTGCCGCCGATGCCGCCGAGGCTGGAAATGGTGAAGCAGGCCCCGGACATCTCGGCCGGCGAAAGCTTGCCGTCGCGCGCCTTCCTGGCCAGATCACCACTTTCGATGGCCAGCTGGGCCACCGATTTCTGGTCGGCGTTCTTGATCACCGGCACCACCAGGCCATTTGGCGTGTCGGCCGCGAAGGCGACATGGTAATACTGCTTGAGCACCAGGTTGTCGCCATCCAGCGAACTGTTGAACTCGGGGAACTTCTTCAGGGCCACCGTGCAGGCCTTGATCAGGAAAGCCAGCATGGTGATCTTGAGTCCCGACTTCTCGTTCTCCTTGTTCATCGCCACGCGGAAGGCTTCCAGGTCGGTAATGTCGGCGTCTTCGTGATAGGTGACCGCGGGAATCATCACCCAGTTACGCGCCAGGTTCTGCGCGGAGATCTTCTTGATCCGCGCCAGAGGTTTGATTTCGACGGCGCCGAATTTGGCGAAGTCGACCTTCGGCCAGGGCAGCAGGTCGAGACCGCCACCTAGCGAGGGTGCGGCAGCCACGGCGACCGCCGGGACGGCGGTCATGACACCCTTGACGTAAGCCGTGACGTCTTCCTTGAGGATGCGGCCTTTTGGTCCGCTGGCCGTGACCTTGTTGAGATCGACGCCGAGTTCGCGGGCCAGCAGGCGCACCGACGGGCTGGCATGCGTCCGGGCGCCGGGGGCCAGGCCAACACCCGGCGGCGCAGCTGGCACCGCCGGCACCGGAACACTGGCGACCACCGGTTCCGCCGCGACCGGCGCGACCGGCGCGGCGGCAGCGGGAACAGCGGCAACGACAGCAGAGCCACCACCGCTGTCAACGACGACGACCACTGCGCCCTCGGAGACCTTGTCGCCAAGCTTGACCCTGATCTCGCGGACCACCCCGGCCACCGATGAGGGCACGTCCATCGTCGCCTTGTCGGATTCGAGCGTGACCAGGGCATCATCCAGCTTGACGACGTCGCCGACCTTGACGCAGACGTCGATCACCGGCACATCGTGGTAGTCACCAATGTCGGGCACCTTGACCTCGACCGCTCCACCAGCAGGGACTGCCACCGGAACTGCCGCGGCAACAGCCGGCGCTGGCGCCGCAACTGGGGCGGCAAGGGGGGCGGCGGCGACCGGCGTCGCGGCAGCCTGCTCGGATGCTTCGAGGACGACGACGACGGCGCCTGCGGAAATCCTTTCGCCGAGTGCGACGCGGATTTCCCTGACCACCCCGGCTGCCGAAGACGGCACATCCATCGTCGCCTTGTCGGATTCCAGGGTCACCAGCGCATCATCGACCTTGACCACGTCGCCGACGATGACGCAGATGTCGATCACCGGCACGTCGGTGTAATCACCAATGTCGGGGACTGTTACTTCGATCAATTGACTCATCAGAGGGCTCCCTTAAACCGTCGTCGGGTTGGGTTTGTTCACGTCGATGCCGTAACGGGCGATCGCCTCGGCGACCTTGCCGCGCTCGATCGTGCCGTCGTCGGCGAGAGCCTTCAGGGCGGCCACGGTGACCCAGCGGCGATCGACCTCGAAGAAATGGCGCAACTTCGCGCGCGTGTCCGAGCGACCAAAGCCGTCGGTGCCCAGCGTCACGTAGCGACGGTTGAGGAATGGACGGATCTGCTCGGCATACATGCGCACGTAGTCGGTCGCCGCGACGATCGGGCCGCGCGTGTCGCCGAGGCAGCTTTCAACGTGCGACAGCTTCGGCTTGGCGATCGGGTTGAGCATGTTCCAGCGCTGGACGTCGTTGCCGTTGCGCGCCAGTTCGGTGAAGCTCGGGCAACCCCATAGGTCGGCATCGATGCCCCAGTCGTTCTTGAGCAACTCGGCAGCGGCGATCACTTCACGGAAGATCGTCCCGGAACCGAGCAACTGTACGCGCGGCGCAGCCGGATTGGTGTCCGACGAATGGCCGCGGCGCAACAGGTACATCCCCTTGAGGATGTCGGCCGCAGCGTCGACCGGCATTTCCGGATGCTCGTAGTTCTCGTTCATCACGGTGACGTAATAGAAGATGTCCTCCTGTTCCTGATACATCCGGCGCATGCCTTCCTGCATGATCACGGCGATTTCGAAGGAGAAGGTCGGGTCGTAGCTCAGGCAGTTCGGAATCAGGCTGGAGAGCACCAGCGAATGGCCGTCTTCGTGCTGCAGGCCTTCGCCGTTCAGTGTCGTCCGGCCGGCGGTGCCGCCGATCAGGAAGCCACGCGAGCGCTGATCGGCGGCCGCCCAGCAAAGGTCCATCGTGCGTTGCAGGCCGAACATCGAGTAACAGATGTAGAACGGGATCATCTGCACGCCATGCACCGAATACGCCGTCGCCGCGGCGATCCAGTCGCTCATCGCACCGGCCTCGTTGATCCCTTCCTGGAGGACCTGGCCGTCTTTCGACTCCTTGTAGAACATCAACTGGTCGTGGTCTTCCGGAACGTATTTCTGGCCTTCCTGATTCCAGATGCCGATCTGGCGGAACAGACCCTCCATCCCGAAGGTGCGTGATTCATCGGGAACGATCGGGACGACGTGCCGGCCGACCTTCTTGTCCTTGAGCAGGATGTTGAGGAAACGGACGATGGCCATGGTCGTGGACACCTCGCGCCCCTCGCCCGAGGCCTTGAGCAGCGCATCGAAGGCGGCCAGTGCCGGCACTTCCAGCGCTGGCGCGGTACGTCGACGCTTCGGCAGGTAACCGCCGAGGTCCATTCGCCGCTGGCGCATGTAGGTGAGTTCGGGCGAGCCTTCGGCGAACTTGAGGTAGGGCAGTTCCTCGACCTGGTCGTCGCGCACCGGCAGGTTGAAACGGTCACGAAAACGCTTGATCGCTTCGTAATCGAGTTTCTTTTGCTGATGCGAGATGTTCATCGCTTCGCCTGCCTGGCCCATGCCGAAGCCCTTGATGGTCTTGGCCAGGATCAGGGTCGGCTGGCCTTGATGCTCGACCGCGCTCTTGTAGGCGCTGAAAATTTTGAAGATGTCGTGGCCGCCACGGTTCAGCGCCCAGACCTGGTCGTCGGTCCAGTCGGCGACGAGCGCCTTGAGTTCCGGCGTGTTGAAGAAGTGCTCGCGCACGTAGGCCCCGTCCTTGGCCTTGAAGGTCTGGTATTCGCCGTCGAGGGCAGCCATCATCCGCTGCTTGAGGATGCCTTTCTTGTCGCGCAGGAAAAGCGTGTCCCAGTTGGTTCCCCAGATCAGCTTGATGACGTTCCAGCCAGCACCGCGAAAAGTGCCTTCGAGCTCCTGAATGATCTTGCCGTTGCCACGCACCGGGCCGTCGAGGCGCTGCAGATTGCAGTTGATCACGAAGATCAGATTATCGAGCCGCTCGCGCGCCGCCATGCCGATGGCACCCAGGGATTCGACTTCGTCCGTCTCGCCGTCGCCAAGGAAGGCCCAGACCTTGCGGTCCCTGGCTTCAATGAAACCCCGGCTGTCGAGGTATTTCATGAAGCGGGCGCTATAGATGGCCTGCAGCGGGCCGAGACCCATCGATACCGTCGGAAACTGCCAGAAATCCGGCATCAGCCAGGGGTGCGGGTAGGACGAGATGCCCTTGCCGTCGACTTCCTGGCGGAAGCAGTCCATCTGCTCGTCGGTCAGGCGCCCGAGCAGGTGAGCACGCGCATAGACCCCGGGGACCGAGTGCCCCTGGAAAAAGATCAGGTCGCCGCCATGCTGTTCCGAGGGGGCATGCCAGAACCAGGAGAAGCCGACATCGTAAAGGGCCGCCGCCGAGGCGAAGGAGCGATATGGCCGCCGACGTTGCTGTTCTTGTTGGCGCGCACGACCATCGCCATGGCGTTCCAGCGGATGTAGTTGTGAATCCTGATTTCCATGTCCGCGTTGCCGGGATATTTCGGTTGCCGCTCGACTGGAATGGTGTTGACGTATTCGGTAGTGGCGCTGTAGGGGATGTCGATCCCCTCCTGGCGCGCCTGTGCAATCAGGCCTTCGATCAGAAAGTGGGCACGATCGGGACCTTCCTGGTCGATCACGCCGCTAAGCGCGTCCTGCCATTCCTGGGTTTCTTGGGGGTCCGCATCGCTGATGCTGGCCGACAGCGCGTTTTCGGGCAGAGCTGCCATGAATTTATCTCCTGATCTGCAGAATCGTGAAATGAAAAATTGTACTGCGCGCAGTTTTTGCGCCAGCAACGAGGGTAATACGTTGCTGCCCCACGCGGTACCGCAGTGCAGCAAGCAAGCTTATCTCGCATTGTAAAATCTAATTTTATATCGTGCAATATCCGGCAACCAATTCATGCACGAGACTCTTTGCCAGTCGCAGGATTTCTTGTGTACAATAAGAATCGTTCGCAACAAAAGCCGATCGGCAGTTAGGCTGTCGCTGCCCGGAAGCCCTGACACATCGCGGCATTGCCCGCGGCTTACGGATTGCGAAGCGCCTTTGCGAGCAAACCCCTTCAGGAGATTGAGTTGACTGATGTGACAGACACCAGCAAGGCATGTTCCGTCCGGACGCTCGATTTGGCATCGATCGGTGAGGCGCTTGCCGTGCAGTACGTTCAGCCCCCAACTGCCGCGCCGGAATGGGCACGCTGGCTGGAGGAAATCGGTTTCATCGTCGGCGAACGGGTGATGCTGATGGCCCGCGGCCTACCTGGCGGCGACCCGCTGGTGGTGCGCGTCGCCCAGTCCACCTTCGCCTTGCGAAGAGCCGAGGCGGCCTGCATCGGAGTCACCCCTGTAGACCAGACGGACACCCAGGAGATCGTGGCATGAACGAGGCCGTCATTCACTTCCACCCGAGCGGGCCCCTGCTCGCTTTGGTGGGCAACCCAAACTGCGGCAAGACCGCCCTCTTCAACCTGCTCACCGGTAGTCGGCAGAAGGTCGCCAACTACGCCGGGGTTACCGTGGAACGCAAGGAAGGGCGGCTCACGACCCCCGCCGGCAGGACGCTGCGTGTCCTCGATCTGCCGGGAGCCTACAGCCTGTATCCGCGTTCGCCTGACGAGCGGGTGACCTGTGACGTCCTGTTCGGCCGTGCCGCCGGCGAAAAGCGCCCGGACCTCGTGGTCTGCGTCGTTGACGCCACCAATCTGCGGCGCAACCTGAGACTGGCACTGGCCGTGAAGCGTCTCGGCCTGCCCTGCGTGGTCGCCCTCAACATGACCGACCTGGCCGAGAAACGCGGACTCAGGATCGTACCGGAAAGGCTGTCCGCCGAACTGGGCATGCCGGTGGTGAGCACCGTCGCGATCAGGCACACGGGCGCGGAACCCCTGCTGGCGCTGTTCGACGATCAGCAGACCTGGCGCCGCGCCACGGCGGACACGCCCATCCCGGGCCATGCGGCCCCCATCGGCGATCCCCACAGCAACCAGTCCGACCATGTCGCGGTGCGCCAGATCCTGCAGAATCTGGGTCTGGACGAGATCGTGCCGCACACGCCGAGCGACCGCATCGACCGGGTCGTCCTGCATCCGATCATCGGGCCGCTGCTACTGGCGTCAATCCTGTTCCTGGTGTTCCAGTTGGTCTTCGCCTGGGCAGAAACACCGATGAACCTGATCAAGGCAGCCACCTCCGAAGTGGGCCAGGCGATCGGTGCGGCCTTGCCGGACACGTGGATCAGGAGCTTGATCGTGGACGGCGTGATCGCCGGTGCCGGCGGGGTCCTGGTGTTCCTGCCGCAGATCGTGATTCTCTATTTCTTCATTCTCCTGCTCGAAGAGTCCGGCTATCTGCCGCGCGCAGCGTTCCTGCTCGACCGCCTGATGGGCGGCGTGGGGCTCAGCGGCCGCTCGTTCATCCCCTTGCTGTCGAGCTTTGCCTGTGCCATCCCCGGCATCATGGCCGCGCGCACCATCGCCAACCCGCGTGATCGCCTGGTCACCATCATGATCGCACCGCTGATGACCTGTTCGGCAAGGCTACCGGTATACGCGCTGCTGATCGGCGCATTCGTGCCGCAGCGTGAAGTTTATGGGATGCTGGAACTGCAGGGGCTGGTGTTGCTGTCTTTGTACCTTGCCGGCATCGTCGGCGCCCTGGCTGTCGCCTGGGGGCTGAAGCGCTTCACCGCGGCGGGACGCGAGGTCCGTCCGCTGATGATGGAACTGCCCAATTATCACTGGCCGACGCCGCTCAACGTCGGCCTCGGCGTCTGGCAACGGGTGGCGATCTTCCTCAAGCGGGTTGGCGGCATCATCCTCATTCTCACGATCCTGCTGTGGCTTCTGGCAAGCTTTCCCGCACCACCGGAAGGCGCCACCGGACCGGCGATCGAGTACAGCCTGGCGGGCATGCTGGGACAGGCGCTGGCGGTGGTGTTCGAACCGATCGGCTTCAACTGGCAGATCAGCATCGCACTGGTCCCTGGCCTGGCAGCGCGCGAAGTCGCGGTCAGCGCCCTGGGCACGGTATACGCGCTCGCGACGGCAGGCGAGGACACCGCGCAGGCGCTGGCGCCGCTGATCGCCGCGAACTGGAGCCTGGCCACCGCGCTATCGCTGCTGGCCTGGTATGTCTTCGCGCCACAATGCCTATCGACGCTGGCAACGGTCAAACGCGAGACCGGTGGCTGGACGATGCCCCTGCTGATGGCGGGCTACCTTTTCGCACTCGCCTATGCCGCTTCGTTCGTCACCTACCGAGTGGCTTTGGCCCTGGGCGCCGGCTAAGGCGCCGCGAAGCCCCCGCCCGCGGCTTGTTCGAGGCATACGCAGACCGGCTTTGGTGTAAGCTGCGCCGGGTGGCTACCAGCCGGGTCATCCGGTATGGAGTTTGATCTGCGTCAACACTGGCGCGCGCTGGTCACGCTAGTGTCTCGCCTTTGTCCGAGAAACGCCTTTTCGCCCGAGGAGATGCCATGACGGCAGCAGCAGTGATGTCCGCCCCGCCCACGACAGCGCCCAGCCGGCTTCTGATGTCCGGCAACGAGGCGGTGGCGCGTGCCGTATGGGAGGCCGGCGTACGGGTGGCGGCGGCCTATCCCGGCACCCCGGCAACCGAGATGCTGGAGTGCGTGGCGGGTTATCGCGAAATCTACGCCGAATGGTCGGTCAACGAGAAGGTTTCGCTCGAAGTCGCCTTCGGCGCCGCGATGGCCGGGTCGCGCAGTTTCTGCGCGATGAAGCACGTGGGCATGAACGTCGCTTCCGATGCCCTGATGACCATGACCCTGACCGGCGTCGCCGGCGGTCTGGTGATCGCCATCGCCGATGACGTCGGCCTGTCGTCGTCGCAGAACGAGCAGGATTCGAGATTTTGGGGTCGTTTCGCGCATGTGCCCGTGCTCGAACCGGCCGATTCGCAGGAGGCACACGACTTCACGCTCGCCGCTTTTGCCCTTTCGGAGCGCTTCGAGACGCCGGTGATCCTGCGCCTGACGACGCGGATCTGTCACGTCAAGGGCCTGGTCAGCGTTGGCGAGCGCAGCGAGCGCCCGGTTGCCGGTTTCACCAAGGATGTCGGCCGCTGGGTGATGGTGCCGAGCGCCGCCGGTCGACGCCTGCCGCTGATGTTCGACCGCGAACGCCGTCTGCGCGCCGAAGCCGAGATTTCCGAACTCAACATCGTCGAGCCGGGCAGCGATCGCCGGGTCGGCTTCGTCGCCTCCGGGCCGGCGTACATGCACGTTCGCGAGAGCTTCCCGAACGCGCCGGTGTTCAAGCTCGGTTTTTCCTTTCCGCTGCCCTTCGACAGCCTGCGCCAGTTCGCCAGCCAGTGCGATCGCCTGGTCGTCGTCGAAGAGGTCGAGCCACTGATCGAGACCGAACTGAAAGCGCAGGGCATGCACGTCAGCGGCAAGGACATCCTGCCGCTATCCGGCGAGTTGTCGCCGCAGGTCCTCAAACCGGCGGTCGCCCGTCTGCTTGGCGAGGCGCTACCCGAACTCGCAGGAACGGCGCCGATGCCGGTCTTTCCGCGCCCACCGACGATGTGCGTCGCCTGTCCGCATCTGGGGGTGTATTACACGCTGTCGCAGTTGCGCAACGTCACCATCTCGGGTGACATCGGCTGCTACACGCTGGGCTTCGGCCAACCATGGAACGCCCTCGACGCCTGCATCTCGATGGGCGCTTCGATGGGCATGGCGCTGGGCCTTGACAAGGGGCGCAGCGACGCCGAGAAAGACAAGAAGATCGTCGCCGTGATCGGCGATTCGACCTTCCTGCACATGGGCATGCAGGGCCTGCTCGACATTGTCTACAACCGTGGCAACGTCACCGTCCTGCTGCTCGACAACCGCGCCGTCGGCATGACCGGCGGCCAGGACAATCCCGGCAGCGGCCGCGACATCCACGGCAGCGATGCGCCGCGCATTGATTTTGCCAGGCTGGTCAAGGCGCTCGGCGTGCGCGAGGAACGGGTGCACGTGGTCAACGCCTACGAGTTGCCGGTACTGTTGCGCACGCTGCGCGACGAGACCAGGATCCCGGAGCCGTCGGTGATCATCACCAGCCAGCCGTGTGTGCTGATCAAGGACTACCACGCGCTCAAGCCGTTCACGGTGGTCGAGAGCAAGTGCACCGGCTGCGGCAACTGCATCGATGTCGGCTGCCCGGCGATCCACGTGACGCGCCGCGACCGAGTGAAGAAGGCGAGCGGCAAGGAAGTTGACCTGGCTTTCGTGCGCATCGAGAGCACCGCCTGTACCGGCTGCGGTCTGTGCCTGAAACCCTGCGCGCCCGACGCGATCGTGCCTGTCGACACGCTGGCGATGCCGATCAAGGTGGTCCGGAAAAGTGCAGCGCTTGCGCAGACCCCGTAACAAGCAGGGAAAGGTTCCGTAGCGATGCCTGAGACAAACAAGTTCGACACCACCAACATTCTCGTCGTCGGCACCGGTGGCCAGGGCGTGATGACCGCCACCGAGATCCTCGCCGAGGCGGCGATCGCGCTCGGCCATGACGTCAAGAAGACCGAGGTCGCCGGCATGGCGCAGCGCGGTGGCGTCGTCTCGTCGCACCTGCGCTTTGGCACGAAAGTACTGTCGCCGCAGATCACGCCGGGTTCCGCCGATGTACTGCTCGGTTTCGAGGCCGCCGAAGCGATGCGCTGGCGGCACATGCTGCGTCCCGACGGGCTGGTCTTGATGAATACCGGCCGCCTCGTGCCACCGGTCGTCGAACTCGGTCTCTACGATTATCCCGACGATCCGGTTGCCACAATGCGCGCCGCCGGGACGCGGGTCTTCGCCTTCGATGCCTCGGCGATTGCCAGCGAACTCGGCGACCTCCGGTTGGGCAATACGGTGATGCTCGGGGCGATCGCCGACCACCTGCCCTTCCCCGCCGAAGTCCTCGAAAGCTGCATCCTCAAGCGTTTTGCGCGCAAGAAGGCGGAAATCGTCGAACTCAACCGGCAAGCCTTCGCCGCCGGTCGGATGGCGGCCCAGGAGGCCGCTAAGACCGCCGCCGAAGCGGCGTGATACGCACGACAACTGTCCTGGCAACGGCAAAATTCGACGACTGGCAGACGTAGCTGTCGTCGGAGACTGAATCCGCCCGTACCCAGAGCCCGTTACTCAAGCGAAACGGCATCAGGCTGCCTCGAAGCGACGGATCTCCAGGAGCGCCTCGTGCAGGCTCATCTCGCCGGCATCCAGCAGTTTGCCGACCAGATATTCGGTCAGCGCCTTGCTCTGGGCAAGCACGGCCTTGGTTTCACCGTACAGGCGCTCGCTCTGGGCTTCCATGATGCCGCGCGTCTCCTCGTCCACTTCGCGGCGTCCGCGGTCGCGGTCAGGGTCCAGTGCACCGAAGTTGAGGCGGGTCTTGCGGTACATGCCCATTTCGCCCACCGCGTGGTACAACATCTGGGTGACGCGGGTAATGTCGTTGTGCGCCCCGTTGGTGGTACCTTCCTCGCCAAAAAACAATTCCTCGTTGGCCATACCGCCCAGCAGCACACGCACCTCGTGCTCGATGTCGCCTCTGGTCTTGAGCAGGTTGGCCGCCTGCTTGTGAAAAACGTAGCCTAATGCATTGGTTCGTGGATTGGCCTTCAGGGAAATCTTGATGGTCTTCATATCGGCCAGGATCTGCTCCCAGTCGCCATTGGCCAGATGGCGTTCGCGATCGAGGTCAACCAGAAAGTGGCCCCATTCGTGCACAGCGATGATACGGCGGTCACGTTCGCGCTCCTCGGTAGTATGGGTGTTGACGTTACCCACCAGCACGCGCTCGGCCGCCTGCATCAGCGTCTCGGCGCCGATCATCTCGCCCGCCTGCACGGCGGTGATGCCAGCCTGGCTGACAATGGTCTCCAGGTCGGCCGGACTGCGACCCTCGGTCACTTCGACGACATCGTGCAGATCCAGGTCGGGCAGAACCTTGTTGGCGCGCTGGTTCAGGTAGTGGCCGATGATCGCCAGCCGCTCCTCGCGGTTGGGCAGGCGAAAGTCCACCTTCATCTGGAAGCGGCGCAGCATGGCCTCGTCCATCGGCAAGGTTTCGCTGTTGAAGTTGCTGGCCACGATCCAGATGATCTCGGCCTCGCTCCGGCTGCGCACGCCATCCAGCACCGACAAGAGGGTATTCGCCGTGTCGTCGTCGAACTTGCGGCGACCCCCCCGTTTCATGAACAGATCCTGCGCCTCGTCCAGGAAGACGATGCAGCGCCTGCGCCGCTTGGCCATGGCCAGAATGCGACTGAGCGTATTTGAGCCGCCGGCGACGAAGCCCGTTTCCAGGTTGGCTGCCGAATGGAACAGGATCGGCAGCCGCAGTTCCTTCGCCAGATAGCTTGCCAGCTTGGTCTTGCCGGACCCGGCCGGACCACTGAACATCACATTGAAGGGCTTGATGATGCCGTACTCGGCATACTCCGCTCGGCGCTGATACTGATCCTTGATCTGTGCCACCTCGGCCTTGATATCGTCCATGCCCACCAGGTCGTCGATGGAGCCCTGGACCTGCGCCGGCTCGATGAACTTGAGCGACTTGAACTGGCCCTTGAACTGGACGAAAAGGAAAGCCAGCAGGCCGAGCGCGAGCGTGGCCGACAGCACGCCGCTGACGCCGGCCTTCCAGCCATCCTTCTCGGACTGCGGGCGGGCACCAGCGAAGCGCTCATCCAGACGATCGAGCAATTCGAGGCTGCCGGTGCTGAGCTCGCTACGTGGAACGAAGAGCAGTTTGCTGCCCCACGGCGCGCTGACCGCCTTGTCGGCGAAGATCTTGGTCTCCATGTCACTGGGGTAATACGCATGCTGCGTGCCCTGTGCTTCGACCAGAACGATGCGCTCGGAGACATTCCACATCAGTGGCTTGTAGATCACCGTGACGCTGTCGGCCGTGTTCGCGGCCAGGAAGCCCAGCAACGAGCCGCTGCCAAGGACCACCGGCAGGTTGTCCTTGAGTTTCCACACCCCGTCGCCCGCGTTCCCGGCAACGGCCATGCTCCTGACCTGCTCTGCCAGGGCAGCCTGCTTCTGAACGAGAGAGAACGAATAGATGCTGGTCACCGGGATCAGAATGGTCATGACCAGCACCGTCAGCTTGACGGCCACCGTCTGGATCACGAACCAGTCCTGCAGCCGGCCGGCGGCCTTCTTTACGGCGACCCAGAAGCCCGTTCCCGCCGGCACCGTGGTACCGGGTTTCGACAAATTCGACATGGCAGTCCTTGGTGACGGGCGCTACGTGATGTCCTGGTTTCGACAGGGTGGATTCACGATGACGCCGGGCTGAAGCCTCTCCTGGGTAACCGCCGGGGGAAGCGTCTTGGTGGAAACGCCGACCCGATGTGGAGTCCGCTTCCGGCAGCGGGGGTCCTGATGCTCCTCCACACTCGGGACTGGCGCCCGCAATGCGCGCTGGCGCACCGAGCGTGCGAACTCTGTAGAGTACAACAAAAGCTCGTGTGTCGTGAGTCGCTGCGGACACAGCACGCGATCCCTTCACTCCCTTAACCCCACGAAAGGGGAAATCTCATGAACAATATCGTCTATCTGGTCGGCGCAGTCGTCATCGTCATCGCACTCCTGTCGTTCCTGGGGCTTCGCTAACGCGTCTGGCAGGGACCGGGGGCCGCTGGTCCTGCCGTAATCCACTCGGCGCTCGCATCAGGAGCCGGCGGCGGGTGGTCGCCAGACCCGCGGCGAGGGCCGCCGCCGAGACGCGCCGATTTGCGCTAGAATCGCGCCCTTGATCGATCCATGCGCGATTCGGACGGTGCACCGAACCTGGGCATGGCACCCTTCCGCTTCCGGCCACCCCAGGGAAACGCAAAATGACGGCAAGAATCCTCGACGGCAACGCGCTGGCGCAGACGCTGCGCGCCGACTTCAAGAAGCGCGCCGAAGCGCTGGCGACGCGCGGCAATCGCCCCGGACTGGCGGTGATCCTGGTCGGCGAAGACGCCGCTTCGCAGGTCTATGTGCGCAACAAGGTCAATGCCTGTGTGCAGGCCGGTTTCCACTCCGAGAAGCTGACCTACGCGCCGGATGTCGAAGCGCGCGTGGTACTCGCGAAAATCGCCGAGCTCAATGCCGATCCACGCATCCACGGCATTCTGGTGCAGTTGCCGCTGCCGAAGCACTTCGACGTCGACGCGGTGCTCAAGGCCATTTCCCCCGAGAAGGACGTCGACGGTTTTCACGCCGAGAACGTCGGGGCGCTGATGCAGGGCCATCCGCGCTTCATTCCGTGCACCCCTTACGGGATCATGCAGTTCCTTGCCGACGCCGGAATCGATTTGAAAGGCAAGGAAGCCGTCGTCCTCGGACGCTCGAACATCGTCGGCAAACCGATGGCGATGCTGCTGATGCAGGCCAGCGCGACGGTGACGGTCTGCCACTCGCAGACGCGCGACCTGGCCTTCCACACGCGGCGTGCCGACGTCCTGGTGGCAGCGCTCGGCAAGGCGCGGTTCGTCACCGCCGACATGGTCAAACCGGGCGCGGTCGTCATCGACGTCGGCATCAACCGGCTGCCGGACGGAAAACTGTGTGGCGACGTCGATTTCGGGCCGGTCAGCGCAATCGCCTCGGCAATCACGCCGGTTCCCGGCGGTGTCGGCCCGATGACCATCACCATGCTGCTCGCCAACACGCTCGAAGCCGCCGAAAGAGAGGCCCGCTGATGTCGCAAGGTGATCCGCTGGTTGGCGTGGTCATGGGTTCCGACTCCGACTGGCCGACGATGCAGGCGGCCGCGGTGATGCTCAAGGAGTTCGGGATACCGTTCGAAGCGCGCGTCGTATCGGCGCATCGCACGCCGGATCTGCTTTTCGAGTACGCCGCAGCGGCTGGCGAGCGCGGCCTGAAAGCGATCATCGCCGGCGCCGGCGGCGCGGCACATCTGCCGGGAATGCTGGCCGCCAAGACCACGCTGCCGGTGCTCGGCGTGCCGGTGCAATCGAAGGCGCTGTCCGGTCAGGATTCGCTGCTGTCGATCGTGCAGATGCCGAAAGGGATCCCGGTCGCCACTTTCGCCATCGGTGAAGCCGGCGCCGCGAACGCCGCCCTGTTTGCTGTCGCCATGCTGGCCACCGGCGATCCGGATCTGGCGCAGCGCCTCGGCGACTTCCGTCGGGCACAGGCCGAAAAGGTGATGGCCATGAAGCTGCCGGAGGTGTGAGCGGCCTGGAGGAGTCGCCGACGCGACACTCGCGGGTCGGCCAGATGATTCTTCCGCCGGCAACTCTCGGCATGCTCGGCGGCGGCCAGCTGGGCCGCTTCTTCGTCGCCGCCGCGCACGAAATGGGTTACGCGGTCTGGGTACTGGACCCGGATCCGCACAGCCCGGCAGCCCTGATCGCCGATCGCCATTTGCTGGCCGCCTATGACGATTATGCGGCGCTGGACGAACTGGCGCAGGGCTGCGCGGCGATCAGCACCGAGTTCGAGAACGTCCCCGCCGGCACGCTCGACTATCTCGACAAGTTCGTTGTCGTGCGCCCGTCGGCGGCGGCGGTCAGCGTCTGCCAGAATCGCATCGCCGAAAAGACCTTCCTGCGCGACAACGCCCTGCCGCATGCCGCCTTCACCGTCGCGCACGACGAGCAGGACCTGCGCCAGGCCGGGCCCGGGCTTTTCCCCGGCATCCTGAAGGTCGCCCGCTTTGGCTACGACGGCAAGGGGCAGGCGGTGGTGGGCAACCGTGACGAAGCGCTTGCCGCTTTCCAGCACTTCAAGGGCGAGAGCTGCGTTCTCGAACAGAAGCTTGACCTCGAATGCGAGATTTCGGTGGTGCTGGCACGCGACGAGGCGGGCGTCATCAGCACCTTCCCGGTTGCCGAGAACAGTCACCGCAGGGGCATTCTCGACGTCTCGGTGGTCCCGGCGCGCGCGGCCGACGCACTGCGCGCCAGGGCCGCCGGACTCGCCGGAACGATCGCCGAGCGCCTCGACTACGTCGGCACGCTGGCCGTCGAGTTCTTCGTCGTGCACGGCCAGCTGATGATCAACGAAATGGCGCCACGCCCGCACAACAGCGGCCATTACACCCTCGACGCCTGCGTCACCAGCCAGTACGAACAGCAGGTCCGGGCCTTGTGCGGCCTGCCGCTCGGCGAAGCCGGCGCGCATTCGGCTGCGGCGATGGTCAACCTGCTCGGCGACCTGTGGTACGAAACCGGCCCCGCCGGGCAGCGCTACCGCGAGCCGGACTGGTCCAGGCTGTACGCCTTTCCGACGCTCAAGCTGCATCTCTACGGCAAGCATCACGCCCGGCCGGGCCGCAAGATGGGGCACTTCACGGTGCTCGATGACGATCCGGAGCAGGCCCGCGAACTGGCGATGGCGGCGCGCGCCCTGATCGGAATCGTCGATGCCGTCTGATGTCCACGAGATCGATCGCGCCGTCGCGCTGCTGCAAGCCGGCGAACTGGTTGCCTTTCCGACCGAGACAGTCTATGGCCTCGGGGCAGACGCGGCCAACCCGACAGCCGTCGGCAGAATCTTCGCCGCCAAGGGGCGACCCGCCGATCATCCGCTGATCGTGCATCTGCCGGCCGATGGCTACCTCGACCGCTGGGCGCGCGAGATCCCGGCAGTGGCCTGGGAACTGGCCGAGGCATTCTGGCCCGGCCCGCTGACCCTGATTCTCAAACGCGCGCCGGCCGTATCGTCGGCCATCACCGGCGGGCAGGACAGCGTCGGACTGCGCGTTCCCGCACACCCGCTGGCACTGGCCTTGCTGCGAGCCTATGCACGGGCCGGTGGCGGGGTCGACGGCATGTCCGGCATCGCCGCCCCATCGGCGAATCGCTTCGGCCGGATCAGCCCGACCGAAGCCGCGCATGTGCGCGACGAACTCGGCGACGCCGTCGGCCTGATCCTCGATGGCGGGCGCTGCCCGGTGGGGATCGAGTCGACGATTCTCGACCTGACACCCGCCGCAGGCCTGCCGCCGCGTCTGCTGCGCCCCGGCCGCGTCACCCCCGAACAGATCCAGACGGTCATCGGCGTGTTGCCGGAGATCGTCGGTCACCAGGCCGACGACGGCACGCCGCGCGTCTCCGGCTCGCTGGCGGCCCACTATGCGCCGACGACGCCATTGCTGCTGGTGACCCCGGAGCGACTTGCCGAAGCCATCGAGCGCCTGCGCTGCAGCCGGCGACGCTGTGCCGTTCTCTGTCACAGCGAACTTCCGGACGACGGCGCGGCACTGGCCGTGCGCCGCTTGCCGAGCGATCCCCGCGGCTACGCGCGCACGCTCTATGCGGCGCTTCGCGACCTCGACCGCGCCGCCACGGACCTGATCCTGGTCGAGGAAATTCCGGCCACGCCAGCCTGGGCGGCCGTCGCCGACCGGCTGCGACGAGCGGCAGCCGGTGCCGGTCGAAACGGCGAAGCCGCCACCCCAAGGTAACCCGCCGCGGCACCGCCCAACCCCCTGCCAACCCTTTCCGGCGCGGTACCGCGGCCATCCGAGGGGGCACCGGGCTAGCGCCCGAAGCGGTAATTCCAGAGCAGGTCGAGCCCGGTATCAGAGCCGGCGCGACCCACCAGAGAGAGATTACGGCTGAGGTTGACAGTCAGCTTGACGACGCTCCCGGCCGTGGTCAGCGACTGATCGTAGCTGATCAGCATGTTCGACGACAGCCGCTTGCCAACGCTGACGATCTGGCCGGTCGTCGTGTCACTGGGGCCGAAACCGGTGGTACTGGCGATGCGACTGGTCTGTTGCTGGCCGGATCCATCGAGCCGGCCACTGCTGATGCCGAACTCGTCGATACCCAGGCCACGCTGCACCGCCTTCAGGGGCCCACCGTCCTGCCCGCCGAGGATCGTCTGCGCGGCGGCCAGCAGCACCGCGGAATCCTGCCCGCGCTGCTGATCCGGCGCGTGCCCGAGCACCAGCCAGGACAGCTTCTCGGCGTCCGGCACTTCGGGGTCGGAAACCAGCCGTACGACCGGCCGCCGGGCCGTGCCGGTAACCTCGACGCCAGCCTCGACCGGCAGGTTGCCGCGCACGGCACGGATATTGAGGCCGGGATTGTCGATCAGCCCCTGGAAGTTGAGAATGCCGCGCTCGATTTCGAGCTTCTGGCCATAGGCATCGAAACGACCCTCCTGCGTACGGATCGTACCGGTCGCCCGCGGCAATCCGCTGCCTGCGGAGCGAATGTTCACCGCCCCCACCAGACGACTCTCGACGCCTGCCCCGCGAAAGTGGAAATGGCGGCCGAGTTCCGCGTCGAGGTCAAGCGACAACAGCCGCACCGGCGCCGGAACCTTCGCCGGTGCCGTGCTCTGGCGCTTGATCAGCACGTCCTCCGAGAGCTGCGGCGTACCGCTCCTGGCCAGTTCCCAGTACCCCGCGTCCAGCCGGAAGCGCCCCAACACATCGAGCACCCGCTCACCCAGCTTGAACTGCGCATCACCGGAAACCAGAACCCACTGATCCGGCCGTTGCATCACGCCCAGACGTTCAGCGCGCAAGGTCAGCTCACCCTCCGCATGTCCGGCACGCAGTTCGCCGGTCGCCTCGACCCGCCCCGGTTTGCCGGTCAGGGTGCCGGCGTCGATGCCAGGGTCAAGCAGCAGCGCGCGCGGCAACGGCTGCAGCAGACTGTCGAAGGTCAACTGCTTCAGGACCAGGCGAACGTCACCGTCAGTTTCACCACTCAATTCAACGAGCAGCTTTCCTTTTTCGAGACGCATCGCCTGGTCCAGGACACGCAGCGCCAGGTCGTCGCCACGCCATTCCCCACTGAGGCGTGGCTGGGCCGGGGTCCCTTCGATCCGCATCGCACCGGCCAGACGCCCGCCGAGTTGCCAACCCTCGCCGAGCAGCGGGCCGGCCCAGGCCAGATCCGGGGCACTCACCCGGATCTGGCCATGCCAGGGAGCCGCTCGGTCGAGCACGGCAGCGGCAGAGCTGGCGGCGTCAAGCTCGCCGGCCAGTTCGCCGAGCCGTTTGCCGCGCAACTTGAACTGGCCGGCGAGGCGTCCATCCGCGGCCAGCAGGTTGAAGGTGCCCTCTTCCAGGCCCAAAGGCAACGCGCCGATCGAGAGATCGCCGCTCGCACGCCACAGACGCAGGCGGCCCGTCGCGAGACTCCGCTGCGGCAAGGTAGCGATGGCCGGGGCACTGCCGATATCCCACTCGCCGTTGAGACGCAGCGAATCGCCATTGCCTTTCACCGCGCCGGAAAACGACTCGAACCATTCCGGGAATTCGCGGAGGGTATCAAGCACCGGCAAGGCGTGCAGGCTGCCAACGCTCTGCCAGCGCTGCTGCTGGTAACGCACGCGCTCCAGGTGCACCGACCAGCCGGCGCCGAGGAAGTCGGCCGGGCCGGCATTCAAGGCCGCCGTCCCGACCTGCAGCGGCGCCGCCGCAGCCAGACGCAGGAAGGGCTGACTCCGGTCGATGCCCGAGGACAGCGTGAACTCCCGGAGCGTCCCTGACCAGTTGAGGCCGGCAGCCGGCGCGGCCAGACCGCCCTCCAGCAGCAACTGCAGCTCGCGTTTGCCCGACAGGCCAACCTGGCCACGCAAACGGTGCCGGCTGCGTACGCCATCGGCGTCGAGCTCCAGTTCGCGCAGGACCGTGCTTCCAGATGCCAGATCGGCACCGGCCAGATGCAGCTTGCCCGACACCACCCCCTGATTGCCGTCACCGAGTTGCGCGACGAGATTGAGTCCGCGAATCTGCCCGACGCCGGCAAACGCCAGGCGCGTCGACTTCAGATCCGCGCTCAGTTCAGGCGCGCTGGCACTGCCACCGAGAACGAGTTGACCATTGATGTCGCCCGCTATCCCGAGTGGATCGAGCTTCGGTGCGCTAATCGACACGGTCAGCCGATCGCCGACGGCGCCAAAGGCACCCTTGGCCGTCAGGCGATTGTTGCCCGCAATCAGTGCGACGTCGGCCTTGCGCAGGCGCTGCCCGGCAAGATCGATTTCACCGCTGCCGGACAGGGCTTCCGTACCCAGGTGGCTGTTGCGCAGGCCAAAACGCAGGCCCAGAGCAAGCTGCGGCCGGCTGCTCCCCTGCGCGTCGAAGTCGGCATTGAGGCGCGCCGGCGGCAGCTTCGCAAAACGACTGGGGTCGAAATTCTGCAGCGCTCCCCGCAAGGCGAACTTCCCGCTCCCCGCCTGCGCCACCTGGCCACTGGCGACCAGCTGCGCGTCGCCGGCGACCAGGCGCAACTTCTCGACGAGCACCGTGGCCGGGTCGATCGCCAGCCGGCCCTGGATCGTGAACTGCGGGTCGCGCAACTCGGTTTCCAGTACCTGCCGGTTCAACCCGATCGTGGCGCGCAGCGGGCCGGCAAGCAGCGTGCGACGCAGGCTGCCATGCAGCGCACTCGCGTCGAGCGACCTCACCGCCAGATGCAACGCCAGTTCGGCATCGCGCAGGGTACCGCTGCCTTGCAGGCGTCCGCCGCCCAACAGACGCACATCGAGATCAGCCAGGCGCAACTCGTCGTCGCCCAGACTCAGGCCGGCCCGCAGCGATTCGAGCGGCAGGCCGTGTCGGTCGAGGGGCCCGGGACGCCGATTGAGCATCGTCAACCGCCCACCCAGGCCGGTCGGCGAACCACCCCGCGGCTGCAGCTCGACCTGCACATCGAAGATGGCCTGCGGAGCGCCTTCGATCCAGGCCGCCGGGTCGATCGCCGAAAGTGTGACCAGCGCCTCCCCGACCGGCTGTGACGAGAACGGCGTCATCCGCGCCCGCAGTTGGCCGCCAAAGGCTTCACCCGTGCCCGGCTTGCGCGGCCTGGCGCTGCCGATCACCGTGAATTCCTCCAGCCGGCCTTCGGCGGCGGCATCGAAAACCAGCGCGCGTCCCGCCGCTTCGCCCTCGACGCCGGCTTTCGCCGTCAGCGCGAACGGCCGCGTGGCCGCCAGGGAAGCCTCGCCGACAACGCCCAGGCCGGCGACACGCGCGCGCAAGCCGGACAGCCGATGCAGCGAGCCGTCACTCGCCAGTTGTCCCTCGACCGACTCGGCAATCGCCGTCGCCTTGCCGTCCGGGAAGGCATGCTCGCCGACTTCGATGCGTGCGACGACGAGTTGATCGATCGCCACGCCGAACCCCAGGCGCAGGTTGTCGGGCAGTTGCAACGGCTCGCTGTTGGCGACATGCGAAACGCGCAGGCGCTCGACGCTGACGCTGCTGATGGCCAGTCGACCGTGCAACAAATCGACCGGCCGCCAGATCAGCCGCACTTCCTGCAACTGCAGATCCAGCGTCGCACTGCGCCAATGCACCGCCTGCAGCGAAAAGGCACCATTCAGGGCGCCGGCCGGTGCCTCGATCCTGAGTTGCTCGGCAGCAAGCCGTTCGATGACCCGACACACCACGCGCAAGCCACCCTCGCTGGCCAGCAACCACGTGACGCCACCGCACAGGGCCAGCACGCAGCCCAGGGGCGCCAGCCAACGCCAGCGCCGGGGAAGCGGTGGCGGAGCTGGGTTCGCGGGCGCAGTCGTCTCCTCGCTCATCGCCGGATCTCCTCGCTGAGGTCGTTCAAAAGGGGATCGCCAGGGAAAAATCCAGCCGCACCTTGCCCTCGCGCTGGCCGTAAGCGAGGTCGATACCCAGCGGCCCGGCCGGGCTTTTCCAGCGTGCGCCCAGGCCGTAGCCCACGGCAAGATCCAGCGCCTGACGATCATCGACGGCGTTACCGGCGTCGACAAATGCCGCCGCACCCCAGGTCGCATTGACCCAGTGCGTGTATTCGGCACTCATCGTCGCCAGGTAACGGCCGCCGACGATTGCCGCGCCTTCCTTGACCCCGAGGCTCTGGTACGCGTAGCCACGCACCGAGTTGCTGCCGCCGGCGCGAAAGAGGAAATCCTGCGGAATGCCCTGCGACGAAGGCGCCAGGGTCGCCCCCAGTTCACCGCGAAAAAGCAGCGCGTCGCTGGCGCTGAGCGGGATTCCCTGACTGTAGCGCAGGTAGGTGCGCAGAAAGTTCTGGTCGGAGAGCAGTTGCTTGCTGCCGCCTCCCAACTGCAACTGCAGCGACACGCCTTCGGCCGGATCCAGCAGATCCCTGGCCCGCCGCCAGGTCCAGCCGACCTGCGCGGTCAGCGCACGCGCCGTGCTCGACGGCGCTCCCTGCGGGGACCGCTCTTCCTCCTGCCAGTTCAGCCCCAGGCGCTCCTCGATGCTGCCACGCCGCTGCACACGTGTCGCACCGACCGCAAAGCGCCTGATCTCCAGGCGCTCGATATCGGAATGTTCGACCGCGGTACCGACACCGTCGCGGCCTTGCGCCGCGTCCGGCGGAAAAAAAACGTCGGCATAAGCCGTCTGACGAACCTGCTCGAAGCGCAGGCCGGTCTGCAGTTCCCAGGCGCGGCCGAAGAGATCACTGCTGCGGTATTCTGCTTCGACTCGCGCGCCAGTATTGGTGCTGTAACCGGCACCCAACGACACCTGATACGGCGCGCGCTCGCGCAGCAGCACGCGCACCGGCGCGGTCACCCGCTCATCCTCTACACTCGACGGCAGGTCAGCGGCCTCGCTGCGTTCCAGAGAGACGTTTACCGAAGAAAAGTACGGCGTACTCTGCAAGGCTGCCTGCAAGGCCAGCAACCGTTCCTCGCGATAGTCCTCGCCGGGCTTGACGCTGCGGTTGAAGCGTTCGACGAGTTCCGGAGAATAGCGCTGCAGGCCGCTGATGCGTACTTCGCCGAAGCGGTAGCGCGGCCCGCTCACGGCGACGACCCGCAGGTCGACGCGCCGGACTTCAGGATCGACTTCGGCGAGGGTCTCCTGCAGGTGCGCGGCGGCGTAGTCCACCGCCAGCAGGTCGGCAAGAAACGATTGCTTGGCCTCATCCCAATCGGCTTGCCGGAAGGGCTGCCCGGCTTTGAGTTTCCAGGCACTTGTCAGCGCCTGGCGACGCTCCGGATCGAGCGGACCCGTGATCTCGATATGCACGCTGCCGATCCGCGAGCGTGCCCCGGGATCGACCTCCAGCAGCAGTTCCTCGCCGCGCTGGTGAAGCACGACAACGGGCGAGAAGTACCCCTCGGTAGCCAGCAGCCTGGCGACCTCACGCTGCATCCGGCGCTCGAAAGCCGCCCGCGCCGGAGCGTCGGTGACCTCGCCGAGTTCCAGGTAATCACTCAGCAGTTCGCGCACCTCCTGCGGCGCCACGATCCGGGGCACCGTGGCGGAAGCCGGGACGGCGAGCAGCAGGGTGGCAATGACAAGGAGCTTGTGCATGAGTTTATCGGATGCCGGCGTGGCAAGTGGCGAATCCTGGCCTTGAGTATTCTGTCAATGTACAGGTGGCGTTGGCGACTGGCGAATCTCCAGGCGACGGCAAACGTGTCAGGGCATGTGGAAAATGACCATCGCCTCCCTATTCGGGCCATGGCGAAGACCGTCAAATCGCCTGAAAGTCTGGCGGCGCCATTCAGCCGGCCCAACGCCGTCGCAACCACCGGCATAGGATAAACCCTTTGCCGAAGCTGGCGGAAAGATCAGCCCAGTCGGCAGCCCTGCCCGGGTTTGGCTCGCTCCCGGCAAGTTCCTGTGCATGCGACGCCAGCAGCACCAAGGCGTTCGCCGAAGTCCGGACACGCGCGCTGCGCTCGTGGTCTGGCGGGCGCGACTGACCCGGCAACACGCTTGGAACCTCAACCACTTCGGTGAGTCGACGCCATATGATCTCCGGAAGTCCGCCGAAGGTCATGGTCGAAACCTGCCACTAGCGAAAGGAGATCCGCGATGAGTGATTCCGATTTCACTTCTGCCATTCGAGCCGGTGTCAGCAAGGCCGAGTGGGAACAGCGTGTCAATCTCGCCGCCTGTTACCGGCTGGTGGCACTCTTCGGCTGGGATGACCTGATCTTTACGCACATTTCGGCGCGCGTTCCCGGATCGGAACATCACTTCCTGATCAATCCCTACGGGATGATGTTCGACGAGATCACCGCCTCGCACCTGGTCAAGGTGGATCTTGAAGGCAACAAGGTCATGGACAGTCCCAGCCCGATCAATCCCGCCGGGTTCACGATCCACAGTGCCATCCACGCAGCGCGCGCGGATGCCGGGTGCGTCCTGCATCTGCACAGCGTCAATGGCGTCGCCGTCTCGGCACAGGCGGGCGGCGTCTTGCCGATCTCGCAACACTCGATCTTCGTGCTGTCGTCGCTCGCCTATCACGACTACGAGGGAGTGGCACTCAACGACGACGAGAAGCCGCGGCTGGTACGTGACCTCGGGGACAAACGCTTCCTGATGCTGCGCAATCACGGTCTGCTCACCGTCGGCGACTCGATCGCCGACGCATTCGTGTCGATGTACTTCTTCGAAACCACCTGCATGATTCAGGTGCGTGCGCAGGCCGGCGGCGAACTCATTCATGTCGGGCCGCACATCGTCGAAGGGGCCGCGACGCAATGGCAACAGGTGACCAAGGGGGCGGGCGGCGGCCTGGCCTGGCCTGCCCTGCTGCGCAAGCTCGATCGCCTTGATCCCGGCTTCCGATCCTGAGCCAGGCGCTCCCGCGATGCCGCGCCTTTTCCTGGAAGCGCCTTGAACTTGTCGAACGTCTGAATCGCCCCGTGGTCACGCAGCGCGCGCCGGCAAACTGCACATTGACCGCCAAGCCGGCAGCTTCCAGGGATTTCCTTGTCGCCAAGCATTGCGCCTTGTGATCTGATTTCGGTATGATCAGGGAGAGGTATTTCGCACGCAATTTCCCCCGAACTTTTCCCCGAACCACTCCTATGGAGTTCCACCATGGCAAAAGCCAAAAAAGTCAAGAAAGCAGAAAAAGCCCAGGAGGGCGCAGTAGTCGAACAAGCGGAACAAGCGGAAGCTGCGCCTGTTGCGCCTGTGGAAACCCCTGAATTTGTCAAGATCACCAAGGTTGTCGGCAGGCAAATCCTCGACTCACGCGGCAACCCGACCGTCGAAGTCGACATTACGCTCGACAATGGCTTCCTGGCCCGTGCCGCCGTACCGTCTGGTGCGTCGACCGGTGAATTCGAAGCGTGCGAGCTACGCGACGGCAACAAGAAGGTTTACCTCGGCAAAGGCGTGCTGAAAGCGGTTGAAGCCGTGAACGGCAAGATCGCCAAACTGCTGAAAGGCAGGAATCCGCTCAACCAGCGCGAACTGGACGAGGCGATGATCGCCCTCGATGGCACGCCCAACAAGTCGAACCTGGGCGCCAATGCCATTCTCGGCGCATCGATGGCGATCACCCTGGCCGGCGCCAACGTCAGCAAGTTGCCGCTCTGGAAGTACATCGGCAAGATCCACAAGAACCGTGATTTCGCCTTGCCGACACCGATGGCCAATATCATCAACGGGGGCAAGCACGCCGACAACCTGATCGACTTCCAGGAATTCATGATCATGCCGGTCGGTGCGCCCTCCTTCTCCGAGGGCCTGCGCTGGATCACCGAAGTCTTCCACGCGCTGAAAGGCATTCTGAAGAAAGGCGGGCATGTGACCGCCGTCGGCGACGAAGGCGGCTTTGCACCCAACCTGACCAACGACGAATCCCTCGAAGTGATCATGCAGGCGATTACGGCCGCCGGCTACAAGCCCGGCAAGCAGATCAGCATCGCCCTCGACTGCGCATCGTCCGAACTGTATGACGAAGGCGGCCGCGCAGGCTACAAGTTCTGGAAGTCAAATCCGGACAAACTGTTCACCGACGACGACATGATCGCCAAGTACACCGAATGGTGCGGCAAATACCCGATCGTGTCGATCGAGGACGGTCTCGACCAGAGCGACTGGGAAGGCTATGTCAAGCTGACCAAGGCACTCGGCGACAAGGTGCAGATCGTTGGTGACGACTTCTTCGTCACCAACCCGGCTCGCCTCAAGCAGGGCATCGACATGCAGGCGGCCAACGCGATCCTGATCAAGGTCAACCAGATCGGCACCGTCACCGAAACTCTCGACGCCATCAAGATGGCACAGAAGGCAGGCTACGGCGTCATCTCGTCGCATCGCTCGGGCGAGACCGAAGACTCCTTCATCGCCGACCTGGCCGTCGGCACGGGTGCCGGGCAGATCAAGACCGGTTCGCTCTCGCGCACCGATCGCATCTGCAAGTACAACCAGTTGCTGCGCATCGAGGAGCAACTCGGCAGCAAGGCCGTCTACAAGGGCCTGAAGTCGATCAAGGGCGCCGGCTTCTAGGCAACTCCACGCAACACGCGGCAAGGGCATCGCCACGGCGATGCCCTTGCCGCTTTTCAGCCGCACTCCTCCCGCGCGCGCCCGGACTCACTTCCGGATCAGGCGCCATTGAAAGGGAGCGAGCATCGTCAGGTTTGATTCAAACGCTTTGCCAGATCGGCAATATTTCGGTATCGTTGGAACGATGACCAACACCGACGCCGTCACTGCCCTGGCTGCTCTGGCGCAGGACAGCCGCCTCGCCATCTTCCGATTGCTGGTAAACAACACCCCTGCGGGCCTGACCGTCGGTCTGATTGCCGAACAGCTCGAACTGCCGGCACCGACCCTGTCGTTCCACCTGAAGACCCTGACGCACGCCGGCCTGATCCGCACGGCTCAGGAAGGGCGCTTCGTGCGCTGTCATGCGGCGATGGACAGAATCGACGCCCTGGTGGGTTTCCTCACCGACAATTGCTGCGGCGGGCACCCGGAAATCTGCCAGGCACGTGAACCCTAGGCGTGCGCCGTTCTTGACCGCCATCCACGCGCCTCGATTGTCGCAACGCAGCGCCTGGACACGGGGGTAGAATTCGGCATGACATCGGAAACGAGCAACCAGAACGTCGACAGCGATCCGCACACCGTGGTCAACGAACCGCGCCTGTGGATCCACAAGGGCTGGACCGCGCGCGTCATCAAGAACCCGGACGATGACGGCTGGGCCGTCGAGATGATCAAGGACGGCGAATCCGAGCCGGCGCTGGTCGGCCCATGGACGATGGGACGCGACAAGAAGAATCCCAAGCCGCTTGACGCGCCGGCGTTCAACACCCTGGTCAAGACCGCTGCCGAGGTCCTGCGCCGCCACGAGCAACAGTGGTATGCGCAGCACCACAAGAAACTCACGCTGGCCACGCCGTCCGGACCGATCAGCATCACGCTCGACATCGTCGCCGATGAAGACGACCCGCATGCCCTGTTGGGTGCGCAGGACAGCGACGGCGTCAAACTGGCCGAAGTACGCGTCGATGCGGGCTTCAGACTCAACACGGCCAGCGCCAACGCCTGGATCGGGAATGACTTCAGCCGGCCCGGCTGACGCCGCTCGTGCCTTGAGCGATAGCCACCCTGCCCTGCCTTGCTGCCGAGGGAACGCCACATGATCCGACTCCTCTATCTCAGCCACGCCACGCGCGGCATAACTGACGAGCAAGTCCGACCCGCGTCGGCGCGACGATCACCTGGCGGACCCTTCATCCGGGGCTGCCGAAGGGTCGACGACGCACCCACCCGGGCGGGCGCATCGCCTGAGGCCTTCTGGCAGGCTCGCAAGCCGCGTGGCGCCACAGGCCGCCGGCCCCCATTCCGGTCCAGCGCGGTGACCGAGCGTTCCGCGCCAGGCAAGCGCCGGCGCGGGACTTGTCCGGCGATGCGAATCGGGCAAGGTCGTTTTCGGGAACGACCCGATGGCGTGCGCTGAGCGCCCTGCGGCTGTGCACCGAGCGCCAGGAATCATCCTTCCCGTTCTCCTAGACTGTCGCGGCACGGCGTGCTGACCCTCCGCACGAACTGCCCGCCATGACTTTTCGACAGCCCCCCCATCAAAGGAGAATCCCATGCACAGCATCACCCCTGCCCGCTTGCTCGTCATGTTCAGCGGCGCATTCCTGCTGGCGGGCAATGCCTCGGCATACGTCCAGCAACGCGTCCAGCTTGACTACAGCGGCCCGGCTGGAGCCACCACGCACGCTGCCGACACGGTCAGCGTCCCGCCGGAGTCCGCCCTGCACACGATACACGCCAATATCGCCGGGGGGTTCGGCAGCGCCGTCGGCAGTGTCGGCACCTTTGGCGATCTTGGCGTGCAGGCCTACCTGCATGGCCTCGGCAAACTGACTTCGCTGGTCAGTATCTACAGCGACGAGTTCGTCAATCCGTTTGCCTCGGCACGCCACGCCCAGTCCCGTTTCGTGGTCGACGGCGGCAGCCTGTGGATGATTGCCGGAAACGGATCGACGCTTGATTTTTCTCTTGAACTGCAGGCCCGTATCCTCGACAGCCTGGGCCACATCTTATCTTCCAACACCTGGGAAGCGACCATCGGGCTTGCCGAAACAGCCACCGGCACCGAGTTCCACACCACCGGGGAATCGCTTGGCGCAAGCCTGCTTGGACCCGGCAGAGTGCGCATCCCGCTTTCCTTCCAGACCTTCGACATCGGCGACATTCCGGCGGGAGGATCGATGACTTTGAGCTATGAACTCGCCATCGAGGGCGTCGGCGCACGCTTCGTGGAGCTCATGAACTGGGATTTCAGCGATCCGCTGCACGTCGATGGATCGGGGATCCTCTCCAGCGTCTCCCTTGGACCGACCGCGGCTGTACCCGAGCCGCCCGTCTGGGTACTGTTCGCCGGCGGCCTGGGTGCCCTCTGCCGCGCGCGCCGGCAGCGTTCCTGAGGGCGTCGGGAGCGCCTTGGCCGGCGCTCATTGCGCGCGTACGCTGACCTCGACCCGGTGCTCGCGATGATCGTCGAGCAAGGCGATCGCCTGATCGTCGTGTTCGACGCCATCAACCGTCACGCGGGTCACGCCGCTCTGCAGGGCCGCGTCGGCGCGCGTTTGCGTCACCGTGATGTGGTAGGTCGTCTCGCGATAGCGATAGCGGATACTGAACCCTGGCCAATCCCTGGGCAGACAGGGAGCAAGACGCAATTGCTCGCCGTGGCGCCGCAGCCCGAGCAGCGATTCGACGATCAGCCGGTACATCCAGCCCGCCGAGCCGGTGTACCAGCTCCATCCGCCACGGCCGATGTGCGGGCTGAGCGCATAGACGTCGGCGGCGACGACGTAGGGCTCGACCTTGTAGGTCGCAGCCCCCGCCGCTGAGAGGGAGTGACTCACCGGGTTGATCATGGTCAGCAACTCCCAGGCGCGCTCGCCCTCGCCGAGTTCGGCAAAGGCCATCGCCGCCCAGACTGCTCCGTGGGTGTACTGCCCGCCGTTCTCCCGTACCCCCGGCACGTAGCCCCGGATGTAGCCGGGATCGACGTTCGACTTGTCGAAGGGCGGGTCGAGAAGCTGGACGAGCGCGTACTCGCGACGCACCAGCCGCTCGTCGACCGCCTGCATCGCCTGCCGCGAACGCGCGCGGTCACCCAGCCCTGCGGCCGCTCCGGACAACACTGACCAGCTCTGCGAGATCGAGTCGATCTGGCATTCCTCATTGACTGCCGAACCGAGCGCCGTGCCATCGTCGAACCAGGCGCGACGGTACCAGCCACCATCCCAGGCATGCTGCTCGATGTTCCGGCGCAGAAGATGCCCCTCGTCCCGGCAGAGTTCGGCGAAGACCAGGTCGCCATAGGCGTCGGCGAGCCTGGCGAACTGGCGGAGCACTTCGCACAGGAAAAAGCCCAGCCAGACGCTCTCGCCCTGGCCCTGCATCCCGACCAGATTCATGCCGTCGTTCCAGTCGCCGGAACCCATCAACGGCAAACCATGTCTGCCAAAGCGCAGGCTGTGCCGGATCGCGCACACACCGTGCTCGTAGAGGCTGGCTACCGTGGTCGACCGGCCGGGAAGATCATAGTAGGAATCATCCTCCGGATTGACCGGGCGCCCTTCCAGGAAAGGCACGGGCTCATCGAGCACGCCGGTATCGCCGCTGGCGCCGACGTAGCGGCAGATGGCCAGCGGCAGCCAGAGATAGTCGTCCGAACAGTGCGTGCGCACCCCCCGGCCCGACGGGGGATGCCACCAGTGCTGGACGTCGCCTTCCAGGAACTGCCGGCTGGCGCACAGCAGCAGATGCTCGCGCACCAGCCCGGGCTCGGCGTGGATCAGCGCCATCACGTCCTGCAACTGGTCGCGGAACCCGAAGGCGCCGCCCGACTGGTAGTAGCCGCTGCGCGCCCAGAGACGGCAGGCCAGCGTCTGGTAGACCAGCCAGCCATTGGCCAGCACATCGACCGCTGGATCGGGGGTGCTCACCTGCACGGCACCGAGCGTGTGCTGCCAGTACTGGCGGACGGCTTCGAGCGCGCCGTGTGCCGCCAGCCCGCCGCGGAAGCGCCGCATCAGCTTGCTGGCTTCGTAGGCGTTGCGTCCGACACCGAGGCGGAAAACGATTTCCCGCTCCTGCCCGTCGGCCAGGTCGAATGCGACCTGGATCGCGCCGCAGGGATCCAGTCCAGCCCCCACCTTGCCGGAAAGGCCCCAGCGATGCAGTGCGGCTGGATCGCGCAGCGAGCCGTTGCGCCCGATGAATTCCGCGCGGTCGCCGCTGAGCTTGCGCAGCGGCTCATCGACGTCGAAGAAGGCCACCCGATCGGCGAACTCGGGGCTGTACGGGTTGCGCGCGTAGAGCGTGCCGCTTCTGGGGTCGATTTCGGTACTGACATGCATCGCCGATTTGGCGCGCAGATCGCCCAACACCCATTCGACATAGCCTGTGGCCGAGAGTCGGCGCGGCCGGCCCGATGCATTGCGTACTTTCAGCACCGAGAACTTGACCGCCGCGTCGATGGCCACGTACACCCACAGTTCCGAGCAGATACCGTCCGAGCAGATCGAGAACACGCTGTAGCCGAACCCGTGCCGGATCACGCAGGGCGCCGCGGCGCGCACGGGCAGTGGGGTCGGCGACCAGAACTGACCGCTCATTTCGTCGCGCAGGTAGAGCGCTTCGCCACCCGAATCGGTCACCGGGTCGTTGTGCCACGGGGTCAGACGGAATTCGTGCGCGTTCTCGCTCCAGGTATAGGCGACGCCGCTTTCCGAAATGACGCTGCCGAAATGCGGATTCGCCAGGACGTTGACCCACGGCGCCGGCGTCACCTGCTCCGGCGTGAGCGTGGTGACGTACTCGCGACCATCCGGGGTGAATCCTCCCAGGCCATTGCCCAGGATCAGTTCCGGACGCGGCGGCGCAGCGGCGGCAAGCTCGGGGCGATGCGTTCGTCTTGGCCGCAACAGCGGCGGTCGTGGTTCCATTGGACTGCGCTGGTCGAGTTGCTCGGCCAGCGTTCCCCGGCTGTCGGTGATCACCGCCCGGGCGACCGACTGGAACAGGATGTGGTCCTCGCTGGAGATCTGTTCCGCCTGGCGCACGAAGATTCCGCCCGGCCGATCGATCAGACTCGCCCCAATGCCCGAGGCGATCAATCCCATGATCTGGTCCTGCAGTTGCTGCCGGTAGCCGGCATGATCCTCGTTCCAGATCACCAGGTCCACCGCCAGTCCTTTCAGCCGCCAGTAGGCATGCGCCTGGACCAGTTGGCGAACGAGATCGATGTTGGCGCCGTCGGCAATCTGCAGCAGCACGATCGGCAGATCGCCGGAGATGGCGTAACCCCACAGCCCGGACTGCCCCCGACGATTCTTGATCAGGACGTCGGCGCTGGCGCGCAGCGAGGCATTGGCGTAGATCACCGGGCTGGCCAGCCGCACGTACAGTTGCGACTCGGCTTCGGTGGCGTTGAGTTGCTGCAGGACCACCTGGCTGTGCGTCCAGGCGAGATCGAAGACACGGTCGGCGAGATGCCGATCCTGGTATTTTTCAACCAGGCTGACCGCCAGGTCGCGCGTCTCGGCGACGCCCGAGACGATATCGATGGTCACCACCTGCTCCGGATCGAGCGCCACCAGATGGCGAATGGCGACGATCGGGTCGAGCACCGACCCCTCGCTGCCCGCCAGCGGCGCGCACTCGCGCATGGCCAGCGGCGCGGCGGTGCTGCGCGTGCGACCGAGAAAACGCAGGCGATCGGTTTCGTAACTCGCCTCGCCGGGCTCGACACCGTGCACGGCGACGAGGTGCAGCATCCACGGGGACTGTTCGTCGCGCGAGCGCGGCCGACGCGTGCACAGGATCGCGCGCCGCTCGCGCAGGATCTCGGTATGCACGAAGAGGTTGCTGAAGGCGGGATGCAGCGCGTCCGCCGCCGGCGGTGCGAGCACCACTTCAGCGTAACTGGTGACCTCGATTTCCCGGCGTTGCCGCGATCGATTGGTCACCCGGACCCGGCGGACTTCGATGTCATCCTCCGGCGAGACGACGATCTCGGTATACGTTTCGATCGCCCCGGAACCGCTGCGAACGGCATCGCGGCGGCGAAACTCGGCGCGCCCCTCGGAGAAGATCGCTTCGTACGTCTCGGGCCGTTTGCGCGTCGGTTGATGGCCGGTCGACCAGCACTCGCCACCCGCCCCGCCCGCCAGCTCGCGGACGTAACAGAAGCTCCCCCAGTGATCGCAGGTCCCGTCTTCGCGCCAGCGCGTCACGGCGAGGTCCTTCCAGCGACTGTAGCCACCGCCGGCGTTGCTGACCATCACGTGGTAGCGGCCGTTCGACAGCAACTGCACTTCGGGTGTCGGCGTATCCGGGCTGCTGAAGACGCGAATCGGCACCGCCGCGGCGATCGACAGCGCGCGCGCATCGGAGAGGTTGGCGGTGTGCGAAAACAGCTCGCTGGCTTTCGGGATCCGCTCCTGGAGCAGCAGCATGACCGCCTGGAACAGCCGATCCGACTCGAACCGCCGCTGCATCGGGCGATCCAGCAGCAGGTAGGCCAGCGCCAGCAGGCTCATGCCCTGGTGATGCGCCATGTAGGAGCGCACCAGCACGCGCGCTTGCCCACGTCGCTGGCGGGCCGGCGTGTAATCGATGGCTTCGAAGAAACCGAAGTTGCCGATGAAGCCCTCGGCTGCGAGTCGCTGCAAATTATGGCAGGCCTGCTCGGGAGCCACCATCAGCGCCAGCACCGAGGCATAGGGGGCGATGACCAGATCCTGCGCCAGCCCGCGCTTGAGTCCCAGTCCGGGCACCCCGAAGGCGCGATACTGGTAGTTCAGATGCACGTCGACCGTGTTGTAGCCCGACTCCGAGATACCCCAGGGCACGCCGCGATGGCCGCCATACTCGATCTGCCTGGCGACCGCCGCCTTGCAGGTCTGGTCGAGCAGCGTGTTGTCGTAGGTCGGCATCACCAGCAGCGGCATCAGGTACTCGAACATCGAACCGCTCCAGGACAGCAGCACCGGCTCGCCGCTGGTACTGGTCAGCAGACGCCCCAGGGCGAACCAGCTCTCCTGCGGCACCTGCCCCTGCGCGATGGCGACGAAGCACGCCAGGCGCGCCTCCGAAGCCAGCAGGTCGTAGAAACTCGCGTCCGCTCGCTGCTCGGTGACGTTGTAACCGATGCTCAGCAGATGCCGCGTGCTGTCGAACAGAAAGTCATACTCCAGGCACGCGAAATCTCCGGATTCCCGCGCCAGACGGTCGATGCTCGCCAGGCGTTCGCCGGCATGCGCACTGGCGGCGGCGACCTGCCGCTGCAGCGCGCTGAGCCAGTCGCGGTGGCTGGGCGTCGTCTGATTATCGAACAGCGCGGCGAGGCACGGCAGCAGCGCGGCATCCAGACGCGCCAGCTCGCGCAGGGTCGGGACGGCATCGAGGGCGGCGAGCTCGCCGACCTGGGCCAACTGCGCTGCCAGCGCGGGCGGCGGCGGCGGCAGCGCCAGCCACGGCACCAGCACGTTCAGTTCCTCGACGGCGGCCTGACATTGCCCGGCCAGCGCCTGTGCCCAGCCCAGTGTTTCGTCCGCCGGCGCAGTCACCGGCAGGTCCGCCAGGCTGGCCACAATCCGGGAGGCGATCGCGTCGGCAGCGCTGGCCAGCCTCGCAAGCTGTGACCGGGCAGCCGTCAGCGTCGCCGGAGGGGCCGCCGACGCCGTCTCCAGTTCCTTCCGGAACGCCGCCATCGGCGCCGTCGCGCCTGCCTCCGCCGCCATCGTCAGAATCCTGAGGGTGTCGCCGAGACCGTCGAACAGCCGCGTCATCAGTATCCGGTCGTCGGCCAGCGCCAGCAGACCCGCACGCAGTGTCAGCAGGTGACCGGCCAGGTTGCCGCTGTCCACCGTCGAGACGTACAAGGGAGGCAGCGGCTGCAGCGTCTGCGTGTCGTACCAGTTGTAGAAGTGGCCGCGATGTCGCTGCAGCGTGTGCAGGGTGCGCAGGGTATTGGCCGTGCGCTCGACCAGTTGGCCGGTCGACAGATAGCCGAAGTCGTAGGCCGAAAGATTCGCCAGCAGCGCCATGCCGATGTTGGTCGGCGAGGTCCGATGAGCGACCGCGGCGACGCGATACTTCTGATAGTTGTCCGGCGGCAGCCAATGGTCTTCCGGGCCGACGAAGGTGTCGAAGAATGCCCAGGTACGACGCGACAGCGCGCGCAGGAACAGGATCTGCGCGCCGCTCAGGACCGCCTCGCGGCGCGCCAGCGGGCGGCTGATCCACCAGGCGAACAGCGGTGAGGCGAACCACAGGAGCAGGACCGGAGCCGCCACCAGCAGCATCGCCGGCGTCGACAGGGCCAGATGCAACGCCGCTGCCGAAGCCAGGGTGGGCGCTACCCACATCGCCCGCAAGGCGGCGGCGAATTCGCTGCGGCCCTGCCTGGCGGCAGCGCGTTCGGCATCGATCGAAGGATTCCATTCGAGCAGGCGCCGATGCGTGACCAGCATGCGCCAGTGCGTACGCACGATCGCATCCAGACTGTAGAACGCCTCGTACGGGAGACACGCGAACTCGAAGACGACCTGCCGGAGGTGCCGTGTCGCCGAGCCCGCCACTGCCGCCAGGTGCTGCCGCAGCAGCACCTCGCCCGGCTTGCGAAACAGTTCGAGGATCACCGCCAGGCAGGGGGCCAGCAGCACGATCCCGACCACCGACAGGGTCCATGACCAGGCCGACGCCAGCCGTGTCCAGCCCAGCAGCAACAGCAGGGTGAGCGCCGCGGGGACGAGACTGCGGCGCAGATTGTCGATCAGTTTCCATTGCGACAGTTGCGACAGCGGATTGGCCTGCCGGCAGGGACCCGCCCCGCCGTCCTCGCCCGCGCGTCGTCCGGGCACACGCCGCAGCAACCATCCGGCGAGCTGCCAGTCGCCGCGAATCCAGCGATGACGGCGGCTCACGTCGGCGCTGTAATGCGCCGGGTAATCCTCATACAACTGCACGTCGCTCAGCAACCCGGCGCGGGCGTAGCATCCCTCGAGAAGATCGTGACTGAGGATGCGATTCTCGGGAAAGCGCCCGCCAAGCGTTTGCTCGAATGCATCGACGTCGTAGATTCCCTTGCCGATGAACGAGCCTTCGCCAAACACGTCCTGATAGACATCCGAGGCTACCCGCGTGTACGGGTCGATGCCCGGCTCGCCTCCATACAGGCGCGCATAGCGCGAGCGGTTCGTCCCCGGCAGACTGACCGCCACGCGCGGCTGCAGAATGCCGTAGCCGGCGGTGACCCGCCGCTTCACCGGGTCGTAGAAGGGACGGTTGAGCGGGTGCGCCATGGTGCCGACGAATTGCCGCGCCGCGTCGCGCGGCAATTGCGTATCGGTGTCCAGAGTGATCACGTACCGGACGTCGGCCAGCACCGCAGGGTCACCGACGACGAGCGAGAAACCGTCCTGGGTACCCGTAAGCAACAGCGCGTTCAACGCTGCCAGCTTGCCGCGCTTGCGCTCGTAAGCCATCCAGACGCGGTCGTGCGGATTCCACAGCCGCGGGCGATGGAAAAGGAAGAAGATGTCGCCGCCCCGGCCGTCGCCGTACTTCTCGTTGAGCTCGTCGATGCGGCGCCTGGCCAGTTCCAGCAGGGGTCCGTCGGCGGCCAGCGATTCCTGCCGGGCGTCGCGAAAATCGGTCAATAGACCGAAATGCAGGCGCTCGTCGCGATTCGCCAGGAAGCGGACCTCCAGCGCCTCGATCAGCTCTTCGGCGTTCCCGGCGCTGCCGAGCAGCGTCGGCACCACCACCAGCGTACGCGCGCTGGCCGGTATCCCCAGCGAGAAGTCCATCCGTGGCAGCGCATGCGGCGTCACCAGCAGCGTCGCCAGCCAGTTGACCAGCGCCACGGCCAGGTGGCTCACCGCCAGCAACGCCAGCAGGCCGAGCGGCGGCAGCCACCAGGCCGGCATGCCGAAAGCCAGGGCCTGGGCGAGCAGGCCGGCGCCGCCGATTGCGCTGAGCAGCACGATGCCGCCCAGATACAGCGGGAGGGGGAAGCGACCTGCTGATCGACACAGCGCGGCAGCGCCGGAATGGCGGACGGCGGCCGCCCGCTCCAGATCCGGCAAGCCCTGGTCGATCAGGTAGAAGCCGACGTGCCGCGCGCGTTCGCCGCAACCGTCGGCAGCATCGCCGGCGGCGGCACGCGCCAGCTCGACCGCCCGACGGGCGACCTCACCCTCGGCCAGGTGGCTCTTCCTGGCGATCGCCTCGGTGGCGTGGCGATAGCGATCGCGGGTGGCAAAATCCATCCGCTCATAGACGCCGGCCGGATCCTCGCGCAAGGTACGCTCGACGACGCTGGTGGTCTCGACAAAGTCCCGCCAGTCCATCGCCCCAAGCACCCGCAGGCTGCCGATGCTGTTGCTGATCGAGACCTGATCGGCGGCCTGGCGCTGATTCTCGGACTGCACCAGTTGTTCGATCGTCAGGCCCGATTCGGAGAGGCGCTGCTCGATCCAGGTCAGCGGCAAGGCCAGAGCCGGACCCCGCCCCTGCAGGCGCCGCGCCAGCTCGGCGACGAAGGCGCCGACCATCGGCGGACTGGAACGCGCCATGTCGGCGATCACCAGGATCAGGCTTTTCGGATCCTGCTCGGCAATCTCGGTCATCCGGTCTGCCCAGGAATCGGCCAGATTTCGTTCGTCCCAACCCGTCGCGATGCGCACCCCGACGCGCCGGAGATTTTCGATCAGCGCCAACCGCAGCATGATCGGAATGGCCCACAACTCGCCAAGCTTGAGCGCGGTGACGGTCTGGTAGGCGGCGACGAAGCGACCGAGGCTATCGGTATCCACACGCCCGTCGCCGTGCGCGATGATTTCCAGGGCAATATCATAGACCCGCGGACAACCGGCCGACGGCCCGCGCGCCAGGCGCGGCAGCTCCCGGCTGTAGCCCTTGGGCAGGTGCCGCTTGGCAGTGCTGATCTGCTCTTCGATGAGGTAGAAATTATCGAGCAGCCATTCCGCGGCCGGGGTGATGCGGCGGTTCTCGGTGACCGCCGCGGTCAGCCGCCTGCACACCCCGACCAGGGCGCTTTCGTTGGCCGCCAGGCGCGCCAGCAACTGATCCGCGGCGCAGCTCTCGGCAAGCGCGTGTGCCGCGGCGAGAATCCTGCCGTGCTGCTCCATCTGATCGGCGCTGAACAACTCCGATCGCAACGGTGCCTCGCCGTCGTCCGCAGGACGTGGCCAGCCGCCGTCATCGCGATGTGTCGCCAACCGATGCAGATATTCGCTGAGCTTGCTGCCGACGTTCAATTCAGGTTCCCTTCCAGGATTGGCGAGCTCTCAATCGACTTCGCGGGAGGCATCGCGGCAACCCCGCTCCTCGTCGCAGGGCTGCCTGGCCCGCAGGCTGCCGAACCCGAGGGCGTACTGGCGGGTAAATTCGGCACCCAGAAAGAAGATCTGTGCCGAGTAATACACCCAGAGCAGCAGGGCAATCAGCGATCCGGCGGCACCGAAGCTCGAAGCCACGCCGCTGTTGCCCAGATACAGGCCGATCGCAAACTTTCCAAAGACGAACAGGCCGGCCGTAAACGCGGCGCCGATCCAGACATCGCGCCAGGACAGCAGCGCATCCGGCAGGGTCTTGTAGATCACGGCAAACATGCAGGCGATGATGGCGTAAGAAATAAGCAGGGCGAGCGTCGACAGAAACACGCTCGAACTGCCCCACGCGCCGCCCGCATAGCGTTCGAGCATCGCCAGCGCGGCACTGACGACCAGCGAGACGAGCAGCAGGAACGCCAGTCCAAGCACCAGGCCAAAGGACACCAGGCGGGTTCGCAGGAGCACCATGAAAGCCGACCGCGTGCTCCTGGTGACGCCCCAGATCTCGTCCAGGCTGCCCTTCAGCTCGGCAAACACGCTGGTCGCCCCGAGTACCAGGAGGCCGCCGGCGAGCAGCGTCGCGAGCAAGCCGGAAGCGGGATCGCGGGCGGCGGCCAGCAAGGCCTGAATCGCCTGCGCACCGTTCGGTCCGGTCAGGCCCTGGACCTGGCCGACGATCTCGCCCTGGGCCGCCTCGGTACCAAAGAAATAACCGGCGACCGCGATCGCCAGCACCAGGATCGGCGTCATCGAGAACAAGGTATAAAAGGCCAGCGCGGCGCCCTTGCTCGCTGCGCGGTGATCGATCCACGCGCTCAGCGACGCGAGCAGCAGGCCCTTCAGACGTTTGAGTGTTGCCGGCAGGCGGGCGTGCAGTTCGCGGTAGAGCGCAAGACGCTGCGGGTGGTTGGCCGGGTTTGCCACGCGTTTCCTCCCCCAGGGTCTGCGCGCCGGTGACGAACGAATCACCGCTGCGCCGCTGCCGGCGAACGCGTCGCCCGCTGGCAGCGGCAATCAGCCGGCGCTCACTTGATCCGCATGTCGTTCTTCACGGATTTCACGCCACCGACGCTGCGCACGACTTCGACCGCCTTGTTCGCCGCCGATTGCGAGCTTACGAAACCGCTCAGCTGCACCACGCCCTTGAAGGTTTCAACGTTGATTTCGGCGGACTTGAGCATCGGCTCATTGAACACGGCCGCCTTGACCTTGGTGGTGATGACGCTGTCGTCGACATACTCGCCGGTTCCCTCCTGCTTCGGTGTCGATGAGCACGCAACCGAGGTGAGCAGCGTCACGGCGAGAAAGGTTGCGGAAAGATACTTGGCGATGGGGTTCATGGTCGGTTCTCCTGAGGTAAGGCAACACTGTAGGCAGAACCACCGGGAGCATCTGTACGGTGCCGCACAGAGACTCGCGAACCTGCGCCGGCCACCCCAAGCCGGTCGGCGACTTTAGGCGGTTTCCAGCAATGCGCATATCGACCATGGGCGCACTCCCTCCCCTTCAAGGGGAAGGTCGCGACAGCGACGTTTGCGATTGGAAGGGCTGGGGTGGGGATGGGGTGATCATGCATGGAAAGGACGGCTCTTTTCCCCATCCCCCTCCCAACCTCCCCCTTGAAGCCCTTGAAGGGGGAGGAGTTGCTTTGGCAATACGCAAAGTCATAGAACTCTGGGGATCTTCTCTCGTGGAAATCGCCTTACGCGCGCCCGCGCCGCCGCTTCACGACCCGCCCTGCTCGACGATCTGCAGGGCATCGGCGGCCCAGCCGTCGGCCGCCAGCGACCGCCAGATGCGCTCGCCGAAGTGCGTCGCGAGGCCACCCATCAGGATTGTCGGGCAGCGGTTACCGAGTTCGGCCCGCAGGCGCTGGGCGGTCTCGCGGGCGACCACCAGATGGGCGGGCAGCGACAGCGACAGGCCGAGCACGTCGACGGGACTGGCGTCGATCTGCCGGATCAGGTCGATGATCGGCACATCCCCCCCGAGGTACAGCACGTCCCAGCCGATCGTCTCGAAAGCGTCGGAAACCATCCGCAGGCCAAGGGTGTGCCGATTGCCGGTGACGCCGGCGAGGAGCACCGTGCGCCCGACCGGCGCGGCGAAAGTCGCCTGCAGGTAGGCGCGCGCGATGACGTTTTCGCTGATCGCCGTCGCCAGGTGTTCCTGCGCGACACTGATGCGGTTCCCCTGCCACAGTTCGCCGACCTCGACCATGGCCGGCTGGATCAGGCGCACCGAAGCTTCGGTCAGCGTCAGGCCTTCCTGCAGAAGCTCGCGCATCAGTTTCTGCGCCAGCTTCTGGCGACCGCCCAGCGCCGCCTTCCGGTAGCGGGAGGCATCCGCCAGGGGCGATACGCGGGCGCCGAGCGACCGGGCCGGCAGTCCCTTTTGCCGCAGCGCGTCGCTGGTGGCGCGCAGCAGCGGGCAAACGTGCCCGCCGTCTTCCGCCGGCAGATGCTCGCCGAGGAATCCGGCGAGCAGTTCGAAGGATTCGGCCAGATAACTTCCCGGCGCGCCGCGACTCGCCAGGACGTCCTTCAACCACACGGCGTACTCGGCGAACAGGCCCGGCTGTCCGGTCACCACCGACGCATCGAGAGCGTCGAGGTGACCCTGGATGTCCGCGGCGCAGGCCTGCCGGCCACCCGGCCCGAAGCGTCGCGCCAGACTCGGATAGCGGGCATACAGGGCGTCGACGACCGTGCTGGTGGCCTGCTCCCGCCACCAGCGGTTGTCCGGCGGGTCGAACTCGCCGTTCACCCGGCGACGCCCGCTGACCTGCCGCGAGTTGCGGCCGGGGCGCAAGGCGGCATGGAAAGCGATCCGATTGCGCCCGCCCTCCTTGGCCTGGTACATCGCCGCATCGGCCCACTTGAGCAGGTCGTCGGCACTCGCCGCATGGTCCATGAACAGCGCCACGCCGATGCTGGCGGTGCACTGGTGCTCGATCCCGGTGTCGGCCTGGCCCGCTTGCCGGATCGTCAGGCGATAGGGTTGTGCCAGGGCGTGGCGGATTTTCTCGGCCACCTGCCGGGCCTGCGCGCAGGCTTCGGTGGCCGCCGCCGGCAGGTCGCTCAGCAACACCACGAACTCGTCGCCACCGAAGCGCGCGACGGTGTCCACCGCGCGCACGCAGCCGCTCAACCGGGCCGCCGCCTCGATCAGCAACAGATCCCCCGCCGCATGGCCGTGCCGGTCGTTCACCGACTTGAAATTGTCCAGGTCCAGGAACAGCAGCGCGCCATGACAGCCACTGCGCTTGCTGGCCGCCATGCCCTGCTGCAGGCGGTCCATCAGCGTCAGGCGGTTGGCCAGTTGCGTCAAGGGGTCATGAAAGGCCAGATGGTGGATTCTGGCCTCGGCCAGCCGCCGTTCGGTGATGTCCTGCGCGACGACGACCACCTGTTTGCAGCGGCCTGCGGCGTCCCGGATCACGCCGCTGCGCGACTCCAGCAGGCAGACGCCCCCGTCGGCGCGCAGAAAGCGATATTCGAGAGGCTGGCCGACACCGCTGGCGACGGTCTCGCGAAAGGCCTTGATGACGCGCGCGCGGTCGTCCGGATGGACTTCCTCGAACGACGAACTGCCGCGAATATCGCGTTCGCCGACCAGACGGGTATAGGACGGACTGTTGTACACCCGCCGCCCCTCGTGGTCGAGAATGGCGACGAAGCCGTCGAGGTTCTCGGCGATCAGGCGGAAGGACTCCTGCTGCTCGCGCCCGACGTCTTCGGCCAGTTTGCGTTCGCTGATATCGACCAGCACCAGGTAGAGGAACGCGCCGCCCTGCTCTTCAGACGCGGCGGTGGCCGAAACATGCACCCAGAGACACTGGCCCTCCGGTCTGCACAGGCGCAGTTCGAAGGTCTGCGGCTGAGCGGTCGCCAGGATCTCCCTGCGCCGCAGATAAAAGCTGTCCGCGTCGTCCTGCGCCATGAAGCGGCTGAACGGCTGTCCGATCAAGCGTCCGCGGGTGACGCCGAGCAGCGTCGCAGCGCCGAGGTTGGCCTCGACGATCAGGCCCTCCGCGCTGACGCTGCAATAGCCCGCCGGCGCCAATTCGTAGAGTTCGAAGTAGCGCGCCCGCAAGGCGTCGAGGACCAGCTGCGCCTGCCGCAATTCCTCGTTCTGCATCTCGAGCTCGATCTGGTGTACGCGCAGTTCGTGCAGGGCCCGTCGACCCGCGGCCGGCAGCCAGTTCTCGAGTCCGTCTGCCGCCTCGACACCGAGTCCCTGCAGGCGTGCTTCGGCGCGCTGCCGCAGCGTCGGCGCGCTGTCCGCAGTTTCGTTGGTCGCCGGTTCCGCGGCCGCGGCGCCTTCTGCCGGATCCTGCTCGTCCTGGCTCATCGGTGGCCCAGTTCCCCGTCGCGACCGCTGCACCCATCCGCGTGCGTGCAACGGGCAAATGCCAGCGCCAAGTCCAGCGCAGCGCTGAATTCGTCGATCCGGATCGGCTTCGTGAGGTAGCGGAAGAAGCCCGCCCGCAAACCGTTCTCGATGTCGCACGGCATGGCGTTGGCACTCAGTGCGATCACCGGGATGTGCGCCGTTGCCGGATCGCCGGCGAGCATTTTCAACGCTTCGATACCGCTGATGTCCGGCAGGCTGATGTCCATCACGATGACCTCGGGCCGGCAGGCGCGGGCCGTGTCGACGCCGCCCCGGCCATCGCGCGCGCTCAGCAGACGAAGATCGGAACGGCGCGCGACGATCTCCTCGACGAGCATCAGATTGGCCGGATTGTCCTCGACATAGAGCAGCGTACGCGGCGATGACCCTTCATCAGGCGGGCACTGGGGGACGCTGGTCGCTGCGGCTGCGGCCGCCGCCTGCGCTGCCGCCGCCACAGGCAGTTCGATCCAGAAGGTGCTGCCTCCGCCGACGCGGCTGTCGACGCCGATGACGCCGTGCATCAGTTCGACCAATCGCTTGCAGACGACCAGGCCAATGCCGGTGCCCTCCTCGCCACCCACCTCCTGCCCGAGACGATTGAAGGGCTCAAAAAGCTGCGCCAGTTGCGTCGGCGACAGGCCCGGGCCGCTGTCGCGGACGCTGATGCGCCAGACCTCCGGGTGGCGCGGACGGCAGGTCACGGCCACCGTGCCGCCGGCGTGGTTGTACTTGATGGCGTTGCTCAGCAGGTTGGTGAGCACCTGCAGCAGTCGCCTGCGGTCGGCCTGGACCAGGCACGGCCGGTCGAAGCGGGGAAAGGACACGCTGACGCCGTGCTCGATCGCCTGCGGTTCGACCAGACCCTGGCATTCGGCCATCAGTTCGGGTAGCGATACCGATTCCATCGCCAGCAGCAGCCTGCCGGACTCGATCAGCGAGAGATCGAGCACTTCGTTGATCAAACCCAGCAGGTACCAGCCCGCCTTGAGGATCTGGGCGATGCTGCGCGCCTGCGACGGCGTCGGCGGCGGCGAGCCGGATTCCATCAGTTGGGCAAAACCCAGGATCGCGGTGAGCGGTGTGCGCAGATCATGGCTCATGTTCGACAGGAACTCGGATTTTGCCCGGTTGGCTTTTTCCGCCACCCGCCTGGCGCGCTCCAGTTCGGCGTTCTGTTCCTGCAGCACCTGCTCGAACCTGGCCCGCTCGGCTTCGGCGTGCTTGCGCTCGCTGATGTCGCTGAGCACCAGGCGGAGAACCCCGCCATCGGCCTCCGGCGCGGCGGTGGACGCCAGGTGCGCCCAGAATGACGTACCGTCGGCCTTCACCATCCGCAATTCGCAGGCCTGCGGCTCGCCGTTTTCGAGAGCCCGCTTGCGGTGCAGGTAGTAGATGTCCTGATCCGCCCTGGCGATGAAGCGGCTGATCGGCTGGCCGGCGAGCCTGCTCCGGCTGTCGCCCAGCAGGCTCGCCGCCGTCAGGTTGGCTTGCCGGATCAGGCCCGCGTCGCTCAGGGTGCAGTAGCCTACGGGTGCCAGGTCATAGAGATCGAAATAGCGCGCCCGCTCGATGTCCAGCGCCAGTTGGGCCTGTCGCAATTCCTCGTTCTGCATCTCCAGCTCGATCTGATGCACGCGCAGTTCGTGCAGCATCAGACCCGTGTCGTCCAGCGACAGCGCTTGCCGCCGCTCCGACGGCGGCGCCGCCTTCGCCAGGAAGAGCGCTTCGGCCTGCTGGCGCCGCGCCCAATCGGCGCTGGTGTAGTCGGCCATGGTCGGGGGATCCGCGAGGCGCCGGTTGCGGTGAGTCATGTCACGCCTCGCCAGGGGCATGCGCCGGCGCGTCGCGCACCCGCTCGGTGGTCGCCATCGCATAGATCTGCCCGCTTGCATCGAGCAGCGCGGTGGCGGTCACCGACACCTCCAGGACCGCCCCGCTCCTGGTCAGCCGTTGCGTGTGATAGGGTTCCGGAATCCTGTCCCGGTCAAATTCCCGCAGCGTGACCAGAGCGTCGTCGCGCAGCAGCGGCGGGATGCGGTCGCGGACGTTCAGCAGCAGCGCCTCGGCCTCGCTCCAGCCGTAGATCCGTTCCGCGGCCGGATTCCAGGCGATGATGCGGCCGTCCAGGTCGTGCACGGTAATGGCGTCGAAGGCATCGCGGACGACCACCGCCAGGCGCAGCGACGGTTGTTCTTTCGCCAGGGCGTCTTCGATCCGCCGCATTTCGGTGATGTCGACAAAGGTGATCACCGCCCCCTCGATGACGTTGTCGAGCGTGCGATAGGGCCGGATACTCATGGTGTACCACCGGCCGGCGGTACTGCGGACTTGCGCCTCCTTGGGGGCGAGGGTGTCGAGCACGCCCTGCACGTCGGCCACCAGGCGGTCGTAACCGACCAGGTTGGAGACGATGTGGCCGACGGCGCGACCGACGTCACCGGGAATCAGGTTGATGATCTGCGACGCGCTCGGGGTGAAGCGCAGGATGCGCAGGCAATGGTCGACAAAGACCGTGGCGATGCCGGTACCGGCGAGCAGGTTGTTCATGTCGTTGTTGGCGCGCGACAGGTCGAGCACCTTGGTGTTCAGCTCGGCGTTGACCGTGGCCAGTTCTTCGTTCACCGATTGCAGTTCCTCCTTCGAGGTTTCGAGTTCCTCGTTGGTCGATTGCAGTTCCTCGTTGACCGACTGCATCTCCTCGTTCGACGACTTGAGTTCCTCGTTGGCGGTTTCCAGTTCCTCGCGCGTGCTCTGCAGATATTCGTCCTTGGCCCGCAGTTCCTCGGTGAGCGCGGCAATGCGCGCATCCGCGTCCACCCCGGTGTCCGCGCCCCCGGCGGCCGGCAGGGCCGCCGCCGCGGGATCGAGAACCGGCGATTCTTCGAGCGTCACCAGGTACAGCGGCGACTCCGGGGCCACGCCGGTGCCGCGGGTCACCGGCCCGACGCTCAGCCGAACCCAGCTGAAGTGGCCGTTGGTCCTGACGTGCAGCCCGGACACCCGCACCACGTGCTGGCTGCTCGCGGCTTTGGCCAGGGCCATGCCGAGCTCGAGCCGCAGCCCTTCGCGGGCCATTCTGAGGATGTTGTTGATGCCCGCTTCGCCCGGCGCCGGCTCGAGGTAGGCGCCGGTGCGACCGTGCAGATAGAAGATGTCGCCCTGCCCGTTGATCAGCGCCCCGGCCACGCCGATCTGTTCGAGCAGCGATTGTTCGGCGACTTCGCGTAGCGGCAGCCTGACCGGGGAGTCGCCCTTCGCGCTGCTCCGGGAAAGCACCGTCCTGGTCGGCAGAAAGCGCCGCAGCGCCGCATACTGCTTGCCGGCAAAATCTTCCTGTCGCTGGTAGATCTTCGCTTTGCGGTCGAGCACGGAAAACAGGTCGAAGAAGTTGCCGACGCTTTCCGAGGTCCCCAGGAACAACATGCCGGATGGGTTGAGCGCGTAGTGGAACAGCGGAATGATGCTCTTCTGCAACTCCGCGCCCAGATAGATCAGGAGGTTGCGGCAACTGATCAGGTCGAGTCGGGAAAAGGGCGGGTCTCTGAGCAGGTCATGCTCGGAGAAGACCAGCAGGTCGCGGATGCTCTTGTTGATGCGGTAGGCGCTGCCGTCGGCCTCGGCGGTGAAGAAGCGCGCCAGCCGCTGCGGCGAGATGTCGGCGGCGATGCTGGCAGGGTACACCGCGGCGCGTGCGGCGGCAATCGCGTGCCGGTCGATGTCGGAAGCAAAGACCTGCAGCGTCCAGCCCTGCTTGAGCGCCTCCATCCGCTCCTGCAGCAGGATGGCGATCGAGTACGCTTCCTCGCCCGTCGAACAGCCGGTCGACCAGACGCGAATCACGCTGCCCGGCGGATGGTTGTCGAAGATCTGCGGGATCACCTGCTCTTCGAGCGCCTGGAAGGCCTGCGGATCGCGGAAGAAACTGGTCACCCCGATCAACAGGTCGCGAAACAGGGCGTCCACCTCGGCTGGCGACTTCTGCAGATACCGGACGTAGTCTTCGATCGATTCGATCTGGTGCAGCGCCATGCGGCGCACGATGCGGCGGTTGATGGTGTTCGTCTTGTACTGGGAAAGATCGTGCCCGGTCTGCGCGCGCAGCAGGATGAAGATCTTCTTCAGCGCGTTCTCGTTGCTCGGTGTCTGCTCGGCGATCAGCGCGGAATGCTCGCCGAAGGCGTGCGCGACGTAGGCGATCAACTGCGCGGGCATCGCCGCCGGCGGCAGTTGCCAATCGACCAGGCCGGTGGCGATGGCGCTGCGCGGCATGCCGTCGAACTCGGTGGATTCCGGGCTCTGGACCATGACCATGCCGGCCTCGCCCTTGATCGCCCGCACGCCGAGCGTGCCGTCGCTGCCGGTTCCCGAAAGGACGATGCCGATCGCCAGTTGATGCTGGTCCTGCGCCAGCGAACGGAAGAAGAAGTCGATCGGCAGCCGGCGGCCGCGCGGCTCGGACGGTTCGAGCAATTGCAGCGTACCGTTCAGAAACGCCATGTCGTGATTGGGCGGGATGATGTAGGCGCAATTGACCCTGACCGGCATGCCGTCCTCGACCTCGAAGACCTGCATGCGGGTATAGCGCCGGATCAGTTCGGCGAGAATGCTCTTGTGGTCCGGCGCCAGATGCTGGACCAGCACGAAGGCCATCCCCGGGTCGATGTCGGCAGGCATGCCCGAGAAAAAGGCCTCGAACGCCGACAAACCACCGGCCGAGGCACCGATGCCGACGATCGGAAAGCTGACCTCGGTCACCTCTGTAGGGCCAGGCGGCGCCACCGATTGCGGCGAGTTATTCCTGGTCGTTCTTGCGGCGTTCATGCTCTCTCTCCGATCCATTGCCCGCGTCCGGCATACAACATCCTACGCCCAAAAGGGACGACCGGCTCGCTTCCTCGATGCGCACCGGGCAATCGCCGCTATTGACGCTTGCGGAAATGCAGTGGGACAATCGCCACGGTCGAATTCCCTTCCAGCGACAAGGAGATACAGGACGTGGTGATGAGTGTCAAAAGCCGCCTCATGGCGTTCGCTTCTCTCGCTTTGGCGTCCCTCGCGCTGATGATCGTCGTGGTCCTGCTGATGATCAGTCGTCTCGGCACGCTTCAGGATACCGGGTTTGCCAGAAGTCAGAGTGCGGTCCGGGCACAGCAAGCCGGCTGGCTGGGCGCCCAGTTCTACCAGATCTTTGCCGACGCGATCATCAACCGACACCTCGATGAGTCGCGCAACGATTTTGTCCGCCTGCGCGCGCAAGCGGACAGTGACCTCGACCGTCTGGGCCAGGAAGCAGATACCCCGGAAGAAAAGCAGGCGGTAGCCAGTGCCCGCCAGTCGGTCGACCGGCTCGCAGAAATCTTCGAGAAGAAGTTGCTCCCTGCACTCGACGACCGGAATCGGGTGGAACAGGGAATCGGCCAGATCGACGAACTGGCCGACCGGGAAGTCCGTGAGATTCGCGTCCATCTGGACAAGGTGGCGAATTCGATGTCGGCGGAAGCCGTAGCCGCCGACCGGGAGTTCGATGCGGCGAGTTCGTCGACGCTGCGCAGGATCGGCATCATCGCCGTTGTCGCCGCACTTGTGCTGCTCGGTGTTGCCCTGCTGATCATCCGCTCGATCGTGCAACCTCTGGCCGGCGTCCAGGCGGCCACCCGGCAGGTCGCCGCCGGCGACCTCAGCCGGTCGATCGAGGTCGCCGGCCCCACCGAGCTTGCCGAAGTACTGGCGTCCTGCAACGACATGCAGAAAGGCCTGTGCCAGATCATCGCTGCCATCCAGGGCAATGCGGAAACCGTCGCCGCGATGAGCCAGCAGTTGTCCGCAACCACCAGCCAGCTGTCGACTTCCTCCGGGACCCAGGCCGATGCCGCAGCGTCGATGGCCGCCTCCGTCGAGCAGATGTCGGTCAGCATTTCGCTGATTTCCGATCAGGCGGCCGACCTTCGCCACTCGGCAACGCGCTCGGGAAACGCAGGCCGCGCCATCATCGGCCGGATGATCGACAGCGGTCGCTCGACCAGCGCCGCGGTTGACCAGGTTGCCGGGCAAATCGAGCAGCTTGGCAAGTATTCCGAACAGATCTCATCGATCATCCGGGTGATTCGTGAGGTGGCCGAACAAACCAACCTGCTGGCCCTGAACGCGGCCATCGAGGCTGCGCGGGCCGGCGAGCAGGGTCGAGGTTTTGCGGTCGTTGCCGACGAAGTGCGCAAGCTCGCCGAACGTACCGGCAACTCGACCCGGGAAATCGGCGCCATGATCGGGCAGGTCCAGTCAGTCAGCCGCGAAGCCGTCACCGGCATGGGCGAAGTCGCGACGCAGATCGGTGGCTTCGAGCAATTGTCGCGCGAGGCGGGAGGCGCGATAGACAGCATCGATGCACATTCGCAGCAAGTGGTCACCGTTGTCGAGGACATCACCAGAGCGCTCAAGGAACAGTCGATCGCCAGTTCGGACGTTGCCGCCCGTGTCGAGCAGATCGCTCAGACGAGCGAGGAAAACGGCGCCGCAGTCAAGGAGACGGCCGCCGCCGCGAGCCGCCTCGAAGCGGTTGCCGAACAATTGAAGGGCGCGACACAACGCTTTCGCCTCGCATGACGCCGACTGCGGCGCCATGACCGGCATTAGCGATCCAGCCAGGAGAAGACCATCCTGAAGAGCGCGCCGGGGGTCACCGGTTTGGCCAGGTGATCGTTCATTCCCGCCGCGAGGCAGCGCGCCCGGTCTTCGTCGAAGGCATAGGCGGTCAGCGCGACGATCGGCAGGTCCGCGCACTCGGGCAGGGCGCGGATGAGCCGCGTCGCTTCGAAACCGTCCACGTTCGGCATCGCGAGGTCCATCAGGACCAGGTGGTAGCTGTTGGTCGTCGCCAGGACGACCGCCTGCCAGCCGTCCTCGGCCGTATCGACGACGAATCCGGCATGCTCCAGCAGCCCCCGCACGATCTCGCGCGACACGGCGTCGTCCTCGACCAGCAGGATGCGCTTGCCGCGATGGCGGTTCGCCGCCCGTTCGTCGGCGGCGGGCGCAGCGACGGGCGCCGCCGCGTCCGCCGCCTTGCGCAGGCGAACCGTGCACCAGAAGACGCTGCCGACGCCCACTTCGCTGCTCAGGCCGATCTCGCCGTCCATCAGGTGCGCCAGCCGACGGCTGATCGCCAGGCCCAGCCCGCTGCCGCCGTACTGTCGCGTCAGCAAGCGGTCGGCCTGCTCGAAGGGTTCGAACACGAGAACCTGGTCGGCTGCCGCAATGCCGATGCCGGTATCCACGATTTCACAGCGCAGGCACAGTGCGTCGCCGGGCTCTTCGCTGAGCGTGACGCGCACCGACACCGACCCGGCGGGCGTGAACTTGATGGCGTTGCCGGTGAGGTTGAGCAGAATCTGGCCGAGCCGCAGATCGTCGCCGAGAACCGCGTATTCGGCCAGCGCGGCCGGGACGTGCACCCGCAGGGCGATGCCCTTGGCGTTGGCCAGCGGCTCCGCCAGGCTCCGCAACTGCGCCAGCAGCGAGCCGAGCGTAAAACGGCGACAGTCGAGCCGCAGGCGATCGGCTTCGATGCGCGACAGGTCGAGAATGTCGTTGATGATCGCCAGCAGGCTTTGCGCGGCACCCAGCGCCTTGCCAAGGTATTCACGGGTCTTGCTGTCGGTGGTCCGGCGCGCGGCGAGTTCGAGCATGCCCATGACGCCGGCCATCGGCGTGCGCAGTTCGTGACTCATGGTCGACAGGAAAGTGCTCTTGGCGCGGCTGGCGGCTTCGGCGAGGTCCCTGGCGACGGCCAGCGCGGCGGTACGCTCCTGCACCAGGTCTTCGAGATGATCGCGATGGCGCGCAAGTTCGAGCTCGGCCTGTTTCCTGGCAGTCACATCGCTGAACACGACATACAGCGCCGGCGTACCATCGGCGGCCGCTGCGGCGCTCGCCGCAAGCTGTGCCCAGAACGGCTTGCCCGCGGCGGTCGACATCCGCAGTTCGCCGGCCAGCGGCTCGCCGGTGTCGAGGATCTGCCGGCGCTGCAGATGAAAGCGTTCGGCATCGTCGCTGGTGATGTAACGACTCAGCGGCTGCCCGATCAGCGTCGTCCGCCGTATGTCGAGCAGGGTCGCGGCGGTCAGGTTGGCTTCGAGGATCAGGCCCTGCCGGCTGACGGTGCAGTAGCCGACCGGCGCCAGGTCGTAGAGCTCGACATTGCGCGCCCGCGCCGCCTCGAGCGCCACCTGCGCGTTGCGCAACTCCTCGTTCTGCATTTCGAGTTCGACCTGATACACGCGCAGTTCGTGCAGCGTGCGCTGCGCCGATTCGGGGAGCACGGCTTCGGCTCTTGCCACGCGGAGACTGGACTGGCGGCGCAGGCTTTCCTCCGCACGCGAGCGCAGGGCGGCGCCGACGCTCGCCCCGGATCCGCTCGACAGGTCGGTGCCATCGTCGGCGGGTTGATCCCGGTCGGTCATCGCTTCTTTCTCTTCCTCGCCAGATGAGACTGTAGCATCGTATTAGTATAGTGAACGCCATGGGTTTGCAATAAAAAAGCCCCGACCGGCGGGGCTCAGCGCGACGATGGCGGCGTTCAGGAACGCTTCTGCGCCAGAGACGCCGCCGAATCGGCGATGCGCGCCGTCGCTTCGCCAACCACCTTGCTGTTGGCGGTCGTCATGTCGGTGACCTGCTGCGCAAAGCTCTTGAACTGTTCGAAACCCTTGAGCCAGCCGGCACTGGGGTTGGCGCCCAGCCCCTGCGTGGGGAAGTAGGAACCAAGCAACTCGGTCACTTCCCGCTGGGTTTCGGCGGCGATCTCCTGCACGCCCTTGAGGTAGGCGGCCGCGTTGTTGGTGGCGTTGGCGGTGCCGGGCAGGCCCGGCTGCTGGCCGTCGGTGATCTTCAACAGCGAGCCGAAGGCAGGAACACCGTCCCCCAGGGCAACGCGCGTGGCGTTGAGGTTCAGGGTGGCAAGGCGCTCGACACTCGAAAAGGCGATTTTCGACAGGGTCATGAAGGCCTTGGCGTTGATCTCGATCGAGTTGATCAGGTCGGGACTGGCTGCAAGCATGGTGTGGCTCCTTTGGGGAATGAACGCAGGGATTCGTCGTTGCGGATCGACGACACTGAACACCCGTTCAGCGGCGCCCGCAATTGGAAGGCCAGCCGACAGTTTGCACGCGAACACGCGCAGACTCTGTTAGCTGGCGCACATAGCGGCGACATCGCCGCCGGCCAGAAAGCCCGCGAAGTCTTCCGCCGACAATGGGTGGCTGAACAGGAAGCCCTGCCCTTCGTGGCATTGCCGGGTGCGCAGGAAAGCCAGCTGCTCGCGGGTTTCGACGCCCTCGGCAATTACCCGTTGGTTGAGGTTTCTCCCCATGCCGATCACCGCACTGACGATGGTCGCGTCATCGGCGTCGGTGGCGATGTCGCGCACGAATGAGCGGTCGATTTTCAGGGTGTCGATCGGGAAGCGGGTCTGTCGGCAGGCCGGTGAGAAAGTCGTGCTGCGCCAGATGCGCCATCTTCAGCGCCATTGCCCGCGATTCGCTGACGTCGTGGAAGACCAGCACCGCGCCGGCGACGCGGCCGTCACGGTTGTGGATCGGAGCGGCGGAATCCTCGATCGCCGACTCGAAGCCGTCGCGGCGGACGAGCAGGCAATCCGCCGCCAGCCCGACGGTCCGGTTCTGCCCGATCGCACGTTCGGCGGGACTGGCCGCCGGCTCGCGCGTACGGCCGTCGATGATCCGGAACACCTCCGCCAGCGGCCGGCCGAGGGCTTCCGCGCTCGACCAGCCGGTCATCGCCTCGGCGACCAGATTCAGATAACTGACGTTGCCCGCGAGATCGGTACACAGCACCGCGTCGCCGATCGAGTTGAGCGTCACCTGCGCACGCTCCCGCTCCTCGAACAGCCGGTCTTCCGCCGCCTGCAACACGAACTCGGCGGTCTTGCGCTCGGTGATGTCCTCGACCGTCTCGACCCGACCGTGCGGCGCCATCCCGTCGCTCATCGCACCACTATTGACGCGCGTCCAGACGATGCTCAGGTCGGGCTGCAGGAAGCGGAACTCGGTCTGGAACGGTGCCAGGCCGCGCACGGCTTCGCCCCACTCGGCGAGCACGCGCGGCCGGTCGTCCGGGTGAATGGCGCGGCTCCAGCGGGTACCGAGCGTCTCGTCGAAGCTCAGCCCGGATATCTTGTGATACGCCGCGTTGGTGTAGATGCACCCCCCCTGCGCGTCGGAGACGAAGATGCCCAGCGGCGAAGCATCGCTCATCGCCCGGAAACGCGCCTCGCTGCCCCGCAATTCGTCACGCGTGGCCTGGCGCTCGAGCAGGTAGCGCAGCGCGCGCGGTAGCCAGTGGCCGTCGACATGCCCCTTCACCAGGTAGTCGCCGGCGCCGCGTTGCACCGCCTGGCGCGCGGTCTGCTCGTCGCTGGCCAGGCTGAGCACGACGATCAGGGCCTGCGGCGCTACCGCGAAGACCTGCTCGAAGGCCCCGATGCCCTGGCTGTCCGGTAGCGTCAGGTCGAGCAGGATGACGTCGAATCGCTCGTTGCCCAGGCACGCGAGCGCGCTGGCCAGACTCTTCACCCACTGCACACGGAACGAACGCTCGCCGGTTGCGGCCAGCGACGCCTGGATCAGTGCGGCATCGTTGGCATCGCTCTCGACGAGCAGCACCCGGGTCGACGCATCGTTGATCATCATGGCTCGCTGGGCAAGTGGCGGTTCATTTCAGCGGCGACCGCAGAACTTCTGCGACCACCGGCGACGGGACCACCTCACTGATCGGCAATCGGCTTCTCGGTGAACAGGTATTCCTTGAGTTCCTTCGACAGCCTGACGTCGTGGCGGCGGATCCACTCGAGGAGCATCGCGGCGTGCTCCTTTTCCTCGTCACGGTTGTGCTCGATGATCGCCTGCAGTTCGGCGTCGGCGCAGGCCTCGGCCCGCTGGTTATACCAATCGACGGCCTCCAGCTCTTCCATCAGGGACACTATGGCGCGGTGCATGTCGCGCGTTGCCGCGGACAGTTCTTCTACAGGTTCGTGGTAGCCGATGCTGGACATTGCTTTCTCCTGACGATTGCGGGAATTGCGGAAATTGCGGGGGATTGCCGGTTTCCTGGCGGGGAAGCGCCGGCGTCGCGCGGTCGCGGGTCGCCGCGCGCGGTGGTCACGACGGAATGGACGATTGGTCGCTCGCGGCCGGGCGGCCACATTCGTCTTCCCACTCGTACAGTTCCGCCTTGTCCGGCGCTTCCGGTTGCCGGCACGCAATTTTGAGCGCGGCGGCCACGGCGGCCGCGGCAGCGGCGATACGAGCGGCTGGTGGAAGCAAGCTTCGATAACCGTTCATCGGTGAAGCCCTCCTGAAGTTGATGTCAGACTCGACTCTAAGTGCCGGCGCGGGTGCCGTCCGTACGCTGACGCACGCAGCACGGCATGCACCCGGCGCCTTTTGCCGTCACCGGGGATCAGACGGATCGGTCGGGTGAGTCATGCGCGTCGCTGCCGCCCAGGCGCGGCAGGGAAGCTTGCTGCGCGGGCAGGTTGCCCTCCCAGGGACAACCCAGCGAGCGGCAGCGATAGCGGTGAACCGGGGCGTGGGCATTGGTGAGGCCATCGATGAAGCGGCGTGGCACGCGATACACCCAACCGTTGCAGCAGGGACAGGCGCGGCGCGGCGGCGCGGCAGGCGCGGCCGCCGCCAGGGCGACGTTGTGGCTGCTCCCAGCGCGACGAGGTCGCCGGTAACGCGCAAATAGACGACCCGTCGGATCGCGGCCGCACAGGTACACCCACCTCGTTGTGGCGGGCAAACCGCTCTCCTTGCCGAGTGCGAACGGATCCACAGCCGTGCCGTCACCGCTCGCGGCGACGACCAGAACCCACCGACAATGATCCTGCGGCCACGCGTTCACTTTCAACTCCATGAAAACTCCAGATGACGCTTGCAGCTTGGACGCATCACCAGTTGGCGTCTGTACGAGACCACACATAGAACGCGGTGTTATTCGGCGCGCGGCGTTTCCCGCCGTTGCTGTCCGCGCGCCTGGCGCGCGGGCAATCTTCGCCGCCAGCCTTGCCAATGCCGCATGCTGGCGCAGATAATCCGGTGCCTGGGGGATGCGCCTGCACAGCGCAGGCCACCAGTTTGATGAACGGCCCGCAACAGGGCTGAAGATTGCAGGGGATCAGTCATGCCGGCCAGAAGTGCCACCCACCGGAACCACCTCCTGGCCGCGCTGCCGCCTGAGGATTACGCGCAACTGCTGCCGCACCTGGAACTCGTGCCGATGCCGCTCGGCGAGGTCCTGTACGAGTCGGGCGTGCAGATGCGCCACGTCTATTTCCCGACCAGCGCCATCGTCTCGCTGCTCTACGTCATGGAGGACGGGGCCTCGGCCGAGATCGCGGTGGTCGGCAACGAGGGTATTGTCGGGATCTCGCTGTTCATGGGCGGCGAAACGACGCCCAGCCGGGCCGTCGTGCAAAGCGCCGGCGAAGCCTACCGGCTGCAGGGAAACATTCTGAAACGCAGCTTCCATCAGGCCGGCGCGATGCAACGGCAATTGCTGCGCTACACGCAGGCGCTGCTGACGCAGATGGCGCAGACGGCGGTGTGCAACCGGCATCATTCGCTGGATCAGCAACTCTGCCGCTGGTTGTTGCTGAGCCTGGACCGCCTGACGTCCAACGAACTGGTCATGACGCAGGAACTGATCGCCAACATGCTCGGGGTGCGCCGCGAAGGCGTCTCGCAGGCGGCCACCAGCCTGCAGCAGGCCGGCTTGATCACTTACCGGCGTGGACAGATCACTGTCCTCGACCGGGCTGGCCTGGAGGTACGCGCCTGCGAGTGCTACGCCGTGGTCAGAAACGAGTACGACCGGCTGCTGCCGGCGGCGGCGATCGCTGCGCCGGCCACGCCCTCCCGGCTCAGCGGCGGCTGATCAGGACACCGACCAGCACGGCCACTGCCGCCGTGACTCCCAGCACTCGCCACGGGTTTTCCTGCACGTACTCCTGCGTGACGTCGGCCACGAACCTGGCCCTGTCGGTCAGCGCGGCGCGGGCACCGTCGATCCGATATCTGGCGTCGGTCAACCTGGCGCCGATGCTCGAGCGCGCCGCGGCGAACTCCGCGGCGGTCGAGTTGGCCACTTCCTTGAGGAGGTGGTCGGCATCGTCTACGACGCCCCGCAAGTCCGTCACGAGCTTGTTCCTGGTGCCTTCGATGCTTCCAGGCCTGGCGGTCATTTCGGTAGTCATCATGTCTCCTGCTGCGAGTGAGTGAACGAAACGGTGGTAGCGGCCGGCATCACCGGCACGGCCTACCAATATCGAGAGCGGCCTGGTAGCGCTTGCCCCGGCGTTTCCGTCCTTGCTGACTGATGGCCGGAGGGTGCGCGCAGTCCGTTCCCTGAGGTACAGCGTGCTCCCCCGGCCGCCGCGGGTCCGTACGCCAGCGCACACTCGCCGCCGGCTTCCCACCGGCCCGACAGAATCCAGCCGCAGCGTGCGCCGGCGTACAGATCTTTGACCTCCTGTTGAGCAGCATGGAGGGGCGGGTGACGGTCGCCAGGATCTGCGAGGGTCCCGATCCGGCCGGGCCGCATACCGCCGTCGGCCCAGCGTGGCAGGCGGCCCTGGCGGCTTGCGCGAGCTTTCTCGCACGAGGCGCGCGGAATACTTATTGTTGGGAGAGATGAAATGTCATTGGGAACCCTTCTGCTGATCGTTCTGGTGCTGCTGCTGATCGGCGCGATTCCGAGTTGGCCGCACAGCCGCGGCTGGGGCTATGGTCCCAGCGGCGGCCTTGGACTGGTGGTGCTGATCCTGATCGTCCTGCTGGTGTTGGGCAAGATTTAGCGCGCCGGCGCCTGGCGCGGCGCCGCCCGACCGTGCAGGGACAGGCGGTCGGGCAGACCGCGCGGGCGAATGCCGGGCGCCTGCCGGACAGCGTCAGCCCGCCCCCTGGCGATACTGCACATCCGACAACAGGCGACGCAGTTCCTTCCTGACCACGGCGTAGCACTCGCAGGCGCGCGTTTCGAGTCCATGCCGGTCAAGCACGGCAATGTGGCCGCGCCGGTAGCGGATGCAGCCAGCGCGCTGCAGTTCTCCGGCGACATCGGTGATGGTTTCGCGGCGCACGCCGAGCATGCTGGCGACCAGTTCATGCGTCATCACCAGTTCCTCGGTCGTCAGGCGGTCGAGCGTCAGCAGCAGCCAGCGGCAGAGTTGCTGCTCGGCCGAGTGGTGCCGGTTGCACGCCGCGGTCTGGGCCATCTCGGTCATCAGCGCCTGGGTGTAGCGGAGCAACAGGCGCTGCAGCAGTTCGCCGCGGTTGAATTCCTGCTGCAACAGGCGGCGGCCCAGCCGGTACGCGTGGCCGGCGGTCTGCACTACTGCCGAACTCGGCGTGGTGTTGCCGCCCATGAACAGCGACACGCCGACCACCCCTTCGTTGCCGACCCCGGCCGATTCGGCCGACGCCCCCGATTCCATGACGTAGTGCAGCGAGACGATCGCCGTGGTCGGGAAATAGGCGTAGGACAACTGCACGCCGGGTTCGTAGAGCATGTCGCCGAGCGGCATCGGCACGAGTTCCAGGTGCGCCGCCAGACGTTCGAACTCGGCTGTCGGCAGCGCCGCGAGCAGATGGTTCTGATTCGGACCAGGGAGGGTGGACACGGCTGGCTTCCCGATGCGGATGCTAGTTCCCAGGGGTGACTTCGACGCCGATTCCCCGGTAACCGATGAAGCGGCACGAGCGGTTGAACATCGGCTCGCCGCTCACCCGGAACTGCTGTTGCGTGCCATCGGCATTGACGCGGTGGAAGAGAAAATCGAGAAAGGGCTGGCGGGCGGCAATGGTCGCCTGCAACACCGCCCGTTCGGACTCGTTCCAGCCGGCGGGCGGCACTTCGGCGGTCTCGCCAAGCAGCGGCCCGACGCTGATCCCGAGCATCTCGAGGACCGGCCCGGAGACCTTGGTGAAGTTCATCTTCTCGTCCTGCTCCCAGTACCAGTCCGAAGCCAGCTCGGTCAGGCTGCGATAGCGCGCCTCGCTTTCGCGCAGTTCGGCGGTACGCTCCAGCACCGTCTGTTCGAGCACCTTGTTGTAGTCCTCGAGTTTCCGGTACAACAGGCGCACTTCCAGCATGTTGTGGATACGGGTGCGGACTTCGATCAGATCGAACGGCTTGCTGATGAAATCCTTGGCGCCGGACTGCAGGGCGCGCAGCTTGTGGCCCGGCTGGGCGGTAATCACCAGCACCGGCAGGTAGGCATCGACCGCGTTGGTCTTGAGGCCTTCCATCACCTGGAATCCATCCATGCCGGGCATCTGCAGGTCGAGCAGGATCAGGTCGTAGTGGTTCTTGCGGTGCAGCGCGCAGACCTCGCGCGGGTCCATCGTCGACGCGACGCGACGGTAGCCGGCCTCGCTCAGCAATTGCCCGAGCAAAGCCACATTCGCTTGCTGATCGTCGACGATCAGAATGCTGGCGTCGAGAATCTCGCCACTGCTGATGATCATGCCTGTTCCTCTCGGGCTGCGCGGGCCAACTCCGCATGGGCGAACCTGAGCGCCACGTCGAGCGTCTCCATGAACTCATTGACCTTGATCGGTTTGGTGAGATAGCGAAAGAATCCGGCTTCCAGACCCTTCTCGATATCGCGGGGGATGGCATTGGCGCTCAGCGCGACCACCGGGATATGCGCGGTTGCCGGATCTTCGGCGAGGATTCTGAGCGCCCGGACACCGCTGATACCCGGCAGGTTGATGTCCATCAGGATGACGTCCGGCAGCGAAGCGCGCGCGATCTCGATGCCGCGCTTGCCATCCCTGGCACTCAGCAAGCGGATATCGGTCCGGCGCGCCACCAGATCCTCGACCAGCATCAGGTTTGCCGGGTTGTCCTCGACGTAGAGCACGGTGTGCAGGGCCGCATCGCCACCAACCTTTGCCTGGACCAGCGGCGCGAGTTCGAGCACCTGCGCGACGGTCTGCGCGGCGCTGGACAGATCGAGTTCGATCCAGAACACACAACCCTTGCCGACGGTGCTTTCCACCCCGATGACGCCCCCCATCAATTCGACCAGCCGCTTGCACACCACCAGGCCGATGCCCGTGCCTTCCTCGTCATTCGCCTTTTGCCCGAGACGATTGAAGGGCTGGAAGAGCTGCGCCAACTGGCTCGGCGTCAGTCCCGCACCGGTGTCGCGGACGCTGATGCGAATCGAATCCGGGAGGTGCGGGGTACACTCGACGGTGACCGTTCCGCCAATTCGATTGTACTTGATGGCATTGGAAAGCAGGTTGATCAGCACCTGCTTGACGCGCGTCCGGTCGGCGTTGACAAAACAGGGCATCTCCAGGCTGGAAAAGGCCACGCCGATGCCGCGCCTCAGCGCCTGCGCTTCGACCATCGCCTCGCATTCGTACATCACTTCGCTCAGCGACACCGGCTCCACCGACAGCGACAGCTTGCCGGACTCGATCAGCGCCAGGTCGAGAATCTCGTTGATCAACTCCAGCAGGTACCAGCCCGCCTTGAGAATCTGGTCGATGCTGCGCTTCTGCAGGATTGTCGGCTGCGGCGTCCCGGATTCGATGAGCTGTGCAAACCCGAGGATCGCACTCAGCGGTGTGCGCAACTCATGGCTCATGCTCGACAGGAACTCCGATTTCGCGAGGTTGGCTCTCTCGGCCACGCAACGGGCGCTCTCCAGTTCGGCGTTCTTGTCCTGCAGGACCTGATCGAGCAGCGCGCGCTCGGCTTCGACGCGTTTGCGCTCGGTGTTGTCGGTGCCGATCAGCAGGTAGCCGATGGTCGCGCCCAGCGGGTCGCGCAGCGAGGTCACCGACACTTCCGCCGGCAGGCGGCTGCCGTCCTTGCGGATATAGGTCAGCTCGTAGACGTCGCCGATGCCGCGCGAGGCCTTGAACACCAGGGCCTCGAAACCCGGTGCGATCGGCGTCGCGAACTCGACGCTGAGGATCCCGGCACGGGCGATCAGCTCCTGCGGATCGGAAATGTCGGCCGGCGTGATCTGGTCGATCACGTCGGCGGCCGTGTAGCCCAGCATGCGTTCGGCGCCGACATTGAAGATCTGGATGACGCCGCGGGCGTCGGTGGCGATGCTCGAGAAATTGGCGCTGTTCGAAATCGCGCTCTGCAGGGCGCCGGCCTTCAGCAGGGCCGCTTCGGCCTGCTGGCGCGCGGTAATGTCGCGCAGGATGCCGGTGAAGTAACGCTGACCACCCAGCCACATTTCGCTGGCCGCAATCTCCAGCGGAAAGAGGCTGCCATCCTTGCGCCGGCCGATCACCTCGCGTCCCCGCCCGATGGCGCGCGCGGCATCGCTCGCCAGGTAATCTTCCAGGGATGCCTGCTGCTGACCTCGGGCCAGCTCGGGTATCAGCATGCCGAAGTCCTGCCCGACGAGGTCGGCTGCGCTGTAGCCGAACATCTGCTCGGCGGCCGGGTTGACGGTCTCGACGATGCCGCCATGGGAATGCAGCGTGATGATGCCGTCGACCACGGTATTGAGAATCGCGGCCACCAGCGCGGCGCTGTCGCGCAAGGCCTGCTGCGCCGCGTAGTCCTCGCTGACGTCGCGGAACACCAGCACCGCGCCGACCACCCGGCCGTCGCGGTCGCGAATCGGGGCGCAACTGTCGGCGATATCGCGTTCGCTGCCGTCGGCGGCAATCAATACGGTGTGGTTGGCCAGGCCCTGGATCGTCCCATGCGCCAGGGTTTCGATCACCGGGATGGTGCCCGGTAGGCGGGTTTCCTTGTTGACGACGCGAAAGACCTCGCCCACCGGACGGCCGGCGGCGGCCGACTGTGTCCAGCCGGTGAGTTTCTCGGCCACGGGATTCAGGCGCGTGACACGCGCCTGGCCATCGGTGGCGATCACCGCGTCGCCGATCGAATTGAGTGTCACCGCCAGCTTTTCCTCGCTGTCGCGCAGGGTCGCGTTGGCCTGCTGCAGTTGCCGGTTGACGGCTTCCTGGGTGGCCAGCAACTGTCGCGTTTCGAGGCTCGCCGAGTTTCTGTGCCGCTGCGGTCGATAGGCCAGCCAGGCGGACCGAAGGGCCAGCAACAACGCCAGCACGCCGACGCTGCCGACGAGGATGAATAGACGCCACAAGCTCGCCTGGAACTCCGCTTCGTGGCTGACCAGAGACGCGTGCTCGGCCTGGATGAAGCCACTCATTTCGGCACGCAGCACGGGGTCCGCGGCCGTTGCCAGCAGGTCGTCGGCGTTTTTCATGACCACATAGGCGTGCTCGCGCGCCTCGGCTGTTTCGACGACCTGGATGAAGGACCAGTACGCCAGCGCCACCCCCAGCGCCAGCAGCAGCGCCAAGGGGATCCTGCGGGTCGCCCTCCGGATGGTGAATCCGCCGGCAGGCATGAAATGATGTTCTTCTTCGGGCATGACCGACTTCTCTTGTGGGGCCTGCACAAATCCTTCGGACGACGATATCGGCTGGAAGGGCAGGCGCACGGCCCCGCACCATCTGAACCGGAAAGCGCCGCTACGGGGCGCCAGCGCACGATATCGATTGCTCCGCGGCTGGTCTGTGCGCTGGCGAACAGACAGCTGCGCGCAGTTGGGATATCGATCCCCGGCAATCCTTGATCACCTTGATGAGCGTCACGAGGTTTTCCGCGTGCTGCGCTGCGCGGGCGAGTATTTCCTCCAGCACGCGACGCGTCGTCGGGTCCTGGTCGCCGAGGCAGAAGATGGCCTCGTGATAGCTCTCGATCGCAATCCGTTCGGCGATCAGGTTTTCCATGATCATGCTGGCCAGCGAATCGCCCTCGACGTATTCCGCATGGCTGCGTGCGGCCAGCCCGTCCGGCGAAAAATTCGGCTCGCCGTCGAGTTCGACGATGCGCCCGGCGAGCAGGTCGGCGTGCGACATTTCGTCAAGCGCATGCGCCATGAATTCGGCGGCGACTGACGCGGCGGCGACTGACGCGGCGTGACGCGGCGCCGACGCTCGCGGCCATGAACTGGTGGCGCTTGTAGCGCAGCATGCAGACCAGCTCGGTGGCCAGCGCTTCATTGAGGGTCGCGATGACATTCTCGCTGTCCGCAGTGTCGGCGAACACCATCGCGTTCATCCCGGCGGGCTGACGGGCACGCCGGTGCAGGGTGCTGGTTTCGGCAAGGGGCGGTCGCTTCGACGATACGACCTTCGGCGCAATGGCTTTCATTCGCTACTCCTCGGGGTGGCGCTCGGCCAGGTCGGCGACCTTTGCCACTCGGGCCCCGGAAAAGCCGGAGCTGACTGGCCGCGTCTGGTGCAGGTGAGGTCTTTATCCTTTTCAGATTTTCCGCGCGCAGGAAGCATTCTCACCTGCGCGACCCGCGGGTTCTGTACGCCGCCGCACATTCTTCGCCAGGCATGCGCACCGGCCGGGAGCGCCCACCCAGTGAATGTGACACAGGTCCTGCCCATGTCCCCCCGCACTGGCTAGAATGGTGGGTCGTGGATGCAGGAATCCTCTGCACAGGCCTCGGTCATCACCCGCGACGAAGGCACGGCAAACCCGCAAGCTGCGGGCAGCGTGTCCCCCGCATTGAGAGAACTTGAAAATGACTAGCAGCATACTGAATGCCCTGAGCCTGCCCGCGTTCATGGTCGACACCCGGCATGTGGTGGTGGCCTGGAATGGCCCGTGCGAGTTGTTGACCGGCATCGCCGCCGGCGATGTCCTGGGCACGCAGGATCACTGGAAGGGCTTCTACGATGAGCCCAGGCCCTGCCTGGCCGACCTGGTACTGGACAACCTGCTGGCGGATGCTTCGCGCTTCTACAGTCAGCATGAGAAAACGGAATTTGCCAGTGATGGCTACAAGGCCGAGGGCTGGTTCGACGACCTCAAGGGCAAGCGACGTTACCTGACCTTCGAGGCAAAACCGCTGTTCGATGGCGACAGGATCATTGGGGCGATCGAGGTGCTCCAGGACATCACCCGTCACAAGGAGGCCGAGGAGCAACTGAAACTGTCCGCCAGCGTCTTCGAGAACGCCTCGGAAGGCATCGTGATCACCAGTCAGGACAACCACATCATCTCGGCCAACCGGGCACTGGAAGGGCTGACAGGCTTTCGCACCGATGAAATGCTCGGCAGGAATCCCCGGCTGTTTGCCTCCCGGCGCCATCCGCGCAGCTTCTTCCGCAAGATGTGGCAAACCCTGCACGAGATCGGCCACTGGCAGGGCGACATATGGAACCGGAAGAAGACCGGCGAGGAGTATCTGGTGCACGCCAACATCAGTGTCGTCCGGACGGGCGAATCGGTGACCAACTACATCGGCCTGATGAACGACATCACCGAAGCCAGCCGGACGATGGCCAGAATCGAGCATATGGCGCATCACGACTTCCTGACCGGGTTGCCCAACCGCAGCCTGGTGGAAGACCGGATCAGACAGGCGTTGGGGCGCGCGGAGCGGAACCGCTCCAGGCTGGCGGTGATGTTCATCGACCTCGACAAGTTCAAGGTGGTCAACGACACCCTCGGCCACGAGGTGGGGGACCTGCTGCTGCAGGAAGTGGCGCGTCGCATCCAGGAATGCCTGCGCGCCACGGACACCGTCTCGCGGCAGGGCGGCGACGAGTTCGTGCTGCTGCTCGAGGATTTCAACGACGAGGCCGACATCACGCACGCCGCCCAGAAGTTGCTGGCCGCGATCGGCAAGCCCTGCCGGATCGACAACCATACCGTCACCACCACTTCCTCGATAGGCATCGCCATCTACCCGACCGACGGCGAGTTCGTCGCCGATTTGCTCAAGCACGCCGATGTCGCCATGTATCATGCCAAGAATCAGGGACGGAACAATTTCCAGTTCTTCACGGAACGCATCAACGCGCAGGCACTGGAAAAAATGATGGTCGAAAACGCACTGCGTCAGGCCATCCCCGCTGACCTGTTGCTGCATTATCAGCCGCAGCTCTGCCTGGTCAGCCGCAGCGTACACGGCGCCGAGGCGCTGGTGCGCTGGGCGCACCCGGAACTGGGAATCATCAGTCCGGCGCGCTTCATTCCCATCGCCGAGGAGGCTGGCCTGATCTGCAAGCTCGGCGAGTGGGTATTGCAGGAAGCCTGTCGGGTCATGCGCAGCACCGGCATCAACATGTCCGTCAACCTGTCGCCGCTGCAACTCACCCAGAGCGACATCGTGGCGAAGGTCGTCGAAGCGCTTGACGGCATGGCCGGTTACCGCCTGACCCTGGAAATCACGGAAAGCGCCTTCATCAACGACTTTGCCGCGACCAAGGCCACGCTCATGGCCCTGAAGAAGATCGGCGTCAATCTCGCCCTGGACGATTTCGGCACCGGCTACTCGTCCCTTTCCTACCTGTACCAGTTGCCTTTCGATTATCTGAAGATCGACCAGTCGTTCATCCGGGAAGAAAACAACGCGCCCATCGTGCTGGCGATCATCGAGATGGCCAACAAGCTCGACATCATGACCGTCGCCGAGGGTGTGGAAACGCCGGAACAGATGGCCTTCCTCGAAGCCAGCGGTTGTGATGTCATCCAGGGCTATCATTTCTCGCGTCCGCTACCGCTGGCGGCCCTGAGCGACTTTGCAGAAAACCCGCCTTACGAAGTCGCATCGAAGCCACGCATCAAGAAACAGCTCGCGGAGACCAGCAACCCCTTGCTGGCGTGGTCATTCACCTACGAGACGGGGCATGCCTGGATCGATGCCCAGCACCAGGAACTGATCCGCATCCTCAGCCGATTTGACGCCAGCACGCGTTCAGGCGACAAGAAGAGCGAATCGAGAAAGGTGATGAAGGCGCTGATCGAGTACGTGCGCAGCCACTTTTCCTTCGAGGAAAAGCTGATGCTCGAACACGCTTATCCGGACATCGCTGAGCATCAGGCGCAGCACCTGCAACTGGCCGACGCGCTGGCGAGCTACGACCTGCAACTCAAGGCCAACCCCAAGATCAACCTGCAGCAGTTGGTGATGTCGCTGCACGCCTGGCTGATGCAGCACATCCATTCCAGCGACAAGAAACTCGGGAAATTCCTGAAGAAACGCGGCGTATCGGCGCTCCCGGGGCAGTAGGACTGCGACGGCCTGCTAGAATGCAGAACTTGGCAAGGAGTGTGAAGTGCATGGGCAGCCTGGCTTGAACACGAAACGCGGAGCCGTCCTGACGGCCTTGTTGCTTGGCGTGGTTGCCGGCGTACAGGCCGGCGATTATTCGAACGTCCGAATCTTCGGCGACAGCCTGACCGATTCGGGTGCCTACCAGGCGCTGGTCGGGCCGAACGCCCGTTTCACCACCAACCCCGGCACCGTCTGGAGCGAGAACCTCGGCGCCAGTTACGGCAGGCCGGTCAGCGCCGCCTATGCCGCCTGGCAGACCGGGGCAACGGCGGGATTCACCCCGGTCGCCGGCGGCAACAATTTTGCGGTCGGTGGCGCACGCGTCGATTTGCAGCCCGGCAGTCTCAACGACTTCCCGCTTCTGCGGCCGTTCATCCCGCCGGTGAGCGCCCAGGTCAGCGATTTTCTGGCCCGCGGACCCGTCGATGCAAAAGCACTCTACGCGCTCCTGGGTGGGTCGAACGACATCTTTGTCCAGGCGACGCGGGTAAGCGGCGGCGGCTCTCCCGAGGTCGCCCAGGCGGCCGTGCTGACCGCGGCGAATGCGATGACCGCGCAGGTGGCCCGTCTCCAGTCGGCCGGCGTCCGTCACCTGATTGTCATCGGCGTTCCCGACATCGGCCGGACCCCCGCTGCCGGAAGCCTGCCGCCGGCCGGTGCGGCTCTGCTCACCAGCCTGACGGCCACCTATGACGCGGCCCTGGTGGCGGGGTTGGCCGGCAGGAACCTGCTCTTTTTCGATGGCAACAGATTGTTCAACGCCATCTTCGCCGACCCCGGGGCTTACGGTTTCACCAACACCACGACCCCGGTGTGCCCGGGGTCTCCGCCAGACGCCCTCGCCTGCGTGGCGGCCCCCGATGGACACCTGTTCGCCGACGCCGTGCATTGGACCTCCAGTCTGCACCGGGTGGTGTCCGACTGGGTGTATGCCTCGCTCGAAGGGGCGAGTCGCGTGGGTCTGCTGTCGCTGGTACCGATCGGGCGATCGGGCGCGCAATGGCGCTCGATCGATGACCGACTGCAGCAGTTCGAGAACTTCGGCTACCAGGGCCAGGGCTTCTTTGTCACCGGCGACCTGGCCTCGTCCAGGCAAGACGCCCACGACGGCCTGCCTTCGGCGCATGGCTCCGGCGGCAGTTTCGTCATCGGCTGCGAAAGGCCTTCAGCGAGCAACTGTTTGGCGGCGTGACCTCGGTTACGGGAACGCGCCCTTCGATCTCGGCAATGATCAGGGCACGGTGAAGTACGACGAGTGGGCGCTGTCGGCCTTCGCGGCGCACAAGTTCGGCGCCTTTTACGCCAGCGCTCTGGCCACCTGGTCCTGGCTCGATTTCGAGAGCAAGCGCAACGTCGTCCTCGGTCCGTTCAGCAGCAGCGAACGCGGCAACACCCGCGGCGGCCAGTTTGGCGTCAAGGGGCAGATCGGCTACAACTTCGTCAGCGGCAACCTCGTGCACGGCCCCCTCGCCGCGCTGGCCTGGGAGCGCGTCCGGGTGGACGGCTTCAGCGAGCAGTCGAACAGCGCCACGGCCATGACCTTCGGCGGCCAGACCCGCACGTCGCTGCGCTCCCGGCTGGGCTGGCAGGTGGCGGCCGAGACCGACTGGTCCGGCACGCGGCTGCGCCCCTACGCCCAACTCACTTACGACTACGAGCACGACGACGACCAGCACAGCTACCGTGCCGGCTTCGTCGGCGGTCCGACCGCCATGGACATGCCGATCAGCAACCAGAACGGCGGCTACGGCACGCTGCTGGCCGGCGTCAATGCCGAACTCGGCAAGTCCCTGCGCCTTGGCCTTGGCGCATCGACCACGATCGCTCAGCCCGGAGCGCGCAGTTCGGCGATCAACGTCACCCTGAGCGCACCGTTCTGATCCGTGATCCACACGAGGCTGAACGGGCGAATTCGAACCCTTTGAGGAGAAGCACGGATGGACAGGCGGCAGGGTTGCATGCAGCTTCGCGGAGGCGTGCTGGCGGCGCTGCTGTGCGGAGTTGCGGCCGGCACGCAGGCCGGCGACCAGAGCTATTCGAATCTCTATTTCTTTGGCGACAGCATCACCGATTCAGGCACCTTCAGGCCGCTCGTCGGTCCGAACGCCCGTTTCACGACCAAGCCAGGAACGGTCTGGGCCGAGAACCTTGGCGCCGATTACGGCAAGTCGGTGACGCCAGCCTACGCGGTCTACCCGGCGACACCCCCCGGATTTGCCCTCAACGCCAGCGGCAACAACCTGGCTGTCGGCGACGCGCGCGTCAATGCGCCACCACCGAACAATCCGCAGGCGGTGAACCTGCCGTCGGTAGCCATGCAGGTCGACGGCTTCCTCGCACGCGGGCCAGTCGATAGGCAGGCACTTTATGCGGTCTGGGCGGGCGGGAACGACGTTTTTGCCCAGTTTGTCCCCGCGCCCGGTGCGCCTTTGCCCAACGGCCAGGCGAACATTGCGGCGGCGGCCAACGACTTGACGGCGCAGGTTTCACGTCTGCAGGCGGCCGGCGCGCGCAAGCTGATCGTCATCGGCGCGATGGACATGACCCGGTCCCCGTATGGCCTGTCGTTGGTCAATCCTGCGGACAAGGCGCAGCTCGACGCTCTGATGACCACCTTCAACGGCAGTCTGACGGCGGGCCTGGCCGGCAGGAATCTGCTCTATTTCGACATGCTGAAGCTGACGAGCGCCATTCTGGTCAACCCGCTGGCTTACGGTTTCACCGATACCACGACGCCCGCATGCCCGGGAAACCCGCCCAATGCGCTGACCTGCGAGGTGCCAGCCAACGGCCACATGTACGCCGACCAGCGGCACCCGTCCACGCTCTTCCACAAGGTGATTTCCGACTGGGTGTATGCCTCGCTCGAAGGAGCGAGCCGCGTGGGTCTGCTGTCGCTGGTACCGATCGGGCGATCGGGCGCGCAATGGCGCTCGATCGATGACCGACTGCAGCAGTTCGAGAACTTCGGCTACCAGGGCCAGGGCTTCTTTGTCACCGGCGACCTGGCCTCGTCCAGGAAAGACGCTCACGACGGCCTGCCTTCGGCGCATGGCTCCGGCGGCAGTTTCGTCATCGGCTACGAAAAGGCCTTCAGCGAGCAACTGTTTGGCGGCGTGACCCTCGGTTACGGGAACGCGCCCTTCGATCTCGGCAATGACCAGGGCACGGTGAAGTACGACGAGTGGGCGCTGTCGGCCTTCGCGGCGCACAAGTTCGGCGCCTTTTACGCCAGCGCTCTGGCCACCTGGTCCTGGCTCGATTTCGAGAGCAAGCGCAACGTCGTCCTCGGTCCGTTCAGCAGCAGCGAACGCGGCAACACCCGCGGCGGCCAGTTTGGCGTCAAGGGCAGATCGGCTACAACTTCGTCAGCGGCAACCTCGTGCACGGCCCCCTCGCCGCGCTGGCCTGGGAGCGCGTCCGGGTGGACGGCTTCAGCGAGCAGTCGAACAGCGCCACGGCCATGACCTTCGGCGGCCAGACCCGCACGTCGCTGCGCTCCCGGCTGGGCTGGCAGGTGGCGGCCGAGACCGACTGGTCCGGCACGCGCCTGCGCCCCTACGCCCAACTCACTTACGACTACGAACACGACGACGACCAGCACAGCTACCGTGCCGGCTTCGTCGGCGGTCCGACCGCCATGGACATGCCGATCAGCAACCAGAACGGCGGCTACGGCACGCTGCTGGCCGGCGTCAATGCCGAACTCGGCAAGACCCTGCGCCTTGGCCTTGGCGCATCGACCACGATCGCTCAGCCCGGAGCGCGCAGTTCGGCGATCAACGTCACCCTGAGCGCACCGTTCTGATCAGCCTCGCTCCACCCGCTCAGGCGATCCATGAAAGCGAATCCGGTTTCGCCCAGCCTCCTTGGCCTGATACATCGCCGCATCCGCCCACTTGAGTATGTCGTCGCGGCTGCCTTCGTGATTGAGAAACAGGGCCACACCGATGCTTGCCGTACAGTGATGCTCGATGGTCTCCGCGGGCTCCCCCTCGTGCATGCCGGTGAGCCGATACGGCTCCGACAAGGTGAGGCGTATCTTTTCCGCGACGTTCTCCGCCTGGGCAGCCGATTCGGCCTTGTCCGCATGCAGACCGCCAAGCAACACCACGAACTCATCGCCGCCGAAGCGTGCCACGGTGTCGATCTCGCGGATGCATTTCCGTAGCCGATCGGCCGCCTCGATCAACAGCAAGTCGCCCACTTCATGCCCATGCGTGTCATTGACCGGCTTGAAATTGTCCAGATCGAGGAACATCAGGGCGCCATAGCAGCCGTTGCGCTTGCTGGCCGCCATGCACTGGCTGAGACGATCCTTCAGCGTCAGGCGGTTGGGAAGTTGTGTGAGTGCGTCATAGAAGGCCAGGTGGTGGATTCTTCCCTCGGCTTCGTTGCGCGCCGTGACGTCATGCGAGACGACGACGATGCATTTGGTTTTTCCGGTGTTGTCCCTGATCACACCGCTGCGCGATTCCATGAACAGGATTCCGCCGTCGGCGCGCAGGAAGCGAAATTCGAGATGCTGCCCGACCCCCGTGGTCACGGCGTCGCGGAACGCCCTGGTGACCCGTTCCCGGTCGGCGGGATGAATGTCCACGAATGAAGAGGTTCCGGAAAGGTTGCGCTCGCCGAGCAGGCGCGTGTAGGAAGGGCTGTTGTAGACCCGCCGTCCTTCGACATCGAGCACCGCAACGAAGCCTTCGAGGTTTTCGGCAATCAGGCGGAAGAACTCTTCCTGCTCGCGCAAGGCGTCTTCCATCTGCTTGCGTCGGGTGATGTCGCGGTTGGCGCCGGAAACCCGAATTGCCCTGCCGAGTTCATCGCGCAGGACAAACGCACGCGCAATGATGTCGAGATAGTGGCCGCGCTTGTGCCGCAAACGGAACTCGACCTCGTAGGCGTCGGTGCCGTCGGTCAGGGCCGTGGCGTAGACCTGCCTGACTCGTTCCAGATCGTCGGGGTGCAGCAACCGTCGCCACAATTCCGAATCGACGGCCAGCTCGCCGTCCTCGTAGCCGAGCATGTTCCACCAGCGCGGCGAATAATAGCGTTCGTTGCGCAGAAGATCCCAGTCCCAGAAACCGTCCTGCGTACCGCGCAACACCAGCGAGAGGCGCTCTTCGCTCTTGTGCAACGCCGCCTCGGCCTGCTTGCGTTCGGTGATGTCCAGCGCGATGCCACCGAGCAAGGGCGGTCCGGCCTGCCGGGTGATACGGAACTTGTGGGTCTGGTAGAGCCGCAAGGTGCCATCGGCGCCTGGCAACGGCTCCTCGGTGTCCAGGAAACCGGCTTCGAGCGCCTGCCGATCGTCGGCGATCATCTTTTCCGCCACATCGGGAGGGAAGAGTTCGCGCGTGGATTTCCCCAGCCACGCGCTGGCGCCGATGACCTCCGCCAGGTAGCGATTGACATAGAGCGTGTTGCCGTCCTGGTCCTTGATGAACGCGGCTGCCGGCAAGGCATCCATGAATTGGGCAAAACGCCTTTCGCTTTCGGCAAGCGTCTGTTCGGCCAGTTTGCGCGCGGTGATGTTGGAATGGCAGACCACGGCGCCGTCACCGTCCTGGCCGAGGGGAGTGACCATCAGGTTGAACCAGTAGCGTTGCTCCGGAGTATTGCAGGGATACTCGAGAGTGAAACTGGCCAGTTTGCCGTTGAGCACGGCCCGGATGCCTTCAAGGGCGTTCAATTCTCCCCCGTTCGCCTGGGAAACCATGCCTGCCTGGCAAACCGACAGGTAGTTCACGCCAATGCCGGTTCGTGACGCGGGCTCGCCGGGCACCGTGCCGTGCTCCGTGGCAAAACGCGTCCAGGGTTCGTTGACCGTCACGATCACCCCATTGCGATCGAGCACTGCGATTTCCGAAGGCACGGAGTTCAGGATGACGTTCTTGAAGGCCTCGCTTTCCTTCAACGCCCTTTCCCGTTGCGTCAGGGTCTCCAGCAGGTGGTTGAAGCCGCCGATCAGTTGGCCGATCTCGTCATCGCGGGCGACGGGCAAAGGCTGCGGCGGCTCGCCTTCAGCCGGCAGGGTCAGCAGCGCCCTGGCGGCGGCAAGCAGCGGCGACAACTCGCGCCGCAACATCCACCAGGTCAGACCAGCCACCAGCAGCGTCAGCATGAGCGTGGCCAGCAGCATGTGCTGCTGCATGGCGCGGATCGGGGCAAAAGCCTCGTCAGTCGGCAGGGTGGCGGCCATGATCCAGCCGGCCACGGCAACCCGCTTGTCCGAAACCAGGGCCTCGACGCCAGGCGGATTGACCATCACCGCGGACCCCTCAAAACCCTCGATAAAACGGTCGATGACCGGATTGATGCCGGGTGCGGGAAGCACTTCCATGCGGCGGCTCTTGTCGGTCGCGGTGACGATCAGGCGGCGCTGCGGATCGATGAGCAGATAGCCGCCGCTCTTGCCGTAGCGGCTAGCCGTGATCCGGTCCAGAAAATTGGGGCTCCCGAGGTTGATCCGCCCGAGCAGGACAGCGATCACCTGGCCATGCTGGTCGCGAATCGGTGCCAGCATGGCGAAAGCGGGTTGCTTGAGTCGCCCGCCGATGACCGGCTCGCTGATCATCGACCGGCCTTCCCTGAACGTCGCGGCGAGCACCTCCCTGGTCAGATAATCAGCACCAGGGGTGGCCGAGGAAACGGGGACCGCGGCAAGCACCCTGCCCGCGGGCGTCAGCGCAACGACCCCGGCGTTGAACAGGACCTGCAGGATCGGACGCTGTTCAAGAAATTGCTGCAAGGCAGCGGGCCGATCGAGCAACCGGGCGTCAACACTGCCGGCGCCCTGTTCGAGCGCCTGCAGACGGTCCTTCAACTCGTCTTCCAGCGTCGCCGCGACAAACGTCACCGTCGAGAACTGCTGCTCACCCAGCAATCGTTGCATGTCCTGCCGGAGCATCCGGCCGGCGTAGAACGCCAGCGACCACAGGCTCACCAGAAAGATCGCCAGGGTGAAGATCGTCACCCTGGTCTTGAGCGACCGCCACTGAAAGATATGCGCTTCCTGCACGTCGCTGAATCCGCTGTTCAGTGCGCGCGTGACGGCTCGGCTGCGGCAGCCGGTGTCCCGCTCGGCGGTTCGGCTGCGGATTTGGTGCCTGCCGGCCGGCAATCGGCGGCCCGCCGCAAACGCGCCGTGATCCAGAAGGTACTGCCGACACCCGCTTCGCTGGCCACCCCGACATCGCCACCCATCAACCTGGCCAGGCGCTTGCAGATGATCAGTCCCAGGCCTGTGCCGCCGTATTTGCGGGTCATCGAGTCGTCGCCCTGGCTGAAGGCGTGGAACAGCCGTGCCTGCTCATCGGCGCTCAGGCCGATGCCCTGATCGCTGACCTGCACGCGCAGCAACACGCTGTGGCTGTCCTCCTCCAGCGCGTCGGCAGTCACGCGGACCTGTCCGCGCTCAGAGAACTTGATGGCGTTTCCGACCAGGTTGAGCAGCATCTGCTGCAAGCGGAAGACGTCGCCGCGCAGCAGATCGGGCAGCGTCGGCGCCAGCGTACAGGACAGGACCAAGCCTTTCTCGCGGGCTGCCGTCTCCTGCCTGCCGAGCATTTCGTCGAGGGCTTGCGCGAGGCTGAAGTCCTGCTCTTCGAGCACCACTCTGCCCGCTTCGATCCGCGAGATTTCGAGGATGTCGTTGATCACCGCGAGCAGATGCAGTGCCGCGCCCTTGCCTTTCTGGAGCCAATCGAGCAGCTTGGGATCCGTGGCGCGACGCAGCGCCAGATCGGTCATGCCCATGATGCCGTTCAGCGGGGTTCGCAGTTCGTGGCTCATGTTGGCCAGGAAGGCGCTCTTGGCCCGGTTCGCGGCTTCGGCGGCGTCGCGGGCTTGCGCCAGTTCGGCGGTACGCGACAGCACCCGTTCTTCCAGCTCGTCACGATGCCTGGCCAGCGCCTGTTCAGTCCGCCGGCGCTCGGAAATGTCGCGGGCGATCTTCGAGGCGCCGATGATTCGACCTTCGTGGTCCCGGATCGGCGACAACGTGACCGAAACTTCAAGCACGTGACCATCCTTGGCAATCCGCGTGGTTTCATGGTGCTTGATCGATTCGCCACGTCGGATCGCGGAAAGCAGCCTCTCTTCGTCGTCGTGACGCTCCGGGGGAATCACCGTCAGGATCGGTTGCCCGAGGATCTCGGCTGCCGTATAGCCGAAGAGCTTTTCCGCGCCATGGTTCCAACTGGTGATGATGCCGTCCAGGCGCTTGCTGATGATCGCATCTTCCGAAGAGGAGACGACCAATGCCAACAAGCGCCGCTCCTGCTCCAGCCCTTCCTCGGCCGCCTCCTTGGCCTGCCGCAGGGCGTCCTCCACGCCCTGGCGCAAGAGCATCTCGCGCTGCAATTGCGCATTGGCCAGCCGGAGGTCGGCGGCCTGCCTTTCCAGCCGCGCACGCGCCAGGCTCAGATTCATCTGGGTACTTACCCGCACCAGCAATTCTTCCTGCTCGAATGGCTTGTTCAGGAAGTCTACAGCGCCGAGCTTGAGCCCCTCGATACGCTGCTCCCTCTCGCTGACCGCGCTGAGAATCATCACCGGGATATCGCGGCTCTCGTCCCGCGCCTTGAGCCGCCGCAAGACTTCAAAACCGTCCATCCCCGGCATGCGCAGGTCGAGCAGGATGAGTTGCGGCCCCTTCAGCGCCACCGCAGCAAGCGCCAGTTCCCCGCTGTTCGCCGGCAACACCTGATAGCCGGCCGCACTCAGGGTATCGGTCAGCAACTTCAGCGACGCCAGCGTATCCTCGACGACGAGGACGGTGCCTTGGTTCACGCTTCGCTCTCCATTCCGGTATCCGGGGTCGCTGCCGCATTCAGCGCCTGCAGGATCGCCGAGTAGTTGAACTGGCCGGCAAGCCGGAAAAGCAACCCTCCCAATTGCGGGCTCCCGACGGCAACACGCTCGATGACCGCGGCAATCCGCTCGGATTCAAGGGAGAGTATCGCCTCACGAAGGTCTGCACGCAAGGCCTCGGGCAGGCTCGCCACGGCTTCGGGTCGCAGGATTGCGGACGCTTCTTCCGGCCCCCCCTGCACCGACGCTTCCTCCCGGATGAAAATCACCCCCAGGTAGCGACGCAAGCAATCGTAGATCTCCTCGCGGCGGAAGGGCTTGCGGATCAGGTCGTTCATGCCGGCCGTCCTGACATTGTCGATCTCCTCGGCAAAGACGGAGGCGGTGATCGCGACGATCTTGACAGACTGCCCACCGTCCAGCGTTCGGATGCGCCGTGTCGCCTCCAGGCCGTCCATCACCGGCATGCGGATGTCCATCCAGATGAACTGCGGTCGCCAGTTCTCGAACATTTCGATGCCGGCCCGGCCGTTTTCGGCAACGCGCACCTGAAATCCGATCGGCTCGAGCAGTTGCCGCAGCAACTCCCAGTTTTCCACCTGATCCTCGACGATCAGCACGCGGTACTCGGGCTGACCGGGCGCCAGTCCGACAATCCGTCCCGCCGGGACAGGCAACCCAGGCGCGGGAGGATCGGCCGGATCGACGGGGAGTTCGACGCGGAAGGTCGAACCCTTGCCTGGTGTACTCTGCACACCGATCTGCCCCCCCATCAGATCGACGAACCTGCGGGTGATGGCCAGGCCCAGCCCGGTCCCCTTCTGGAGCGTCGAATGGCCCACCTGGGTAAAGGGATCGAACACGCGCTGCTGATCAGCCGCAGCAATGCCGACACCGCTATCTTCGACTTCGATGATCAGCCGCAGGCAACGGGCGGAATCGCCAGGCAGCGCGCGCAGGCGCAAGGTGACGCCACCCTGCTCGGTAAACTTGATGGCGTTGCCGACCAGGTTGATGATCGCCTGGCGCAGCTTGGTGACGTCGGCATGAACAAAACGCGGCAGATCCGAAGACTGATCCAGCACCAGTTCCAGGTTCCTGGCCTCCGCCCGCAAGCGCAACAGGTCAGCAACCTCGTGCACCATCTCGCTCAGGTTGAAGGTGGTGTTCTCCACGACCATCCGGCCGGCATCGATCTTGGCCATGTCCAGCACATCGTTGATCAGCGCCAGCAGGTGTTCGCCGCTGCGATTGATGATCTCCAGGTTTTTTCGCTGCTCTCCGGACATGCCCGCATCGCGACGCAAGATTTCGGCAAAGCCCAGAATGGCATTCATCGGCGTGCGCAGCTCATGGCTCATTCTGGCCAGAAATGCGCTCTTCGCCAGATTCGCGGCCTCGGCACGCTCCTTTTCCAGTTTCGCCCGCGCCTTGGCACGGATCATGGCCTCGGCAATCCCGGAGATCATCGTGCAACTCAGCAAGAACGCGCCCATCGCCAGGGTTTCGACATGGGTCATGTAGCCCTGCTGTATCCAGTAGAAGCACAGAAAAGCCGCAGCGCCGGTCGTCGCCAGGCCCACGTAGAGGCCACCATAAAGGGCTGCGAGAACCACCGCGGGATAATAAGTCAGATAGGCCGTGGCTCTCCCCAGATCGGCGAAAACCCAGGCGCGGAGGGCACTCGCAGCGCCAATGATCAGCAGTGCCACCAGGTAGGGTTGCCACTGGCAGGCGCGCCATCGGGGAAGCCGGGCAGCAATCATTCGTCCAGGACTCCCTGAATGCTTTCGACCAGACGCGCCAGCTCGGCGATCAGGGCATAACAGCAGGTTTCGACTTCGCCTGACACCATACCCGCGCGTGTCGCCGCCAGCAGGGTGGCCGCCGCCCCGGCCACCGCGACCGCCCCGACGTTGCCGGCAGAACCTTTCAGGGTGTGGGCCAATCGTTCGACCGTGCCGAGGTCATTGCACGCCAGCCCTTCGGCGAGGCGCGAGACATCCTCGGCGTGACCGTCGACAAACAGGCCCAGCATCCGCGCATGCCTTGCGGGATTGCCGCGTACCAGTGCCAGACCGCGCTCAGCGTCCAGACCCGGTATGTGCGCCAGTCGCTTCCGCCAGGCAACGGCGTTCATGGCTGGAGCGAGTCCCGGCTCCGGGATCGGATCCTGCAATGCTTTCTGCATCGGATCAGCCGGCGGTACCGGGGAAGATCCCGGTAGCCAATTGAGCAGCGCCGCGTACAGTGCGCCTGGATCGACCGGTTTGACAATGAAGTCATTCATGCCCGCCTGCTGGCAGGCACGCCGATTTTCGTTGAAGGCGTTGGCGGTCATCGCCAGAATCGGCGTCGACTCCCGCCCGGGCAAACGGCGGATGGCGCGGCTCGCTTCCAGACCGTCCATGTTGGGCATCTGCATGTCCATCAGGATCAACTGATAGTCGGTCGCGCGTGCCATGTCTACCGCGCACGGCCATCGACAGCACTGTCGGCGGCCAGCCCCACCGCATGCAGGAGTTCGAGTGCGACTTCCCGGTTGATTGCGTTGTCTTCGGCGATGAGCAACAGGGCACCTCCATGCTGCCGGCGCAGCTCGGTCTCGATATTCTCGACGCTGTCGTCGGTGTTTGAAGACCGGCTCGGGTGGCCACGTTGCAGGCGGACGGTAAACCAGAAAGTGCTGCCCACGCCCGGTTCGCTTTGCACACCGGTTTCCCCGCCCATCATTTCTACCAGTCGCCGGGTGATGGCCAGCCCAAGGCCGGTACCACCATACTTGCGGGTGGTCGAGGCGTCGGCCTGCTCAAAGGCAGCGAACAGGCTGGGGATCTTGTCCGGGCTGATGCCAATGCCCGTATCCACCACCTCGAAGCGCATCAGAACCTCTTCGCCGCGCTCCTCGAGCAGGCCGGCACGCAAAGTGATGGCACCACGCTCGGTGAACTTGACGGCGTTACTGGTGTAGTTGAACAGGGCCTGCCGCAGCCGGGTTGGGTCGCCGCGCAGCCAAAATGGGACGCCGCCCGGGTCGACTTCGATGGTCAGGCCCTTGGCACGGGCTTGATCGCCGATCATCGAGCAAACGTTGTCGATCACCGCCCCCAGAGGGAAGTTGGTCTGTTCCAGTTCGAGTTTGCCGGCCTCGATCTTGGAGATGTCGAGGATGTCGTTGATCACCGACAGGAGGTGACTGGCCGCACTGTCGATCTTGCCCAGTCGTTCGGCCTGATCGGGCCTTGGCTCGCTCCGGCGCAGCAGATGCGTGAGACCGACGATGGCGTTCATCGGCGTGCGGATTTCGTGGCTCATGTTGGCCAGGAAACTGCTTTTCGCCAGGTTGGCGGCTTCTGCGGCGGCTTTGGCTGTCGCCAGTTCGGTGGTGCGCGAGGTCACCAATTCCTCGAGATGGTCGCGGTGATCGCGAAGCGCCTCCTCGGCATGCAGTCGTTCCAGCTCTCCTGCCGCTCGTACGCTGACCTGTTTCAGAGTGGACTCTGCCAGATGGCGGTTCGCCAGCGGGCTACGCCCGATCACGGCAATCAGTCCAATCGGCTTGCCGGTATGGCTCCACAAGGTGACGCCGATGTAACTTTCCGCGCACAAGTCCTGGAGCACCCGGTCACGCGGGAACAGCTTGCAGACGTTGGCAGGGAAACAGCAAACCTCCTTGCCGGCGACATCACCACAGGGGGTATCCTGCAAGGTATAGGTGACGTTGTCCTCGAACTGTCCGTCACACCAGATGGCCAATGTCCGGGCGCTCAGTCCGTCGCCTTCGAGACGATCGATGCACACGTAGAACATGTCGAGGCGCTCGGCGATGTAACGCGCCAGGACGGCAAAGAACGGCTCCTCGGATGGCGCGCTACTGGCTCTTGCCAGGAATCCCTGTACCTCCTCCGCTCGGTGCAGCGCTTCCTCGGCGAGTTTGCGTTCGGTGATGTTCAGGAACGCCACGACGAATTGATTCGGCCTGTACTGATAGGCCACACAATCGTACCAGCGCCCGTTGGCCTGCAGATACTGCTCGAAGCGTACAGGTTCCCCGGTCCGGGCGACATGGTCAAAGGTTCCGATCCAGTCAAAGGGGTCGTTTTCGATCCCCGGAAAGGCCTGCCTAACGGTCATGCCGCGCGGGTCGACGCCAGTCAACTCCAGGTAGGCCGCATTGGCGTCGAGGAAGCGATAATCAACCGCCTTGCCCGCTGCGTCATGGAGCATTTCATGGTACGCCACGCCGATCGGACCCTGCGCGAAAAGGGCCTGGAACTTCCACTCCATCTCTCGCAATGCCGTTTCGCGCTGCCCCAGGGTGGCCAGCAAGCGGTTGAAGCCGCCGACGAGCTGGCCGATTTCATCCTGGCTGGCGATTGGCAGGTATTGCAGAGGCTGGCCGCCGTTCGACATCGCGGTCAGCCGGTCCATGGCGGCAATGACCGGAGATAGCTGGCGCCTCAACATCCACCAGGTCAGACCAGCCGCCAGCAGGGTCAGGAGGATGGTTGCCAGCAGCATGCGCTGCTGCATCTCGCCAATCGGCGCGAACGCTTCTTCGGTAGGCAATGCAGAAACGATCAGCCAGTTTGCCACCGGAATGCGTCGGGCCGAAGCCAGCACTTCCACTCCCATTGGGTTGACCCCGACCCCAGAACCCTCGTAGCCCGCAATGTAGCGGTCGATCAGCGGGCTGACGCCAGGAGCGGGAAGTGGCTGCATGATGCGGCTCTTGTCGGAACCGGTGATCACCAGCCGGTGCGTGGGGTCTTCGAGCAGGTAGTAGCCCGTCTTGCCGTAGCGGCTTTCGCCAATCCTGTCCAGAAAATTGGGGAGGCCGAGGTTGATCTCCCCGCCCAGCGCACCGATCACCCTGCCCCGCGCATCGCGAATGGGCACGACCATGCCGAACTCGGGATTTCCTTTCCTCTTGGCCAGGTGAGGCTTGCCGATCGCCGGTCGGCCCTCGTCCAGCGCGGCGACGACGGCATCACGATCGATGAAATTGACGCCACTCCGCCCTCCAGACAGCGGCACATCGGCAATCACCGTTCCATCGGGTCGATAGGCGATGATGCCTGCGTTGAACAGGCTGCCGAGAACGAAGTGCTGTTCGAGAAAGGTCTGCAGGGCTGTCGGGTGCTCGATCATGGTCGGTGCGATGGCAGCGGCGACAAGTCCCAGCGCCAGCAACCGATCCTGCAACTCACCGTCGACCTTGGCCGCCATATGCGTCACGGTCGACAACTGCTGTTCGCCCAACAGTCGTTCCATATCCTTGCGCAACATCTTGCTGGCATAGAAAGCGAGCAACCAGATGCTGATCACGAAAATGGCCAACGTGAACAGAGTGACCCGGGTCTTCAGCGATCGCCGCCGAAAGACGCCATGCCCAGGAAGCGAACTGCAAGTGACGTCGGCTTCGTTCATCGGGTTTCCGCTCCTGAGGCCATCAGTCGAGTATCCGAGCACCGATCCGGAGAAGCAGCCGCCTGACCAGCGATCACCAGTGGGTGAAGCGTCAGCTGGCCGCTCCCGAAGGAGGCGGCAATCAGACCAGGACCCCTGCCCGGCTGCGCCAACCCCGGATCATGATAGCGTGCGACTGCGGCTGCAGGACGGGTATTTCGTCACGCGGTGTGGGCAACGCCGGCTTCCCGACGGCCGGAAATCAGCGGCGCCTGCGGCGCGGCTTGCGGGGCTGTCCGTCGCATGGGGTTGCTGCCGTTGACCAGGCGGTTGGCCGGTCTCCCCTGGACAGGTCCAATGCCGCTTTGCCGGCCGAGCCCGACATTCACCTGGCGGAATCGGCAGTTGCCCGTAGCCGGGTGCGCGGTGACAGATGGCTCGTGCTGATTCGCAATCGTCAGTTTCTCGAAAGTCCTGTGTCGCAGATGGCGCTTGTCGATCAGCGCATGCGGGCAACCCCTCGCCTTGTCGCGTCATGAAAGCGAATCTGATTTCGCCCGGCATCCTTGGCTTGATACATGGCCGCATCCGCCCACTTGAGGATGTCGTCCCGATGGCCTTCATGATCCAGAAACAATGCCACGCCGATGCTGACTGTGCAGTGATGCTCAACCGCGCGGGTGGCGTTTCCCTCGGTGGTGATGGTCAGCAGGTAGGGTTCCGACAGCGTGAGACGGATTTTTTCCGCAACCAGATCGGCTTGTGCAGTTGATTCGGCTTCATCCGTATGCAGCCGGCTCAGCATCACCACAAACTCATCGCCGCCGAGGCGCGCCACGGTGTCCGTCTCGCGCACACAGCATTTCAGTCGCAGGGCCGCCTCAATCAACAGCGCATCGCCGGCTTCGTGCCCATAGCGGTCATTCACCGGCTTGAAGTTGTCGAGGTCAAGGAACATCAGCGCCCCATGGCAGCCACTGCGCTTGCTGACGGCCATGGCCTGGCTCAGGCGGTCATTGAGCAGACGGCGGTTTGGCAGATTCGTCAGTCCGTCGAAAAACGCGAACTGTCGCACTTGTTCTTCCATACGCTTGCGCTTGCTGATGTCGCGACAGGTGGCCTGCAGTACCGTATTTCCGTCGAACACCATCGCGTTGAGCCAGACTTCGGCGACGAAGGTCTCGCCGGTGTCGGCGCGCTTGTGGGTCCACTCGAAACCGACGTGCCCCTCGACCATTGCCCTGGCGATGTATTGATTGGCCAATTGCATCGAATCCGTCCCGCAGGGCTGCACCGGCGGCGACAGGTCGGCCGGGTGGTAGGCACAGAACTCCTCCTCCGTCACGCAAGCAAACATTTCCAGTCCAGCCTTGTTGCACCCACAGAAGCCTTTCTCGGTCAACATCAGCACGGCATCGCTGGTGGAATCGAATAGCATGCGGTACTTGGCTTCCGATCTGGCCAGCGCCTCCTCCGCCAACTTGCGTTCGGTGATGTCGGTGGAAATTCCGCAGAGCGCATAGACGGCGCCCGCCTCGTCGCGTAGCGACAGCTTGACGCTCAGGTAGGTCGAGGTACGCCCATCCCGCAGATTCACGTTGGTCTCTTCGATCTTGATGGCCTGCCCTTGCTCCAGAACCCGGCGATCGTTGGCGCGCAAGCGCGCGGCGCTCTGGGCATCAAAAAATTTGTCGTCACTCTGACCGACGATCTCCGCCATCGACACGCCGAAGAGTTCGCGCACCGGGCGGTTGGCGAACAGATAGTGTCCGTCGGTATCCTTGAGGTAAATGTACGCATCGACGCTTTCAAGAATGGTGAACAGCTTCCTTTCACTGGCCTTCAGCGCCATCTCCCGTTGCGACAAGGTGCCCAGCAGCCGATTGAGACCGCTGATCAATTCACCGATTTCGTCCTGGTTGGCGATCGGCAGGGGCTGCGGAGGCTGCTCCGAAACCGACAGGCGAGCCAGCGTCACCGCCGCTGCCAGCATCGGCGAAAGCTGACGCCGGAGCATCCACCAGGTCAGTACGCCGGCCAGCAAGGTGAGCATGATCGTAGCCATCAGCATGCGGCGCTGCATGTCACGGATCGGCGCGAATGCCTCTGCGGTCGGAATGGACGATGAAATGGCCCAATCCACCACCGCGATTCTCTTGACCGAGTTCATCACTTCCACGCCGAATTGATTGGTGTAGACCGCCGAACCTTCATAGCCCTCGACGAAGCGGTCAATGGCCGGCACGACGCCGGGCGCCGAAAACGGCTGCATGATGCGCGCGCGGTTTGTCGCGGTGATGATCAGCCGTTCCTTCCGGGCAACCAGGAAGTAGCCGCCGGTCTTGCCGAACCTGCTCTGGGTGAGATGATCCAGAAAACCGGCGCTCTCGAGGGCAATGACGCCGACCACGGCGCCGATGACCTTCCGCTGTGCATCGTGGATCGGCGCCGCGATGCCGAATACCGGCACGACCGGCTGCTTGCCCATGACTGGCAGACCGATCATGGACTTGCCGTCCTGCAGCGCCGCCGCCACTGCGTCCCGGTCCATGAAATTGAGCCCAACCCGCCCAGTCGACCGCGGCGCTTCTGCAATCGCCGTGCCATCACGCCGCGTAACAAAAATGCCGCCACTGAACAGGCTGCGAAAGACGGGGCGGTTTTCCAGGAACACCTGCACCACGGCGTGGTCACCGAGGACCGCCGGGGTAAGTCTGCTGGCCACCTGCTCAACGGCCTTCAGGCGATCAGTGAGGTGTTCATTGATCGCAGCGGCAAGCAGCGAAACCGTCGAGAATTGCTGTTCCCCCAACTGCCGTTCCATGTCTTCGCGCAACATGCTGCTGGCGTAAAACGCCAGCGACCAGAGACTGATCACGAAGATCGCCAGGGTGAATAGGGTCACTCGGGTCTTCAGCGATCGCCACGCAACGATGGCCACCAGCCGCCGCTTCACAAGCCTGCCCGAATCGACAGCGACCGGGCCTTCTCTTGCCAGGCCAGTTCCGCCAGCATTCCTATTGTCCACGCAGGGCAGCCTCGATCATTTCGATCAGGCGTTCCAGTTCAGCGACCAGGGCATGGCAGCAGGTGTCGACCTCCTCGTGCACGGCTTGCGAACGGATTGCCGTTTGCAGGGTAGCCGCTGCCTGGGCTACCCACAGCGCTCCGACATTGCCGGCGGAACCTTTCAGCGTGTGCGCCAATCGTTCCACAGTCTCCAGATCATTCGCCGCCAGGCCTTCGGTGAGGCGCATGGCATCCCGAGCATGCCCGTCCACCAGCAGCGCCAGCATGCGGGCATAGCGTGCGGTATCCCCGTGCACCAGCACCAGCCCGCGCTCGATGTCCAGACCGGGAATCCGCGCCAGTCGCCACTGCAACGCCACCGGGTCGATGGCCGGCGTTCTCTTGACGATCGGCGCCGACGGTCGATCCTTCGCCGGCAGTGTTGCCGGTTCGACAGGCGGAAGATCGGACGCCGCCGGCAGCCATTTGAGCAGCGTCGCGTAGAGGGTCAAGGGATCAACAGGTTTGGCGACAAAATCATTCATGCCTGCCGCCTGGCAGGCACGTCGATCGTCGTTGAAGGCATTGGCGGTCATCGCCAGGATCGGAGTCGCTTCCCGACCGGGCAGACAACGGATTGCGCGGGCCGCCGCCAGGCCATCCATATGGGGCATCTGGACATCCATCAGGATCAGTTGGTAGGCGATGGCGGTCGCCTTGTCCACTGCTTCCCGACCATCGGCGGCGGTATCCACGACCAACCCCACCGCTTGCAGCAATTCCAGCGCCACCTCGCGATTGATGGCGTTGTCTTCGGCCATGAGCAGCCGCGCGCCGCCGTGACGCAGACGCAACAGCGTCTCGGCATCTTGCTCGGTCGAAGTCGACAGCGCAGGCAGGGTACCGTGTCCGTGCTGCAGACGCGCGGTAAACCAGAAAGTGCTGCCGACCCCCGGTGTGCTTTCAACACCGACCTCCCCGCCCATCAGATGCGCCAGACGCAAGGTGATCGCCAGCCCCAGACCGGTGCCACCATACTGGCGGGTGGTCGAGGCATCGGCCTGTTCAAAAGCCCGGAACAGCCGGCCGACCTTCTCCGGCGCAATGCCGATGCCCTGGTCCTCGACCGCAAAACGCAACAGCAAGTCGTCGCCACTCTGCTGCAGGACTTTGGCACGCAGCACGATGACGCCTTTCTCGGTAAACTTGACGGCGTTGCCGGCATAGTTGAGCAGCGCTTGCCGCAAGCGCATCGGATCGCCGCGCAGCCAGGGAGGAACGGCATCGCTGTCGATCTCGATTGACAGGCCCTTGTTCCGCGCCGCTTCACCAATGATCGTCACGACATTGTCGAAGATGGCGGGGAGGTGAAAGTCGGTGCTGTCGAGTTGCAGCCGATCCGCTTCGATCTTGGACAGGTCAAGGATGTCGTTGATGATCGACAGCAGGTGTCGGCTGGCGCCTTCGATATTCTTCAGGCGCTTGACTTGTTCCGGAGTAGCGCCAGCGCGCTGCAGGAGATGCGTCAAACCGATGATCACGTTCATTGGCGTGCGGATCTCGTGGCTCATGCTCGCCAGGAACGTGCTCTTTGACAGATTGGCCGCTTCGGCTGCGATTTTCGCCTTGCGCAACTCCATTTCCATCGACTTGCGGGCAGTGAGGTCGGTATGCGTGCCCACCGCGCGCAACGGTCGCCCATCGCCATCCCGCTCGACGACCTTGCCGCGGCTGAGAATCCACTTGTAGCTGCCATCCTTGCATCGCAAACGGAATTCAATTTCGTAGCCGCCGGCCTGGTCGAGTTTGTGTCGCGCCTGCTCAAGAACGTGGTCGCGATCCTCCGGGTGCAACAGATCGATGAACTGCTCCTTGCTGTCGTCGCCGAGTTCGCCGGGCGAGTACCCGAGCATCCGGCTGTAGGCGGCATTGAAATAACTGCTGTGAGTACCGAGGTTCCAGTCCCAGATACCGTCGTTGGTGGCTTCCAGTGCGAATTCGTAGCGTTGCTCGCTATTCTTGACCTGCTCCATCGCCAGAGCCAGTGCCCGCGTGCGCTCCTGCACCAGGTCCTCGAGGCGGGCACGGTGGCGTTGGAGTTCGGCCTCGACCGTCTTGCGCTCGGTAATATCCTTGATGAAGACGAAAAACCTCCCACCTGCCGTCGCATCGTAGGTCGCCACGATTTCCGCCGACCACCAACGCCCATCCCTGGCACGGTGCACGGTCTCGAACTGCGCGAACCCACAGGCAATCGCCCGCTGAAAATGCCTGGCGACCGCATCGTGATCGCCGTTGACATCCAGCTTCGATACCGGGCTGGACAGCAACTCGTCGCGGCCATATCCCGAGAGCCTGCAGTACGCTTCGTTGACATCCAGCAGATACCCATTGCTGTCCAGAGTCCAGAAGCCATCCGGAGAGGTTTCGATGGCCAGGCGAAACTGCAGGTCCTTTTCGCGGAGTTCGCCTTCGATGCGCTTGATTTCGGTCAGATCGACATCCAGGCAAAACATCTCCGGGCCGGCACTGCCGCGCTGCATGGCGTGACTGGAATACACGGCGACGGGCGAGCCATCCTTGCGCTGGAGCAGCAGTTCGCCGGCAGGGATGGCAGGGCCACCAACGACCCAGGCATCGACAGCGCGGATCACCTCCGCTCGCATGCCATCCGGAATGATCAGATCCTCGAGGCAGCGGCCGATGGCTTCTTCCCTCGAAAAGCCATAGACCCGCTCGCTCGCCTGGTTCCAGAAGATCACGCGGCGGGAACTGTCATACCCTTGCACGGCGATCGTGGGAGTATTTTCGAAGAGCGAACGAAAGCGCATCTCGCTTTCGCGCAGCCCCTGTTCCAGACGCTTGCTCTCGGTGATGTCCTGAAAGACGGTCACGAACTCCTGTCGTCTGGGCGAAAAAACAGTGATTCTGAAATACTTCTGCAGGGGTTCGAAGTACTGCTCAAAGGCCGTTGCCTGCCGAGTGGTGGCGACAACCGAATAGATTTCGAGAAACGGGGCGACTGGCGTCTGGTAGGCCGACGTTGCTGATTTCCCCAGGATCGCCGCCCTGGACAAACCGGTGTGTCTCTCGAAGGCCGGGTTAACGTCCAGGATTGTGTAGTCTATGGGAACTCCGGAGGGATCCCGTATCAGTTCGTGCAGGGCGACCCCTTCGGTCATCGAGTCATACAGCGATCGATATCTTTCTTCGCTTTCCCGCAGCGCGCTCTCCGCCAGGACTCGCTCGGTAATATCGCGAGCGATTCCGTAAAGGCCGACCAGTTCACCCTTTTCATTGGTGATCGGATACTTTCGATTGTCGATCCAGCCACGCCGGCCATCCTTGCTCCGGGTTTCCTGGATGCCATTGGCTATGGGTGCGCCGGCAAAGACCTGCTTTTCCAGCCGGTAATATTCGTCTGCGAACTCCTCGGGAAAGACATCATAGTCTGTCTGACCCAGCAGGTCGGACCAATGCTCGGCCGGATCACACAGGGCCACCAGGGTCTGGCTCGCCCCGGTAAAGACGTGGTTGCGATCCTTGAAGTAGATGTAGTCATCCGAGTTCTCCATCATGGCTCGGAAATTGAGCGTTGAAGACGCATCGTCGAGCGTGCGGGGCAAGCTCTTTGCGTCCGTCAGCAGCAACTCAAGAACGACCCCTCCAGAGTCGGTCAGGGACTTGTCGTATTCGCCCTTGATACAGCGAATGCGACCATTCGCCTGCCGGACGCGGACATTCAACGCCCCGCGCGCCTCCTCCCGAGCACAGCCAAACCAAATCTCGGCAATGTCCTGATCATGCGGATGAATGCGCTCAATGAGCGTTACCGCGCCAGTCAGGAAATCCTCCGGACGGAAACCGAGCAATTCCACAATGCCATCGCAGACCGATAGCACCTGCCAACTCTCGTTCAGAATCAGGCGAATGGTGGATTGTGTCATGGCGTGGATCCCGCTCCCTGAAGCCCCGGCAGTCGGCGAAGGACAGAAAATCCTACGGCGCCGTCGACAGGCCTTGAGCCTCCGTCAGGTGCATATCCTTACACAGTTTTGGCCGTGGATCCCTCGCCGCCGCTTGACCGCCGCGGCGAAATCCACGACCAGGAGCCCCAGAGCTCGCCAAACACCAAGCCAAGCGGTTGTTTGTTCTACATTTAGTTGTCGATATCGCGCTCGGTTGAGCAGATCAGAGGCGGTCTGGAGAGCATGACCTGCCTGCCGGTACAGAACCTGGACGCGAGCGGGGTCCTCCCAATGGTCTTGGCTGATCGATCCGGCTCGATCGGCACCTTCGCTGGTTCAGTAGCGCTGCGGATCGTCCGGACGCCTGTCCTGGCTATTGCGAACGCCATCTCCAATTTGGATCACCGTTCAGGCAAGGCAGCGGTGGCAATCTGGCCATGGCCGGAGCTTGATCTGCGGCCATGATGGGACCGTCCGGAGCGGAAATCTGTGCGCCAGCAGACACGACTTTTCCAGACCCCCTGGCCGCTTCGTTTCAGGGGGTCTGCGCGGGGCCTTCGCCGAGGCGGCGAAACGCTTGTGCGGTGCTGAGAAACACTTGCCCACCGAGTTGACCGAGCAGGTCGCTTTGTTGCAGGCGGTCCATCACCGGCCCCTTGACCTCGCTCAGATGCAGCTTGATCCGCTGTGCCTGCAGGCTGCGGTTGATCTCGATCAAGGCATAGAGTCCGGTAGTGTCGATGAGGCTCACTGCCGACATGACCAGGACCACATGGCGTGTGCGCAGACCCTCGGCCGCTCGTGCCTTCAGCAGGCTCTCGAGGTGGTCGAAAACGACACCGACGTTGCCGAAATACAGGTCGGCGTCAATACGCAGCATCAGCACTTCGGGCAGGGTGTCCACCTGATGCCGCTCGACATTGCGGAAATGCTCGCTGCCGGGAATCCTGCCGATGACGGCGATATGCGGCCGGCTGGAACGCCAGATCAGCGTGGCGAGCGACAGCACGACACCGAGAATCACGCCCTCCTCGACACCAAGCAGCACCACGCCGGTGCTGGTGGCCAGCAGCGCGCCGGCATCGCTGCGATCGTAGCGCCAGGCGTCACGTAACGTCGTCAGGTCGATCATGCCGAGCACCGGGAGAATGATCGTCGCCGCCAGCGCCGGCAATGGCAGCAGCGACACCCAGGTGGTCGGTACCCACAGCACAACCAAGATCAGGCCGGCCGAAATCACGCTGGCCAACGGTGTGTTGGCGCCTGCCGAGTAATTCACCGCCGACCGCGAAATGCTGCCCGTCACCGCAAAGCCGCCCGATACGGCACTGGCCAGATTGGCGGCGCCGAGCCCCAGCAACTCGTGGTTGGTCAGGATCCTTTCGCCGCGCTTGAGCGCCAGCGATTGCGCCGCTGACTGACTTGACAGAAAGATCATGAAAGCGACCAGCAAGGCCGGCACCAGCAAGGACCGCCAATGGTCGGCCGACAGCATCAGTTGGATTGCGGGCATGCCCGATGGAATCTCGCCCACCACCTGCACCCCGAGCCGCGTCAGATCCAGCACACCCACCGCAGCCGTTGCAACGACCAACACCACCACCGGCGCCAGTCTGGAAACCATGTCCGCCACACTCCTGGGCAGCCCCAGGGCACCCAGCCCGCGTACCAGATAGCGTTGCGCCAGCCACAAGGCCAGCAGCGAACTCAGGCCGACGATCGCACTGGGCAGATGGATGGCTGCCAGCGGGCCGCCGAGGAGCGGTTCGATTTGACCACCGGTGATCAACAGGGACGCCCCGGTGATAAATCCGCTCATCACCGGCCGACTGAGGAAACCGGCGAGAAAGCCGAGCCTGAGCATACCGCACAGAAACAACACCACGCCGGCAATCAGCGCCATCTGGCCGGCCAGCACCACACTCAGGGCCGATCCGGGTGGCGCCAGGGCTGCCAGCGCCGTGCCCGTCATCAGCGAGGTGATGGCCATCGGCCCCACGGATTGAACCATGCTGCTGCCGAACAAGGCATAGGCGATGGCTGGGAGGATACTGGCATACAGCCCGTTCACCGGCGGCAGGCCGGCGAGCATGGCATAAGCCATGCCCTGGGGAAGCAGCATCAGCGCAACGATGACGCCCGCAGAGACGTCGCCGGCCAGCAACTCAGGTCGATAGTGCTTCAGCCAGAGAAGCATCGTCGCTCTCTCCTTGGTCAATATAAAGCGTCACCGGGATCGGGCGCGAGCGCCTTTCATTTTCTTGACGGTTTCATCCTGAGCGCTTTTTTTGCCGTTGGCCTGCTTGTTCTATCCGCTTGATCGAGCCACAGCAAAGTGTCGATATAAGAGACAAACCGGTTGAGATAATCTGGCGAGATATCGCGCATCAAGGCGAGCGAACGTAGCATCAGCAGATGTGAATTGAGCGGACCGGCATGATCTGGAACTTGCTCGATGGCTTGCTTGACATGCCTATGGACGCTGAGTTTCGACCAGTTGTTTCTGAAATACCTTATGGTTTTGAGCTCGGCACGAGGTGCGATATCTTCCGCCAGACCGCCATCGGCATCTTCCGGCGAATGCTGCGCGATATGGCGTACCAGGTCCGCCAAAGACACACGACGGTCATTTTTCTCCAGAAGGTTGGCGAATCGGTTGACTCCGCTGAAATCACCCGCGACAAAAAGACGCTGCAGATCGTCGGCAGCATCCTGATGCTGCTCCGCCATACGCGCGATCGTCTCCCTGGCAGCGTCCTGCGCCCGTTCGAGGCGTTCCCCATACGCCGCCAGCGCTGCCTTCAGCTTGCCTTCGAGAATACGTCTGACATCTCCCTGCTGCTCGCGTACTCGCCTGGCCAGCGCTTCAATGAAATGGAAGCGCACGGGATCCAGTCGATCCGCACCCCGCAGGCGCAACGAAGCGATCTCCAGACCATGATCCATGACCTGATCCACAGGTGACGGTGGGAGTCCGTTGCGACGGGATTCAATCATGGACCGGCAATTTTGCATTCGCGGATTTCGGTACCGGTGCCATTTCAACTCGCCGATTCAGAGATCGTCCCCTATCGTCGGCATTGGATGCCACCGGCTGCTCCATACCGAAAGCCGCGGCAAAAACCAGAGATGACGGTATGCCCTCGTCGATCAGTGCACGGGTAACCGTCAACGCCCGTTGGGCAGATAATTCCCAATTGTCGGCGAAGCGATTATTGCCTGACTGAATCGGTTCATCGTCCGTAAACCCGCTGACCATCAACAATTCATCACGCTCGCCAAGATAGACGCGCAGCGGCGCTACCAGACTCTTCAGGAGCAGCCGACCATCGGGTTGCAGTTGCGCTGAGTTCAACGAGAACAATACGCTGCCGCTGATACCGATGCGCCCGTTGTTCAAGGTGACCCGCCCTGTCGCCAGCGGAATGGCCAGGGCTTTTTCCAGTGCCATGCGGCGCCGCTCTTCCATCTGCCGCTTTTGCACTTCGGCTTCCAGATGGGTCGCCAACTCCAGTTGGATGCCCAGGACGCCAACCAGAATCAGCACGCAAGCGCCCAACAAGCCCGACATCAGATCGCCAAAGACGGCCCATACCGACGCGGTCTGCTCAATGCCGGCGTCACTGTCATCCATTAGCTCACCTGAGCAGCAGTCGCCGCTTGCTTGTCCAGAAGTTGACGCAGCGCCTCGACGACGTCCTTCTGCGAAAGGATACTCAGATCAATGACTTCGCGAGCCTGCGCCACGTAATAGGCAAGTTGCTCGTCACTTCTTGCGGTCGATTTGTCCATCGAGGCTTCAATGCCTTGCAGATTCTCGATCAGTTTCTCGTTGGCATCACTGAATAACTGTACGGCAAAACCGAATGCTTCGCTCAGGCTCGATACCTCGATGGCACTGCCGGCAAGCTGCGCTGCAATGTCGGAAATCCTGGCCGATTCTGCGCTGACCTGCTCGGCAAACTGGCTGCCGGCATTACCGAGCAGCACCGTGGAAGACGTCACCAGCGAATCGATCTTCTCCCGCTGCTCGGCAGACGCATGATTGATCGTAACGAGCAGCGAATTGAGTGATTCCATGATGCGACTGCGTTCTTCGAGCAGTTGGTTATCCCTTGCGAGGCTGTTGGTCATTTCCTCGCGCAATCGGCCTATCACTTCGGCGGCGGCACGTGGGACTTCCGAGGCCGATACGATGAGCTGCGTCATGGGATCAGTCAGCGCGGCACCCAGCGTTGTCAAATGACTGGTCAGTGCCGCTTGCAGGTCGGCCAGGTGTGCGACGGCGGCGTTGCCACGCAGCGCCTCCTGATCCCGGAGGGCGCCCAGTTCGGTACGCCACAGGCTGGCCATTTGCTCCATGCGCTCGCCATGCCGTGTGGTCCAGTCCGATTCAGCGGCGATGCGGGATCGAACCAGATCCTCGGCGCAGCTCAGGAGTCTTGCTGTGTCGTCAAGGGTCTTGCTGGCATTGGCCTGCGCCTGTTCGGTGATGTCACGCGCGGTCTTGTCCAGCGTTGCACAGATTAGCTGCTGCTGCGCAAGGGTTTGCGCGCCGGTTCGTTGCCATTCGCTCTGAAGCGACAACGTCATCGATTCCAGCGATCGCGTCCACTCCTCCAGTCGCTGTCGATCCCCGGATGCCTGATTCGCCAGCGATGTGGACAACGCCTCGCCAACAGAGGCCAGAAGGGATCCCGAGCCCTGCTCGAATGTTGCGTTGAACGCGGCCAATGATCGCTCCAGGCCACTGACCAGACCTTCGCTCGTGCTTTGGTGTTTTGCCAGCACCGTCATCCCGGTATCCGCAACGCGGTTGGCCATATCGCCAAAGCGCGCCGAAAGCCCGTCCAGTTGCATTTGCGTCGAATCGATCATTCTTTCGTGCATCAGCTTCGCTTCACGAGCAATCCCCGTCATCGCGGCGGCAACCGCCGGTTTGATATGCTCGCCAGCGGCATGCGCGCTTTCAATCAGGCTGTCTTTCAGCGTTTTTTCAACCGAGCCTGCCAGATTGGTATAAACGACTTTGACCTCGCTGTGAAAGCTTTCCTGATTGCCGAGCAATCGCGCATTCAACCGCTGTTCCCGAAGCTCCATCCGCTCCATCATTGCCTGCAATTTGTCGACCAGTTCCGGCAAGGCCTGGGCTTGCATCTGGAGTGCCCTGAAGGTTTCCCGGCGCTGCTGGGAGAGCGAAAAGTCGCGCAATACGGTCGCGCTTCTGGTGTCCAGCAGTTGCGCGGTCAGCATTCTTTCGCGTCGGCTCAGGGCCGATATCAGGCCCAGCATTGCCGAGGCGGCAACACCCGCCACCGAAGTACCAAACGCCAGCCCCAATCCCTTGATCGGTGCCGCCAGCGCAGACCGGATTGCCGGCAGGTCGGTGGTGTCTTCCAGCGCGAACGCGGCACCATTGAGGGTGACGACCATGCCCAGAAACGTGCCCAGCATCCCCAGCATCACCAGCAGTCCCACCAGATAAGGGGTCAGTGCCGGACCGGGCAGACCGATACGCTCACCTTCTATGCGCAAACGCACGGCGTTTTGTAGCGACGGGTGCAGGCGGTCGAGCCAATCGGCCAGGTTCGTCAGTTGCTCGGGAATCGCCGCCAGCGCCACGGCCAACGTTGACGTTGCGCGACGAAACTCGAGTATTTCAAACGCGCCGAACAAATAGACCGCGCCAATGATCACCGTCATGACCAACGCCAGCGTATTCGAACCGACAAACCCAACGCCAACCCAACCCACAGTCGCGGCTCCCAACAGGAAGGCCAGTGCGCAACCACTTCTATTCATTTATGCTTGTTTGCCTCGTTCATCAATGCTTCAATGAGACCTGCCGTCGGCTGCAACCGTAGTTCCAGTTCGGCGAGCAACACCCCTTGCAATTCTTTGCAGAAGTCCGCCAGACCCTCCCCAGGCTGCCTCCTCAAGGCAGGGGCATCAGCCTGCGGAGTGCCGACGGGCGGCTGTGTATGCGCCTTGAGCAGTTGCTCAAAACGTTTTTCGAGCAGCAAGGGCACCGTCGAGAGCAATTGGCGCTCACGCACACACAGTATCCTGTCCAGAGCTTCATCCAGGGCTGCCAGCTGCTTAAGCGCCGTCGAAGCCCTCGAAAGCGCTTGTCGAACACGGGTGCGCAATGGGCGAACGCGCAGTTCCATGGCACCTTGATGGGCAACATAGAATCGACGATACGGCTCGTAGGCCGTAACTTCAATGCCCATACCTGGCTTCGGCGTGGGCCATCTTATGCGTGCCTCGCCCATGTTGGGCGAACAACTCTTCGTGATCGAATCCACCAGGTCCGTTTTCACCCGAGCGTATTCTTCTTCTACGGCGATACCGGCGACAGATGGCACCCCGGACTGCACTGCTGGCGAACTCGCGGCGCTGGCGTTGTGCGCCGCATGGAGCGTGATGGCGTCAGAAAGATCGAGCCATTGCGCCAGTCTCTCTGCAAAGACAGGCTTCGACTCGGCGGCCTCGACGAGGCACAGGTCAGCGAGAATACGAATGAGGCTTGAATCGTGAAACTTCACTCCAGATTCTGCACCTGTTCCCGCATCTGCTCGATCAGGAGCTTGAACTCTATGGCTGCCTGCGAAATCTCCGCGACCAGCGACTTGGAACCGAGCGTGTTGGCTTCACGATTGAGCTCCTGCATCAGGAAATCAAGGCGCTTGCCACTCGCCCCCCCGGCCCGCAGGACGCGTTCGACCTCATCGAGATGAGTGAGCAACCGCGCCAGTTCTTCGGCAACGTCAATCCGCGCGGCGAATACGGCCACTTCCTGACGGATGCGTTCGTCGTCGACCACCTGCACGGCGTCGAGCAGGCGTTGCCTCAGTCTTTCGTTGAAAGCCGCCTGCGCCGCCGGGATGCGCGGCTCGACATCGCGCGCCAACGCCCGCATGCGGGCCACACGCTCCAGTATCACGCCCGCGAGCTTCTCCCCCTCGCGCGCCCTGCTGGCCATGAAATCGTCGAGGGATTCGCCGGCGAGCGCCAGACATGCCGGCACGGCAGTCTCGACATCGATGCTGTCGTCGCCGAAGATACCCGGCCAGCGCAGCACATCGTTGACCGTCAGCGAAGCGGCGAGCGGCAGGACGTTCCGGATCTGCGCATCGAAGCCACTGAGCCGTTCGAGCAGGCCGGCGTTTACACTCAGTTGTTCCGCCTGCGCGGTCGCTGGTGTGAAACTGACCCGGCATTCGAGCTTGCCTCGACCAAGCCGCGCGCCAATCAATTCGCGCAGTTGCGGTTCGACGATGCGCAATTCGTCGCACACCCGAAAGTGGCAATCGAGGTAGCGCGAATTGACGCTCTTCAACTCGACGTGCAAGGCTCCGCCCTTGACGGCGCGCGTCCTGGCGGCATAACCGGTCATGCTGTAAATCATCGAAATCCTGACATATTAACGATTGTGTATCAGTTGCCGGCTTTACAGTCCACCCCGAAAAACCGGACAATGCCTGAAACCTTGAATGATAGCCCTGACACGGATGGCGCAACAAGCGAACCACCCCCTCCCCGCCGGTTTCCGGATCGACGAATATTGCATTGAGCATCAGCTCTCGCTGGGTGGGTTTTCGATCGTCTACGTCGCGACCGACGCCCATGGACAGCGTGTGGCCATCAAGGAGTACCTGCCCAATACGCTGGCCTTGCGTAGCGAGGGGCAAACCGCGCCGATCATCACCGAAGATCATCTACCCGCCTTTCGCTACGGCATGAAGTGTTTTTTCGAGGAAGGTCGGGCGCTGGCCGGTCTTTCCCATCCCAATGTGATTCGGGTGCTGAATTTCTTCCGTGCCAACGACACTGTTTACATGGTGATGGAGTATGAACACGGCCGCACCCTGCAGGAGCTGATCCAGAAAAACAGGCCGGGGGTAACGGAAAACTTCATTCGCAACATCTTTACCAAGATGCTCAACGGTCTGCGCGAAGTGCATTCACACAGACTGCTGCATCTCGACCTCAAGCCGTCGAACATCTACATGCGCAACAACCACATGCCGGTGCTGATCGACTTCGGCGCGGCCCGCCAGACGCTGGCTTGCGACACACCGATGCTCAAGCCGATGTACACCCCGGGCTTCGCCTCGCCCGAGCACTATCACCAGCGCGAGTTGCTGGGCCCCTGGAGCGACATCTACAGCGTCGGCGCCTCGATGTATGCCTGCATTTCGGGCAACACGCCACAACCGGCCGACAACCGCCTCGAAAAGGACCGGCTGGTACCCGCCATGGTCCGCTGGGAAGGACAATACTCGGACCAGTTGCTCGAAACGATCGACTGGTGCCTGTGCCTGAACCATCGCTACCGGCCGCAGAGCGTTTTTGCCCTGCAGAAGGCACTGACCGAAGCCGTCGTCCCGCCAACACCCTCCCCCCCAGAACCAAAGGAAACCTGGCTGGACCAGGTCGTCAGCAAATTCAAGAAAACCAGGGACGCATGAAATTCACCATCTACCAGGAAAGTCGGACCGGCAAGCGCGCCAACAACGAAGACCGGCTGGCCTACTGCTATTCCCGCGAAGCCTTGCTGATGGTCGTCGCAGACGGCATGGGCGGTCACTACTACGGTGAAGTCGCCGCCCAGATCGCCGTGCAGACGCTGACCGAAGCTTTCCCGCAAGCCTTCAAGCGCAAGGTACTCGACCCCTTCATGTTTCTGCAGGAGAACATGCTCAACGCCCACCGTGGCATTCTCGACTTTGCCGGCAAACACCATCTCCTGGACTCACCACGCACCACCTGCGTCGCCTGCATCGTGCAGAACAGCGTGGCTTACTGGGCGCATGCCGGTGATTCCCGCCTGTACCTCCTGCGCAATGGCAAAGTCCTGGCCCAGACCAGGGATCACTCGCGTGTACGGATGTTGGTCGACCAGGGAAAGATCAGTGAAGCTGAGGTGACCGGTCACCCCGACCGAAACAAAATCTACGGGTGCCTGGGCGGTCAGCAGGCGCCGCAGATCGAGTATTCGCGCAAGACGACGCTGGAGACGGGAGACGTCTTGCTGCTGTGCACCGACGGCGTCTGGAGCGTTCTGCCCGGCGACAGCATCGCTGGCTCGCTGAAGACTGCCGACCTGATGCGCGCGGTTCCGGCACTGCTTGATCAGGCGGAAGAACGAGGTGGCCCGCATGCGGACAATCTGTCGATGATCGCGGTGCGCTGGGGAGACACCTATCTCGATGAAAGCAGCAGTTCCAGCAGCCTGATCTCGACGAAAACCATGGCTCGCGACACGGTGATGACCAAACTCGACGAGTTCGGTCGTCACCCCACGCGTAAAAGCGAACTCTCCGATCAGGAGATCGAGCTTGCGATCGAAGAAATCCGCTCGACCATCCAGAAATACTCCAAATAGGGATTCACATGCGTCCAAGCAACCGTGAACCATCGCAGTTGCGTCAGGTCCGGATGACGCGCCGTTTTACGTGCCACGCCGAAGGCTCGGTGCTGATCGAAATCGGCAACACACGCGTGCTCTGCACGGCCAGCGTCGAGGAATTCGTTCCGGCCTTTCTGCGCGGCAGCGGACAGGGCTGGGTGACCGCCGAATACGGCATGCTGCCGCGCTCGACGCACACGCGCACCGGGCGCGAGGCGGCCAAGGGCAAGCAGACCGGCCGCACCCAGGAAATCCAGCGCCTGATCGGCCGCGCCCTGCGCGCCGTGACCGACCTCAAGGCATTGGGCGAACGCCAGATCACGCTCGACTGCGATGTCCTGCAAGCCGACGGCGGCACCCGCTGCGCCGCGATCACCGGCGCCTGGCTGGCGCTCAACGACGCCTGTGAGCACTTGCTCGGCAAACGCAAGCTCCCTGCAAACCCCATTCGCGATCAGGTCGCCGCAGTGTCGGTGGGAATCTATCAGGGGTTGGCTGTGGTTGACCTCGACTACGCCGAAGACGCCCACTGCGATACGGACATGAACGTGGTAATGACCGGCAGGCGGGGGATCGTCGAACTGCAGGGAACCGCCGAAGGCGAACCCTTTACTCGTACGCAAATGAACCAGTTGCTGGACCTGGCAGAAGCCGGCATCGGTGAACTGCTGGCCCACCAGAAGACGGCCCTGACCCTATGAAACTCGTTCTCGCTTCCAACAACACCAAGAAACTGAAAGAACTCGATGCGATTCTCGCGCCGCTGGGCTGGGAGCTTGTTCCCCAGGGCCAGCTCGGCGTTCCCGAGGCCGAGGAGCCGCACTGTACCTTCGTCGAGAATGCCCTGACCAAGGCGCGGCACGCGTCGCGGCTGAGCGGCCTGCCGGCCCTCGCCGACGACTCGGGTCTGTGTGTCGACGCCTTCGGCGGCGCCCCCGGCGTGTTATCCGCACGCTACGCGGGCGAGCCGAAATCCGATGCCCGCAACAACCAGAAGCTGCTCGTCGAACTGGGTGAAAACGACAGGCGCACGGCCCGTTTCGTTTCGGTGATCGTTTTCGTTCGCCACGCCGACGACCCACAGCCGATCATTGCCGAGGGCGAATGGAACGGCGAGATTCTCTCGGTAGCGCGCGGTGACGACGGCTTTGGCTACGACCCTCTCTTCTACATCCGCGAGCTCGACAAGAGCGCGGCAGAACTCGACGCTGCGGAGAAGAATCGTCGCTCGCATCGTGGCCAGGCCCTCTCCCGTCTCGTCGAGCGCCTGCAAGCGCGACACTGATGCCGGTTGCTAGCCAGGGCCGACGAATCATCACCTTGCGTCCTCAACAGCCGTCAGGATCAGGACGCAGCACAGGGCAATTCAGGACCCAGCCGCCGCTGTCGCTGTACGTCCACATTCCGTGGTGTGTGCAGAAGTGCCCCTACTGCGATTTCAACTCGCATGCGCTGGCAGCAGGCCCGAACGCCGTCGAAGGCGGTGCAGCCATTCCGGAAGGCCAGTACGTGGCCGCCCTGATCGCCGACCTCGAAGCAGCACTGCCTCTGGTCTGGGGCCGCCGCATCGACAGCGTCTTTTTCGGTGGCGGGACGCCCAGCCTGCTCTCGGGCGAGGGTCTGGACGACCTTCTGGCGGCCGTGCGCAGCCGCCTGCAGGTGCTGCCCAGCGCTGAAATCACGCTGGAAGCCAATCCCGGAACCGTTGAGGCCGAAAAATTCGCCGCCTTTCGAGCCGCCGGTGTCAATCGCCTGTCGTTGGGTATTCAGAGTTTCAACCCGCGTCACCTCCAGGCACTCGGGCGCATCCACGACGACCAGCAGGCTCGGCGAGCGATCGAGATTGCCGCCCGTCACTTCGACAATTTCAACCTCGACCTGATGTACGGACTACCGGGCCAGACGCTACCCGAAGCCCTCGACGACCTGCAGGCGGCGCTCTCGTTCGCCCCACCACACCTGTCGTGTTACCAACTCGGCATCGAACCTAACACCGCTTTTGCCGCCAGACCTCCGGAACTGCCCACACCTGACCTGTGCGCGGACATGCAGGATGCCATCGAGGCGCGGCTGGCCAGCGCGGGCTACCTGCATTACGAAACCTCGGCGTTCGCGCAAGTCGGCCGGCAATGCCAGCATAACCTCAACTACTGGCAGTTCGGCGATTATCTGGGGATCGGCGCGGGGGCGCACGGCAAGCTGACGCTGCACGATCGCCTGCTACGCCAGATGCGCTGGAAGGGCCCCGAGCAGTACCTTGCCCAGGCAGCCGCAGGAACCCCGGTACAGGACGAGTTTGCCGTCCCCACCGCCGATCTTCCTTTTGAATTCATGCTCAACGCCCTGCGCCTGATTCAGGGTTTCGACGCGCAATTGTTCGAATCACGCACCTCGCTGCCGCTGCTCAGCATCGAGCACATCCTGCGCCAGGCTCAGACGGACGGCCTGATCGATCGCGACCGACAGCGCATTGCGCCCAGCGATCGTGGCCGCCGCTTTCTCAATCGGCTGCTGCAGCGCTTCCTCGCAGACCGCGACTGACCAGGAATCAGCGCAACCGCCGATGCGGCTACGGCTTCATCGCTTCGACCGCCTGATAGAGCTGCTGCCGGAGTCCGTCGGCGGGCTGTCCCTGTGCCTCGGCGAGACGAATCTGACGCAGCAATTCCGCGGCCTGCGCGGTAGCCAGGCTGCGCGTTTGCGCAGCGGCGTTTCGGCTCGGCGTCTTCGCGGCAGCGCTGCCGACCGGTGACGCGACGACCGGCCCGGCCGGACTGCCATCGACCAGCAACTGCGCACGCTCGGCACCGGGCTGCGAACGGCGAGCGGTAATGACCATCGATCGCGGTTGATAAGGGCGCGGCATCGGGCGCTGCACCACCGGCCCCGAGGTGCCGCGTCGCAGTTCATTGACCGCGGCGAGTAGTTTCTTGTGCAAGTCCTCGCTCGGACGGCCTTCGGCTTCGGCCGCGCGGATTTCCTTCAGGATCGCGTCGATCGCGCTGGGCACCGCCGCCGAGCGGATCGCGTCGCCGAAATTCTCCTTCGGCGCCTTGACCGCGATCGCGAATTCCTCCGGCGACGAAATCATCTTTGCCAGCCGCAAGTGGTCGTAGCGCATCGCCATCGTCAGCGCCGTATCGCCCCAGTCGCTCTGCATCTTGGGGTTGGCGCCCGCTTCAAGCAGGGTCCGCGCCAGACCGTCGCGACCCTCGCGTGCGGCCAGCATCAACGGCGTCGAGCCGTTCGGAGAACGCGCATTGACGTTGGCACCCCGCGCCATCAGATCATTGACCACCTGTTCGTGCCCGTTGAACACCGCGTAGTGCAGCGCGCCCCATTGTTTGCCCTCACGCTCCAGCGGCGCTCCACGCTCCAGGAGCCACTTGACGGCGTCCAGATGTCCACCCCAGGCCGCCAGCTGCAAGGGCTGCTCGCCGTTGCGGTTGCTGCGCCGGACATCGGCCCCGCGTTCGACGAACAGCGCCATCATTTCGATGTTGCCATACCAGGCGGCGACCATCAGCCCGGTACCGATCTGTGCCGCCTGGTACTCGGGGTTCAGTCCGTCGTCGAGCCAGCGCTTGACGGTGCGCAGGTCACCTCGCTCGACGGCATAACCGAAGGTGATCGGATCCGGTGCCGGCGCGTCTGCCAACACCGGACCAACCAGCAAACAGCACAGGAGCAACATCACGCCGCCAAATCTGCCCATCAATAGCCTCATTCCGTCCTCCGTCCAGACCCGACCCTGCCTGCCGAGTCGCATCGCCGTGTCCTGGTGCACGGTTTTGGTTCACAATGTCACGCCCATGCCGTCTCGCCTGATCCTCGCCCTCGCGCTTTCGCTCGCCCTGCACACCGGCCTGCTGCTTCCGTACGTCTTTCACCCGCGCACCCCGCCACAGTGGTCGGTGCTGGCGGCTTCGCTGCAGCTGTCGCACGGCCCGCAAGACCCTGACCGCGACGAGACACTGCTGAAAAACACGCTACTCACCGAGAAGGCTCCCGTCAAGGCGCCGCCAGCTACCCCACCCGCGGCCCACCCCGGGCCAGCGCCCGGCAAGGCAGCGACCAGGCGGCAACTCGACGCAGTACAGCGCAAGCTGGCGCAGCACCAGTACTATCCGCCCGAAGCCATCGCCCGCGGCATCGAAGGCGAAGGCAGCCTTCTGCTGACGCTGGCCGAAGACGGCAGCATCAGCGAGGTCAGCATCGCCGTCAGCAGCGGCCATCCGATTCTCGACAAGGCAGCAGTCAGAGCGGCTTACGCGATGGCCAGGGTTAACTGGGCGCATTCACGCGAACTGATCCTGCCTTTCGTCTTCCGGCTGGAGTGAATCCTGGCGTCTGCGAAAGACCAGATCCCATACCCCGTGCCCCAGCCGCAGGCCACGCTGCTCGAACTTGGTCAAGGGGCGATACGCGGGGCGCGGCGCGTAGTCCGGCGCCGTGTTCTGCAGCCGTGGTTCTGCCGCAAGCACGGCCAGCATCTGTTGTGCGTAGTCTTCCCAGTCGGTGGCGCAGTGGATATAGCCATCCGGCTGCAGGCGGCTGGCCAGCAGCGCCACAAAGGGCGGCTGCAACAGGCGACGCTTGTGGTGCCGCTTCTTCGGCCAGGGATCGGGAAAGAAGATGTGCACGCCGGCGAGCGAAGCGGGCGTGATCATGTCGCGGACGACTTCGACCGCGTCGTGTTGAACAATGCGCAGATTGTGCAAACCCTGCTCGGCGACCAGCTTGCACAGGCTGCCGACGCCGGGCGTGTGCACTTCGATGCCGAGATAGTCGCTCTCGGGATGAAGTGCCGCGATCGCCGCCGAGGTCTCACCCATGCCGAAGCCGATTTCCAGAATCCGCGGCGCGGCTCGCCCAAACAGGGTCGCAAAATCGACACACTGCGCAACGTACGCGACGCCGATCTTCGCCATCATGTCTTCGTGATAACGCTGCTGGGCATTCGAGACACGCCCCTGGCGACGGACGAAACTGCGGATGTGCGCCGCCCGCCCTGGCGTGTACGCCGTCTCCTGCCCGGCCACGCCTACGAACCGATCAGGCCGGTCGTCGGCGACGAGGGGTCTGCGGAGTAGAACTTGCGCGGCATGCGCCCGGCGAGAAAGGCCTCGCGCCCCGCCTCGACCGCCTTCTTCATCGCGCTGGCCATCAGCAAGGGGGAACGGGCATGCGCAATCGCGGTGTTCATCAGTACGCCGTCGCACCCGAGTTCCATGGCGATCGCCGCATCCGACGCGGTACCGACGCCGGCATCGACCAGCACCGGCACCTTGGCGTTGTCGATGATCAGGCGCAGATTCCAGGGATTGACGATGCCCATCCCGGAGCCGATCAGCGAAGCCAGCGGCATCACCGCGACGCAGCCGATCTCCTCCAGCATCCTGGCCTGGATCGGGTCGTCGGCGCAGTAGACCATCACCTCGAAGCCTTCACGGACCAGCGTTTCCGCCGCCTTGAGCGTTTCCGGCATGTTCGGAAAAAGGTTGTTCGGATCGCCCAGAACTTCGAGCTTGCACAGCGCGTGCCCGTCGAGCAGTTCGCGCGCCAGACGCAGGGTCCGCACCGCGTCTGCTGCGGTGTAACAGCCGGCGGTGTTCGGCAGGATGGTGAATTGCGACGGCGGCAACGCGTCGAGCAGGTTCGGCTCGCCGGCGTCCTGGCCGATGTTGGTGCGGCGAATGGCAACGGTGACGATCTCTGCGCCGGAAGCGTCGATTGCCGCCCGCGTTGCCGTGAAATCCGGGTATTTGCCGGTACCGACGAGCAGACGGGAACGATAGGTCTTGCCGGCAACGGTCAGGTGGTGTGGGGAAGATGGCATGTGTCTTTCGCTTTTCGGCTTGTCAATGAGGCTCAGCCGCCACCGACGGCAACGACGATCTCGATCCGGTCACCCTCGGCCAGCATCGTTTCAGCATGCCGACCGCGTGCGACGATCTCCCCGTTGCGCTCGACAGCGATCCGCTTGCCGGCATGATTCAGCGCCATTACCAGATCGGCGACCGTCAGCGGCGAGGGAAATTGGCGGCTCTCGCCGTTGATCAGGAGTTCCATGGGATGACAATTCTAGCACGCCGCGGCAGGACCACCCGGAGCGCGTAGGCCGCAAGGCAACAAGCTGCGCAGGGCTCGAGATCCGGCTGGGCGGCGCGGAAAGGTATCGTCATTGTTTGCACGAGTCGGCTTACAGTGAACAAGGCTTGCGGCAACGGGCGCACTTTGTGCGATGTTACAATTGCCCGATCTCACTGTAGCTAGGGATTGGCCATGAATCCGCAGCGCATGCACCTTCTCTTGGGTGGCGGTTTGCTTGCCTGGGCTTTACTACTCGCTCAGGCAGCCGCCGCGGCGAGCGCCGACGCAGTCGTCGACGCGCTGCAGATGCCGGCCTGGGTCGAGCGGCTGGGCAAACGCGAGGCGCTGCAACCGGGCCTCGTGCTGCGGAATCGCGATCGCGTGCTTACCGGGCCCGAAGGCCGCGTGCTGATTCGCCTCGGCGATGGCAGCGTGCTCCGCCTGGGGGCTGAAACCCGCCTCGACCTGAACGCGCTCGGCATCCGCGAAGCCGTGTTTACCGCCGCCTTCGATGTCCCCCAGGGTGCGGTGCGCTTCAGCACGGGCACCTCCGCGCGGTCGCATTACCAGCGCGCGGTCAATTTGCGCGTCGGGACCATCACCGCCGGAATTCGCGGCACCGACGTGTGGGGCAAGGCCGACTCAGCAGGGGACCGCATCTGTCTTCTGGAGGGCAGCATCACGGTGATCCACCCTGATGAGGAAGCGCGGCAGATCAGCGAAGCTTCAAGCTGCTATCAAGCCGCGAAGGAAAGCGCAGCGACTGCCATTGAAACCGTCACGGCAGCGCAACTGTCCTGGTGGACACAACAGACCGCAATGCAGAGTGCGCCGGCACGGGCCAGCAGCCCGGTCATGCGTGACGGGAAATGGGCGATCGAACTGGCGACGCTGGATAGCGAAGCGGCGGCGCTGTCTCTGTACGACCGCGCGCGCGCCGCCGGCTACCCCGTGCGCATCAGGCCGCAGGCACTTTCCGGCGGGGGATATGCGTATGCGGTCCGTCTCAGCCAGTTGATGAACCGGCCCGACGCGGCGGCACTCGCGGAACAGGTTTCGCAGTCGCTGCAGATCCCCTCGCCGGTTGTGGTTCGCCACTGAGTGTGCCGTCGATGCGCGAGGTCGCCGCGGGAGTCTTCAGACGGCGTGCCGCTGTACGCCGAAGAGGTTGCTCAAATTGGTTTGCCACAATCGCACGACATTTTCGGCGGTAATCAGATTCAGTTTCGAGATCCGGTTCTGGTGGCGCCACAGCCAGGATACACAGTTCCTGCTGCCGACCGACTGGCGTACCACGCAGCGGCTACCCTCGGCTTCGGCAAAATCGATAAAACGCTCGACAGCCAGACGGTAATACGCCGAACTGTTGCAGCAACCGGTCATGACCTGCGCTTCCCCGGCGGCGCGACGCCACAGCTTGAGTGCAAGTTCTTCGCTGATGCCGGTCTTGTGGGCAATCCACGGCAATATTTTTGGTGCTTTCATGCTAGTGCTCCTGAGATGCTGGCGACGCCAGGCACTGTAACCAGCCGGATGGAACCTCGTTGGCGGGATTTTGTTGCAGTGCAGCATCATTATAGGGAATATCCGGTGGAAAAGTTAGGGTTTTCCTCTAAATTTTCTCCTTCCAGCCGGTGATGAAGACGCCACTTCCGATCGCCGCCGACAAACCCGCGGCACGGTTTCCAGGCCCGCCCTGCGCGATCGAGGCATCCTTGATTTAACTGCAAGTAGCCTAACAGCGCAGCACGACAATTGCCGTGAGCGAATCCACACAAACCGGGAGTCTCGCTGGCGAGCGCTCGCGCACGACCGTCGGGACGCATATCATGCGTGAGGTGGAGCGGCGAGAAGCTTCACCGTGCCCCAGAGAAATCCAGTCTGGCGCAAGGGACATCCGCGGCGTAGAATCCTTGATGCCTGCTGATTGCAGGCCGTCGGGATCAAGCTGCACGCAGCGTATTGTTGGGATCGCCAGACCGGAAATGGTATGGCAGGAAACCCGGAGACGAGAACGGCGATGAAAAGTCTGCTGATCATGGGGGCGAAGCTGTCTGGACTCCTTCTACGCCGACCTTCGCCAGATCCGGGGGGAACGGCCGTTCGACCGACTGGTGGACAAGTATTACCCCCGGCTCCGCCGCGACTTTCCCGGCCACTTTTCCAAACACCACTGACTGCCGAGCATGTCGCTTTATCACCGCTTCCGACTGCTCTGGCCGCTGATCGTTGGCGTCGGCCTTGCCGCCTGCACGGCGATTCTCCTGTGGAGCCTGCATTCGTCGCAGACGCAACTGCGAGCCGCCAGCGAAGCACGCCTGGTCGCCGACAGCGAACGCCGCGCCGCTGCGGTTGCGGACTTTGTGGGCGAGAGGCGGCAAGCGGCAGCCGAACTGGCCGGCAGCCATGAGATGGAAGCGTATCTGGTCAATCGGGCACTCGAAATGTCCCTGCAATATGGCCTGGGCGCCAGTCTCGATGCCATCGAGCAGCGCTTTCGACGGCAGATCGAACAGAAGACCCTGCGCGAGCAGGCGATCTACCGGCAGATCGTCTTTCTTGGCGAAGACGGATCGATCCTGGCCGCAGCAGGCAAGGCTGCGCCGGCCAACGCGGTGCCGTCGCTGCCCGCGCCAGCGCCCTACCTGCGGGTGGACGCGCGCAATGGACTGATCGTCGCCAGTTCACCGGTCATCTACAAGGGCGTCTTCCAAGGCGCGGTGCTGACCGTCAGCGACCTGCGTCTGTTGTCGCTGCTGCTCATCGGTCGCCGCGGCAATGGCGACGCTGTCGACAACTATCAGGAGTTTCTGTTGACCGAGGAGGGGACCAGCATCCCCTCCGCCGGCCAGTTGACGGAATTGTCGGGAACCGTCGCGCGTGCATTTTCGCGGCTGCCGGAAAACCGGCTGATTCCCGTGCGGGATATCCCCGATGCCGATCAGTTCGGCAATCTGCTGGCCCTGCGCACGGCGATCGCCGGCGCGCCGTTGTCGATGCTCACGCTCAGTTCGGAAACCGACGTCTACGGCCAGATGGCCTCGCCAGCTTACCTCTATTTCCTCGGCGCCTGCTCGACGGCGCTGTTGTTGACGACATTCGTCTTGCAGCGGATGCGACAACGCACCGTGCAATTGCAGGCTGAGTACGCCGCTTCGGCTCGTCACCAGGCCGAACTGGAGCAACGCAACCGGGCGCTTTCCGACGAGATTGCGCGCCGCCAGGAAGTGGAGGCCGCGCTGCACCAGAAATCCGCCGAACTTGACACGTCCAACGCCGAACTGCGGCGCCATCGCGACCATCTCGAAGAGATCGTCAGCGAACGTACGCTCGCCTTGTCCATCGCCAAGGAGGCGGCCGAGTCCGCCAACCGCGCCAAGAGCACCTTCCTGGCGAACATGAGCCACGAGCTGCGAACGCCGATGAACGCGATCATTGGACTGACGCACCTGCTCGCCCGCAACAACACCGATCCCCGTCAGCGCGACAAGCTGGCCAAGATCACCAGTTCGGCAAACCACTTGCTGCAACTGATCAACGACGTGCTCGACCTCTCCAAGATCGATGCCGATCGTATGACTCTTGAGCAGACGGCGTTCACCTTCGGCAATATCGCCACCGTCCTCGACAATCTGCTCTGCGACCGGGCAGAGGCCAAGGGCCTGCGGTGGATCCGCGAAATCGATCCGCGGCTCGCCAGGCTGGCGGTGATCGGGGATCCTCTGCGCCTGCAACAGGTGCTGCTCAATCTGGCGGGCAATGCCCTCAAGTTCACCGCGCACGGCAGCGTCACCCTGAGCGTGCAGATCGCGCGCGAGACCGACCAGGACCTGGATATCCGCTGCACGGTTCGGGATACCGGAGTCGGCATCGGAGCTGAGGCCCTGCGGCGAATCTTTGACCCCTTCGAGCAGGCCGATGGCTCGACGACCCGGCAGTTCGGCGGCACCGGCCTCGGTCTGACGATCTGTAACCGGCTGGTGCGTCTGATGGGCGGCACCCTCGAAGTGGTGAGTACCCCGGGCACCGGCAGTACCTTCTCCTTCTCGCTGCGTTTCCCGATGGCGAGCAGGAACGGCGTCCCTTCAGAGCGCACAGTGGCCTCCGCCAGCGACGCGGAGCGGCGGCTGCAAACCGCCTATCGCGGCACCCGACTGTTGCTGGCCGAAGACGACCTGATGACGCAGGTCATGGTGCAGGAATTGCTGGGCGAGACGATCGGTTTCTCGGTCGATCTGGCTCGTGATGGGGTGCAGGCCGTCGAACTGGCCCGGAGCAATGACTACGCGCTGGTGTTGATGGACATCCAGATGCCGGCAATGGATGGCATCGAGGCCACGCAGCGTATCCGGCAGATACCCGACCGTGCACGCCTGCCGATCATCGCCATGACCGCCAACGCCCTGGCCGAGGAGAGATCGCGCTGCCTGGCGGCAGGCATGAATGATTTCATCAGCAAGCCGGTCGATCCTGAACTGCTTTTCGTGACCCTGCTCGGCTGGCTCGACAAGGGGTGAGTAACTCGCGACGCTGCGAGCAGCCAGGAGAGGCCTTGAAGGACAAAACTGGCCAGTGTCAGGACTGCAGCGAATCGATCAGCCAGGGCCGATGAGCCTGCCGATGGCAGCGCGGATGTCTTGCGAACTCGCCGGGCGAACCAGACGCGCGACTTCCTGTCCGTGCGCCATCAACACCAGCGTCGGCCACAGCTTGACGCGAAATGAACGGCCCAGGGCACGCCCCGGGCCGTCCTCGATCCTGATATGCCGCAGATCAGGGTAGCCGGCCAGGACGCTGGCAAGCAGGGGCTGCGCCGCGATACAGTGGCCACACCAGGGTGTCCCGAACTCGATGAGCAGGTTGCCCGGCATCGCGTCGATCTCCGACCGAGAGGGTTCGGGTCGGGCGTAGAGGTCATTCATCATGTGTTCCTGAACTTCGAGGTGCTTACGGAAGCGCTGTCGTCGCCAGAGACCCCGCTGGTGCCCCCCATAAACCGGCACCGGGCTGGACGATGCCAGCCCGGCCAGCGGCCGACGTGCGTCGTGCTCAGCCCGGAAGGCTCTGCTGCTCGCCCCCAGGCCGCCCGATCGCGTGGTACTCGATCCCCTGGCCGCGTACCAGAGCAGGGTCGAAGAGGTTGCGGCCATCGAAGATCAGGGCTTCCTTGAGCAGCACGCGCATCTGCTCGAAATCCGGGCTCTTGAACTCGCGCCATTCGGTCGCAATCAGCAAGGCATCCGCGTCGCGCAGGGCATCGGCCTGGTTGCCGGCGAAACTGAGACCGGGGAGGTCACCGAACACCCGCCGCGCCTCGTCCATGGCCACGGGGTCGTAGGCCTGGATCGCCGCGCCGCGGCGCAGGAGTTCGTGGACGATCACCCGACTCGGCGCCTCCCGCATGTCGTCGGTGTTGGGCTTGAAGGCCAGTCCCCAGAGAGCGAACGTGCGTCCCTGCAGTTCCTCCCCGAAACGGGCGACCACCTTGTCGACCAACACCCGCTTCTGGGCCTCGTTGGCGGCTTCCACGGCCACCAGCACGCCGAGATTGACACCCGTGTCGTGACCGGCGCGAATCAGGGCTTTGACATCCTTGGGGAAACACGAGCCACCGTAGCCGGTGCCGGCGTAGAGAAAGTGCGTGCCGATGCGCGGGTCGCTGCCGATGCCGTGGCGCACCAGTTCGATGTCTGCCCCGACGCGCTCAGCCAGGTGAGCGAGTTCGTTCATGAAACTGATGCGCGTCGCCAGCATGGCGTTGGCCGCATACTTGGTCAGCTCGGCACTGCGCGTATCCATCAGTTGCAGCTTGTCGCGGTTGCGCGAAAATGGCGCATAGATCGCGCGCATCAACAGCGTCGCGCGTTCATCGTCGGCGCCGACGATGATCCGGTCGGGGCGCATGAAATCGTCGACCGCGGCACCTTCCTTCAGGAATTCGGGATTGCTGACCACCGCAAATTCCATGCTCAGGCCGCGTTCGGTCAGCGCCTCGTGCACTGCGGCACGCACCCGGTCGGCGGTGCCCACCGGCACCGTGCTCTTGTCGATGACCACCTTGTAGTCGGTCATGTGGCGTCCGATGCTGCGCGCCGCCGCCAGCACATACTGGAGATCGGCGGAACCGTCCTCGTCGGGCGGTGTGCCGACGCCGATGAACTGCAGCGTGCCGTGATGCACCGCGGCGACCACATCGGTCGTGAACTGCAGGCGTCCAGCCGCGGCGTTGCGGCTCACCATCTGCTCCAGCCCCGGTTCATGGATCGGGATGCCGCCGCTGTTGAGGATCTCGATCTTGCGTTCATCCACATCCAGGCACACCACATGGTTGCCCATTTCCGATAGACAGGCGCCGGTGACCAGTCCGACGTAGCCGGTGCCGATGACGGTAACTTTCATATGACGGTACTTTCCTTTCAGACCTTGTAATAATGGCGATACCAATCGACGAAGCGCCCGATGCCTTCCGGCAGCGGCGTACTCGGTGCAAAGTCGACCCACTGCGCCAGCGCGGACGTGTCGGCGTAGGTCGCCGCTACGTCGCCCGGCTGCATCGGCAGCATCCGTTTCTCTGCTACGCGCCCCAGCCGCTGCTCGATGCAGGCGATGAAGCTCAGCAAGGGCACGGGCTGATGATTGCCGATGTTGAATACCCGGTACGGGGCGTCGCTCGTGGCCGGGTCAGGACTTTCGGCAGTGTACGCGGGATCTGCCTCAGGCACACGATCGTTGACGCGCAGCACCGCTTCGACGATGTCATCGACGTAGGTGAAGTCGCGCTGCATCTGGCCGTGATTGAAAACATCGATCGGGCGCCCGGCGAGGATCGCGCGGGTAAACAGGAAGGGCGCCATGTCCGGCCGACCCCAGGGGCCGTAAACGGTGAAGAAGCGCAGGCCGGTGGTCGGCAAGCGGTAGAGATGACTATAGGTATGCGCCATCAACTCGTTGGCTTTTTTCGTCGCCGCGTACAGGCTGACCGGGTGATCGACGTTGTCGTGTTCGGCGAAGGGCATCCGCCTGTTGCCGCCATAGACGCTCGAACTCGACGCGTAGACCAGGTGTTGCACGCCGCTGTGTCGGCAGCCCTCAAGCACATTCACGAAGCCCACCAGATTGCTGTCGACGTAGGCATTGGGATTGAGCAGCGAGTAGCGCACCCCGGCCTGCGCCGCCAGGTGGATCACGCGCGCAAAACCTTCGTCGGCAAACAGCGTCGCCATCGCCAGACGGTCGGCGATGTCCATCTCGATGAACCGGAAATCGCCCTGCCCGGCGAGCACCGCCAGGCGCGCGTGCTTGAGGCTGACCTCATAGTAGTCGTTGAGATTGTCGATGCCCACGACGCTGTCGCCGCGACGCAGCAGGCTCTGCACCGTGTGCATGCCGATGAAGCCGGCGGCGCCGGTCACGAGGATTTTCAAGTGTGCTGACTCCGGAAATCAGGCTGCCAGGCGGCCATGTTGCGGTGGATGGTGTCGATCGTCTTCGGTTGCAGCCCCTTGAACTGCAGGTGTGGCAAGTGCAGTCAGTTGCGGGCAAACGTTGCTTCCGGTGATGTGCTCATCGTAAGATGATCACCCGTTGCGTCTGCGGAGAGCCTCTCGTTCAAGGGGGAAGTCTTGTTGTCATCAGAGTGTGCCGCCCTTGCTGCCTCCGCGTCGCGGCTTCGTCCAGACCATCGTAAGATAACATACTTGTTCAAGCAATCATGAACTTGGCTGTGGTGGCTTGCTGTGCGTCAGTCCGGGCCAGCAATATTCAGGCCTTCGGTACAGGATTTCTGACGGCGGCCAGCAGTTCGCGTGGGCCACACGCCCACTTTCCGGAAAACCCTTCAGTTGGGTTGGATCACCGATGAAAATCGCAACCTGGAACGTCAACTCCCTCAAGGTTCGGCTTCCGCAACTGCTTGCCTGGGTCGCGGCAGAGCAACCGGACATCGTTTGCCTGCAGGAAACGAAGCTCGATGATCCGCATTTTCCGAGGCAGGAAATCGAGGCCGCGGGCTATCATGTCGTATTTTCCGGACAGAAGACCTACAACGGCGTTGCCCTGCTGGCGAAGGAATGCCCAACCGATATCGTCTACGGCAACCCGCTGTACCCGGACCAACAGAGGCGCCTTCTTGCCGCCACAGTCCGCGGCGTCTGCGTCGTCTGCGCGTACGTCCCCAACGGGCAGGCGATCGGCAGCGACAAATATGCTTACAAGCTCGAATGGCTGGATGGACTCACCCGGTGGATCGCGGATGCACGCGCGGTCAATCCGCGGGTGGTCCTGGCCGGCGATTTCAACATCGCACCAGAGGATCGGGACGTCCACGATCCGCTCGCCTGGGCAGGACAAATCCTGTGTTCGGCGCCAGAGCGTGCAGCTTTCCAGCGCTTGCTGGCTCTCGGCCTGAAAGACAGCTTCCGCCTTTTCGAGCAGCCCGCGAAGAGCTTTTCGTGGTGGGACTACCGCATGCTCGGTTTCCAGAAGAACCAGGGGCTGCGGATCGACCACATCCTGCTTTCCGAAGTGCTTGCCGAGCGCTGCACGGCGGCCGGGATCAGCCGCGAATTGCGCAAGCTGGAGCGGCCCTCCGACCACGCGCCGGTGACTGCAGAAATCGCCGATTGATGGACACGCCCCAGGACGAACTCCCGCAAACGCTGCTGGCGCTGTACCCGCCGTTGCACTCCCTGTCCGCTGAGCAACTGGCAGCCGTCTGCCGGGCGACGGCCTTGCTCAAGCTGCCAGCCGGCGCCCAGGTATTCGCCGAGCGGCAGAACTGCTTCGGATTCCCGCTGATTCTCGAAGGCACGATCAAGGTGGTGAAGAGCACGGCCACCGGCCGCGAATTGCTGCTCTACCGCGTTGAGCCTGGCGAGTCGTGCATCATCACGTCGAGTTGCCTGCTCGCACGCAGCCCCTACTCGGCACGAGGGATAGCCGAAACGCCACTCTCGCTATTGCTGCTGCCGACCGCGATGTTCGACAGACTGATCGACGACAATCGTGCCTTTCGCGACTTCGTTTTCCACCTTTTTGGCGAACGTATCGCCGAGTTGATGGAACTGGTCGAGGAGGTCGCTTTTCAGCGTCTCGACCAGCGCCTGGCCAAACTGCTGCTGGCCAAGGCTGGGGTCATCCATGCCACCCACCAGCATCTGGCCGAAGAACTCGGCAGCGTGCGGGAGATTGTCAGCCGCTTGCTCAAGGGCTTCGCAGCGCAGGGACTGGTCATGCTCGCTCGTGAACAGATTACCGTGATCGACCGGACGGGATTGCAGCAAGTGGCGGAAATCAATCGCTGAGGCGACTGGAGTCTGTGTGACCTGAGTTACATACTCGGCGGCGACAGGTGCGTAGTCTGGCACCGTCACTCACAAACTCTAATGGAGCTCATCATGAAAACAAACGTCGGTGGTATCGACAAGATCCTGCGGGTCGTCGTCGGCATTGCGCTCATCGCCATGGCCGCCCTTGGCGTCGTTGGCGCCTGGGGCTGGATCGGTGTGGTGCCACTGCTGACCGGCCTGTTCGGCGTCTGCCCGGCTTACTCGCTGCTCGGCATGAACACCTGCCCGATCAGGAAGGAGGGCTAGGTTCCACGGCGGCCAGCCAACTGCGTGCCGCTGCGGGAAGCCGTTTTTTATTTCAGGCCATTGCATTGACCAGGCGGATATAGTCCTCGACCGACAGGTCCTCGGCACGACAGGTCGGCGAAACGCCGAGCGCTTCCAGACGAGCGTCGTCGAGCAAGCCCCGCAAGCTGTTGCGCAGCATCTTGCGCCGCTGCGCGAAGGCTGCCGAAACCAGCGCAGCGAACTGCTTTTCGTCGTGCGCTGACAATTCCGCTGCTGGCCGGGGAAGCAGGCGAACCACTGCCGAGTGCACCCTGGGGACAGGATTGAACGCCTCCGGTGGCACATCGAGCAGCCGGTCCATGACGAAGCGGTATTGCAGCATCACCGACAGGCGCCCGAACTCGCGGCCCCCTGGTCGCGCAACCATCCGCTCGACGACTTCCTTCTGCAGCATGAAATGCATGTCGCGTACGCAGTGGGCAAAACCTGCCAAGTGAAAAAGCAGCGGCGTCGAGATGTTGTACGGAAGATTGCCGACAACTCGCAGGCCGGATCCGGCGTCTCTGGCCAACTGGCCAAAATCGAAGACCAGGGCATCACCCGCGTGCACGGTCAGTTTCTCTGGCGAAAACCCCTGCCGGAGCCGAGCGATGATGTCACGGTCAATCTCGACGACCTGCAGGTGGTCGAGGCGCCTCAACAGCGGAGTGGTCAAGGCGCCCAGACCAGGACCAATTTCGACCAGCAGGTCGTCCCGTCGCACAGCGAGCAAATCGACGATATCGGCAATGATCTTTTGATCGACCAGGAAGTGCTGGCCAAAGCGCTTGCGCGCGAGGTGCGGTGGCATGCGCTCAGCCTTGAAGGCTGCGACCTCGCCCGGCCATGGCGATGGCCTGCTCGATGGCCACGAACAGGCTGCCTGGGTCGGCCTGCCCGCTGCCCGCCAGTTCAAGCGCGGTGCCGTGGTCAACCGAGGTACGAATGATCGGCAGGCCCAGCGTGACGTTGATGCCGTGCCCAAAACTCGCGTATTTGAGGGCAGTCAGGCCCTGATCATGGTACATCGCGAGCACACAATCGCCGCGTGCGAGGACTGGCGGCGAGAACATGGTGTCGGCCGGTAGCGGCCCGAGCAGGGTCATCCCCAGTTCACTCCGCAGATGGTCAAGCACCGGGGTAATCACTTCGATTTCCTCTCGCCCCAGGTAGCCGCCCTCACCAGCGTGTGGATTGAGCCCGGCCACCAGGATGCGTGGCCGCGGGATGCCGTATTTTTGCCCCATCTCACGATGCAGGATGCGCAAGGTCTGGTCGACCGCGGTGCGCGTCACCGCAGCCGGCACGTCCTTCAGCGGCAGATGCGTGGTCACCAGGGCCACCCGCAGGCCACCGCCGGCCAGCATCATCACCACCCGACGCGTGCCCGTCCGCTCGGCCAGGTATTCGGTATGGCCGGAGAAGGGAATACCGGCATCGTTGATCACCCCCTTGTGCACCGGCGCAGTGACCATCGCGGCAAATTCTCCACTTTGGCAACCGGCCAGGGCTCGGTCGAGCAGGGCCAGCACGTACGGCGCATTGGCGGGGTCAAGGCAGCCTGGCCGGGCCGCGGCAGACAATGGCAGGTGCAGCACGTCGAGAGTGCCTGGCTGCGCCGGCAACGACGGATTCCAGTCGCGCAGACTGACGGTCAGGTTCAACGCCGCGGACCGTTCCGCAAGTAGCGAACGGTCCGCCAACACCACGATGCGTGCGCCAAAGTGCGGCGCACGCGCGTCATCGAGGAGACGCAGGCAGATATCGGGGCCGATACCGGCTGGATCACCGGTCGTGACGGCAATCGTCGGCGACAAGCCGCTCAACGTTCCTCCAGCCGAAGCTCGACGTAGGCCCGATCGCGGGCCTGGCGCAGCCAGTCCTGGTAGGCCTCGTCGCGTTTGCGTTCACGCAGGGCCTGACGCGCCGCGGCGCGTTGACGCTCGCTCGATACGTCCTGGACACGACGTTCAAGGACCTCGATCAAATGGAAACCGAACGGCGACTGGACCGGTTGACTGAGTTCTCCTGGAGCCAGGAGGTTCATCGCTCGTTCGAACTCCGGAACGGTGTCGCCGGGATAAATCCAGCCGAGATCCCCGCCTTTTGATGCCGACCCGTCCTGCGAGAAAAGTTTGGCCAGTTCGGCGAAGCTTTCACCGTGCTTGACCCGTTCGCGCAGACCCTCCAGTTTGTGCCGGGCCTCGGACTCCGACACCACTTCGTTGACCTTGATGAGGATATGCCGCGCATGCGTTTGCTCGACGGCCTGTGCAGCGGCGCCGCCTCGTTTGGCCAGCAGCTTGATCAGATGGAAACCGTTCGAACTGCGCAGAACCGGTGATACCTCGCCGACCTTCAGCGTCACCCCTACCTCGGCGAACATGGCCGGCAACCGGTCCAGCGAACGCCATCCAAGATTGCCGCCCTTCAGACCGTCCGGAGCATCGGAATAGGCCGCCGCGAGCTGCGCAAAATCCTCTCCTTTGCTCAACCGCTCAAGGACCTGGTCGGCCTTGGCACGCAGCTTCTGGATCTGTTCCGGACTCGCCGACTCGGGTGCACGCAACAGAATATGCGCAAGCTGATACTCTTCCCCCGCGCTGCCCAGGCCGGATGCACTGGCCAGGTAGTTGTCGATCTCGCCGTCGGAAATGAAGATCTTGCTCTCCACCTCACGCTCGCGGACCCGGGCAATCGTCATTTCGGAACGAATCTCCTCGCGAAAGCTTGCAAAGGTGATGCCGTCCTTTTCCAGTGCTGCCCGAAACTGACTGAGCGACAGGTTGTTGCCCGCGGCAATGCGTTGCAGTGCCTGCTCAAGTTGTCCGTCATCGACGCGCAAACCCATGTCGCGTGCCTGCTGCAACTGCACCTTGTCGATCACCAGGCGTTCGAGCATCTGTTTTTCCAGCACATCGCGCGGCGGTAGCGGCATCCCCTGTCGCTGCAATTGCCCCAGCGCCGAGTCGAGACGCGAACGCAATTCGTAGAGGGTGATCACCTCGTCGTTGACCACGGCGACGATACGGTCAACAGGAATCGGCTGGGCCGGCGTCCGCGTTTGTGCCGACGCCAGTCCGACCAGGCAGGCGCAGAAAAGTATCGAGCGAAGTAGAAACGTCATGTCCTTTAACCTACCGTTCGGCCAGGGCCGGGTCGCTCAAAGCCGGACCGACCGCGTAGCCCGGAATCCGGCGATGGAGAATACTCAGCGGATTCGAGCCAATGCTCGCGAAGCCATTCAATTCCAGTTGCACGAAGAACTGTGTCGTCGAGTTGGCCTGGGTGGTCTGAATCCGGTGGGCTACCGTACGTACCACCCAGCACCCCGCGTTGTACTCCAGCCCGCCGATGATCTCGACCGGCAGGGAATTGGTAAACGAGTAGTTGTAACGGCCGACCGCCTGCCAGCGGGAGTTGATCGGCCACTGACCGGAAAGGTCGACCTGATTGATCGGAATCGCCGCCTCGCTGTTGTAACTGTAGGTCGCATTGAGCACCTTGCCCGCTTCGGGCACGTAACGCGCCCCGATCGCGTAGCGTTGAAACTGCTGGTCGCTGGGGTCGTACTGCAGAGCGGCGTCCGCGTACAGCCGGGGTAACAACTGGCCGCTGAAAGCGGCCAGGAAATCGGATCGGTCGCCTTTTTGCGGGGGCACGCTGCCTGGCAGCGACACCTTTTCGTCAGTGAAGTTGAACCGCTGCCCGACCATTGCGCGCATGATTTCGCTCCCGTTGGACGGGTCGATCAGCCGGGAACTTACGGCTGCGGTCAACTGGTTGGCATTGTTGATGCGATCCCAGCCGGAAAACTGGTTGTCGGCAAAGATCTGCGCGAAATTGAAGTCCGCCAGACCGGTATCGAAGATCGGGATCTGATTCTGGTTCTGGTATGGGATGTTCAGATAGAACAGGCGTGGCTCGAGAGTCTGCGTATAGTCCCGACCGAACCAGTTGCTCGGCCGCTCGAAGGTCATTCCCGAATCGACGCTGAAAATCGGCAGCGTGCGGCTGATCGAAGTATCGCCGACACTGCCCGAGTTCGGGTACGAGAGTGCGTACCGGGTAAGATTGGCGGCCACCCGCGGAATCACGTACCACCCGGGAGTGACGTACGGCAAGGACACCTGCGGCTGCAGCACCATCCTCTGCCCTTCAACCATGCTGCCGTCGGGATGGGCAAAATAGGTGTATTGCCCGAAGAGTGCCGTGTCCGTGGAGTACAGATCGGGTTGACGCGCGTTCAGGGTGATCTGGGGCAACAAACGATACGGCTTGCTGACCGGATTCTGGGGATCGGGTTGCAGCGTCTGGAAGGACTGTACGTTGGTGGTCACGTCCCACCATCCGCCACCACTGTAAGACAGCAAACCCTGCTGCAGGAGTTGCGTCTTCGCGGTGCTGGTGATCTGGCTCGACAAATCGGTAAAGTAGTAGTTGTCCGACACCCGGCTGTAATTGATGGCGCCGGAAAATCCATTCGACGAATTCTGGCTGTGCGTCAGCCCAAGACCCCAGCGATCGATATCCCTCAGACGATCGTGGGGCAAGTATTCAACGGCAGCCTTGCTATTGTAGATCCCCCCATAGGCCGTGTTCAGGTAGCGAAATTCGGTCCCGAGCTGCAAACCTCGCTTGCTGAGAATACGCGTGTCGATGGTCGCATCCATGTTCGGCGCGATATTCCAGTAGTACGGCAGGACAAACTCGACCCCATTGTCGCTGCTGGAACCGTAACTCGGCGTCAGGAAACCCGACTTGCGCTCGTTGTTGAGCGAAAATGACACCCACGGAGAATGGAGAATCGGCACCCCCATGAAGCGAACCGTACCGTCGGTACCACTGGCAACGTCGTTATCGTAGTCCAGTTGCAGGTCGCCGACACTGAGATACCAATCGTCGTTGCCGGGCTTGCACGTCGTGTAGGTGGCAGCAGTCAGACGCCGCTGATTTTCCCCTTCGAAATCGATGCGCTCCGCCTCACCCCGCCCCTCGGTCAACTCGTTTGCCGGTTTTTTTGCGGTCTTGACCTTGGTCTGTCCCGGCTTGATGTTCAGTGCGCGCGGGGCTGCAAAACCGGTTGCCGACTCATTATCCGGTGTGTTAGCAGTCCAGCGCGCAGCCGCGGTGTCGTCCGTCGGAGTACGGGTCGGAGCCGACTGCCGTTTAACGAAGTACGAGGCCTGGTCGAAGAAGCCGACCTGGTCTTCGAGCTTCAGGCGCGCCTTCGGGCCGGAAATCACGTCGTCATCCTGCTGCAGGCGGACGCTGCCGACGGCCTCGACCTCGTCATCCACCGGCCAGTAAGTCAGGCGATCAGCAGTCAACACCGTGCCTACCTTGCGTAACTCCGCCTCATCCTCGGCAAGCACCTCGCGGTCGACGACGCCGGAGATCCGCTGCGCGTTCAGGAATACCGGGCGCGGCACCTTGCTCTCGGCCTGGGGCGGCAGCATCGCCCTCGCCACACGCAAGGGCAACCCATCATCAGGCGTGTTCGCCTCTTCGATCTCAAGGGGCGGCACCGACTGTGCGGCGCTCAATGAGATGGCAGCCTCCTGGGAACTCCGTGCAGGGGCAGCAGCGGCCGACGCCCTCTGGCGACCTGTTGCCAGCGACTCGCTGCGGGCACTTGCCGCCGCTGGCGGCGCTGCCGGCGACGGCGACAGGCCGAGCGGTTCCACAACCTGGCGCAGCGGCGGACCCATCGACGGCGAAACGCTTTCCTGCGCAGCAGGGACAGGCGCCTTCGCCTGGCTCGGCATGATCCTGCTCGGATCGGAGTCAGTCGCAGACTTGGCGCTGTCGGCTCCCGGTGATTGCCTCTCGGTCGCCGGCGTCGCCAACGGGGTGGCTTCTACAGGCGACGCGGCCGGAGCCACCTGTGGCGGTAGCCCGGCCGAGCCTGGCGGCATGCCTGCGGAGACAGCCCCCCCCTCTGCCGGAGTTTGCAGGACCGCCGCCGCGTCGTCCGCCGAAACCTTGGCTGCCACAGCACCAGGCTCCTGCGCGGAGTTTCCGGGAACCGGCAGTGGTCTCGTCTCGACGACCGGTGCCGCCACTGGACGGGCCTCTACGGCAGGCTTTTCGGCAGCTACCGCAGCCGGCGCCGGCTTCATTGGAGGCAAGCCAAGCAACACCGGGTCGACCCGGAAGGGAGCTGCACGCTGCCCCTGCGCCTGTACAGCGAAGCTGGCGGCAAAGGTGCCGGCAACACTGCAGCAGAAGATCAGGGTCAGCGGCCTGCGCCGAGAAGGAAACGTCATTCCGGAGTGGTCAGTGAAAGATGCGGCAGTTTGTGGTCTCTGAGCGCGCGTTGCGGCGGCGGTCGGATGCTAGAATCCGGCCATTTTAGCATCATCGTCCAAGGAGAAGCGGCATGCCGCGTACCGCCCTGCTAAGCGACTGGATCAAGCAGATGTTTCGGCCGCAGTTCGCTGAGGAGGAGCTTCGCATCGAACCCGCCTCGGCCGATGCCAGCTTTCGGCGTTATTTTCGTGTCCACTTGCCGGACGAAACGACCAGGATCATCATGGATGCCCCGCCCGACAAGGAAGACTGCCGGCCCTTCGTCGACATTGCGGCGCTTTTCCGACAAGCGGGAGTAAATGTTCCCGAAGTCCTGGCGCAGGACCTTGAGCAGGGCTTTCTGCTGCTCTCGGATCTCGGCAGCACGACCTACCTGCAGGCGATGGCCGACAGGCGAGCGGCGCCACAGCTTTACCGCGACGCCAACAGCGCACTGCTGGCCCTGCAACTCGCCAGTCGTCCCGGGCTCCTTCCCGACTATGACCAAGCCTTGCTGCAGCGCGAACTCGCACTCTTCCCCGACTGGTATCTTGCGCGCCACCTCGGTCTGGTGCTCGACGATCGCATCCAGACTACGCTGCACGCCGTGTTTGCCGCAATCCTGGAAAACAATCTGGCGCAAGCGCGGGTCTTCGTGCATCGCGATTACCACTCCCGCAACCTGATGGTCATCGGTGACCGTTCTGCGCAATTCCCGGCCAACCCCGGAGTCCTCGATTTTCAGGATGCGGTGTACGGTCCCTTGACCTACGACCTCGTTTCGCTCTATCGCGACGCCTATATCGAGTGGCCCGAGGACCAGGAACTGGACTATGTGATCCGCTACTGGGAAGCGGCACGCCAGGCTGGCTTGCCGGTGCACGCCGACTTTCACGATTTCTACCGCGATTACGAATGGATGGGCGCGCAGCGCCAGCTCAAGGTGCTCGGCATCTTTGCACGCCTTTGCCACCGCGACGGCAAAAGCGACTACCTCAAGGACATGCCGCGCGTGCTCGGCTACCTCTGCCGAACCTGCCAGCGCTACGCCGAGTTGCGACCGCTCGCGCGCCTGCTCGATACGCTCGGCGAGCGACAGAATTCCGTCGGCTTCACCTTCTGATGAAGGCGATGATTCTCGCGGCCGGCCGTGGCGAACGCCTGCGACCACTGACCGACAGCACGCCAAAGCCGCTGCTGCATGCCGGGGGCAAGGCGCTGATCGTCTGGCACCTGGAGCGACTGGCAGCAGCAGGCTGGCGCGAAGTGGTGATCAACCATGCTTATCTCGGCGAGCAGATCGAAGCGGCACTGGGCAACGGCGGTTCGTTCGGCCTGCGCATCGCTTACTCGCCCGAGCCGCCGGGGGCTCTGGAGACCGCCGGCGGCATCGCTGCGGCGCTGCCCCTGCTGGGAGAGCACCCCTTCCTGACGGTCAACGGCGACATCTGGTGCGACTGGGATTTTTCGCGCGCGCGCGACGTGGCACAGCTGCTCGACGAACGCCTCGCGCACCTGGTTCTGGTAAGCAACCCGCCACATCATCCCGGCGGCGATTTCCGCCTTGCCGGCAAGAATGTGCAGCTTGCTGTCGGGGGGAGCAGCGACGCCCTGACCTACGCCGGCATCGGCGTCTTCCGGCCGGAGTTCTTTGCCGGCATTGCCCGCGGCACAGCCATGAAACTGCGCCCATTGCTCGACACTGGCATAGGCCTCGGAATGATCAGCGGTGAACGGCACGCCGGTCGCTGGGTCGACGTGGGGACGCCCGAACGTCTCGCCGCACTGGACAGGGAGCTTGCTCGCGCCGCATGAATCACCAACCCTATTCTGACCGTCGCCAGCGCGTGCTGGCCCGCCTCGGCGACGGCATTGCCGTCATCCCGACGGCAGCCGAGCGCCTGCGCAACCGCGACTCGCACTATCCCTATCGATTCGACAGCTATTTCTGGTACCTGAGCGGCTTCCCGGAACCCGAAGCGGTGATCGTACTGGTCGGCGGCAAGGAACCGAAGACGATTCTGTTCTGCCGCGAAAAGAGCGAAGAACGCGAAACCTGGGATGGTTTCCGCTATGGGCCCGAAACAGCGGGAAACGCCTTCGGCTTTTGCGAAGCGCATCCGATTGCCAGCCTCGAACAGAAGCTGCCCGAGTTGATCGCCAACCGCAGCATACTCTGGCACTCGCTAGGCCACGATGCCGAATGGGACGGCCGGATCACCCGCGCCTTGAACACGGTGCGCGCCGAGAGCCGCAGCGGCACCCGTGCGCCAGGCGAGATGCGTGACCTGCGCGGCCTGCTCGATCAGATGCGACTGACCAAGGATGCGCACGAAATCGAACTCATGCGCCGCGCCGCAGAGATCGCCTCGGCCGGTCACGCCCGTGCCATGCGCGCCTGTCGGCCGGGCATGGCGGAGTACGAACTCGAGGCGGAACTCAGCTACGAGTTCCGTCGCCGAGGCGCCGACGGCCATGCGTACACCCCGATCGTCGCCGGTGGGATCAATGCCTGCATCCTGCACTATGTCGAAAACAACCGCCTGCTTGCCGGTCATTCGCTGGTATTGATCGACGCCGGCTGCGAACTCGCCGGCTACGCCTCGGACATCACCCGTACGTTCCCGGTCGGCGGCCGCTTCAGTCCGGAACAACGCGAGGTCTATGAGATCGTCCTCGCCGCGCAGGCTGCGGCGATTGCCGCAGTGCGTCCAGGCGCCTCGTTCATGGCGTATCACCAGGCGGCCCTGCGCGTCCTTACGCAAGGATTGATCGACCTCAAAGTAATCTCCGGCAGTGTCGACGGCGCCATTGAAAGCGAGGCGTACAAACCCTGGTACATGCACCGCACCGGTCACTGGCTGGGTCTCGACGTCCACGACGTTGGCGATTACCGCGCCGGCACTGCCGACGACGACTGGGTCAGGCTGGAGCCCGGGATGGTGTTGACCGTCGAACCCGGCCTTTACTTCCGTCCGGCAGCGCCGGTGCCGATGCATCTGCACGGCATTGGCGTGCGCATCGAGGACGATGTGCTGGTCACCGCCGAGGGCTGCACGGTGTACTCCAACGCGCCCAGGACCGTTGTCGAAATCGAAGAGGTGATGCGCCATGGCTGAGTCCGTCGACCGGGTCGACATCGCCATCATCGGTGCCGGACCGGTAGGCATGACCCTCGCCCTGGCGCTGGCCGGCGGCCCGTACAAGGTGCTGCTGATCGACAGCCGCCGACGCGGTGCCTGGGCTGCTGACCCACGCGCTCTGGCTCTCTCGCATGGCACCCGACAGATTCTCGAGCATCTCGGCGCCTGGAACGCCGAGGCGGCCACGGCGATCGAGACCATTCACGTCTCGCAGCGCGGCGGTTTTGGCCGCACACTCCTCATGGCCCGTGACTACGACATTCCCGCCCTGGGCTACGTGATGCGTTACCGTGAGCTCGCGGCCGCTCTCGATGCCCAGCTTGACACGTCACGGCTGTTGAACGACTCGCCGCTGATCGACCTCCGCAGCAGCCGCGAAGGAACCGCGATCAGTCTCGCCAGCGGTGCCGACACACGCCGTTTCGCTGCCCGCCTCGTCGTCCATGCCGAAGGCACACCCGGCAACGACGCCGAGATCACAGTGCGTGATTACCGGCAGCACGCCGTGGTCGCAGAAGTCCGTCCTGCCGGGGGACATGCTCATCGCGCATGGGAGCGCTTTACGCCCGACGGCCCGCTGGCCTTGCTGCCGTTGGCGCAGGACTATTCGGTGGTGTTCTCGGTACCGCCGGATCAGGCAACGCAACTGCTGCAGATCGACGACGATGGCTTCCTGGCCGCGCTGCACGCCCGCTTCGGCGGCCGCGTCAGGTTCACCGCCGCCGGTCCACGCGCCCGCTTCCCGCTGGCACTGCGTATTCGCCAACAACTCACGGCAACCCGCCAGGCATGGATCGGGAACGCCGCGCAAAGCCTGCACCCCGTGTCCGGTCAGGGCTTCAACCTCGGTCTGCGTGACGCCTGGGAACTCGCCCAGACCTTGCTCGCATCTGCTGGCGAGGACCCTGGCGACGATGCCATCCTGGCAACCTACGCCCGCGGCCGCCAGTTCGACCGAGGCGGCAGCATGGCGTTTACCGATGGCCTGGTACGTATCTTTTCCAACGACCTGGCGCCACTGCGGTTTGCGCGCGGCCTGGGTCTGCTGACCCTGGACCTGTTGCCACCTTTACGCCACTTCGTCGCCCGACGCATGATCTGGGGAGCCAGGGCTTGGCCTTGATGTGAAATTCGCACTGGCGACTCACGAATTTCCTCTCGCCCGCGTGCGGGAGAGGGGTTGGAGGTGAGGGTGAGGCTAACGGTCATGGCCGACATCGGGGGTGACTGGATCCACCATGACCGTTGGCTTGACCGCCCTGGACAAACCGATGATCATAGCCATCGTCGTCGCCCTCGCCCGCCTGCCCTGACGCCCGCGTGCTGCGGCGATTGAATTTTGCGGGTCGCAGTCGCGACTTGCCCCCCCTTGACAGACGTGACCACACCATGCCGCAAACGCACAAGACTACTACCCAGTTGATCGAATTCAAGGGCACGACGCTTCCGGTCGTCGTCGTTACACTGCGCTCCCTGCAACCGGACGCACTGGCCGAGGCAGCGAATACGCTGTTTGGCGACGATGAGTTTTTCGACGGTGATGCTGCCCTGCTGGAACTGTCTCACCTCGTCGACGTACCGGAAGCCGACTGGCGACGGGTAAAACAGGTATTGAGAGCACACGGTCTCAACGTCATGGGCGTACGCGGCGGCAGTGATGAGTTGCGTCAAACCGCAGCCTTTGCCGGCTTGCCGACCTACGCTGCCAGTGAGCGCCCGCTACATGCCGCAGCCCCTTGCGAAACGGCTGCGCCACCGGCAACCCCTGCTCCTGCCCGCAAGGCAGATCCCGAGCCGCCACCGACGGTGACGGCCGCCCCCGAAGCAGCGCCGACATTGTTCATCGACCGACCACTACGCTCTGGGCAACAGGTATACGCCCGCGGTGGCGACCTGGTCGTCCTGGCAGCAGTCAATGCCGGCGCCGAAGTCATCGCCGATGGCAGTATTCACATCTACGCCCCATTGCGGGGGCGCGCACTGGCCGGTGCCAGCGGGGCTGCCGACGCACGCATCTTCTGTACCCGCTTCGATGCCGAACTGGTTTCGGTCGCCGGTCTGTACCGGACCTTCGACAACGGCGTGCCCCGCGAGTTGAAGGGCGAGCCAGTACAGATCCGGCGCTCTGAGCAACCCGGCGACGAAGGGAGCAAACTGATTGTCGAATCGCTGCACACCGACTGATGACGGGGCGGAATTGCATTCCGACCAACAAGCATCGCTGCCGCTCAACAGAAAGCCCATTCTGCAGGTAGAATCTCGACTTTTATCTGCGGGGAAAGATCCGTGACACGTATTGTCGTCGTAACTTCCGGCAAGGGTGGCGTTGGCAAGACCACCACCAGCGCCAGTTTCGCCTCGGGCCTCGCCCTGCGGGGTTACAAGACTGCCGTCATCGATTTTGACGTCGGCCTGCGCAACCTCGACCTGATCATGGGCTGTGAACGCCGCGTCGTCTATGATCTGGTCAATGTCCTCAATGGAGAAGCGACACTCACCCAGGCACTGATCAAGGACAAGCACTGCGCGAACGGCAATCTCTTTGTTTTGCCCGCTTCGCAGACCCGCGACAAGGACGCGCTGACCGAAGAAGGTGTCGAGAAGGTGCTCAAGGAACTCGAACACATGGGCTTCGACTACGTCGTCTGCGATTCGCCGGCAGGCATCGAGCGGGGCGCCGTGATGGCACTGACTTTTGCCGATGAAGCGCTGGTGGTCAGCAACCCGGAGGTTTCCTCGGTGCGCGACTCGGACCGCATTCTCGGCATCATCCAGGCCAAGTCGCGGCGCGCGCTACTCGGCGGCGAGCCGGTCAAGGAGCACCTGCTGATCAGCCGCTATTCGCCGAAACGCGTCAGTGAGGGTGAGATGCTGTCTTATCAGGATGTGCAGGAGATCCTGCGCGTGCCGATCATCGGCGTCATTCCCGAGTCCGAAGCGGTGCTGCAATCATCGAATGCGGGCACACCGGCGATCCATCTCGCCGGTTCCGATGTCGCCGGTGCGTACCTTGACGTCGTTGCCCGCTTTCTCGGTGAAAGCGTGCCCTTGCGTTTCGTGGACTACGAAAAACCCGGTCTCTTCAAGCGGCTGTTCGGGGGTAAATGAGGATGTCCCTGTTCTCCCTGATCTTCGGCAACAAGCCCAAAACGGCTGCGATTGCCAAGGAGCGACTGCAACTGATCATTGCCCACGAACGCAGTGGCAGCGCCAGTACGCCGGATTTTCTGCCGGCCCTGCAGCGGGAGTTGATGGCCGTGATCTCGAAGTATGTGTCGGTGAACCCCGAAGACATCAAGGTGTCGCTCGAGAAGCAGGGGAACTTCGAGGTGCTGGAGGTCAACATCGTCATGCCGGAAGCGACCAGCAAACCCTGAACATCGCAGTTTCCCGATCCCCCATTCATTCGCCTTGCGGATCAACGACGTGACCGAAGCCCTTTTTGAATCGACGATCTCCAGCTTGCCTTTGCTCGGCCGCGGCAAGGTGCGGGACATCTACGCGATTGACGCTGACAAGCTGCTGATCGTCACCAGCGATCGTATTTCGGCCTTCGATGTCGTCCTGCCCGACCCCGTTCCCGGCAAGGGCAGGCTGCTGACGCGCCTGGCCAGCTTCTGGTTTGAAAGGCTCGCCGGGATCATCCCGAACCAACTGACCGGGATCGATCCGGAAACCGTGGTGGCTGCCGACGAACGACAGCAGGTGCGAGGTCGGGCGTTGGTTGTCAAACGTTTGCGACCGCTGCCGATCGAAGCGGTGGTACGTGGCTATCTGATCGGTTCGGGATGGCAGGACTACCAGGCCACGGGCAGTGTTTGCGGCATCCTTCTGCCCAAAGGGCTACGGCTCGCGAGCAGGTTGCCGCAGCCGCTGTTCACCCCGGCGACCAAGGCAGCAATCGGCAATCACGACGAAAACATTTCCTTCGAACGTGCGCAGGCCGAATGCGCCACGGCACTCGCCGACCTGCTCGCGGCTACCGGCAAGAGTGCCGAAGTCGTCGCTGGACAGGCCCGCGACGCCGCCGTCGCGCTGTATGCTACGGCGGCACAGCACGCCGCAGCACGCGGCATCATCATCGCCGACAGCAAATTCGAATTCGGCCTCGATGAGTCCGGCACGCTGCACCTGATCGACGAAGTTCTGACCCCGGACTCGTCTCGCTTCTGGCCCGCCGACGCTTATTGCGAAGGCAGCAACCCTCCGTCATTCGACAAGCAGTATGTTCGCGACTATCTTGAAACGCTGGACTGGAACAAGCGAGCGCCTGGCCCGCGCCTGCCCGCGTCGGTACTCGCCGGCACGTACGCCAAGTACGCCGAGGCCTGCGAACGCCTGACCGGCGAACGGGTACCTGCTTGACCGAGCCGGCAGCACCGGCGGCCCGAGATCCACGTTGCACGCCCGTGGACAGGTTCCGGGACGCCCGATGGTGACCGAGAAGACTGCCTTTCGCGGCACTCGTGCCCTTTCCAGTGTGTCTGCCGCAGAAAGCTCGAGTCGCTGACGCGAACTGCACACCCACCCCCTCAGCAAGGAGAACGCATGCGTCTGGAGCCAACTCCCCCTGCCCGCGGCAAGACAGCACCCAAAGTCCACAGCGTATCCGCCAACCGCCCATTCGTGTGGCTGGTGGCAGGCTGGCGGGATCTGCGCGCCAACCCGATTGCCAGCCTCGCGTTTGGCCTGTTGTTCGCGATCGCCGGCGACCTGATCACGATCTTTGCCTGGCGTAACGGCCAGCTTTTCATCGTCGCCACTTCCGGCTTCTTCCTGGTCGCTCCCACTGCTCGCCGGCGGACTCTACGAAATCAGCCGGCGACTTGAAACCGGGCAGTCGTCGACCTTCTTCGTGTCGTTGGCCGGCGGCCGACGCAACGCCATCGAACTGAGCAAGCTTGGCCTGCTGCTGGCAGCCATCGGACTCGCCTGGGAACGCATCTCGACCTTGCTGTTCGCCTTTCTGGCACCCGACATCACCCCCGATCTGCTCGCCCTGCTGGCCGAGATCCACCTTTCCACAGACCACCGCGACCTGTTGTTGATCTGGATTCTGATCGGTGGCACCCTGGCGTTGATCGTCTTCGCGATCACGGTGATCTCGGTACCGCTGCTGCTTGACCGCCACACCGACTTCCGGACGGCCATGCTGACCAGCCTGCGCGCAGTAGACGCCAACCTGCTGGTGATGACCTTCTGGGCGTTCCTGGTCGTCGCGCTGACCGCGCTGGGTTTCGTCACCCTGTTCTTCGGACTGATCGTTCTGATGCCACTGATCGGCCACGCTTCCTGGCATGCTTATCGAGACCTTGTAGAATTCCCAGCCGACCTTCTGCCACCACGGATCTCCTGATGACACCCAATGCCCTGCCAGACAACCCGCTCCTCGACTTCTCCGGACTGCCCCGTTTCGACACGCTGATGCCGGGCGATGTGCAACCGGCGATCACCACACTGCTCGCGCAAGATCGCGCCCTCATCGAGCGCCTGACGGCCGACGATGTGGCCGCGACCTGGGAAAATTTCGCTGCACCACTCACCGACGCCTTTGAGCAACTGTCACGCGCCTGGGGGATGGTCACGCATGTACACTCGGTCAATGATGTGCCTGAGTGGCGCGACGCCTACAACAGCATGCTCCCCGAAGTCTCCAGCTTCTATGCCGAAGTCGGCCAGAACCTGAAGCTGTTCGCCGGCTACAAGGCGATCGCCGAAGGCAGTGAATACGCGCAGTTGTCCACTGCCCAGCGCCGGGTGCTCGACAACGAGATTCGCGACTTCCGGCTGAGTGGTGCCGAGTTGCCCGCCGAGAACAAGCCGCGCTTTCAGGCCATTGCCGAGGAACTTGCACAACTCTCGGCAAAGTTCTCGGAGAACCTGCTCGACGCAACCAACGCCTTTACCGAAACGATCAGCGACGAGAGCGAACTCGCCGGCCTGCCTGAAGACGCCCGCCAAGCGGCGCGTGAAGCGGCGGAACGAGACGGCAGAACAGGCTGGAAGTTCACTCTGCACATGCCATCCTACCTGCCGGTGATGCAATACGCCGACAGCCGCCGCCTGCGCGCGGCGATGTACCGCGCCTACGCCACACGCGCCTCCGAATTCGGCCCCGAAGCACTCGACAACAGCCCGCTGATTCGCCGCATCCTGGAACTGCGCCGCGAACAGGCGCAGCTTCTCGGCTACGACAATTATGCAGAAGTTTCGCTGGTACCGAAGATGGCCGAATCGGTGCCGCAGGTCATCGACTTCCTGCAGGATCTGGCATGCAAGGCCAGGCCCTTTGCCGAGAAGGATATCGCCGACCTGCGTACCTTCGCATTCGCCGAACTGAACCTCGCAACGCTGGAAGCCTGGGATGTCGCCTATGTGTCGGAGAAGCTTCTGCAGGCGCGCTATGCTTTCTCGGAACAGGAGGTAAAGCAGTATTTCACCGAAGAGCGCGTGCTGACGGGCCTGTTTAAGGTCATTGAAAGGCTGTTCAACGTTCGTCTCAAGCCCGACGCTGCGCCGACATGGCATGCGGACGTACGGTTTTTCCGCATCGAGAGCGCCGACGGCGAGTTGATCGGCCAGTTCTATCTCGACCTCTACGCCCGCGAGACGAAGCGCAGCGGCGCCTGGATGGACGAAGCCATCGGTCGCCGCTGCGTGCGGCAAACCGCGGCGGCTACAGCCGCCCCTGGCGGCATCCAGAAGCCGGTCGCCTACCTCAACTGCAACTTTTCTCGACCGGTACGCGACGCGGATGGAATAGCACGGCCGGCAACCTTCACGCATGACGAGGTGACCACGCTGTTCCACGAGACCGGGCACGGTCTGCATCACCTGCTGACGCATGTCGATGAGCTTGGCGTCGCCGGCATTCATGGCGTCGAATGGGACGCTGTCGAGCTGCCCTCGCAGTTCATGGAAAACTATTGCTGGGAGTGGAGCGTGCTGCAGGACATGACCGCCCACATCGACACCGGGGAGCCGCTTCCACGCGCGCTGTTCGACAAGATGCTGGCCGCGCGGAATTTTCTGAGCGGCATGCAAACCTTGCGACAGGTCGAGTTTTCGCTGTTCGACCTGCGGCTGCACAGCGATTTCGACCCGGCGGGGGAGCGCAGCGTACTCGATCTTCTGGCGGAAGTGCGACGGCAAGTCGCGGTGCTCGTACCTCCGGCCTGGCACCGCTTCCCGAACAGCTTCGCGCATATCTTTGCCGGCGGCTACGCTGCCGGTTACTATAGCTACAAATGGGCCGAGGTGCTTTCTGCGGACTGCTACGGTGCTTTTGAAGAGGCCGGCGACCCTTTCGACTCACCCACCGGGCAACGCTTCCAGAGTGAAATCCTGGCGGTTGGCGGCAGCCGGACGGCGATCGACAACTTCCGGGCTTTCCGCGGCCGCGACCCACAGGTTGACGCGCTGCTTCGGCACAGTGGCATGATCACTAACGATTGAGGTTTCGCCGCATGCTCGCTTCAGCTACCTTGCGCTTCGCCCAACTCGCCGTTCTGCTGCTGATCGCCTCCGCCGCAAGCGCACAAACCACCTACCGCTGGATCGACCCGAGCACTGGCGGCACGGTAGTTTCGGACCGACCACCGCCGCCGGGGGCCAGACAGGTCGTCAAGTCTGCGCTGGTAGGCGCTGACGGGCCACAGATCCCTTACGCTGTCCGCCAGGCCAGCGAGAAGTTTCCGGTGGTCCTGTACACCAGCGTCGGCTGCGTCACCTGCAAGGAAGCTCGCGCCCTGCTCGAGGGGCGTGGCGTTCCTTTCTCCGAGAAGGTGCTTCAGAACGAGGAAGAAGTCGTCGAACTCGGTCGGCAACTCGGTGGTGAGGCGCTGCTGCCCAGCGTGAGCGTCGGACGGCAAAGCGCCAGGGGCTTTTCACCGAGCGTCTGGAACGCATTGCTCGACGCCGCCACTTATCCCAGCAGCGCCCCCTACCGGGCAAGGCCCGTCAACGCCGCGTCCGAGTGAACCTGGAAACCGGCCGGCGTGTTGAAAACCGCTGCCAGCACTCGAGAGCCACTTCACTGCCAGGCAGACCAGGGAGCATACGAGGTACGGCGGGCCCATTGTGGCCCCGAACTCCCTCTACTGATCCACCGCTTCCCAGGCACCGAACAAGACGGGCGGTGAAACCGTAGATGACCGCGTCTTCTACGAACCATATGAACGCCGCCAGCATGGTCCGATTGTTCTTGCTCGCCGCCATCTGGGGAGCCTCTTTTCTGTTCATGCGCGTCAGCGTCCAGGCCTTTGGCCCGGTAGCGCTGATCATGTTCCGCGTCGCCATCGCGGCGGTGTTTCTCTGGCTGGCCAGTCGGTGGCTGAAGCGCGACCTCAAACTGGGCATGCAGTGGCGGTATTTCCTGACCCTCGGCTGTTTGAACTCGGCCTTCCCGTTCATCCTTTTCGCCTATGCCGCACAGTCCCTGCCGGCATCGTTGCTTTCGATTCTCAACGCCACATCGCCTCTCTTCGGCGCGGCGATAGGAGCGCTGTGGCTGCGCATCCCCCTGACCTTGCCCGTTGGTCTGGGTCTGGCATTCGGCCTGGCCGGCGTCACCGTGCTGGTCGGCCAGACCGCATTGCTGGTCGGTGATCGCGATTGGCTGGCCCTGGCCGCAGGCCTTGTGGCGCCGGCTTCATACAGCGTGGCGAGCCTATACACCAAGGCCCACCCCGGTCGGGCGACACCCTTCGACAACGCGCATGGCAGTATGTGGATGGCCGTGCTGGCAGTACTGCCGCTGGTTTTTCTTGCTCCGATACGTGCAGCGCCGAACGCCGGTGACTGGGGTGCCGTCGCGTTGCTCGGGACAGTCTGTACCGGCGCCGCTTATCTGCTCTACTTCCGCCTGATCGACGAGGTCGGTTCGACGCGGGCGTTGTCGGTTACCTTCTTGATCCCGGTGTTCGGCGTCCTGTGGGGAGCCCTGTTTCTTGACGAAGCAGTGGGCTGGCATACCCTGCTTGGCGGCGCCCTCGTTCTGATGGGAATCGCCATGACTGCCGGCGTGTTGAGACTGCCTGCGTTGCGAAAGTGAAGCAGGCGTATTTTGTCCATGACTCACTCGCCGGGCGATGGAATGGAGTACCGAACCGGCGCTCGCTGGCGAAAACTACGGGCAGCAAATGGAACGGCCCGGGAGCTTGCGCTTCCCGGGCCGCTGGCCGACTAGGTCTCGGTCACAAACTAAAACTACACCTAGTGACCCGATGCCGAAGACGAGCCCACGCCCGTTTCCGAACGAACCTTCTGGGCCGGGTATAGCGAACGCTCGAGTTGTGCCTGCTTGCTGTTGTCCATCTTGGAAACCAGATAGATCACCAGGAAGGCTGCAGTCATCGAGAACAATGCCGGTGAAGAGTACGGGAACAACGCGCTGCCTTTCGGATTCTTCAGTACGGCTTCCCATACCGAGGCCGACAGGATGGTCAGCACCACCGACGCCACCAGTCCAACGATGCCCCCGGCGACCGCCCCCTTGGTGGTGCAATCCTTCCACAACACCGACATGAACAGCACCGGGAAGTTGGCCGAGCAGGCGATGGCGAAGGCCAGCATCACCATGTAGGCGACGTTCTCCTTCTCGAACGCGATCCCGAGAAACACCGCGACGATACCCAGGCACACCGTGGTCATCTTCGAAACACGCAGTTCCGAAGCGGAGTCGGCGTTGCCGTGCTTGAACACGGTCGCATAGAGGTCATGCGACACCGCCGAAGCGCCGGACAGCGTGAGGCCGGCAACCACCGCGAGAATCGTCGCGAAAGCCACCGCCGAGATGAAGCCCAGGAATACGTTGCCACCCACGGCATTCGCCAGGTGAATGGCCGCCATGTTGCCGCCACCCTTGAGACCGTCCCAAACCAGTTTCCCGTCAGCGCCGACGGCTTGAACGCCATCAACCATCTTCGGCACGTAGTACGCTTCCGGATTCTGAGTCAGCATGACGATGGCGCCGAAGCCGATGATGAAGGTCAGAATGTAGAAGTAGCCAATCCAGGTCGTCGCCCAACCGACCGACTTGCGTGCTTCCTTGGCGCTCGGCACGGTGAAGAAACGCATCAGGATGTGCGGCAGACCGGCAGTACCAAACATCAGCGCCATGCCGACCGAGATCGCAGAGACCGGATCCTTGATCAGCGCTCCCGGGGACATGATGGCCAGATGCTTGGGATGCACCTCGACGGCCTTGGCAAACAGGGCCTCGGGGTTGAAGTTGAACTGCCAGAGCACGGCCAGGGCCATGAAGGTGGCACCGGTCAGCAGCATGATGGCCTTGATGATCTGCACCCAGGTGGTGGCCGTCATGCCGCCGAAGAGCACATAGCACATCATCAGCACACCGACGATGACCACCGCGTAGATGTATTCCATGCCGAACAGCACTTTGATCAACTGGCCAGCGCCGACCATCTGGGCGATCATGTAGAAGGCCACGACGACCAGCGAACCGGTGGCCGCAAAGCTGCGCATCGGCGTTTGCGAAAAGCGATACGCGGCCACGTCGGCAAAGGTGAACTTGCCCAGGTTGCGCAGACGCTCGGCCATCAGGAAGGTGATCACCGGCCAGCCGACCAGCCAGCCGATCGAGAAGATCAGCCCGTCGAAGCCGTTGGCGAACACCAGACCGGAGATCCCCAGGAAGGACGCCGCCGACATGTAGTCACCGGCAATCGCCAGACCGTTCTGAAAGCCGGTAATGCCACCACCGGCGGTGTAGAAGTCGGCAGCCGACTTCGTCTTCGCCGCGGCCCACTTGGTGATGCCCAGCGTAATCGCGACAAAGATGGCGAACATCGCAATCGCCACCCAGTTGGTCGCCTGTTTCGTGGTGTTGCCGAGGTCGGCACCGGCGGCGAGAACCCCGCCGGTGGCCAGCAGGCCGAGGGTCAGGCCAAGGATGTTGCGAGTGGATTTGCTGATCATTTCTTGCTGGCCTCCCTGATGACTTCGGCATTCATGTCGTCGAACTCGGTATTGGCCTTGCGGACATAGACGTTGGTGATGGCGATGGTGAAGATGATCACACCAACCCCCAGCGGAATGCCGATCGTCGTCACCATGCCCGGCGCCAGAGGCGTGCCCAGCCATTCCTTGTTGAAGGCAATCAACAGGATGTAGCCGTAATAGGCGATGATCATCAGGATGGACATGATGGTGCTGTAACTGGAGCGCTTGCGGACCAGTTGGTGGTACTTGGGATTGGCTTCAATCCGTGCAACGATGTCGTCGTTCACTTTTTGTCTCCTCCTCTAGGATGTACAAATATCGAGTCACGTATCATGACTAGCGACGAATCATAGTGACCATTACTTACTTCCCGCTTACGCCGCAAGCAGAACGCCCAAGGCAACAATGCCTTGCCGTGCCTGCTTCATACCTTGCCTTAGGTGGCCCGCGGAAAGGCGCTGGAAGGTGTTTGCTGCACCACGGTCGATCATTGAATGGTCCCCTCACTGCCTGCCGGCGATATAGCCCCCCTCGCCTCGAATAGGCAAGCGCGCTTTGGCAAAAGACAGCCCAACCTGGCCGTACCGGAGAGCGGCAACGGCATGCGTTGCGTCTCGGCGGGCAATAAATCACAGCCGGGATACGTCTTCTGGTTAAAATTGCTTTCTGCCATACTGACCGGTCGCTGCCAAGAATATGACTGATGCAATCCTGCTCCCCGAATTGATCAGCCGCTCTGCCACTCGCGAGCCGGACGCCATCGCGCTGACCCACGGCCAGCGGTCGATCAGCTATGGCCTCTTGCAGCAATCGCTCTCCCGCTTTGCAGGCGGCTTGATAAACCTGGGAATGCAGCGGGGTGAGCGAATCGGCATCTACCTGGAGAAGCGGCTGGAAACGGTCGTTGCCAGCTTTGGCAGCGCCGCTGCCGGCTGCGTTTTCGTGCCGCTGAACCCCTTGCTGAAGGCCGACCAGGTCGCCCACATCATGCGCGACTGCAACGTGCGCGCTTTGGTGACCTCCAGCGAACGCCTGTCCCTGCTGGCGCCGATTCTCGCTTCCTGCCACGATCTGCGACAGGTGATTCTGGTCAACACCGACCATCTACCCAGCGGCGATGGTCCATTGGCCTACCTGCACTGGGACGATCTCCTGCAGGCGGGTATCCGCAGCGGCCACCGGGTGATCGACACCGACATGGCGGCGATTCTTTATACCTCCGGCAGTACCGGCAAACCGAAAGGGGTCGTGCTCTCGCATCGCAACATCGTCGCCGGCGCCATCAGCGTCGCCAGCTATCTCGAGAACAGCGCCGAGGATACGCTGCTGGCGGCCCTGCCATTGTCTTTCGATGCCGGCTTCAGCCAACTCACGACGGCCTTCCATGCCGGCGCGCGCGTGGTACTACTCAACTACCTCTTGCCGCAAGACGTTCTCAAGGCCCTCGCTGCCGAGAAAGTCACCGGGCTGACGGCGGTTCCTCCGCTATACATCCAGCTCTCGCAGCTGGAATGGCCGCTGGCCATCGGCCAACATCTGCGCTATTTCGCCAACACCGGGGGACGTATGCCGCGTGACACGCTGGCTGCCTTGCGCGCACGTTTGCCGAACAGCCGGCCGTATCTGATGTATGGTCTGACCGAAGCCTTCCGCTCGACCTACCTGCCACCGGAGGAGGTGGACCGCCGGCCGGATTCGATCGGCAAGGCCATCCCCAATGCCGAAATCCTCGTATTGCGCGAAGACGGTTCGCCCTGTGCTGCCAACGAGCCGGGCGAACTCGTCCATCGTGGCGCCCTGGTGGGTATGGGCTACTGGAACGACCACGAAAAAACCGCGGAACGCTACAAGCCGCTCCCGGCCAACACGCCCGGCCGCGGCCCCGGCCTGGTACTACCCGAGATCGCGGTGTTTTCGGGCGACAGCGTGCGTATCGATGAGGAAGGGTTCCTCTACTTCATCGGTCGCCGTGACGAAATGATGAAAACCTCCGGCTATCGGGTCAGCCCGACCGAGGTCGAGGAAATTCTCTACGCTACCAGGCTGGTCGGTGAATGCGCCGCTTTCGGCGTCGAGCACCCCTCGCTCGGCCAGGCGATCCAGGTGATCGCCACGCCAGCCGCCGGAGGCAGTCTTGATACCGCCGCCCTGCTGGCTGAATGCCGTAGCCGAATGCCCGCCTACATGGTTCCGGCGAACATCTTCGTACGCCAGGACCCCTTGCCGCGCAATCCGAATGGGAAGATAGACCGCAAGGCGCTGGCCAGCGAATTCAGGGCGCATGCGAGCCCATCAGGTGAGCCGGACCAGCCCGGGGAATAGCCGATGTTTCAGGAAATGACCCACGCCGCAAGCGACGGTACTGCCGCGCTCCGCGATGCGCTCGGGCAGCCGCCCTGCCCGACGGCCACTGCCGCTACGGCGTCCCGAAGCACGGAGCAAGACCCCGGCCTGGATGACGACCGTCGCAAACGCGATTCCCTGCAGGATTGCCCACGGACTTCGGCAACGGGATGGGAGATCCTCGCAGCAAAAACCGCCTTCCCAGCTTTTGCCGACGCCTGGGATCACCTGAACGCCAGGTTGTACGACGCACACCCGTTTTTCGACAGCCGCTTCATCGCACCCCTGCTGGACCATTTCGGCACCGGGAGCGAGAAGCTGTGCATTCACCGAACACCTGACGGCATTTCCGGTGCCCTGATCCTGTGTTCGATCGGGCTCGGTCGGTGGTCGTGCTTTCGCCCGTCGCAAGCACAAGCAACAGCGGTGATGCTCGACGACGTTCGCCTGCTCGAGACCCTGCTGAACGCGCTGCCGGGTTGGGCGTGGACCATCGAACTGCACGCGGTCGACCCGCGTTATGCGCCGGAGTTCTCACGCCTGACCTTGCCGCAGATCGTCGATGCGCAAGCGCGGACGATCGGAATTCGGCCGCAAGGGGAGTTCGGCGATTACTGGAAGCAACGCCCGAAGAAACTCGCGTCGAACATCGCCCGGTACTTCCGGCGAGCGGAAACAGAATTCGGCGCCCCTCGCCTGTCACGACACGTCGACGCTGGCGAAATGGACGCCGGGATCAGCCGTTTCGGTGCTCTTGAAACTGCCGGCTGGAAAGGACAGGCCGGGACTGCGGTATCCGGCGACAACCCGCAAGGCGCATTTTATAGTGAAGTTCTGCGCCGCTTCGCACTCAGCAAGCAGGCGGCGGTGTACGAATTCCATATCGGCAGTCACCTGGCTTCGTCCCGGTTGGTGATCAGCAACGAGCACATGCTGATCTGCCTGAAAACGGCTTACGACGAATCCCTGGCGCGCTTCGCCCCGGGTCGGCTGCTGCTGTATCGCGTCATCGAAGAACAATTCTCGCAACCGACACGGAAAACGATCGAGTTTTACACCAACGCCACCAGCGATCAGAAGGAATGGGCGACATTTGGCTGCACCATGCAAAACATCCAGATTTTCCGAAGCCCGCTCTACGCTGCGGCGTTCTCCGTGTTGCGGGCGGTACGACAGAATCTGCGCGGCCCCCGCGACGGACAACAGGACAGCGATGCAGCGATAGACCCGGTCGAATACCGCAAGAGCATCGCCGACCTGCGCGCGGAACAGTACGACCTTGGCGAATTCTCGGCACAGGATCATCTGGAAGCATCCGCCGACTGGCTGGAGCTTCTGGAATCGAACGTGTACGCGGACGATCCGGGTGTGCGCCATTATTTCCGCGCCGAAAAGAAATCCCCACAGGTGATCCTGCCCGTAAGACTGACCACCAATGGACCAGTCAGGAGCGTTGACGCGCTGAGCAACTACTACACCTCGTTATATGCGCCACTGGTCAGTCATGATGCCGACCTGCTGAGTCTGCGGGATCTGCTTGCCGCCGCTGCGCGAGACCATGGCGACGCGCACGCGATGCACTTTGCCCCGATGGATCCCGAGTCATCGACATTCCATGCGCTGCTCACCGGCTTGCGTGCGAATGACTGGATTCCGTTTCGGTTTTTCTGCTTCGGCAACTGGTTTCTTCGCGTCGAGGGGAATTGGGAGGACTATCTCAGGAAGCGCAGTGCCAACCTGCGCAGTGCGATCAGGCGAAGGTGCAAGCGGTTTGCTGCCGACGGAGGCACCTTGCACATCGTCACGAACCCGGAACATGTCGAAAACTCGATCGCCGAATTCCAGACAATCTACTCGGCAAGCTGGAAAAAACCCGAACCTTATCCTGATTTCGTACCCGCACTGATCCGCCGACTGGCCAGCATGGGGATGCTCCGCCTCGGATTTGCACGGCTCGGGGAGCGTACCATTGCGGCGCAACTGTGGATCGTCGACCGCCAGAAGGCCAGCATCTACAAGGTGGCGTACCACGAGCAGTTTGCGTCCTACTCTCCGGGAACGGTACTCACCGCGCACCTGCTGCAGCACGTCATTGAGAAGGATCGCGTCCGGGAGGTAGACTTCCTGATCGGCGACGACCAATACAAGCGGATGTGGATGAGTGACCGCCGCGAACGCTGGGGAATCGTTGCCTATAATCCCCGTACCCTGATCGGCTGCGCCTTGTTGCTCAAGGAGATCGCGGGGCGTACGGTCAGGGCGGCCGCGGCAGCATTGCGCCGGGTCTGCTTGCCCGCCAGGAGACTCTTCTCCAGAAATAATGCAACGAAAACAGCCAACTGCGACACGCCACACAAAGGAAGCCGCTGGTGAATAAACCGGAACGAAAAGCCCCCACACACGCGCCAATGCATCAGTTCCCGGTAAGGGACGGTGCGCTGGTCGTCGGCGGAATACCCCTCCCGCAACTCGCCGCCCGCGTCGGACAGACACCGTTTTACGCCTACGACCGTCAACTGTTGTCACAACGGGTCGCCGAATTGCGGACGGCCCTGCCCCCGGGCTTGAAGCTGCACTACGCGATGAAGGCAAACCCGATGCCGGCTCTGGTCGCTCACCTGAGCGGGCTGGTCGATGGGATTGACGTGGCGTCGAGCGGCGAACTGAAGGTCGCCCTCGATGCCGGCGCAGATGCTCGGGAAATCAGCTTTGCCGGGCCCGGCAAACGACGTGAGGAACTGCTACAGGCGGTCGCCGCCGGCATCCTGATCAATATTGAATCCTTTCGCGAAGTCTCCGAACTGGCGGCGATCATTGACCAGACCGGCTATCCAGCGCGTGTTGCCGTCCGAGTGAACCCGGATTTCGAACTGAAGAGTTCAGGGATGAAGATGGGCGGTGGTGCCAGACCGTTCGGCGTAGACGCCGAGCGAGTACCCGAGTTGCTGGCCGAGATTGGCCGTTCGGGAATAGGCTTTGAAGGTTTCCACCTCTTTGCCGGGTCGCAGAACCTCAAGCCCGACGCCATCGTGGAGGCCCAGGACAAGAGCTTCGAACTCGCGCTGCGGCTCGCACAGTCGGCGCCATCACCAGTGCGCTTCCTCAACCTCGGGGGGGGGTTCGGCATCCCCTACTTCCCTGGGGAGCAGCACCTCGACCTGGCGCCCATCGGCGCCAGGTTGGCGACCCTCGTCGAGCGTGCCGCGCACGCGATGCCCGAAGCCGAACTGGTGATTGAACTGGGGCGCTATCTGGTAGGAGAAGCAGGCGTCTACGTGACACGCATCATCGACCGCAAGGTTTCGCGCGGCCACGTCTTCCTGGTCAGCGATGGTGGCTTGCACCACCACCTGTCTGCATCCGGCAACTTTGGCCAGGTCATCCGCAAGAACTACCCCGTCGCGATCGGCAACCGGATGACGCCGACCAGATGTGAAACGGTATCGGTAGTCGGCCCACTATGTACACCGCTCGATCTGCTCGCCGACCATATGGAACTGGCCGAAGCTCAACCTGGAGACCTGGTGGTCATTTTCCAGTCGGGCGCTTATGGTTTCACCGCCAGCCCGCAGGCATTTCTCGGCCATCCTCGGTGTGTGGAGGTTCTGGTTTGAGCAGGCAGGGAGCAATCCCGGACAGACAACCATGACCTCGGAGACGACACCAGCGGGAGCAGAACGCGCGCCCCTGCCGCTCAAGCCGGTACTCGGCTGGTCCAGTTTCTCGCGTTCGGAAGAGTCCTTGCGACTACCCAGCATTGACGACATCAAGTACACGGTGATCACCACCAGTGGCCGTGCCGCCATCTATCAGGCCCTGCTGCAACTGCGGCTCGCGCCGGGAAGCGTGGTCCTGGTCCCCACCTACCACTGCCCGACAATAATCGCCCCGGTCATCCTGGCCAATCTCGAGGTGGCGTATTTCGGCCTGCGACCTGACGGCCTGCCAAACCTGGACACCATTGATGCAGCCACCGCAGGGCAAGCCCGGGCGATGATCGTATCGCATTATTTCGGACTGGCGCGTTCGCTGGCCGAAGTACGCCAGTGGTGCGACGAGCATCAGGTTGCATTGATCGAGGACTGTGCCCACTGCTATTTTGGCAATGCCGGTGAGCGGCCGGTCGGCACCTGGGGGGACCTGGCGGCGGCCAGTCTGTCCAAGTTCTTTCCGGTCCCGGAAGGCGGCATCCTGGCATCGGCCACGCGGCCAATTTCGGCGCTGCACCTTTCACCGCAGGGTTTCAAGGCTCAGGTCAAGGCCTGGGTTGATGTGCTGGAACTGGCGACCCAGTATGGACGCCTTGCCGGGATCAACTGGGCATTGACGGGCCTCTTCGGAATCAAGAATGCCTTCCGTCGCGCCAGCGTGAATGTCGGCAGTGCCGACCTTGCCGTCGCCGACATGATGAAGTCCTGTGATATGGAACGCAGATCTCGGGCTCCGCTGACAGCAGCGACGACCCTGGCCAGTTCCCTGCCGCGCGGACAGATCATCGCCAGGCGCCGACGGAACTTTGCGATCTATGCCCGGCATTTTGCGAACCTGGGTGATACACCAGAGCTACTGCGCGGCTCTGGCGAAGAGGCCATCCCTTATGTCTTTCCACTGTGGGTGGAGGATCCCGATCGCGTGTATCACGCCCTGCGCGCGCAGGGCCTGGCGGTGTTCCGCTGGGACCGGCTCTGGCCCGGCACGCCACAACTGGCGGGTGACGTGGGGCTATCCTGGAGCCGGCATGTCCTGCAATTACTCTGCCATCAGGACCTGAGCGCGGCCGACATCAACCGCACCGCACTCGCCACGCTGAACCTGCTGTCGAATCCATCAGCGCCGGCGCCGGCAGTCGCTCGGCAGCATCTCGGCGCATGAGCGCGCGCGTTATAGAGAGTCCAGCAGCCTGACCAGCTCGCCGGTTCTCTCCCGGCGCGACGCGCGGCGGACCGCTTCGGCATGCGGCAGCTGGATTTCACAGCGCTTTAGTGCGTCAACGAATCTCGCCAGCAGGGCCGCGATGGCTGTCGCCGAGTCGAGAGGGGCAATATCCTTCACCCCTGCCCCGACGAGTGTCGTAGCCGTATCGCCCGCAGGATCGGTAAGGGCGATGATCGGCCGTTGCGCCCGCAGGTACTCGTATATCTTTGCCGGAATCTGCTCGTTGCAGCCCGCAGCCTGCATGACCAGCAAGCCATCGGCCCGCAACATCTCGGAGAGGGCTTCGCGGTAGGCCACTGGCGGGCAGCATTCGATGCAATCCGCAACGCCGTGCGTCTGTGCAAGTTGCCTGAGCAACTGGTCATGCCCGGCGGCCCGAAAACGGATCCGCAGTCCTCCGGCGGCTGGTCCGCTGCTTTCCTTCAAGAGCCGCAAGGCTACCATGAGTTCGGTCGGATCGCGCTCTTCGGGGTAGATCAACCCACTGTGAAGCAATGTCAGCATACCGGGATTGATCGGTTCAGACCGTAGCTCGTCAGAGTTGAGCATCGAAAAACTCTCTTCATCGTAACCGTTCTCCAGCACGACGATACGTTCGCTGGCCTCCGGATAGCGCTGACGATAGACTCGGGCTGCCCCCGGGGTAGTGAACACGCTGAATCGCGCCTCGCCTACCGCTTCCTTCTCGATGTCCGTGAAACACTGCCAGGTGAGTGGGTCGGCCGGGTAACCCTCCTGCGCCATGGGGTCACGAAAGTCCGCCAGCCATGGAATGCCCGTACGCCGATGCAGCTCGGCGCCGATCAGGTGCGCGGTGGCGATGGGGTAGGTGGACCAGATGGCATCCGGACGATAGGTCTTGATCATGCGCAGACCCGCTCGAACGGCATCGATTTTCCAGCTGATCCAGCGGTCAGGCCGCGCCATCGACGCGATATAACGTCCGCCAAGCGCCAGATGACGCGCCGTATCCAGCGCAAAGGCACGATGCACGACGGTGCCCGCCGGAACATCGGCAAGCAGGTCGGTACTGGTTCGCTCGTAGGCGCGCGCATTGGCCGTGAGCACCAGCGGCTGCCAGCCGAAGTGCGGCAGGTGCCTTACGAACCGCAATGTACGCTGAATGCCGCTACTACCCGCCAATGGCGGGAAATGATAGGCGATCATCAGGATGCGTTTCATGCCGGGCTCCGGAGGCTGTGTAGTCAGACGACGGCGAGTTCTGGGGTTCTCCACACCTGTCGAGGCGGGAGAATGCTTGGGGGTTGCAGGGCGATCCTGACCCGACGCGAGATTGCTTGAAGCCTGTAGAAAAGGCAAGCGGCTAACGGGCCTCCTAGGGAAATTTCCCCGTATGGCCGCCGCAGAAACGCCGTGCTGACCCGATGGTGATCCTGCTCTGCATTTAAGGCCGGGCGTTACCTGACACCATGCCCGTAACCGGTAACACCGCTCCCTGCGAACGTCTCAGCCGCTCGCTGCGCATGCCGACGGCCGACACGGCCAGGGCATGCCGAAGGCATCGTTTCGGGCGATTCAGCTGTTGCCCGAAAGCGCCAGGCCAATGCAAACACGTCGCTTGACCGGCTTCGACTCTACGGGCATGATGCACGCGCAAGGGGGAAACCATTGTCGATGAATGCTTCGACGGATCAATGAATCATAGCGGCACACTTCCAGGAAGAGCACACGGAACGCCGAGCGTTTCCCTGCGGGGCTGCTTCGGCGAGTTGCTCTCCGGCGAGTTCGCCGCCGCAATGCTGCTCGCGGCCATGGCGCTGGCGGTTGGCTGGGTCGGATTCATCGCCAGCGACGATCAGTACTACTACTCGGCAGCCTTGAAGTGGTTGGAACAGGGTTGGTATTTGCCGGACCACTTCGGGCGCGTTCGCAACTCGGTATCCTTGCCAATCGCCGGCTCGATTCGGTTGTTCGGCGACCATGAGTTGGCCATCATCATACCCAGTGTCGTGTACTATCTGGCGACACTGGTACTGACGTTCCTTGGCCTCAGCCGTGTCACCGACCGCAAGATCGCTTTCCTGGCGTGCGCGCTGTTCGCCACTTTCCCGGTGGTCGTAACGGCAGCGACTACAGCCTCTGCGGACATCGCCGAGCTGTTCTGGGCGGCGCTGGCCTTCTGGCTGTTTTTCTACGCCTGGCGCGGCGGGAAGTTGGGGGTATGGGCGCTGCTGGGCTGCGGTGCGGCGATGGCCATGGCGTTCAGCGGACGCGAAACAGTCATCGCCTTGGGTATCCTGGTCGCCGGCGCCATTCTGGTCGGCCACCGGATCGAACGCCGGCAACTCGTTTGGGTCGTTTTGGGCGGCCTCGCCGTACTCGGCTTCGAGGCCCTTTACTACGCACTGGCGGGTGGCGACCCGATGTTGCGTTTTTCGCTTGTGCTGCACGGTGCTTCCGCATCCAACGATCGAGCCGCGGCAGCAGCCTTCAGCATCGACGACAGCGGCGCACTACGCATCCACCCTCTGCTTGATCCCTTGCTGCTGGTGTTCGCACGGCACTTGTTCGGCGCAGGTTACTGGGTCTTCGTGGTGGTGGCCTTGCTGGCAATAAACAGCCCAGCCTCGGCAGCGACCGACCCCCGCCCTGCCGCCGGCGACCTGCAACGACTGGCGCTCTGGGGTGGGGTGGTATGGTTCCTGTTCGTAGCGGTGGTGCTGTATCGCATCAAGCTGCTGGGGCGCTACTACATCGCTCCGACATGGCTGTTCACGGTCGCCGCGGCCGCCTCGCTGTTCACCCATCGGATCGCGACGCGCCATGCCCGCAGACTCTGGCTGGCGGCAACCTGCGCCGTTGCCGCCAACTTCATCGGTATCGTGCTGCAGAACAATAACCCCCGGCTCGTGGAGAGGGAACTCGCAGCTTTTGCGGCAACTTCCTCCGAGCCGGTATTTACAGATCCCTACACGGCCAGTTATGCCGCAGAATTCCTGCATTGGGCGAAGATTCCGCCGGGTCGCGTCGTGGGCTCCCCGCCGGCTGAGGGCGCGCTTTACTTCGTCGTACCCACACGCATCGACGCCCCCAATCGACTGACGCCGGCATCGATGCTGCCTGCACTCCAGGTCAAGCCGGAATGGGTGGTGGTCCGCCGGATTGACGGACCGGCAGCCCTGCCGTCGTTCCTGGTCCCGATACTGCGCAGCGCGCCACTCATTCCCGCATGGATCAAGGCCAAATTAACCGAGCCGCGCGGCAACCTGCTGGTCGTTCGCGCGGTGCGACTTGGCTCCACCACGGAGAAGTCCCCATGACGCCCACGCTAGTGGTCATGCTCGTGCTCTACTCGGTGATGCTCGCTTCCGGCCAGATCCTGTTCAAGATGGCGGCTGAATCGGCACGCGAGGAAGGCGGCAGCTTCTTTATTGCGTTGCTTTTCGAGCCGAAATTCATTATCGCCGTAGCGCTCTACGGATTGCTGACTTTGCTATGGACGTGGATCCTCTCGCAGGTACCGCTTTCACGTGCCTATCCTTTCGTCGCACTCGCGTTCGTCGTCACTCCGGTACTGGGAAGCCTGCTGCTCGGCGAGCGGCTCTCCGGCACCGTGATGCTGGGAACGGGCCTCGTCCTGGCGGGCCTGATGGTGGTTGTCTATGCCGAGTGAAGTCATCCGGAGCAGCGTCAAGGTGCTGCCCGAAGTGCCGGCAGTTGTGCAAGGCGTCGGCATCGCCGCGGTAATCCCGTGTTTCCGGGTACACGACAAGGTCCTCGGGGTCATCGGCAGGATCGGGAGCGAGGTGGAGCGGATTTACGTGGTCGACGACGCCTGCCCGGAGCATACTGCAGACCTCGTGCAGCACGACTGCCGCGACCCCAGGGTCGTAGTCATTCGCCTGCCGGCGAACCAGGGCGTCGGCGGTGCGGTTGTCGAAGGATATCGGCGCGCGCTAAACGACGGCGCGCAGATCGTGGTCAAGATTGACGGGGATGGTCAAATGGCCCCGGAACTCGTCCCGAAACTGGTTGCTCCGATCCTTGCCGGGCATGCCGACTATGTCAAGGGCAACCGGTTTTTCTTCCTTGACGGAGTCCGGCAAATGCCTCTGGTCAGGCTGGTCGGCAACGCTGGGCTGTCCTTTCTGACCAAACTGTCGACTGGCTACTGGCAAATATTCGACCCGACCAACGGATTCACGGCGGTATCGCGCCAGGCACTCGAGCGCTGTGACCTGGCGCGGGTCAGCAAGCGATATTTCTTCGAGTCGGACCTGCTCTATCACCTGGCACTGGCGCGCGCGGTAGTCATCGACTTCCCGATGGCTTCGGTCTACGCAGACGAACAATCGAGCCTGCGGCCGATGCGCATCATCGGCACATTCCTCAGGGGACATCTGGCGAATTTCGCGAGACGCGTGCTTTACACCTACTTCGTGCGCGGATTCTCCCTGGCCTCGATCGAATTGATCATCGGCATGCTGTTGATCCTGTTCAGCATCGTCTTCGGAGTGAGCGAGTGGATCGCGTCAACGCAGAGCGGTGCCCCGGCAACGGCCGGAACGGTAATGCTTGCCGCGCTACCGGCTATCCTGGGTACCCAACTCACGCTATCCTGGCTGCACTTTGATATCCATAGTGAGCCACGCATTCCGATTACACTGCAAGCCACGAAAGTGCGAGCAGCGGAATAAGAGCCAGAACACCGGACTGCAACATGCAAAGCTGCCTGGCGTTGGTCCGAGCAACGGCCCGCCGTACGAATTGCTCCGTCAAGAGTGGCGTCGAGCGGCTCGACTTCAATAGCTGGAAGGCTCAACGAGATGCTGGATGTCTTTTTCACGGTGGACGTCGAAGTCTGGTGCGATGGTTGGGAGAACCTCGACGAGCGTTTTCCGAACGCCTTTCGGCGCTACGTCTATGGCCCAACAACCAGGGGTAACTACGGTCTGCCGTATCAAGTAGAGGTGTTGAATGCGCACGGATTGACCGGCGTGTTCTTCGTCGAACCCCTATTCTCGACGCGCTTCGGACCTGGTCCTCTGGCGGAGATCGTCGGACTCCTGCGCGAAGGCGCCCAGGATGTCGAACTTCATCTGCACACCGAATGGGTGGACGAAGCGCGGGAGCCCCTACTGCCTGACTCCCATGGCAAGAGGCAACACCTGCGCTACTTCACGCTGGACGAGCAACTGGTGCTGATCAGCCTGGGCGCCAAGCTGATCGAACAATCGGGAGGGGGCGAGGTCACGGCCTTCCGCGCCGGCAGTTTCGCGTTCAACAGAGATACGCTGCGGGCGCTGTCACTGAGCGGCATTTCCTTCGATAGCAGCTACAACGCCAGCCAGTTTGGCGCAGACAGCGGCGTCATGACCGGCCTGACGGTCGTCGAACCCATTGAATGCGAAGGCGTACATGAGTACCCGATGACGGTGTTCGACGACGGCAGCGGCTCCCTGCGGCACGCCCAACTCACCGCCTGCTCTTACGGCGAACTGGAGAGCCTGCTATGGAAGGCTCTGGAGACCGATAGAAGCGCCTTTGTCATCCTTTCCCACAACTTCGAGTTACTCAACGAGGCGAAGAATCGGCCGGACGAGGTGGTCGTCAAGCGCTTTCGCAAGCTGTGCTCGTTTCTCGACCGCAACCGGGACAGCTTTCGCGTGCGTCCCTTCCACGGCCTGCAAGCCCGGACCGCACTACAGCAACAGCCCACCCCTCTCCGATCGCCGATCTGGAGGACCGGCGCAAGAATACTGGAACAGGCCTACCGCAGGAGGTACGGATGAATCATTGGCAATTTCGTCCGCAGCCTTTCAAGTTTCAACTCAGCGACTGGACGCTCTTCAGCATACCGCTTCGGCTGCAGATCCTGGCAATACGGCTGATCGACGAAACGCCCCCGGTAGCGCTGCCGGCTCTGCCGCCCGAACCGCTCGCCACAGGAAGCCAGGGATATTTGATCCGGGGACTGCCGGTAGCTGCCGAACTGCCCGTCATCAGCCAAGTCGAAGGCTACCTCTGCTACGTCCCTCTTCAGTATCAACACTGCTACATCGATCTGGGAATGTCTTTCGAGAGCTATCAGAAGAAATTCTCCTCGAAAACCCGGTCCACGATCAGTCGCAAGGTCAGAAAGTACGCCGAGCACTGCGGCGGTACGGTCGCCTGGAAAACCTACGCCATGCCCGACGAGATGCACGAGTTCTTCCTGCTCGCCCGCGCGGTGTCCCAGAAGACCTATCAGGAACGATTGCTGGATGCCGGGATTCCCGATACCGAGGATTTTATCGCGCACGCCGAGTCGCTCGCCGCCGAGCAACGGGTACGCGCCTACCTCCTGTTCGACGGCGAACGACCGGTTTCGTATCTTTACTGTCCGGTGCACGATGGCGTTCTCACCTATGCTTACCTCGGCTACGATCCAGACTATATGAACATGTCCGTGGGCACGGTCCTGCAGTGGTTGGCGGTGGAGCAACTGTTCAGGGAAGGACGCTTTCGCTACTTCGACTTCACCGAAGGCCAGTCGGAACACAAACGCCTCTTCGCGACCCACCAACGGCAATGTGCCAACGTCTTCCTGGTGCGGCGCACCCTCGGAAACACGATGCTCGTATACAGTCATCTGGGCATGGAAAGGTTTTCGAAGTGGTTCGGTGCAACGCTGGAACGTTTCGGGATAAAAGCCAAGATCAAACAGTTCCTGCGCTTCGGAAAATGACCCACTCGGCACTCGACAGAGCCCCTGCCCGCGCGGCAACAGGGCGACAGCGCAGGCACCGGCCCGAACCATTCTAGGCGGACGCCGGTCAGAACCAGCGGTCATGCACTGTTACGCTGGCGGTTCGACGCTTGCGCTATACTTCGGCGCAAATGACGATATCCGGATGCCACAGGAAAACCACAGAGCATGAGCGAACGCGAAATTGACCACCTGCTGGTCGAACGCGCACAGGCGGGCGATAAACATGCGTTCGAGTTGCTGGTAGCGAAATACCAGCGCAAGGTCGCACGTTTGTTGTCGCGCTTCATACGCGACCAGTCCGAGGTCGAGGACGTTGCGCAGGAAGCGTTCATCAAGGCTTATCGGGCGCTGCCCGCGTTTCGTGGTGACAGTGCGTTCTATACCTGGCTGTACCGGATTGCGATCAACACCGCCAAGAACTATCTCGTCGCCCAGGGACGCCGCGCGCCGACATCGACCGAATTCGACGCCGAAGAAGCCGAAGGTTTTGAGGATGCCGGCCGCCTACGCGACATCAACACCCCGGAAAGCCTGCTGCAGTCCAAGCAGACCGGGGAAACGATCAATGCGGCCATGGCTGCCCTGCCAGAGGAGTTGCGTAGCGCCATCGTGCTGCGTGAGATCGAAGGTTTGAGTTACGAGGAAATTGCTGAGGCGATGCGTTGTCCGATCGGCACGGTGCGTTCGCGAATCTTCCGCGCGCGCGAGGCGGTCGCCGAGAAGCTGCGGCCGCTACTCGATACCTCTGCCGATCGCAGGTGGTAGCCATGACTGAACAACTGTCGGCACTGATGGATGGCGAACTGGACCTTTATAGCGGCGGTGAGCAAGGACATGTCGTGAGCGTACCCTGTTGATGACCGAGGCGTGGGGAACGATTACTGCTGTTGACGGCGATCATGCGACGATACGCATGGACGAAGCCGGTTGCGGTCGCTGCGGGGAACCGGGCGGCTGTGGTGGCAACATCCACGGCAAATTGTTCTGCAGCACACCGCGCACTTTCCGGGTGCCCAATCCCGACCACTGCGCGGTCGGTCAACGTGTGCAGGTTGGCGTCTTCGCGGGCTCCCTTCGGCACAGCGCCGTACATGCCTACGCTCTTCCCCTGCTGATGCTGCTGGCTGGAGCGCTGACGGGCTCGGCTTGCGCCGGCGAAGCCGGCGCGATCGCCGGCGCGATTGCCGGCCTGTTCGTCGGCTGGCTGGGTTTGCGACGCGTGCAACGACAGAGCTTGCGTGACCCTCACCTGCAGCCGACGATTCGGTCTTGATTTTGCGGCGTGTGTCCGCAGTTTCGTCTGGTTTGATGGTGGTTCGATATTCAAAGACATCAGGAGGCATTTGGTGCCATGAAACAATTGCTTGCGGCTTTCCTTTTGGCGACATTTTCCTTGCTGGCGCAGGCTCAGAACCGGGGGCTGCCCGATTTCACCGAACTAGTCGAAAAACAGGGACCGGCGGTGGTCAATATCAGCACCACCCAGACTGCCCGCAGCAGTGGGCGGGGTGGACAGCCCTTCCCTTTCGATGAAAACGATCCGATGAACGAGTTCTTCCGGCGCTTCATTCCCCGCCAGCCGGGGATGCCGGGATTTCCCGGCGCGCCGCGCGATTTCGAGAGTCGCTCTCTCGGCTCGGGGTTCGTGGTCAGTGCCGACGGCTATATTCTCACCAATGCGCACGTTGTCGATTCGGCAGACGAAATCCTCGTTCGTCTGACCGACAAGCGTGAACTCAAGGCGCGGGTCATCGGCACCGACAAGCGAACCGATGTGGCCCTGATAAAGATCGAAGCCACGGGTCTGCCGACTGTTCGTCTGGGCGATCCCGGGGCTCTCAAGGTCGGCGAATGGGTGGTCGCGATAGGTTCCCCCTTTGGTTTCGACAACAGTGTGACCGCGGGGATCGTCAGCGCCAAGGGACGCTCGTTGCCACAGGAGAACTACGTGCCCTTCATCCAGACCGATGCGGCGGTGAATCCCGGCAATTCGGGCGGGCCACTGTTCAACCTCAAGGGTGAGGTGGTGGGCATGAACTCTCAGATATATAGCCGCTCAGGTGGGTTCATGGGGATTTCCTTTGCCATCCCGATCGATGTGGCGATGGAAGTGCAGGCGCAGTTGCGAGCCAGCGGCAAGGTCAGCCGCGGTCGCATCGGGATCGTCATTCAGGAGGTCAACAAGGATCTGGCCGACTCGTTCGGTTTGAGCAAAGCCCAGGGCGCAGCTGTCAACGCCGTCGAAAAGGGCGGCCCGGCGGAGAAAGCGGGAATCGAGCCCGGCGATGTCATCCTGAAGTTCGACGGCAAGGCCATCGTCAATTCCAGCGATTTGCCACGCATCGTCGGCAGTACCAGGCCGGGAAGCCGGGTGATGGTCCAGGTGTGGCGCAAGGGAAGCAGCCGCGACCTGCCGGTGGTAGTCGGTGAAATCACTGAAGAAAAGGTCGCAGCACGCAGCAACAGAGGGACCAGACCGGTCGAAAGGACAGCCAATCGCCTCGGACTGGTGGTGTCGGAACTCACCGCAGAGCAGAAACGCGAGCTCAAGGTCAATGGCGGTTTGCTCATCGAGGATGTGCGCAGCAACGCGGTGCGCGCCGACCTGCGGCCAGGCGACGTCATCCTGGCGCTGATTTCGCGCGGCGAGAGCACCGAAATCAAGAGCGCTGAACAGTTCAATCGCTTGCTCGCGCAATTCGACAAGACAGCCAATGTGACCCTGCTGGTGCGCCGTGGCGAGATGCAGACCTTCGTCACCATCAAGGGGTTGACCGAGAAACGGGAATGAGCGAGACGACCCGGCTGACGCTGGTTTCGCGTCATTACTGCCATCTCTGCCAGGAGATGGAACTCGCGCTCAGCGCCTTGCTGGCTGACTTCCCTATCGACCTCGAAGTGCTCGACATCGACGCCGATCCGCTGCTCGAAGCCAGCTATGACGAACTCGTTCCCGTCCTCCTGCACGACGGCAAGGAGCTTTGCCACTACTTCCTCGATGTTGCCAAAGTCCGTGATTATTTGAGTGAAATCCGCTAGAATCCGGCCCTCTAGGCAGTTCGACCAAGGGTGCTCGCTGGCACCCTTTTTTTCAGGGACGGCTCGGTAGCAACGGAGCCCACACGATGTCCATGCAACACATCCGCAATTTTTCCATCATCGCGCATATCGATCACGGCAAGTCGACGCTTGCCGACCGTATCATCCATCTCTGCGGAGGGCTGTCCGATCGCGAGATGGAGGCGCAGGTGCTGGACTCGATGGATATCGAGCGCGAACGCGGCATCACCATCAAGGCACAGACCGCGGCGCTGCAATACCGCGCACGCAGCGGCGAGATCTACAACCTGAACCTGATCGACACCCCGGGACACGTCGATTTTTCCTACGAGGTGTCGCGCTCCCTGTCCGCCTGCGAGGGAGCCTTGCTGGTCGTCGATGCGTCGCAGGGGGTAGAAGCTCAGACCGTCGCCAACTGCTACACCGCAATCGAGCTTGGTGTCGACGTGCTGCCGGTGCTGAACAAGGTGGACCTGCCGTCGGCAACGCCGGAGAATGCCCGGCAGGAAATCGAGGATGTGATCGGCATCGACGCCTCCGAAGCCGTGCTCGCCTCGGCAAAGACCGGACTCGGCGTCGAGGACATCCTGGAAGCGATCATCGAACGTATCCCGCCGCCCACGGGTGATGCCGACGCGCCTCTCAAAGCCTTGCTGGTCGACGCCTGGTTCGACAACTACGTCGGAGTGGTCATGCTGGTTCGCGTCTTCGATGGCACGCTACGACCGAAGGACAGGATTCGCCTGATGGCCACCGGATCGACGCACCTTTGCGAACAGCTCGGCGTATTTACCCCAAAGGCGGTCGTTCGCGACGTCCTGCGTGCCGGCGAGGTCGGTTACATCATCTCCGGGATCAAGGAACTGCAGGCCGCCAAGGTCGGGGACACGGTCACCCTGCTTGACCGACCGGCAGAGCAGGCCTTGCCGGGATTCAAGGAAATCAAGTCACAGGTTTTCGCGGGACTTTACCCCGTCGAGTCCAATCAGTACGATTCGCTGCGCGAGGCGCTGGAAAAGTTGAAGCTCAACGATGCCTCACTGCGCTACGAGCCCGAAGTTTCGCAAGCGCTGGGTTTCGGATTCCGCTGCGGCTTCCTCGGGTTGCTGCATATGGAGATCGTCCAGGAACGTCTCGAACGCGAGTTCGATCAGGACCTGATCACCACAGCGCCAACCGTAGTCTACGAAGTCCTGTTGCGTGACGGCAGCCTGGTCAGTGTCGAAAACCCCGCCAAGCTCCCGGAACTGTCGAAGATCGAGGAGATCCGTGAACCGATCATCGTCACCACGATATTCGTTCCACAGGATTATCTCGGCAACGTCATCACCTTGTGCAATCAAAAGCGCGGCAATCAGGTCGACATGACCTACCACGGTCGCCAGGTGCAACTCGTGTATGAGATGCCAATGGCCGAAGTGGTCATGGATTTCTTCGACCGCCTGAAGTCCGTCTCGCGCGGCTACGCTTCGCTCGATTACGACTTCAAGGAATACCGCGCGGCCGACGTCGTCAAGCTTGACGTGCTGATCAACGGCGAGCGCGTCGATGCCCTTTCGGTCATCCTGCATCGCGCCAACTCGGTCTATCGCGGACGCGAACTGGCTGCCAAGATGCGTGAGCTGATTCCGCGTCAGATGTACGATGTCGCCATCCAGGCAGCGATCGGCGCCAACATCATCGCCCGCGAAAACGTCAAGGCCATGCGCAAGGATGTACTCGCCAAGTGTTACGGGGGCGACATCACGCGCAAGAAGAAACTGCTCGAAAAGCAGAAGGCAGGGAAGAAACGCATGAAGCAGGTCGGGTCTGTCGAGATTCCACAGGAGGCTTTCCTTGCTGTGTTGCGTGTCGGCAAGTAAAGGAGAGCGAGCCAGTGAATTTTGCATTGATCCTGTTGATCCTGCTGCTGGTCAGCGGCGCGATCTGGGCGGCAGACGCCCTTGTCCTGCGCCAGCGTCGTCCGGCCGGCGCCAAGGACCCGTGGTGGGTGGAATACGGGGCCAGTTTTTTCCCGGTCATTCTGGTCGTTTTCATGCTCCGTTCGTTTCTCGTCGAGCCCTTCAAGATTCCCTCGGGCTCGATGATTCCCACCTTGCAGGTCGGCGATTTCATTCTGGTCAACAAGTACACCTATGGCATCCGTTTGCCGGTGGTGAACTGGAAGCTTATCGACATCAACAGCCCGCAACGTGGCGACGTGATGGTCTTTCGCTATCCCGAGGATCCCTCCCTCGACTACATCAAGCGGGTCGTCGGTATCCCCGGTGACACCGTTGCCTACCAGAACAAGCGGCTGACCATCAACGGCCAGCCGGTACCGACCAAGCGCCTGGAAGACTACCTGCACCCCGAACGACTGTACTATTCGCGACAGTTCGCCGAGAAGCTTGAGGATACCGAGTACCGGACGCTCAATGATGCCGAAGCACCAGCGTATGTCCCCGGTCCGGCGCAGTTCCCCAACCGCCAGGATTGTTCCTACAATGCGCTCGGCGTGCTCTGCAAGGTCCCCGCCGGACACTACTTCATGATGGGAGACAATCGCGACAACAGCCGCGACAGTCGCTTCTGGGGCTTCGTTCCGGAAGAGAACATCGTCGGGAAGGCTTTCTTCATCTGGTTGAACTTCGGGGACTTCAAACGGATTGGTTCGTTCAAGTAAGGAGCGGAAGCTATGAATCGTCAGCGCGGTCTGGCACTTTCGGCCCTGCTGGTCTGGGGCGTGGTGATTACCCTGGTGGCCATTCTCGTGATCAGGGTCCTGCCCGAGGTCATGGATTACTACAAGATCAGACAGGCGGTCAAGGCAGTGGCCGCAGAGTCCGGCGGCAAGACGGTGGCGGAACTTCGGCAGGCGTTTGGCAAATATGCCGAGGTCGAACACATCAAGACCCTCGCGCCAGCGGAACTGGACATTTTCAAGGAAGAGAATCAGGTGGTGATTGCTTTTGCCTACGAGAAGCGCATTCCCCTGGCCGGAAATGTCAGCCTGCTGATCGACTTTCGCGGCTCGTCGTCGGGACGAAACTACGGCCAATGACCGCTTCCCGACTTGAGCAGTCGCTCGGTTATACGTTCCACGATCGTGCGCTGCTGCTCACGGCGCTGACGCACCGCAGCTATAGCTCCCCCCACAACGAGCGACTCGAATTCCTCGGTGACGCGATTCTCAATGCGGTCATCGCGCGCTGCCTGTTCGAACGCTATCCGATGCTTCCCGAAGGCGACCTGTCGCGACTGCGGGCCAACCTGGTGCGCCAGGACAGTCTGCATCAACAGGCTTTGGCCCTGGCCCTGGGCGACTGTCTTCGCCTTGGCGAGGGAGAGCAAAAAAGCGGCGGACAGCAACGGCCGTCGATTCTCGCCGACGCCCTCGAGGCGTTGTTCGGCGCGTTGTGGCTGGACGCGGGTTTCGACGCCGCCGCAGCAGTCGTCATGCGGGTATACGAAAGTGTCCTTGACCAACTCACTCCCGACCAGGGTATCAAGGACGCCAAGACGCGTTTGCAGGAGCATCTCCAGGGCATGCGACTGGCCCTGCCAAAATACACGCTGGCCGCCACCGAGGGCGAGGCGCATGCGCAGCAGTTCAAAGTCGTCTGTGTGATCGAAGCCTTCAAGATCCATACCGAGGGCCGCGGGGCGAACCGCCGTGCTGCCGAGCAAATGGCCGCCGAACGAGCACTGGTAGCCCTGGAGAAGCGATGAGCGAGCTACGATCAGGACAAATCGCCATCGTCGGCCGCCCGAACGTCGGCAAGTCGACGCTATTGAACCAACTGGTAGGCGAGAAAGTCAGCATTGTCTCGCAACGCGCGCAGACGACCCGGCACCGCATCATGGGCATCCTCACCAAGCCGGATGCCCAGTACGTCTTCGTCGATACGCCCGGATTTCAGACCCGCCATGGCAACGCACTGAATCGGGTGATGAACCGTGGCGTCAGGCAGGCGCTCGCCGAGGTGGATGTCGTCCTGTTCGTGGTCGAGGCCGGCCGCTTTGACGATCGCGACCGGGCCGTGCGTCAACTCGTTCCTGTTGATTTTCCAGTGATCATCGTGGTCAACAAGATCGACCAGGTAAAGGACAAGACCCAACTGCTGCCATTTCTCGCTCGACTTGGTGCCGAGGGTGATTTTGCGGCGATCGTGCCGGTCAGCGCCATGCGCGGCGCGCAACTCGACGCCTTGCTCGCCGAGACGCGCAAGCACCTGCCGAATCAGGAATTCCTCTTTGCGGAGGACGAGATCACCGATCGCAGCGAGAGATTCCTGGCCGCCGAATACATTCGCGAGAAGCTGTTTCGCCTGATCGGCGACGAGTTGCCCTATGGGGCGGCTGTCGAGGTCGAGAAGTTCGTCGTCGACGGGGCTCTGCGGCGCATCAGCGCCGCGATCCTCGTCGACCGCGAGGGACACAAGTCGATCATCATCGGCAAGGGTGGAGAGATGGTCAAACGAATTGCCTCCGAGGCCAGGCAGGACATGGAGCGGATGTTCGACGGTGCGGTTTTTCTCGAAGTCTTTGTCAAGGTCAAGTCAGGCTGGGCCGACGATGAGCGCATGCTCAAGACGCTTGGCTACGATTAGAGCGTGGACTCGCTGATGGCTGGCGAACGAGTCGGGCAGTGAATCAGCGGCACAAGGTCGACGGTCAACCGGCTTTCGTTCTGCACGCCTACCCCTACAGCGAGACCAGCCTGATCGTCGACGTCTTCTCGCGCGACCATGGTCGTCTCGCGCTGCTGGCACGGGGTGCCCGGCGACCACGCTCGGTCATGCGCGGCGTATTGCTTGCCTTTCAGCCGCTCGAACTGGGCTGGGCAGGCCGCGGTGAGGTACACACACTGATGAAAGCCGAGTGGCAGGGAGGGCAGCCGCTGCTGACGGGCAAGTCCCTGTTCTGCGGCTACTATCTCAACGAGTTGCTGATGCACCTGCTGCCTCGTGAAGACGCGCACACACGACTGTTCTCGGTCTACGCCGACACCCTGCGTCGTATTGCCGATGGCGCGCAGGAATCGGCCTTGCGCTGCTTCGAGCGAGCGCTGTTGCAGGAACTTGGCTACGGTCTGACGCTGGAAAGCGACGCCACCGGAACCGCCGTCGACGCTGACGCACACTACGCGTACGAGATCGAACGCGGTCCGGTGCGACTGTCCAGCCCTGGCAGTTCAACACTCGCGGTCAGCGGCAGAACGCTGATCGATCTCGCGCGTGAGGATTTCTCCGATCCCCGCACGCTGGCCGAAGCCAAGCAACTGATGCGCACGCTGATCGGCCACTACACAGGCGGCAAGACACTCGCCAGCCGCAGGATTTTCAGGGAGCTACAGGAGCTATGATCGAACTTGGCGTCAATATTGACCATGTCGCGACGATCCGCCAGGCGCGCTGCACCTACGAGCCGGATCCGGTCTGGGCCGCAGTCGAAGCGCACCTCGGCGGTGCCGATGGCATCACCATCCACCTGCGCGAGGACCGGCGGCATATCCAGGATGGCGACGTTGAAAGGCTGCGCGATCTGGCACAGATCAAGCTGAATCTCGAAATGGCGGCCACCGACGAGATGATCGCCATAGCCTGCCGTATCAAGCCGCAGATGGCCATGCTGGTGCCCGAAGGCCGCCACGAGGTGACGACCGAAGGGGGGCTCGACATCGTGGCCCAGGAAACTCGCCTGCGCCAGTCCGTCGACCGCCTCGCCGACGCCGGCATCATCAGCAGCGTATTCATCAACGCCGAGCCCGCCCAGGTGGAAGCTGCGGCGCGCATCGGCGCACGGGTGTGCGAAATCCACACCGGTCCCTATGCACATGCGTTTTACACCCAGGGAAGGGATGCCGAAAGCCGGGCCGTGCTCGCCGAACTCGACAAGGTTCGCGGCGCTGGCAAGCTGGTGCGTGATCTGGGTATGCGTTTCAATGCCGGGCACGCACTCAACTACTTCAACGTGCAGCCGATCGCCCAACTGACGGGCATCCGCGAACTGCACATCGGGCACGCGATCATCAGCCGGGCGATCTTTGTCGGCCTGCGCGAGTCCGTGCGCGAAATGAAGCGCCTGCTGCGCGAGGCGCAGGCGCGCGCCATGCGGTCATGAACTTGCCGGCCCGCAAATGATCCGCGTCATGCGCGTCGCCATGCACCGCCGTCCGGCTTCCGCATACGGGCGCCTGGCGTTTGGCGAGTCGTCGGCGCGACGGTCACGGCCATGATTGCCGGTATCGGCACCGACATCGTCGCCGTCGCCCGCCTCGACAGCTTCTACCAGCGGCACGGACAACGTGCGCTGGAAAAGCTTCTGTCGCCCAGGGAGCGTACCGAGTTTGTTGGCGTCAGGGATCCGGCGCGCTTCCTGGCCAAGCGTTTTGCGGCCAAGGAAGCGTTCGGCAAGGCGCTTGGCATCGGCCTCGTCGCACCAGCCACCTTGCCGAGCATCGGTATCAACCACGATGCGCTGGGCCGGCCGTTGTTCGAATACGCGACCGCGCTCGCCGCACACCTCGCGCAGCGTCGGCTCATCGCCCACCTGTCGATCAGCGACGAGCGCGACTATGCGATCGCTTTTGTCATCTTGGAACAGTCATGAACCTTCCTCTCGGCCCGCTGATGATCGATCTGGCAGGGCCCCAACTGTCCGACCTCGAACGCGAACGCTTATGCCACCCGCTGGTGGGTGGCCTGATTCTGTTCTCGCGAAACTACGAATCGCCGCAGCAGCTTGCGCACCTGACGACCGCAGTGCATGCCTTGCGCACCCCGGCCCTGCCAATTGGCATCGACCACGAGGGCGGCAGGGTGCAACGCTGCCGGACCGGCTTCACCCGCCTGCCGGCGATGCGCCGTCTCGGAGAACTGTGGGACCAGGATCGGCAGGCGGCGCTGCTCGCGGCGCGCAGGGTTGCCTATGTGCTCGCCGCCGAACTACGCGCGTGTGGCGTCGACCTGTCGTTTACGCCGGTACTCGACCTTGATTGGGGCCGCAGCAGCGTCATCGGTGATCGTTCGTTTCACTCTGATCCGGCCGCGGTCGTCGAACTGGCAGGCGCGCTGATTGAGGGCCTGCACCGCGCCGGCATGATCGCCTGCGGCAAGCATTTCCCCGGCCATGGCTGGGTCGAGGCGGATTCGCATGTCGCTCTGCCGATCGACGAGCGCCGGCTGGACGACATGACGCCTGACCTCGAGCCCTACCGCCACCTCGGACTCGACGCCGTCATGCCGGCGCACGTCATCTATCGGCAGGTGGACCACCGACCGGCCGGCTTCTCTCCGATCTGGATACGCCTGCTGCGCGACGAACTGGGCTTCGACGGCGTCATCTTCAGCGACGATCTGTCGATGGCCGGTGCGAGTGTCGCCGGTGGCATCGTCGAGCGATGCACGGCGGCATGCAACGCCGGCTGCGACCTGCTGCTGGTATGCAACTCACCGGACGCGGTCGGCGAACTCCTGGCCAACTGGCAGCCACGCCTCGATCCGCTGCGCGCACAACGTGCCCAACGCCTGCTGCCGAGCACGCCGGCACTCGACTGGGCAGGCCTGCAGCAGGACTCGGCCTACCTGGCCGGCGTGGCTGAGGCCACGCAGCTATCGACTTGATGTGGCGATGTCCTCGACGGCGGCCTGGAGGATGGCCACATCGTCAAGCGTGGTCAGCCAGTTGTCGAAGGCGGCACGAATCGCGGCGCGGCCATTCCAGACGGTTCCGGTGACGAATGCGCGGCCATCGCGCTGGATGGCGTCAACCGCCGCACGGTTGAGTGCATCGGTCGACGCGTCGTCCAGACCCGCGCGCACGATGCGAAAACAGACGATGTTGAGCGGTGCTGAGTTCATCAGTTCAAGGCCGGGCTGCGCCTCGATCCAGCGTGCGAAAACCGCGGCGTTGTCCACGCAGCGCTCGACGATCGCCCGATAGCCTTCGCGGCCGAAGGCCTTGAGCGTGCACCAGGCAGCCAGCGCACGGAAGCGACGCGACATCTCCGGCACGTGCGTGTACGGATCCCAGCCCGCACTGCCGACGACATAGGCGCCGCCTGCCAGGAACGCTTCGCGGAGGATGCCGGCATCGCGAACGAAGGCAAAGCCGCTGTCGTAGGGCACGTTCAGCCACTTGTGTGCGTCCGCGGCCACCGAGTCAGCCCGCTCGATCCCACGCGTCAGGTGCGCGAGCCGTGGCAACAAACGGGCGAAGAGTCCGAAGGCGCCGTCCACATGCAACCAGGCGCCGGCCGGATGGGCATCGCGCAGGTCGGCGAGCGCGGCAATGTCGTCGAAGTGGCCGCTGTTCACCTCGCCAGCGTTGCCGATCAGGATCACCGGTGCATCGATCCCGCGCAGCAGTGCCGCCATTGCCGCGATATCGACGGAGCCGCCCGGAGCGGCGACCTGGCGCACCTGATTGCGTCCCAGGCCCAGGGTACCCAGACATTTCAGGGCGCTGAGGTGAATCTCCGTGCTCGAGACGACGATGAGCGGCGGATGCCCTGCCAGCCCATCCGCCGCCGCGTCGAAGCCGAGTCGCCGCCCGGCCCATTGTCGCGCGGCGATCAGGCCGACAAGGTTGGCCATCGTGGCCCCGCTGGTCAGGGCACCGGACCATGCTGGCGGCAGTCCGAACAGCGCTTTAAGCCAGCGCAGGACGACGAGCTCGGTCTGCGCTGCCGCGGGACTGCTCGCCCACAGACCCGCGTTCTGGTCGATCGCCGAGGCGAGCCAATCGCCAGCGAGAGCGGCCGGCGTCACGCCGCCGGTCACGAAACCAAAGAAGCGTGGGCCCGGCGAAGCGGTAATACCGCGTTCGGCGCGCGTGACCCACTCCTCGAGCACGGCTGCCGGATCGCTCCCGGTTTCGGGCAGCGCTTCGTCGAGCGCAGTCGCCATTTCGTCCGCAGAGGGAACAAGACTGACCGGGCGTTCCGGCAGCGAGGCCAGAAAGGCGCACGCCAGTTCGTGTGCCTTGGCAAGGGCGCGTTGAGTCGTAGTCGCAACGGTGAAATCAGTACCGGTGGTCATGCGCCGAACTCCTCGGAGGGTGATCGAAGGACAGACCTCAAGGTCGTCAACGAATCAGCGGACGCGCGTACGATACTCGTTGCTGCGTGTGTCGATTTCGATCCTGTCACCGATTTCAATGAACGCCGGAACGGGCAACTCGAAACCGGTGGACACCCGCGCCGCTTTCATCACCTTGCCCGAGGTGTCGCCCTTCACGGCAGGTTCGGTGTAAACCACCTCGCGAACCACACTCGGCGGCAACTCGACCGAGATCGGTTTGCCATTGTAAAACACGGCTTCGCAGGGCATGCCATCCTCCAGGTAGTTGAGGACTTCACCCATGCAGTCGGCTTCAATCTCGTACGGGTTGTAATCAGCATCCATGAACACATAGAGGGGATCAGCGAAGTAGGAATAGCTGACCTCCTTGCGTTCGAGCTGAACGACATCAAACTTGTCGTCGGCGCGGAAGACTACTTCACTTGGCGATTCGCTCAGCAGGCTTTTCAGCTTCATCTTCACCACCGAGGCGTTGCGCCCGGATTTGACGTATTCCGACTTGAGAACCACCATCGGGTTGTTGCCGACCAGGAAAACATTACCCGGGCGCAGTTCTTGCGCGGTCTTCATCATGCGCTCCAGTAGACGGGTGGTGGTAAGCGTTTGATTATAACCTGGAACAACTGAAGCGTACCAGCCGGCCGAGGAGATCCTCCTGCAAGGACAACTCGGCATCCCAGCGCAGCGCGTGCTCGCGCAACTGCGGCAAGGCTGCTACGAGCTTGCCCCAGGCCATGGTCTCGATTCGTCCAGCATTCCATGCGTGCCAGAAATCACGCAGCACCACGCTGCTGGCCTGCGGTAGCTGGGCGCAATATATCGCCAGGAAGGCGTCGAGCTTGGTCAGATGGGCCGCAGCCTGCTGCGGGTAGATATGCCAGACCAGTGGCCGGGCTGCCCACTGGGCGCGCACAAAGGAATCCTCGCCGCGAACGAAATTGAGGTCGCAGAGCCACAGCAGGCAGTCGTAACGGTCCTGTTCGACGAACGGCAGAACACGGACCTCTAAACTCCCGCGCCGGATGATGTCGCCCGACCCGAGCGAACGTCCCGCGAAGGCATCGAGCACCGGCAGCGGGCGCGACAAGGGCATCAGACAGCAGATGGGCCGCTCCGAAATTTCCCAAGCGCGCAACAGATCGCCGAGCGCCGGATTGTCGTAGCCGAACACGGAAACCAGCAGCGCGCTGGCGGGCGGCGCGGTGCTGCCCAGTTCACGCCACCACGCGGACCGCAGTTCGGCACTGCCGGTAAATTGCAGGCGCCGCGCACGCAAGGTGCTCTCGCGCAACAGGCCGCCGGTATCAACCGCGAAACCGGGGAAAAAGAAATACTTGATCAGCGGCAGGCGCGGGTGCGGCGAAGGCAGCAGATGGCAGCCGGACACCCATTCCTCCGCGCTCAGGTAGTCGAGATTGATCCAGACCGGGCGCGGCGACAGATGCGCCATGTGTTCGACGAAGGTTTCCGGAAGATGGCAGGCAAAGCCTTCCACGACAACCCGCGCGGGGACGACAGGGGTGAAACAGGTCTCCCAGCAGTGAATCTCGACCCCCTGAAGAACCTGGATCGACAGCCCTGGGTCCAATTCCGGGCACAGCAGCCGAAAGCTGTCGAAGTCATCGACCCAGAGGCGAACATGCAGCGCAAAATCGCCCGCCAGTTGTCGCGCCAGGCGCCAGCAGACGCCGATATCGCCGAAGTTGTCGATGACCCTGCAGAACACATCCCAGTCGGGACGGGCGGCAAAGGTGGATACGGACGGCACGGGCGGGCGTGATAACATCTAAGTCGCTATCCTACGTCAGCCTTGGGTTGACGCGAATGATCATGATCGAAACTTTCGACGCCAAATCGCTGCTTGCCACCCTGACCGAGTTGCCAGGCGTTTATCGGATGCTCGATGGCGCAGGCAATGTGCTCTACGTCGGGAAGGCGAAAAACCTCAGAAAGCGGCTGGCCTCTTATTTTCGTGACCATCATCCCAGCCCGCGAATCGCGCTGATGGTTGCGCAGATCGCCAGAGTCGAAACAACAGTGACGCGCTCCGAGGCCGAGGCACTGCTGCTCGAAAACAATCTGATCAAGAGTCTGTCACCACGCTACAACATCCTGTTTCGCGATGACAAGTCCTACCCCTACATCGTCCTGACGCACGACAGCTATCCACGGCTGGGTTTCTTTCGCGGCTCCACGGACAAGCGCGCCGACTACTTCGGCCCTTTTCCCTCGTCACCGGCGGTGCGCGCGAGTATCCATCTGCTTCAGAAGATGTTTCGTCTGCGCACTTGCGAGAATCCGGTGTTCAACAACCGCACGCGGCCGTGTCTGCTCTACCAGATCAAACGCTGCTCGGCACCCTGCGTCGGTCTGATCGACCCTGTGCGTTATGCCCAGGACTTGCAGATGGCGACGCTGTTCCTGCAGGGTCGCCAACAGGACGTGATCGGCAGTCTCTCGGCGGCAATGGATCAGGCGGCAGCGAAACTCGCCTTTGAACAGGCGGCAGTCTATCGAGACCAAATCCAGTCCTTGCGACAGGTACAGGAAAAGCAGTACGTCGAGAGCGGCAAGGATGGAGACGTGGATATCGTCGCCGCAGTTGACGACCGCGGCGTGTCCTGTGTGAATCTGGCCATGGTTCGCGGTGGCCGACATCTCGGCGACAGACCGCAGTTTCCTGCCCATGCCGCCGATTCGACGGCGCTCGAAGCACTTACCGCGTTCCTCTACCAGCATTATCTTGCGCACCCGATTCCGGGGCGCATTCTTGTCAACCTGGCTCTGAGCGATGGTGAGGTCACCGACTGGCTCAGCGCAACGGCCGCACAGACAGTCAGGGTTGGCGAGGCAAGGACTACCGTGCAGCGCATCTGGGTGGAGATGGCCGAACAGAATGCGCGCCTGGCGATAACCGCCCGACGCAGTGTGTTGTCGCGTCAGGAGGCGCGACTCGAAGCGCTCTGCACGACCTTGGGTCTTGATCTCGAAGATGGCAAGGAGGCACGCATCGAGTGTTTCGACGTCAGCCACACGCAAGGCGAGTTGACCGTCGCCGCCTGTGTGGTCTATCAGGGTAGCGGCATGCGCAAGTCCGAGTACCGGCGCTTCAACATCCAGGACATCCAGCCTGGTGACGACTACGCTGCGATACAACAGGTGGTCCAGCGCCGCTACGAGAAGCTGCCCGGTGGCGAGGGCGTGGCGCCGACGCTGATCCTGATCGACGGCGGGAGCGGCCAGGTCGGCATTGCGGCCGCGGCGCTCGAGGAACTTGGTCTCGCTGAACTGCCGCTCGTCGGCGTCGCCAAGGGCGAAGCACGCAAGCCAGGCCTGGAAACCTTGATTTTCGCGGACGGCCGCGAGCCGTTACAATTGCCTCCTGAACATCCGGCACTGCACCTGATTCAGGAAGTCCGTGACGAGGCGCATCGCTTTGCGGTTTCCGGGCATCGCGCCAGGCGCAACAAGGCTGGGCGGAGTTCAAGCCTGGAAGAGATCAGCGGCATCGGACCCAAGCGGCGCAAGGCACTGATTTCACGTTTTGGCGGCCTGCAAGGAATTTTGGATGCCGGCGTTGACCAACTGACTGCGGTTCCTGGAATCAGTCGGGAACTCGCCGAAAAAATTTACGCGGCTATGCACTGATGCCATTGAACATTCCCATCCTGCTGACCTGGCTGCGGATCATCCTGATTCCGCTGCTGATCGCCGTGTTCTACGTTCCGGAGACATGGGTCCAGACGGTCGGCCGCGACCTGGCGGCGACATTGATTTTTGTAGTGGCGGCGGTCACGGACTGGCTGGACGGCTATCTCGCACGCCGCTGGCGGCAGACTTCGGCTTTTGGAGCCTTCCTGGACCCGGTCGCGGACAAACTGATGGTCGCTGCTGCACTGATCGTCCTCGTTCAACTCGGAAGGCTCGACGCCATCCTGGCCATGATCATCATTGGCCGGGAGATCACGATTTCCGCCTTGCGCGAATGGATGGCGCGGATTGGCGCGCACAAGAGCGTTGCCGTATCGATGATCGGCAAGATCAAGACGACAGCGCAGATGATTGCCATCCCGATGCTGCTCTATTTTTCGCCGCTACGGGGGATCGATGTGTTTCAGGTCGGAACCTGGCTGATCTACGTCGCCGCCGTGCTGACCCTCTGGTCCATGGGCTACTACATGCGCATGGCGTGGCCACACCTGATTGAAGAAGACCGTAAGCGGTAGCCGACACACCGCCTGCGCAACCGAAAAAAATCGCGAAGCGGGGAAGAATCCGTTGACAGCAAGAGGCAGGCCTTTATAATGCGCACTCGCTTGACGCGGGAGTAGCTCAGTTGGTAGAGCGATACCTTGCCAAGGTATAGGTCGAGAGTTCGAGACTCTTCTCCCGCTCCAGAATTTCTGGCAAGCAGTCTGTGCGGCTCACAGCAAATTGAAATACCTACCCTCCCCAGGTGGGCGCGGCGCGATAGCAAAGCGGTTATGCACCGGATTGCAAATCCGTGTAGGTGGGTTCGACTCCCGCTCGCGCCTCCAGACAATTCAAGCACTTAGCGCGGTCATCCGGTTATGCTTTTCAGATACCGGCGATGCGCAGGCACCCTCTTCCAAGTCAGGAAGGGACTTGCAGATGTCTGCCCATATCACCACGCATTTCCGTCGTTTTCGCCTCCTTGAACTGCTCCTATCCGCAGTCGCCTTGTGTGCAGCCGGCACCAACGCGGTCGCTGCGCCCGTCTACACGTTCACCGATCTAGGCCCCATGGGTGGAACCGTTAGCTATGGCTCTGGAATCAACAACTCAGGAAAAGTTATTGGGAGTATCTACGTCGCCGGCGATCAGCATGCCACACTCTGGAACGGCACTACAGCCACTGACCTCGGCACCTTGGGAGGAACGTCTAGCTTTGGAGTTGGAATCAACAACTCCGGGCAAGTCGTTGGGTGGAGCTACACAACCACGGTCGGAGAGGGTTACCACGCCACGGCCTGGAACGGCACGGTCGTGACTGACCTCGGCACCCTGGGTGGAAACACAGGCCTCGCATACGGAATCAACAACTCCGGGCAAGTCGTGGGATTTGGGC
>JADKBU010000012.1 GCA_016714935.1 Candidatus Accumulibacter propinquus | reverse complement strand
TCGACGCCCATGGCGCCTAGGTGGCTGCGCGCGGTAGACCGCAAATCATGCGGGGTAAACCGGCGGCACTTATCCCCAAGGGCCAGACAGAGGCGATTGATTGCGGCGTTCAGGGTTGCCGCGCTCATCGGTCTGTCCCCGTCAGAATGACGAAACCGCGTGCGCACGGGAAGCACGAAGCGAGACGCAAAGGAAACCGTTTGCAGATCCACAAACCAACCGACAACGGGATCAACAAGCGGGATTACGAAGCGCTTGCTGTTTTTCGACAGTTCGGGCGGGATGGTCCATTCTCTTCGCTCAAGATCGATATGTGACCACTCAGCCATTGTCAGTTCACCGATGCGCGTACAGGTCGACAACAGCACCTTGACCGCAAGCTCGTTGCTTCTGCCGATCGTCGGCAGCGCCGGCAGCATGGCGCGTAATTCCATTTCGTTGAGCATGATCCGCGTGCGATGTGCAGGGCTTGGACCAATGACCGCGCTTCCCTTGACATGCGCGCACGGGCTTGACTCGACAACATACCGGGCGACCGCGTGCGAGAACATCTCACGCAAGACCATAAGCACCAGCCGGGCAACGTGCAGTGACTTGGCGGCAGCCGCTTCGGTGATATTCACGATGTCGGCCGGGGTCACGCCCGCGGCCGGTCTGTTTCCGATCACGCTAACCACATGGTCCCGTATTTGCTGTCGACGTTGGGAAATGGTGGAAGGGGCAAGACGGCCCGCAGCTTTTTCAAGGTAGTCTTCTGCCAAGTGGCGAACCGTCCACGCGCGCTCTCGTTCCTGCTTCTCCTTCTGCTTATCTCGGGCTACGTCCTCGCTTTGCTGGATTCTTGCGCGCAGCTTGCTTGCCTCCTTGCGGGCGGCAGCCAACGAGGTATCAGGATAGCGGCCAATCGTGATTTCCTTCTGGTTTTTGACTCCCGGAAGCCGGTAGCGCAAGACCCAGGTTCCGCACTTCTCCGCGGCCTGTCCCAAGCTCATGGTAAAAGTCAGCCCTTCGCCGTCTGATTTGCACACGGCAGCGCCGGCAAGGATCAAGTTCCGAATGTGGACGTCAGTGAGGGCACCCATGGTCGACTTTGGTCTAGCTACTCACGGCGTCGGCGACGTTTTTTGCGTTCGCCAGGCGGCATAACGCGGCCCTTTTGGCCACTGTCCCACTTTTCGGCAGGACAGGCAAAACGCCGTTTTGCCCGCCGAAGGTGGGACAAAGTGTCCCACGTGTCCCAGCCAAAAAGGCATGTGTCCCACTCCAAGTGGGACAGCAAAAAACGTTCAATAACAATGCGTTAAGTCCACTTTTTGGCAAGTGTCCCAAGTGTCCCACAAAAAAGACAAGAGAAGGATGGACGGGGCATGAAAGCGGGGTGTGTTTTGTCATTGGTAGACGAGAATTACAAATATTCCATATAAATATGTTGGCCTTGTCCAACCATCAATGCCAAACCCTCTAGCCCCTAGCTACTCAGCGTCGCTGTAGCTACTCACGTAGCTACTTAGGAAGGGCGCATTGTCATGATACGTTACGACACGTCCAGAAACAAGAAACCCCGAATAATCGGGGCCTTAGATCGTTTCTTGCGACGTTCTGCAACGTCCTGATACGTGCCTAAAGGTTGCAGAACAGCATGTCAAACTCGACATCATTGTCACAATGCCGCGGCCGGTGATCGCTGTCGGGTCGTGTGAAGCGGATGTTCAGCGCGTACTTGTTGGCGCTGATTTCAGGGATATAGGGATCGTGCAGCTTGAGCGAGATACGCACCATCTGTGAGCTGCTACCACCAAGCATGAGCTGGAAGGCGCCGCCGGTAGCCACGTGGTGCTCGGGACGGCCACTGGAACGTAACAGGCGCAGTACGATGGCCAGTGCGTCACGCAGCGGCAGCATGGGCTGCAGCCAGGCCAGCAGGGCGTCGCGGCGTATGCCGGGGGCCTGATGACGCCAGTAGTGGTATGACGGCAGGTCGAACTCGCAGACGCCGCCGGGAATGCTGGCGCGACTCTTGATGCTCATCAGCCAGTCGTTGTCACGAATATGCTGCCCCATTTTTCCGGTCATGCCCAGCAACGCTGCAGAGGCGTGCTCGATCTCGTACAGGGCGCCGGAGAGGGCTTCTTCGGAGATATCCGGATTGTTGCGAAAAAGCTGCAGGCTCTGGCGCTGGCGTTCGAGCTCCTGAATCAGATCCATTTTCAGGTCGGCGCGCCCTGCGACATCGAGGATTTCGAAAAGCGTCAACAGGACTACATGATGCTCCTGGGATCCATCCCGCTGCAGGAAACTGCCAGCCTTCTGGAACAAATCCTCCAGACGCAACAGCGTGCGTATGCGTTCATTGAAAGGATATTCGTATGTGATCACACTGCCGCCAGCGCCGGGAACGGGGATTTTCGATAATTCTGAATCATTTGCAGCAAAACCTCAACGCCCAGCATGAGCTTTGGCCATGGCCAGTTCAAGATATTGGCGGTGCAGACCGTCGACCTGTGGTGCCAGAGCGTCGAGTTCGCGATCGTTGAGCACTACATCGTCTGCCGCCGCGCGCCTTTCGAGTCGTGACGCCTGCGTGGCCATGATCGCCTCGACCTCTCCGGCGGTGAGTCCGCTTCGCGTCATGACGCGAGCAATCTGTACCGCCTCGTCGCAATCGACGACGAGGATCCGGTCGGCGCGGCGGCGGTAGCTGCCCGATTCGATCAGCAAAGGTACCACGAGCAACACGTACGGGGCACTTGTGGCATCTGCGCAACGCGCCTCGCTATGCTCTCGGATCAGTGGATGCAGGATGGCTTCGAGTGTCGCCTTCGCCGTATGATCAGAAAAAACCAGGCTGCGCATCGCGGCGCGGTCCAGGCCACCGTCGGCCCGCAGCACGCGCTCGCCAAAGGCGTTCCTGATCGCGGCCATGGCCGCGCCCTGCGGGGCAGTCAGAGTATGCGCGATGGCATCGGTATCGACCAGGGCGGCGCCGTGTTGAACGAACAGTTCGGCGACCGTACTCTTGCCGCTGCCGATGCCACCGGTAAGCCCCACCACGAAGCTCATGGCGCCGCCTCGGTCTTGACTTTGCAGGCGGTCGGGCTGGCTTTCGGCAGCAGTGCGACAATCGCCTGGCGCAGAGCATCGGCCTGGGTTGCAGGCCCACGGATTTCGAGGGTGTTGAACGGTGGCTTACCCTTGCGCTCGCTCATTTTTGCCGACTTGACGCCCTTGGCGCGCAAGCCTTCCAGCCCTGCCTTGGCCGCTTCCTCGGTGCGGTAGGTGCCCAGCGAGATGGCCAGTTGGTTGGGCCCGCTGGCCTGCACGACGAAGAAATCCTGGATGCCCAGCAGTTGCAATTCAGCGGTCTTTTTGTTGACTTCCTCCTTGTTGGCCAGTGGCGGGACATAGACCCAGTAGCCGCTGTTCTCGGCGATCGTCCGCCGCGTTGCCTTGAACGCCGAGAACTGTTCCGCCAGCAGGCGCTCGACCTGATCCGCGTCGGCGCTGACCAGATCGCTCCAGAACTGGCAGGCGACGGCGCCCTTCCCGTCGGCGGCTTTTTCGTCTTCGTCTTTCCTGTTCGTCGCCTGCGGTGGTTTCGCCCGCCCGACGACCTTCACCTGCTCGGGAAGCAACTGCTGCTCGGCACGCCGCGCGTCGGGATTGGCCGGCGCGCCGAGGTAGCCGCGCGTCCACACCAGCACCAGCAGGTTGGCCAGCAACAGCAGGAACACGGCGATACGCATGTTGGCAATCATCCCACCTTCGGCAGATGTTCCAGCGACGTTCTGATGGCTTCAGCCGGGTACTCGAAATCCTCGAGTTCACCGGCAAAATAGCGGTCGTAGGCAGCCATGTCGAAGTGTCCGTGCCCCGTGAGATTGAAGAAGATCGTCCGTGCCTCGCCAGTTGCCTTGCAGCGCAGCGCTTCGTCGATGGCCGCGCGGATCGCGTGGTTGGACTCCGGCGCGGGAATCACGCCCTCGGCGCGGGCGAACATCACGCCGGCTTCGAAGGTCGCCAGTTGCGCCACGGCAACAGCCTCGATCAGGCCTTCATGGTAGAGCTGCGAAACCAGCGGCGAATCGCCATGATAACGCAGGCCACCGGCATGGATGCCCGGTGGCATGAAGTCGTGGCCGAGGGTGTACATCTTCATCAGCGGCGTGAAGCCCGAGGCGTCGCCGAAGTCGTAGGCATAGATGCCCTTGGTCAGGGTCGGGCAGGAACTCGGTTCGACGGCCACCAGCCGTGTCGGTCGGCCATGATGGCCGCCAGCCGCGTTATCGGCGAGAAACGGGAAGGCCACACCGGCAAACGACGAGCCGCCACCGCAGGGTGCGAAAATGACATCCGGCCAGTCGCCGGCCTTTTCGAACTGCTTTTTCGCTTCCTGTCCAATGATGGTCTGGTGCAGCGCCACATGATTGAGCACCGAGCCCAGGGCGTAACTGGTGTCGGCCCGTGACGCCGCCTCCTCGACGGCCTCGGAGATGGCGATGCCGAGCGAACCCTGATTCCCGGGATCACGTTCCAGGATTGCACGCCCGGTCCGGGTCATGGCCGACGGACTGGCAAACACCTCGGCGCCCCAGGTCTGCATCATCGAGCGGCGGAAGGGCTTCTGATCGTAGCTGATCTTGACCATGTAGACGCGCACCTCAAGGCCGAACATCTGGCCGGCGAAGGCCATCGAACACCCCCATTGCCCGGCGCCGGTTTCGGTGGTGATGCGCTTGATGCCAGCCTGCTGGTTGTAGAAAGCCTGTGGTACGGCGGTATTGGGCTTGTGCGAACCGGCTGGGGAAACGCCTTCGTACTTGTAGTAGATTCTGGCCGGTGTGCCGAGCGCTTCCTCCAGCCTGCGGGCACGAATCAAGGGAGAGGGTCGCCACAGCCGGTAGACCTGGCGCACCGCATCGGGGATCGGAATCCAGCGTTCGGCCGACATTTCCTGCTCGAGGATCGCCATCGGAAAGATCATCCCCATCTGCTCCGGGGACACCGGTTTGCCATCCGGCCCGAGCGGTGGCAGTGGCGGATTGGGCATGTCGGCGACGACGTTGTACCAATGCGTGGGGATCTCGGACTGTTCGAGCGTGATGCGGAGCGATTCCACGAAGCCTCCCTGTGTTTCTTGTTGGACAGAAGCGGGAAGTATACCCCTTGATCCTGCGCCTAATCACTTTCGCCGGTGGGGTCGATCGGCCCGGCCAGTTCCGGCAATCCGCGTACCAGTTCGCGTCGCAGCACGCGCGCGGGCGCAAAGGCACTGATCAAACGCCGGCAGGCGTTGCGGGCTGCGCTGCTGTTGTCCTGTCTGAAGTTGCAGACGTAGAGGTCGAGGGATACGGATTTCGTTTCCGGCCAGGTATGCACGGCCAGATGCGACTCGGCCAGCACCACCGCTCCCGTCGCACCAGCGGGTTCCAGCGCGTTGCCGAACTGATGAAAGACCAGACCGACAGGCGTCAAGCCGTCGGCGGAACAGGTTGCCAGACAGAGCCCCCGCAGCGCTGCGGCATCGGCCAGCAGTTGCGGGTCGCAGCGGCAGTCATAGAGCTCGTCGATCAGGTGCAGGCCATGCATGGCAAATCCCCTGTGCCCGGGCAGCCGATAAATGAGTATTCCGGTTCGGGGCGGGTGCGCGTTCGCCATGAAACAAGGGCCAGCCTCAGCCCTTGGCAACGAAGTGGGTGCTCGTTCTGGTCACCACCCCGGCGGTGTCGAAGTGTACGTTGAAGAACCAGGTCATGCCCGGTTCCACCCTGGTCTTCCAGTCCCACACCGTCTCCTGTTGCAGGGAGAAGCGTTGCTGGTGCGCTGGCCGGCCGAGCAGTCGATAGACTTCGTCCTGGCTCATGCCCGCCTTGACGCGGGCAAAATTGTCTTCGGTCAGCACCTGCCGCACTTCGCGCAGGACTTCATCGGGGCCGATGACCAGCATGTAGTTGACGATACCCTCGGGGGTGCGCGGATACTCCCAGATACGCGTACCATCAGCGTCTTTCCACTCGAAGTTTGGCTGGCCCATGATCTTCCGTACTTCTTCGCCAGTACTGACACCCGGCTTGAGCTGGTTGAGGCGATCAACGTCGCAGGCTGGCAGCAGCGCGGCGATTGAAGCAGCCAGAAACAGGCGTGCGAAGCGTTTTCTGAACATGTCTTGCGTGCTCCATGGGGACAGTGGCAATCGTTGCCTGCAAGCCACGAGTATAGACCAGAGCGGATGCGCAGCCTGGCGTATCCGGAACCCACCGCGTTGTGATCCCCGCCCCGCCCCGCGTCCGTGCTGATCAACTGGCATCGATGCGCATGCCGAACCGGGCGCCATTGCCGCCGTGGCGGGGGTGCAGAACAGTCGCGGCGAAAGCCGGGCCGGTGAACGAGCGCAGCTATCCACCGGCCGCGGTGGCCTGGAGCATCTGGGGACTGGGGGCACTGCTCTATCTGATCGGTTTCTACCAGCGTATCGCACCGGCGGTGATGACCGACCGGCTGATGGAAGAATTCGCCATCGGCGCCACCGGCCTCGGGAATCTCTCGGCTTTCTATTTCTACTCGTATGTGTTGATGCAGATCCCGACCGGGATTCTGGCGGATCGCTGGGGGCCACGCCGCCTGCTCACCGCGGGTGCCGCCGTGGCTGCCGCTGGCAGCGTGCTTTTTGCCTGCGCCGGCGACCTGTGGTGGGCCAGCGCCGGGCGCCTGTTGATCGGCGCTTCGGTGGCCGTGGCCTTCGTTTCGATGCTGAAACTGGCGACCCGGTGGTTCGCGCCACGCCAGTTTGCCCTCGCCTCGGGCCTGGCCCTGCTCTTCGGCGTGGTTGGCGGAGTGATTGCCGGAGTACCCCTGCGCCTGCTGATCGAAGCCTGGGGCTGGCGTCCGGTGATGGGGGTTTCGGCTGCGGTTACCGCCATGCTGGCGGTGGCCATCTGGCTGCGCGTTCGCGACGATCCCGCTGAGCGCGGCTATCGCAGCCATGCGACGACGAACCATCCGGGGGGAGCGCATGCTTCGATCCTGCGCGGCATGGCCGAGGTGCTCTCATTCCGGAACACCTGGATCCTGTTGATCACCCCGATCGGCATTGCCGGCGCGGTGCTCACCTTCGCCGGCCTGTGGGGGGTACCCTACCTGCAGCAGGTGCATGGCCTGGAGACCAAGACCGCTGCGGCCATCACTTCGCTGCTGCTCATCGCCTGGGCCGTTGGCGGGCCGGTCCTCGGTTCCCTGTCCGAACGCCTGGGCCGCCGCCGGCCGCTGTACGTCGCCACCACCGCTGCGGCGTTGGCCGGCTGGGCGCTGATCATCTTCCTGCCATTGCCCGTGTGGCTGTTGATCGCCACCCTGTTGTTTACCGGTTTTGTCTCGGGAAACCTGATCATCGGTTTTGCCTTTGCCAAGGAGTCGGTGCCGGCGCGGCTGATGGGCACGGCCTCGGGGATCTGCAACATGGGTCCGCTGTTGGGCGGCATGCTGCTGCAACCGGGCGTGGGCTGGGTGCTCGACCGTTACTGGCTGGGTGCCACGGCAGGCGGCGCCCGCCTTTACGATGCCGCGGCCTATCAGGCCGGCTTCAGCCTGCTGGTGGCGTGCATCTTCGTGTCCTTGTGCCTGATCCCGTTTGCCCGCGAGACCCATGCCCGGCAGATGCGGTGACCCTCAGGCCGCACTTCGCCGGCGCTGGATCAAGGTGGCGCCGGCGCCCAGCAGCAACAGACCGCCCATGCCCAGCGCCAGCCTGGTCAGCGAGCCCCAGAGCGCCGGGGCAATCACCGCCGCAGCGAAGGCGTTGCCGCCGGATTGCAGGAAAGTCTGGCAGGACGCGGCCAGGCCACGTTGTTCGGGGAACAGGTCAAGCGCCTGCAGGGTCAGGGTCGGCATGGCCAGCGACATGCCGAGGGTGAATCCGAAGAGCGGCAGCACGCTCCACGGCAGCGCCGGCGGCAGCGCCAGGTTGAGGCCGATGTTGAGTACCGCCGCCGTGCCCATCAGCAGGTAGCCGGCGGCAATCGTGCGCGCCGCCGACCACTTGCCGGCGAGCCTGCCGGACAGCCACGCCCCGATCATCAGACCGCTCATGGCCGGGCCGAACAGCCACAGGAATCCGGTGGCCGAAACGCCCAGATGACGCATCAGGAAGACTGGTGCCGACAGCACATAGATGAAGAAGGCCGCGAAGTTCAGCGCCAGCGCGCCGCAAGTCAACAGGAACGCGGATGAAGTCAGCACTTTCCAGTAGGCTCGCGCCAGATAACGGGCGTGCAGGGAGTGGCGCTGGTCGCGAGGCAAGGTTTCCGGAAGCAGGAACCAGCACGCCAGCCAGAGCGCGAAACCGAGCAGCACCAGAAAGGCAAACACCGAGCGCCAGCCGAACCAGGACTGCAGCCAGCCGCCGAGCACCGGCGCGATCGCCGGCGCGAGGGCGAAAACCATGGTGATGTGTGCGATCAGTCGCTGTGCCGGCGCCCCATCGTAGAGATCGCGGACGATCGCCCGGGCGACGACCATGCCGGCGCCGGCGGTAATGCCCTGCAGTGCGCGCATCAGCCACAGGTGTTCGATCCGGGTCGCAAACATGCAGCCGGCCGAGGCAAGGGCAAAGAGGGCCACCGATACCAGAATCACCCGACGGCGACCGAGCGCATCCGAGAGCGCACCATGCCACAGTGTCATCAGCGCGTAGGGCAGCAGGTAGGCGGTCAGGGTCTGCTGGACTTCGAGCGGTGTGGCGAGCAGGGAAGCACCGATGTCGTTGAATGATGGCAGGTAGGTGTCGATCGAGAAGGGACCGAGTGAGGCCAGAGCGCCCAGGACCACGGTAATGCCGCGCGTCGCCGGTGGAATGGTCCTGTTCGGCAAATCAGTCCTTCGCGAAACGGCGGAACTGCACGGCTTCCGCCACATGCGCGGCCGCGATGGATTCGCCCCCTCCCAGATCGGCGATCGTCCGCGCCACCTTGAGCAGGCGGTGGAAAGCGCGCGCGGAGAGTTCGAAGCGACTGATGGCGTGCTTGAGCAGCGCTGCCGCGTCCGCCTGCGGCTGACAGTACTGGTCGATCTCCTTGCCGGTCAGGCGCGCATTGGGTTTTCCCTGTCGCTGCATCTGCCTTTCCCGCGCCTGCGTGACACGTGCCCGAACGGTAGCCGACGCTTCGCCGTCAGGTGGCTGTTGCAGGACCTCCGCCGGCACCGCGGGCACTTCGATCTGCAGGTCGATGCGGTCGAGCAGCGGCCCCGAGATCCGGCTGCGATAACGCAGCACCTGGTCCGGTGTACATCGGCAGCGGCCGCGCGAATCGCCGTGATAACCGCAGGGACAGGGGTTCATCGCCGCGACGAGCTGGAACTGGGCGGGAAACTCCGCTTGCCTTGCCGCACGTGAGATGTGGATACGCCCCGAATCCAGCGGTTCGCGCAGGGCTTCGAGTACCCGCCGATCGAACTCGGGAATTTCGTCGAGAAACAGGACGCCCTGATGCGCCAGAGAGATCTCGCCGGGACGGGGTATGCTGCCGCCACCGACCAGCGCCGCCGATGACGCCGTATGGTGCGGTGCACGGTAGGGATGGCGGCGAAAGACCTCGGGGCGGAACTGCCCGGCCAGCGACAACACGGCCGCCGATTCGAGCGCGGCGGTCAGCGTCATTGGCGGCAGCAGGCCTGGCAGGCGGCTGGCGAGCATCGACTTGCCGGTACCCGGAGGGCCGGCGAGGAGGAGCGAGTGCGCGCCGGCGGCAGCGATTTCCAGCCCCCGCTTGGCCTGTACCTGTCCGCGTACCTCGCCGAGGTCAGGGTAATCGCTGCCATCATCGGCTGTCGCATCGGTGGCCTGGCATTCGTCCAGCGCTCCTTGCCCGGTCAGGTGTGCGCAGACGTCGAGCAGCGTGCGCGCCGTCAGCACCCGCACCTTGCTGGCCAAAGCCGCTTCGCGGGCACTGCTGGTCGGGAGAACGAAGCTGCGTCCCACGCCACCGGCGGCGAGGACCATGGCCAGCGCGCCGCGGATCGGCCGCAATTCACCGGAGAGCGACAGTTCACCGGCAAATTCATGGTTGGCCAGCGCCGCACTCGGAATTTGACCGGAGGCGGCGAGAATGCCGAGCGCGATCGGCAGATCGAAGCGCCCCGATTCCTTGGGCAACTCGGCTGGCGCGAGGTTGACGGTAATGCGCTTGCCGGGAAAATCGAAGCCCGAGTTCTGCAGTGCCGCACGTACCCGATCGCGTGCCTCCTTGACCTCCGTATCGGGCAGCCCGACCAGGGTGAGGCTCGGCAGGCCGCCCGCGAGATGCACCTCGACCGCGACCTCCGGAGCAGAGAGTCCGTCGAGACCACGGCTGTGGACGATGGCGAGCGGCATGACGCTGACTCTGGGAAAACCGCAGTCTAAACAATTCGGAGGAAAAAAGGGGGCGGCCGGGTGGCAAACCTTCCGTGGTGGAATGAGCGTCGAAGCGGACTCACCGACGGGCTTTCTCCACCTGAAGTCATCCCATGTTTCCCGTTGCTTTCAACCGAAGATCGTGATTCTCAAACGTTCCAGAAAACCGAGGCTGCTCCACCAGAGGACACCATTTTCCCGGAAGCGGTAGCCGGAATCGGTCAGTGTGAGCCTCCTGACAGCAAACTCGGTGGCGCCGCTATCCGCGATGAAGCCAGCGTCCATCAGGTATTTGGCGATTCCAGGCGGCACCTCCTGACCATCCAGTACCCAACGGGTGCCAAAGCCATCGCCGTCACCCAGCAGCATCAGCATCGGCCGCTGCCTCCCCATCAGGCGCATTACTTCCAGCGTCTGCGCACGGCTGGGGATCGGGGGCGAGGTTGAGGCGTCCATGGAACGTCCATTATGGCCCTTTCCGGGGCCTCGCAGGGCAGCGGCCGTAATCCCGAATCACTTCGGACGCCGTCCGGAATGCGGCGAGCAAGGTCTCCCCGAGTCCGAGGCGCGCGGGACGGCTCAGTCCGACTGATCCGGGCCGTTCTCCAGCCGGTCGAGCCGCGCTTCGAGTGCTTTCAGTTTTTCCCGGGTGCGCTGCAGGACTTGTGTCTGGATGTCAAATTCTTCACGACTGACCAGATCGAGCTTGGCGAAGACGCTGGAGAGCAGGGCGCGCGCGTTCTTTTCGATGTCGGCAGCCGGACTGGCGGCGATGACGGCGCTCAGGCGGGCGCCGATTTCTTCAAGGATCTTCGGGTTGAGCATGGTGTTTGCCGGCTGGCGCAGGTGGTTGAGGACGCTTAGAGTTTAGCACAGGCAAACCCTTCGACAGGTGGCGCACCAGAACGGTGCGCCGTAACCGGTACTTGCGCTATCGCAGTGCAGTAGCCACCGCCGCGCTCCAGCAGAGGAAACGCAGCGCACTGATTTATCGTGCGAAGTGTTCTGGCACACAAAATGCTTTGTTGTGTTCAGCATTCCTTTCTTTCGTTTCCAAGGGCTCAACCATGAAAAATCTCGCTTGCTCTGGTACTTCCAGCTACCCGCTCTGCTGCTTCACCAACTCGATCTCCGACAGCGGTGGGGTGATCACTACCGGCTCGCATACCAAGGACTCGGGTCGCGGAATCGCCGTCGTTTCAGTCAGCCGGAGCTTTTAGGCACACATTGGTTAAACCGGGGAGGCGCCGCCTTCCCATGACATGGAGAGCAACATGAAACTGGTAACCGCCATCATCAAGCCCTTCAAGCTTGACGAAGTACGAGAAGCGCTGTCGGCGATCGGCGTACAGGGGATCACCGTCACCGAGGTCAAGGGCTTCGGGCGCCAGAAGGGCCACACCGAGTTGTATCGCGGCGCCGAATACGTCGTCGACTTCCTGCCCAAGGTCAAGGTCGAGGCTGCGATCAGCGACAGTCTCCTCGATCAGGTGATCGAGGCCATCGAAAAATCTGCCAGTACCGGAAAGATCGGCGACGGCAAGATCTTTATCTCGGCAATTGAACAAGTCATCCGCATTCGCACCGGCGAAACCGGTGAGGAAGCCCTGTAAGGAGCAAATCATGAGACGCATATTCGCCATCCTCGCCCTGCTCGGCGCCGTAAGCATCGGCGCTCCGGCCTGGGCCGAAGAAAAACCTGCAGCAGCGCCTGCAACCACAACGGCGGTGGCCGCACCAGCCGCCGCCGATGCCGCTAGTGCTGCACCGGCCACAGCCGCCGCGGCGCCGGCACCGGTTGCCAACAAGGGAGACAACGCCTGGGTGATGACCAGCGCCGCCCTGGTCATCCTGATGTCGATCCCCGGACTGGCACTGTTCTACGGAGGGCTGGTCCGCACCAAGAACATGCTCTCGGTGCTGATGCAGGTGTTCGTGACCTTCTCGCTGATCAGCGTGCTGTGGGTGGTCTACGGCTACTCGGTGGCCTTTACCGAAGGCGGGGGCTTCTTCGGCGTGCTCGACAAGATATTCCTCAAGGGCATCACGGTGGACTCGGTCGCGGCCACCTTCAGCAAGGGCGTGGTCATCTCCGAACTGGCCTACGTCGTGTTCCAGGGTGCCTTCGCGGCGATTACCTGTGGCCTGATCGTCGGCGCCTTTGCCGAGCGTGCGAAGTTTGCCGCGATTCTCGTCTTCATGGTGATCTGGTTTACCCTTTCGTACCTGCCGATGGCGCACATGGTCTGGTACTGGGCTGGTCCTGATGCCTATGTCGACGCTGCGGCTGGCGAAGCGGCAGGCAAGACGGCCGGCTTCCTGTTCCAGAAGGGCGCTCTCGACTTTGCCGGCGGAACCGTGGTGCACATCAACGCGGCCATGGCCGGTCTGGTTGGGGCGCTGCTGATCGGCAAGCGGATTGGTTATGGCCGCGAATCGATGGCCCCGCACAGCCTGACCTTCACGATGATCGGTGCTTCGCTGCTGTGGTTCGGCTGGTTCGGTTTCAACGCCGGCTCGGCCCTCGAAGCGAGCGGTGGTGCTGCATTGGCGATGGTCAATACCTGGGTGGCAACGGCCTGCGCGGCGATGTCCTGGATGCTGGCTGAATGGGCGCTCAAGGGCAAGCCCTCGATGCTCGGTGCAGCTTCCGGAGCGGTCGCCGGCCTGGTGGCCATCACCCCGGCCGCCGGTTTTGTCGGAGTGGTCGGCGCCATCGCCATCGGCCTGCTGGCCGGGGTGGTCTGCCTCTGGGGCGTCAATGGTCTGAAGCGGATGCTCGGCGCAGACGACTCACTCGACGTCTTTGGTGTGCATGGCGTCGGCGGGATTCTCGGTGCGATTCTCACCGGTGTCTTCGCTGATCCGGCACTCGGCGGCACCGGCGTCTATGACTATGTGCTCAACAAGGTCGGCGACTACGACATGACCGCACAGGTGATCAGCCAGCTTTGGGGCGTCGGTACGGTAATCGTCTGGTCAGGCGTCGTTTCCCTGGTCGCATTCAAGCTGGTCGATATGGTCATCGGACTGCGCGTGCCGGAAGAAGAAGAGCGCGAAGGTCTGGACATCACCTCGCACGGCGAATCGGCCTACCACTACTGATTCAGCCTGTCCTCCCAGTCTCTCCCCTTAAGGGCGCCCGCGTGGCGCCCTCTTTTTTTGCCTGGGGATACGTGGCCACCGCTTCTCCCTGCCCGCAGCAAGTCGGTTTTCTTCCAGGTGGACGGCTTCAAGATCACGCCGGTCGAGCGCAAGCCTTATCGGTGGAACAAGGGGTTCTTGCCAAAATACTCAAAGCAGCGCGCCAAGCCGGCCCGTTGTGGTTCGTCGAGTTCGAAGAACTCGACACCGCAAACACAATCTTCGCCGCTACCCCCCTCGCTCCACGCCACACGCCCGCTGACCTTGAGCGGGGCCTGCTGCTCGTATAGCGCCATCTCCTCAGCGGGCAGGTAGATCAACACGGTCAGCGCCTGATCGGAAGCGATGGACCGTCGCAGGCGCAGGCGCGCGCCGACCAGCGAAACGTCGCTGGTAACGCCCTCAAACCTCTCACCCCGCTGCTCGACAAGCACACGCAGGTTGCTTTGCAACCGTGGCGCACGACGCTGCTCGTTCTGCGCCTTGTCGATGACCGTGCTATGGGTAAATGAGAACCTGGCCATGATGGCGTTGAGACGCGCAGCAACCGAACGCAGGTCGTCACTGATCGCGGCGGTGACCTCGACCTTGCTGCTCGACTCGCGCAATGTCTGGAACAGCGTATCGAGCGTCTGCTGCAACAGCCTGAACTGATCGAGCTGTTGTGTGCTGGCCGTGGAAATGTTCTGATTGGCTCGCACGGTCTCTGCGACATTGTTCGAAATGCGCTCCATGGTCTCGGCCATGCGCCGCGATTCCTCGCGCGTCGAGCCGACCGAGGCGACCAGGGCATCTATGGTCGATACGACCTGCCCCACCTGCCCCGACAAATGCCCGATGATGATCCCGACCCGCTCGGCAGACCTGGCGGAACGCTCGGCGAGCTTGCGAACCTCGTCCGCCACGACAGCAAAGCCCCGCCCCTGTTCGCCGGCACGGGCCGCCTCGATGGCCGCGTTCAGCGCCAGCAGGTTGGTTTGTCCGGCAATTTCCTTGATCGTGTTGGCGATCTCATCGATCTCTCGTGCCGACCGCTGCAGGTCCCGAATTTCGTTCGATACCTGCTCGACTCTGGCCGAAGTCGCATTCATCGCCTCGATGTTGCTCCCGACGTTGGCGATCCCCGCGCGCGCCATGTCCTCCACATTATTCGAACGTTCGACCGCGGCGACAGCCTGCGCGAGCGCTTGCCGCGAGATTTCGTCCAACTGCGACATCGCTCCGTCCACCTCGCCGGAACGGCTTTGCTGTTGCTGGCTGACCTTCGAGATCTCGTTCGAAATCGACGAAATCTGGTAGGACGACTGACCCATGCTCAACCCGCAGTTCTCGACTTCCTGCAGCACGACATTCAGGCCCTCCTGCATGACCTTCAACGTCTTGAGCAGGTCGCCGACTTCGTCGCTCGAAACGACCTCGATATCGTTGTCGAGCTTGCCGGCAGCCACGGCATGCGCGACATCCACCCCGTGCGCGAGCGGCCGCGTGACCACCTTGCGGATGAATACGAATATCACCAACAGCATCGGCAGTGTCAGCAACACCGCGGCCACGATGGTCTGCATGCGCTGGCGCGCCACCGCATCTCTGGTCGATTTCAGCGAAACCTTCATGCTTACCGCACCCAGGACGGTGCCCAGCGGCACGGCATGGCATGTCATGCAGTTCTTGCCCAGATAGTTCTCGTGCGCCAGCGCGGGCCGAATGACCCTGAGGGCCTCCTCGCCCTTCGCGGTGCTTTCGACCGCGGAATACTCCTTACCCGTTGCAAGAACCTCGCCTTCCAGAGCATCGTGTTCGCTTTCCTGCCCAATCCCGGGGCCAAACTGCCTGGTCACCGCCTCGCCGCGCAGGACCCTGACCTCGCGAATGCTTGGCAACTGCTTGATCTGGTCAATGAACACCTCGCGTTGTGGAATCGTGCCGGTGACCATCATTCCGGTCAGCCCGGCGAGCACCATGTCGTGGGCACTCCGCGCGAAATCCTGCGCCTGTTCGATTGCTGCCTCTTCACTGACGTGCGCCGACCACAGGATCATCACGGCCCAGGACGCGATAGTCATGACGCTGATCGAGACGATCAGGCGCACCCAGATCTTCTGGTTGGCGAATTTCGAAAAAATGTTCATGAATGAGGTTGCCTTATGATCCGTTCTATTTATTCTTGCTGGCTGCGCTATTCACCACACCGCCAATTTCCGAACCACTCAGTCAGCGGACGACTTTCGCCCAGGTCGGCGAGCCGCTGGTCGATGGCATCGTGGTTGCCCCACACCACGTCGGCGAGGCTGCCGTCGGCGACGCGCACTTCGATTTCCGGGCAGTACAGTCCGAGTTGCCGCTGCACGTAGAAACCGTAGCTGCGGCAGGCCACCGGGCGCTGCGCATAGACCGGGCAGCTGCCGGTGGATGGTTCGAGCAGCGGGCAGACCAGCGGGCGCGCACGGTCGTTGGCCAGAGCGGCCAGGTCGCGGCCGATTGCGTCCAGCCGTTGCGGCGACAACGCGGCCAGACCGTCGCGCAACAGTTCCCATTCCGCTGCCGTCAGTCGCGGGAGTTCGGCGAGCCGTCGACAACAGGTGTCGCAACCCTTGCCGCACCACCAGTCGGGGCGATCCTCACGGATGGCGCGCACGCGCGCGTCGATCATGGCGTGGATTTCGGTCAGGGGGCTCATCAGTGGCGTGCTGGCTCCAACGGCCGGCGGTCAGTCGATTTCACGGCGGGTTCAGGGCGATCACCTTGCCGTCGGCACCGAACCACACCTCGCCGTTGCCCAGCATGATTCCCTGGTCGCGAACGAACATGTTTCGCGGCAGGGCGTTGGCGATCGCTGCGCGTAGCTGCGGGGTAAAGATCGCGTCGTAATTGGCGACCAGTTCCTTCGCGTCGTGGATGCGCTTGCGGCTACCGGCAACGACGACGTTGAGCGGGTACGCAACGAGCGCGGCGACCGTCGGCTTGTCGGTGCGTTTGACGGCATGCCAGAAGCGCAGGGCCTGGCGGTGTACGAGTTCATCGTCCGTTGCTCCGGCAGCGGCGTAACGATTGGCCAGGCTTCCCGCGGTTCCGTTATCCAGTGTCAGGCGCACGGGCAATCCTTGGTTGGCATCGAGCTTGTGCCAGGTGCCGGTGATGATCTCGCATTCCAGCTTGTCGCCCTGATAGCGGCCGCTCGGGTCGCTGGTCAGAAAGCGGCCTTCGAATCGGGCAACGACCTTGTCCGCAGCGTCCAGCTCGTCGAGGACGATGTCCGTCCCCTGCGCAATCCTTCCCCGCAACCTGATGTCCGCCAGTTGACTGGCGTAGAAGTAGCTGCCGCTGACAGTGCTGCCGGCAAGCACGAGCGTCATTCCGATGCGGTATTTTTCGGCGATGCTCCCCGAGTAGTTCCACAGCCACTGCTTGTCGTTGGTCGTACACGCGCCGTTCGCCAGCATGGGGAGTAGCAGCAGGAAGGCAAGCAGTGGCAGTCGGCAGTTCGCAGACTTTGGCGTTTGCGGCTCTGGTGGGGGAAATCGCGTGCTCGCCCGCTGTTGCCGATCACACGGGTGCAACTGCAGCGGGCGCCTAGCGGGGGCGAACACGTGAGCCGTCAACCCATTCGTCCCAATCGTTGCCATAACCGTCATAGTGGATCTTCAGCTTGCTGCCGTCCATCTGGATGACCGTGGCGGCGTACCATGACTGCTTCCATAAGGCCAACACCGAATCACCCAGGCGGTAGGGGAGTGCAGCGGTGCGTACCGGGGCTTGCGTTTTCGCCGCCGGGTTGCTGTTGGCCGCCAGCGGCTGCACCGGGTTGGTCTGCGCGCCGTGGCCCTGCTGGACCGTCCGCACATCCCACATTTGCTTTGGATCGCTCCAGGTCAGGCGGTAGACACCGCCGGCGCCGACCTTGTACTCGTTGTAGCCGCGGGACGGCGTGGCGATGCGAATTTTGCCGACAGGATCCCCGGACGTCATGTTGTAGGTTTTTTGTTCATGCGCCTTGAGCGATTGGTCTTTCCAGGTACCGCGTGCCGGGTCCAGGGTCTGAAAGAACAGTTCCGCCGTAGTATCGTTGAACAGGTTGTAGGTCGGTATTTGCGCGGCCGCCTGTGGTGCCCATGACAACATCCAGGAAGCGAACAGCGCTACGGCATGACTCTTGAAAGTTACCACCTTGCATCCCCCGAAAGTGGGCAATGGCGTTACGCCTCCCGCGCACGTTTGTCCGCTGCCGCATGGTTGGAAAAGCATTTCGACTGTACACAACAACCAGCCCACGAGGAGTCGTGACGGCGATCCCGGCGAACTTGATGCTTTTTCGTCCGTGGCTAGGCGGCAAACCTCTGGCCAGCGCATACGGTCGAGAAGCGATTTTAGCGTGAAAGTCGTGCCGGCGTTTCCGGCGAAGATGACGAAGGCAAACTGCCAAGGCGAACCCCGTGCCAGCCTTGTTCGAGACGGCAGCATTTGCTGGAGACGATCCCGGCGTTCAACCTTGCCCCTGTTCTATCAGTGGTTCTGCGGGTGCATCGCAAGCGGCCGATGGTGTGTCTGTGGCGCGCCCCTTGAGCATATACACGCGCATCGCTCCCTTGCCCTTGACCGCAATTTCGCCACGATCCTCGCACACGAAGTCGGGGGGCAGCAGGGCGCGCGTCGCTTCGCTGATCTGGATCCCGCCGGAGACCCCCTGCGATTCCATGCGCGCGGCGATATTGACCGTGTCTCCCCAGAGGTCGTAGATGAAGCGCTTCTTGCCGATCACACCGGCCACCACCGCGCCCGAATTGATGCCGATGCGAATCTCCAGTCCGGGGAAATCCTTGATCGCGTGTTGCATCCGCAGGGCCAGTTCCGCCGCAGCGGCAGCGTGATCGGGACGCGCTTCGGGGATCCCGGAGGCGACCATGTACGCATCCCCAATGGTCTTGATCTTTTCAAGGCCGCACTGTTCGGTGAGGTCGTCGAAGCGCGTGAAGATGGCGTCCAGCAGGTTGACCACGTTGGGAATCGACTCCGACAGCGAGGTGTAGCCGACGATGTCCGCAAACAGCACGCTGCATTCGCTGAAGGCATCGGCGAAGGTTCGTCCTTCCCGGCGCAGGCGCTGACTGATCGTCGGCGGCAACATGTTTTCGAGCAGACCTTCCATACGGGCATTGGCGTTGGCGAGTTGCCTCTCGACCTCGGCCAGGTCGGCCACGAAGAGCCCGGCGACCCACATCAGCGAAGTGAAGTTCGCGAAAAACAGAATCCAGCGCCCGGTCCGCTGCGCATCGGTGGAGTAGGGAAGACCCAGGGGAGACAGCGTCACCAGCCCCAGTTCAACGGCGGCGAAGATCAACAGGCAGCCCCCCACGTACACCCGCCGCCCGCGCTCGCTGTGCTCGAAAAACAGCAGATACGCGCCCACGGTCAGTGGCAGCAGGTGGTAGTGGCTCATGCTGAGAAACGGTCCCGACACGCCTTCGAGCGCGATCAACGCGCCGACGACGGGCATCACGAACCAGAAGTAACTGTGGCTGGCCAGCCCGAGCCGGCCGCGCGACAGGCAGAACCAGACCCAGGCCGCTCCGATGATCGAGACTCCTTGCAGGAGCAGCGTTGTCCAGTCGCCGCGCGTCAGCGCGACCGTACCCCAGGCGAGTACATAAGCAAGCAGGAAACCCACGCCAGTACGCAGCAGACGCTCGGCCCGGCGACGCCGGTATTGGCGAAATTCAACGTCCGTGTAGACGAAATCACCCAAGGCTCGCCTGTCAATCACCGCTTCTCCTGACTCGCGTCTTCCGGCGTCGAGAGGCCGGTCTGTTGTACGCAGATCGGATTCTACGGTCAATTGTCCAGCAACCGTCCCTGGTGGCTGGTTATTCGCTGGGGTTTCTACTGCCAAACGAGCTGATTCCGAGTGTGCCTGCAGGCTGACTTGGTCTGTTTCCGGTGACCGACGTTGCGATGTGTTCTCAGCCTGCGCAGAGTCTTGGTATAGTGCGGCCTGCGTAGCGCCGGTAAGGTGACTTGCAACCTTCTCCCGGCGGCTGCTTCGATGCCGCCGCAAGCTTCCTGACGAGTACCCCGATGAGCGACTCCCGGAACGAATGCCAGTTTCCCCCCGAAATTCTCCGCGACGTTGCCAAGCGCCGCACCTTCGCGATCATTTCACACCCTGACGCGGGAAAGACCACCTTGACCGAGAAGCTCCTGCTTTTCGGCGGTGCGATCCAGCTCGCCGGCACGGTGAAGGGCCGCAAGAGTGCCCGGCACGCCACTTCGGACTGGATGGAGGTGGAAAAACAACGCGGTATTTCGGTGACCAGCTCGGTCATGCAATTCGAGTATCAGCTGCACACCATCAACCTTCTCGACACACCGGGCCACGAGGATTTTTCCGAGGATACCTATCGCGTGCTGACCGCCGTCGATGCGGCGGTGATGGTCATCGATGCGGCCAAGGGGGTTGAAGCGCAGACCATCAAGCTGCTCAACGTCTGCCGGATGCGCAACACGCCGATCATCACCTTCGTCAACAAGCTCGACCGTGAGGTCCGCGAGCCTTTCGACCTGCTTGAGGAGATCGAATCGGTGCTGGGCATCGAGTGCGCTCCGATCACCTGGCCGATCGGCATGGGCAAGACCTTTCGTGGCGTCTATCACCTGTTGAATGACCGCTTGCTGCATTTCGCTGCCGGGGAGGAGAGACGTGGCGAATCGGAGCGGCTTGACGGCCTCGACAATCCGATCCTCGACGCCCAGTTTCCCGGCGAGGTCGGGAAATTGCGTGAGGATGTTGACCTGATCCAGAGCGCAAGCAGCCCGTTCGACCTGATCGGCTTTCTTGCCGGCCGGCAGTCGCCCGTCTTTTTCGGGTCGGCGATCAACAATTTCGGTGTTCAGGAGATCCTTCAGGCCTTGCTCGACTGGGCTCCACCGCCGCAGGAGCGTGACGGGGGCATGCGCATGGTGCAGCCCGCGGAACCGGCTTTCTCGGGATTCGTGTTCAAGATTCAGGCCAACATGGACCCCAAGCATCGCGACCGGATCGCTTTTTTTCGCGTCTGTTCAGGCCGCTACGTCCCGGGCATGAAGATCCGGCATCTGCGACTGGATCGGGAGATGAAGCTCGCCAACGTGCTGACGTTCATGGCCAACGAACGACTGCTGATGGAAGACGCCGTTGCTGGCGACATCATCGGCATCCACAACCACGGCAACCTGCATATCGGCGACACCCTGAGCGAGGGTGAGGTGCTCGGCTTCAAGGGGATACCCTACTTCTCGCCCGAACTGTTCCGCGCTGCCCGCCTGCGTGACCCGCTGAAGAGCAAGCAGTTGTTGAAGGGACTGCAGGAACTCGGTGAAGAGGGGGCGATCCAGGTCTTCGAGAACCTCGGCAGTGGGGCGCTGTTGTTGGGCGCGGTCGGCAACCTGCAGTTCGAGGTTGTCGCCCAGCGACTGAAGACGGAATACAAGGTCGACGCCATCTTCGAGTCGGCCGATATTTATACGGCACGCTGGCTGACATTTCCCGATGAAGTCACACGCCGCGGCTTTGAACGCGAGCAACTACATCGACTGGCCAGGGACGTCGACGGCAATGCCGTCTATCTGGCCAGCACGCGCTACAACCTTGAAGTGACGAGCGAGAAGTGGAGCCGGGTCGGTTTCCATAGTTCGCGTGAGCATGGGCAACTATTTGCCTGAGCAACATCCGCGTTGGCCAACCACTCGGCGGCATCGTCACTGAACGAATTTGATCGACGCCAGGAAGGGATCCACAGAAACCATGCAGCCCTCAGCGCAGAAGCCCCTTGCCTTTCTCGAAGCACGCATACTCGGCGTACTGGTCGAGAAGGAAAGGACCACCCCGGACATCTATCCGCTGACCCTCAACAGCCTGGCCTCCGGATGTAATCAAAAGTCGGCCAGGGATCCGGTGATCAATGTCAAGGACAGTGAAGTGCAAGCGGCGCTTGATGAACTGCGTAGCCGTGTTCTGGTGCTGGAGACCTACGGCGCTTCCGGACGTGTGCTGCGGTATGCACAGAATTTCGGAAGAGTCTACGGCCTTCCTCCGGCCAGTGTCGCCTTGCTCGCCATTCTCACGTTGCGTGGCCCGCAGACGGCCAGCGAACTTCGCGCCAACGCCGAGCGACTGTACCGATTTGATGATACGTCGTCCGTTGAAGCCTACCTCGACGAAATGGCATCGCGCGCGAGTGACCCGCTGGTGACCAGGCTGCCGAGACAGGCCGGCGCTCGCGAGCATCGCTGGGCGCATCTGCTGTGCGGCGCGGCAAGCTTGCCCATAGGCAAGGGGTTGCCAGCGGATGGGCCGTCGTCTGTCCCATCGGATCTTGAGGTTCGCGTTGCGCGACTCGAAACCGAGGTTGCCGAACTCCGAGCGGCTGTTCTCGAACTCGCGCGAAAGGGCTGACTTACCGCTTCGCGAGGGAGTCTGCGAGTGCGTCCCCCGGCAGGTTTTATAGAATGTCACCAGCCGGCGGTGACCACCTTCTCAGCCCAGAGGAGCCCGCTGAGCGTCTTGGCATCAGTGATTGCGCCACTCTGGACAGCGGCCAAGGCTTCCGTCAGAGACAAGCTGAGTACATCGAGGAACTCGCTGCTGTCGGGCGTCGGTTCCGCTTCCCGATGCAGGACACGGGCAAGAAAGATCTCGATGCGCTCGTCCGAGTAGCCGACACAGGGATGCATCACCCCGAGGTGCCGCCATTCCGCCGCGCAATGCCCGGTTTCTTCGAGCAGCTCCCGTGCGGCGGTATCGCGGATGTCCTCACCGGGATCGATCTTTCCCGCCGGCAGTTCGAGAAACGAGCGGCTCAGCGGATAGCGAAACTGTCGTACGAACAGCAGTCGGCCGTCGTCGAGAAGCGCGATGATCACCACCGCTCCCTGGTGCCGCACGTACTCACGCAGGCACTCCTGGCCGTCGGGCAGTTGCACGCGGTCGCGCCGGACGTCGAGGAGCTTGCCGCGGAAGATCTGGGTGCTCTCCAGTTGTTGTTCGCGGAGATGCGGGTAATCGTTTTCCAATCCTGGACTCCCAATGAAAACGCCCCGGCTGGCGGGGCGTTCCTGTCAAATGGCCTGCGTAGTCAGAGCGACCGCAGAAGCGTGAAAGCGCAAAGCGACATCAAGGCTTGCGGAAAGATACCGAGCAAGGCAACCGCCAGACCGTTGGCCGACATCAGAATCTTGACGTCCAGCGGTGCCTGTATCGCCGAGGTGTTCGTCGGTTGATCGAAGTACATGAGCTTGACCACGCGCAGATAGTAGAAACAACCGATCAGCGAGAAGAGAATGGCAACGATGGCGAGCCACAGATAGCCCGCGGCGACCACCGCCTGCAATACCGAGAACTTGGCAAAGAAACCGACGAAGAACGGGATCCCGGCCATCGAGAACATCATCATCATCATCATCCCGGCGAACCACGGGCTGCGCTTGTTGAGACCCTTGAAATCGTCAAGTTCGTCGGATTCCAGGCCCGCCCGCGCCAGCAGCAGGATCATCCCGAAGGTGCCGGCACTGGTCAGCACGTAGGTGATCACATAGAACATCGATGAACTGTAGGCGTTGAGTGCGAACCTCGCATCGCCACCGACGACGCCGGTGACCATTCCGAGGAGCATGAAACCCATGTGCGAGATTGCCGAATAGGCCAGCATGCGTTTCAGGTTGGTCTGGGCGATCGCGGCTATGTTGCCGATGGCCATCGACAGCACCGAGAGCAGGATCAGCATCGTCTGCCAGTCGTGCGCCAGCACGATCAGGCCATTGACCAGGAGACGCATCACCATGGCAAATGCGGCCAGTTTGGGAGCGCTGGCGATGAACAGGGTGACCGCTGTCGGGGCGCCGTGATAGACGTCAGGAATCCACATGTGGAAGGGCACGACACCCAGCTTGAAGGCCAGGCCGGAAACCAGGAAGACGAGGCCAAAAACGAGGATCGTCTTGTCTGCCTGACCCATGTAAAGGCGTTCGGCAATCGCCGTGATCTCCAGGGTACCGGTAGCGCCGTAGATCATCGACATGCCGTACAGCAGCAGTCCGGACGCCAGGGCGCCAAGCACGAAATACTTCATCGCCGCCTCGGTCGCCGGGACCGAATCGCGGTTCATCGCCACCATCGCATACAGCGAGAGCGACAGCAGTTCGAGACCGACGTAGATGGTCACGAAATGGTTGGCGGAAATCATGACCATCATGCCGAGCGTGGCAAACAGCACCAGGACGTAATATTCACCCTTGGCCATCTGTTCCCGCTCGAGGATGTAGCCTCGCGAGTAGAACAACACCACAATCACCGTCAGATACAGCAGCAGTTTCAGCAGGTCGCCCATCAGGTCGCCGACGTACATGTTGCTGAAGGTGTAGCTGATCTCACCCGAACTGGTCGCAAAGGTGACTACCGCCGCACCGACGAGAGTCAATTGCGTGGCGACGAAAGTGGTGGTGCGCTTCCTGTCCTTGACCAGGAGATCGAACATCAGGATCAGGCATGCCATCAGCGCGATGAATATCTCCGCGCTCGCGAGGCGGAGATCGGGCGTCAGGAACTGCATTTCGGCAAGAGTCATAGCGGCTACCAATTATTGGATCTTGCTGAGGGCGACGTGACGCAGCAACTCATTGACCGAGCTGTGCATGACTTCAGTAAAGGGCTGCGGATAGAGACCCATGCCCAGGGCGCCGACGGCGAACAGGACGAAGATCAGGAACTCGCGGGCGTTGATGTCGGTCAGTTCGGCCACATGGTGGTTGGCCACGGCGCCAAAGACGACCCGCTTGTACATCCAGAGGGTATAGGCGGCGCCGACGATCATCGTCGATGCGGCAGCGAAGGCGACCCAGAAGCTGTGGTCTACAGCGGCGAGGATGACCATGAACTCCCCGACGAAGCCGGATGTCGCCGGCAAACCGGCGTTGGCCATGGCGAACAGCATGAAGAACGCCGCGAACTTGGGCATGGTGTTGACCACCCCGCCGTAGTCGGCAATCTGTCGCGAATGCGCTCGGTCGTACATGACACCGATCGAGAAGAACATCGCACCCGAGACGAATCCGTGCGAGATCATCTGCACCAGTGCGCCTTCGACACCCATGGCGCTGAACATGAAGAATCCCAGGGTCACGAAGCCCATGTGAGCGATCGACGAGTAGGCGACCAGTTTCTTCATGTCGTCCTGAACCAGCGCTACGAAGCCGATGTAGATGATGGCGATCAACGACAGGCCAATCACCAGTCCGGACAATTCGTGCGACGCATCCGGGGCGATCGGCAACGAGAAGCGCAGGAAACCATACGCACCCAGTTTCAACGCGATGGCTGCCAGGACGATCGAACCACCGGTCGGAGCTTCGACGTGCGCGTCCGGTAACCAGGTATGCACCGGCCACATCGGAACCTTGACCGCAAAAGCCACCAGGAAGGCGAGGAACAGCCATGTTTGAGCGCTCAGGCCGATCGGCATCTGCTGCCAGTCGAGAATCGAAAAGCTGCCCCCGGAGGTCACGAACAGGTACAGCAGGGCGATCAGGAAGAGCAGCGAACCAAACAGCGTGAACAGGAAGAACTTGAATGCCGCATAAACGCGGTTGGGTCCACCCCAGACTCCGATGATCAGGTACAGGGGGATCAGCGAAGCCTCGAAGAACACGTAGAACAGTACACCGTCGAGGGCGGAGAAGATCCCGTTCAACAGCCCGGACATGATCAGGAAGCCGGCGTTGTACTGCGCCACCTTGTTGCCGATGACCTGCCATCCGGCGAGCACGACCGTCACCGTGATGAAGCTGTTGAGGATCACGAAAGGCATCGAAATGCCGTCCACACCGAGATGGTAGTTCACGTTGAAGCGTGGAATCCAGCTCTTGAACTCAACGAACTGCATCGCGGCGGTTTGCAGGTCAAACCCCGTATACAGCGGAAGGGTCACCAGCAGTCCGGCGAGAGCTCCAATCAGCGAGAGCATCCGTGCCAGCGGTGCATTGCGATCGGAGCCCGTCGCCAGGACAACAAAGCCGGCGAGAATCGGAACCCAGATGGCAAGAGAGAGAAGCGGCGTGCCTGACATATCGTTCCCAGTCTTTCTCTAGCTCAGGCGCGCGTGACCCACAGGGTCATCAAGACGAACACGCCGATAATCATCGTAAAAGCGTAGTGGTAGATGTGACCGGTCTGGAACAAGCGTGCCAGAGTCGCAAACCAGCCTACGAGGTGTGTAGCACCGTTGACAATGATGCCGTCGATCAGACCAGCGTCGCCACCCTTCCACAAACCCCGGCCGAGCAGGCGCGCACCACCGGCGAAGAAGACCTCGTTGAACTTGTCGAAGTAGTACTTGTTGTCCAGCAGCGTGTAGAGGAAACCGGAACGGGCCTTGATCGCCTCAGGAATGTCGGGGCGCTTGAGGTACAGGAACCACGCCAGGGCCACCCCCAGGAACGCCAGCCAGAATACCGGCGAGGTCGCCGCATGCGTGGCCATGGCAAAAGCGCCATGGAAGTGATGGGCCAGTTCTTCCATCACTGGATGGGCCTCGGCATTGACGAAGATCGCGCTCTTGAAGTAGTCGCCGAAGAGCATCGGGCCGACGCCGATATAGCCGATGATCACCGACGGTATGGCCAGCATGATCAGGGGCAAGGTCACCACCCAGGGCGTCTCGTGCGGCTTCTGGCCTGGAGCAAGGCCGTGGTGCTCGGCGTGCGTGTCGTCCGCGTGCAGGTCATCATGGCCGTGCGCCGAATGGTCAGCATGTGCCGCCGGCTGCGCGGGTTTGGCGTGCGCGGCGTGCGGGTCATGGTGTGCCGGCTTGCCGAAGCGCTCCGGGCCGTGAAACACCAGGAAATACATCCGGAACGAGTAAAAGGCGGTGACGAAAACCCCCGCCATGACTGCAAAGTAGGCAAATCCGGCGCCCGGGATATGCGACAGGGCAACCGCCTCGATGATCGAGTCCTTGGAATAGAAGCCGGCAAAGAACGGGGTTCCGATCAGCGCCAGGGAACCGATCAGCGAGGTGAGCCAGGTGATCGGCATGTACTTGCGCAGGCCACCCATGTTGCGAATGTCCTGATCGTGGTGCATGCCGATGATCACCGAGCCGGCCCCGAGGAACAACAACGCCTTGAAGAAGGCGTGCGTCATCAGATGGAAGATCGCCACCGAGTAAGCCGAAGCTCCCAGTGCCACGGTCATGTACCCGAGTTGTGACAGCGTCGAATAAGCCACGACACGTTTGATGTCATTCTGGATGATGCCCAGGAAGCCCATGAACAGTGCGGTGATCGCCCCGATGACGATGACGAAGGACAGCGCTGTATCCGACAACTCGAACAGCGGCGACATGCGCGCGACCATGAAGATGCCGGCCGTGACCATCGTCGCGGCGTGGATCAACGCCGAAATCGGTGTCGGGCCCTCCATCGAGTCGGGCAGCCAGACGTGCAGGGGAACCTGTGCCGATTTGCCCATCGCGCCAATGAACAGCAGAATGCAGATGGCGGTCATCAGCGCAACGCCCGGGCCTTCGCCAAACAACGGCAGCGTGGTGCTCGCTGCCAGCGCTGGCGCCTTGGCAAAAACGGCGACGTAATCGAGCGTACCAAAGTGCGCCAGAACCAGGCCGATGCCCAGGATGAATCCGAAGTCGCCGACCCGGTTGACCAGAAAGGCCTTCAGGTTGGCAAAGATGGCGGTCGGTCGGGTGTACCAGAAGCCGATCAGCAGATAGGAAACCAGACCCACGGCTTCCCAGCCGAAAAACAACTGCATGAAGTTGTTGCTCATCACCAGCATCAACATCGAGAAGGTAAACAACGCGATGTAGCTGAAGAAACGATTGTAGCCCGGGTCATCCTGCATGTAGCCGATGGTGTAGATGTGCACCATCAGTGAAACCGAGGTGACCACCAGCATCATGGTCACCGTCAGCTGGTCGATCAGGAAGCCGACCTCGAAACGGTAATCGCCGGACGTCAGCCACTGGTACACCGGACCGTTGTACGTGTTCCCAGCCATCACGTCCTTGAAGATCAGGCAGGAAGCGATCAGGGCGATCGCCACACCGCCGCTGGTCACGGTATGCGCTATCCAGCGCGGCAATACGCGGCAGAAAAGTCCGGCAATCAGGGCACCGACAAGTGGCGCCAGGGGAACCAGCAGGTAGAGCTTTTGCATTTCCATGTTCAACCCTTCAGGCTGTCCAGATCATCCACATGGATGGTTTTCAGGTTGCGGAACAGCACCACGAGAATCGCCAACCCGATTGCCGACTCGGCGGCAGCGACAGTCAAGATGAAGAAGACGAACACCTGCCCGGCGAGGTCCTGAAGGTAGTGAGAAAAGGCGATGAAGTTCATGTTCACCGCCAGCAGCATCAACTCGATCGACATCAGTATGATGATCAGGTTCTTGCGGTTGAGGAAGATGCCGACGACGCTGATCGCGAAGAGAATCGCGCCCAGGATCAAAAAATGGGACAGTGTAAGCAAGGTTCCTCCCTGATTCTTCTGCATGGGGTGGTGCGCTCGGCGCCACCCGGTCTTGGTTTGGGTCTGGGTCCGGCCGCAGACACGTGTCTCGTCAGTCGCTCTTCTCGGCGGGCATCTGCAACACGCGCACGCGGTCCCTGGCTTTCACGAAGACCTGCTGCGAGGGGCTGACCGACTTGTTCGTTCTCTTCGCTCGCTGCGTCAGGGCCACTGCGGCAATGATTCCGACGAGAAGGATCACCGATGCCAGCTCGAAGGGATAAACGTATTCGGTAAACATCAGGCGTCCAATGGCCTGCACGTTGCTATCTTCGGTAGTCGCCTGCCGCACGCTGCTCTCCAGTAGCCCCAGGTAGTTGCCGCCGAGGACCAGGCCCATCTCCGCGACCATCAACAGTCCAATGATCGCGCCCAGCGGCAGGTAACTCCAGAATCCTTCACGCAGGCGATCGAGATTGATGTCGAGCATCATCACCACAAACAGGAACAGCACCATCACCGCACCGACATAAACCAGAACCAGTGCAATGGCCAGGAATTCGGCCTGCAACAGCATCCAGACGCCACTCGCGGTAAAGAACGCCAACACCAGATACAGCGCCGCGTGTACCGGGTTACGCGAAGTAATCACACGCAATCCGGCGAACACCAGGATCGCCGAGAGAAAGTAGAAAACGAAGGTCTTGAATTCCATCGTGTCGGCCTGTCAGCGGTATTTCGAGTCGAGTTCGCGGTCCGCAGCGATCTGATCTTCGTAGCGGTCACCATTGGCCAGCAACATCGGCTTGGTGTAATAGAGGTCGCCACGCGTTTCCCCGTGGTACTCGTAAATACGTGTTTCGACGATGGCATCGACCGGGCACGCCTCTTCACAGAAGCCGCAGAAGATGCATTTGGTCAGGTCGATGTCGTAGCGTGTGGTGCGCCGCGAACCGTCGTCGCGCTGATCCGATTCAATGGTAATGGCCAGCGCCGGACACACCGCCTCACACAACTTGCAGGCAATGCAGCGCTCCTCGCCATTCGGATAGCGCCGCAGCGCATGCAGACCGCGAAAGCGGAAGCTCTGCGGCGTCTTCTCTTCCGGATACTGTACGGTGATCTTGCGGGCGAACATGTAGCGCCCGGTCACCGACAGCCCCTTGAACAACTCCCTGAGCAGGAGGCTGTTGAAAATTTCCCTCATCGAACCCATGGCTAGCCTCTCACTTCCAGATGTTCAGCGGTGACATCATCCAGGTCCCGACGACGACCAGCCAGATCAGACACAGCGGGATGAACACCTTCCAGCCCAGACGCATGATCTGGTCGTAGCGATAGCGGGGGAAAGTGGCGCGAATCCAGAGGAAGACGAACAGCACGGCAGAAATCTTCAGGAACAGCCACAGGATGCCATCGGGCAGGAAGCCCACCGGCGACAGCCAACCGCCGAGGAACAGCGTCGAGGTCAACGTCGACACCAGGATCATGTTGGCGTACTCGGCCAGGAAGAACACCGCGAAAGCCATTCCCGAGTACTCGACATGGAAGCCGACGATCTCCGATTCGCCTTCAGCGAGGTCGAAAGGCGCGCGGTTGGTCTCGGCGACGATGGCCACCAGATAGACGACGAACATCGGCAGCAGCGGCAACCAGTTCCAGGAGAGGAATCCGAGTCCGTGCTCGGCGAAATAGCCCCGCCCTTGACCCTTGACGATATCGCCGAGGTTGAGGCTGTTGGACACCATCAGTACCACGACCAGCGCCAGGCCCATGGCCACTTCATAGGAAATCATCTGCGCCGCGGAACGCATGCCGCCGAGGAACGCGTATTTGGAGTTCGAAGCCCATCCGGAAAGGATGATGCCATACACACCGATCGAGGTAATCGACATGATGTAGAGCAGACTCGCGTTGACGTTCGCCAGCACCAGCGTGTCGTTGAACGGAATCACCGCCCAGGCGGCGAGAGCCGGCGCAAAGGCGAACATCGGGGCCAGCAGGAAGACACTCTTGTCCGACCCGGTGGGGATCACGACTTCCTTGAGCAGCAGTTTCAGGCCGTCGGCAATGGGCTGTATCAAACCCCAGGGACCGACACGGTTGGGTCCGATCCGCACCTGCATCCAGCCGATGACCTTGCGCTCCCAGAATGTCAGGTATGCGACGGCGAGAAGCAGCGGCGCGATGATCAGAACGATCTTGAGAACGGTCCACACCAGTGGAAACAACGACCCGAAAAGGCCTTGCAACAATCCCTGCAGCGCATCGACCATCATGCACGCTCCACGTTGATGGCACCGAACATTTCACCGAGCGTAGCAGTTGACGCGTGGCCCGCGGCGACCCGCACACAACCTGCAGGAACGCTCTCGTCAACTCTGGCGGTGAGCACGGCTTCGCCATTCGCCTGCCTGAGACGCACCTGGGCACCGTCCGTGACACCCAGGGTGGCCAAGGTCGGCGCGCTCAAGCGTGCCGTCGGTGCAGCGGCATCGCGCGTCTTCTGCAGCGCGGGTGCGCGGCGGGCCAGAGCGTCGGCGAAGTGAATCGGCACATCGGCGATGCGTTGCAGGCCGCCAATCGTCACAGGCAATGCCAGGGGAACGCCGTTGAGACCATTGCTCAGGCCGCCGGCGAAGCCCTCACCTGAAGGGATGATTTCGTCTCGCACCTGCTCGCTTGACGCCTGGTCGAAACCCGGCAGGTTCAGCAGATTGCCGAGCACGCGCAGGACTTTCCACGCCGGGCGCGCATCGCCGAAGGGACGCACGACTCCGTTGAAACTCTGCGCGCGACCCTCGGTGTTGACGAAGGTCCCGGAAGTTTCGCTGAAAGGGGTAATCGGCAGCAGCACATCGGCGTACTCACGCACCGCGCCGTCGCTGAATGGGGTCAACGCAACGACCAGCGCTGCAGCTTTGAGCGCAGCCACCGCCTGTTGCGGATTGTGGCAGTCGAGGTCCGGTTCGACGCCGAGCAGGACGTAGGCCTTGCGGGGCTGCGCGAACATTTCGTAGGCATTGAGCGCTGTCGGCAGCGCCTTGGCAACGTAGCCCCCGACACTGTTGGCCGCTTCCCCGATAAATCCGCAACTGGCCCCGGTCAGGCGCGCGAGTTCAAGCGCCAGGGCGTGTAGTTGAGCTGCGTGCGGATGCTGCTCGGCGACATTCCCCAGGAAAATGGCGCTCTTTTCACCTTCGACCAGGCTCTTGGCGATGGCCTGGCTGCTTGCGCAGGGTTCCACCGAATCGAGACCCGCCGGCACGGCCTCGCTCCTGAGTTGCGCCGCAGACTTGACTACCGCGGCAAGGGCCAGCGGCAGGTCGGCCGGGGACACCGTCAGCTGTGCGTGCAACCTGATCAGCGGATCGTCGCCACCGACAGACAGCAGGCTGACCTTGCCCCACTTCTTGCCGAGCTGACGCAGACGTTGCGCGAACAGTGGATGGTCCTTGCGCAGGAAACTGCCGACCACCAGAGCACTGTCGAGGTCCTTGATTTCGGAGAGCCTGAGGCCCAGCCACGGCACGCCGGCAAGCTTGCCGTCAGTTGAAAAGTCGCGTCGCCGTGGACGAAAGTCAATGCTCCCCGAACCGAGGGCGCGAGTCATTTTCTGGAGCAGGTACAATTCCTCGAGGGTCGCATGCGGCGAGGCCAGGGACGCTAGCGAGTCGGCACCGCTGCTGCCGACGACATCCTTGAGCGCATGCGAGACGTAATCGAGAGCAACGCTCCACTCAACCTCGCGCAGTGCGCCATCCACGCGGACCATCGGCTTGCCCAGGCGTGCCGGTGAATTGAGCGCCTCGTAGGAAAAGCGATCCTTGTCCGAGATCCAGCACTCGTTGACCTCTTCGTTGTCGCGCGGCAACACGCGCATGACCACATTGTTCTTGATCTGTACGGTCAGGTTGGCGCCGATGCTATCGTGCGGACTGATCGACCGACGCCGCGACAACTCCCAGCTGCGGGCAGAATAGCGGAAGGGCTTGGAAGTCAGCGCGCCAACCGGGCAAAGATCGATCATGTTGCCGGAAAGCTCGGAGTCGACTGAGCGACCGACAAAGGTCATGATCTCGGAGTGCATGTTGCGGCTGGCCATGCCCAGTTCCATGACGCCAGCGATCTCCTGTCCGAAGCGGACGCAACGCGTGCAGTGGATGCACCGCGCCATCTCCTGCATCGAGATCAGCGAACCCACATCCTTGTGAAAGACAACCCGCTTGTCTTCCTGAAAGCGTGAGGCACTGCCACCATAACCCACGGCCAGATCCTGCAGTTGACACTCGCCCCCCTGATCACAGATCGGACAATCGAGTGGGTGATTGATCAGCAGAAACTCCATTACACCCTTCTGCGCCTTGATGGCCAGTTCGGAGTGCGTAAACACTTTCATGCCATTGGTCACTGGTGTGGCACAGGCGGGCAACGGCTTCGGCGCCTTCTCCACCTGCACCAGGCACATGCGGCAGTTGGCGGCGATCGAAAGCTTCTTGTGATAGCAGAAATGCGGGATATAGGCGCCGAGCTGCTGCGCAGCATCCATGATCGTGCTGCCGTCGGGCACTTGCGCCACCTTGCCGTCGATTTCGATTTCCATCGTCTCGTACCCTAAGCCGTTGCCGTAAAGAAGCCGCTGCCGGCGCGCTGGACATCAACGGGCACGAGGCACTTCCTGTGTTCGATGTGGTACGCGAATTCGTCGCGAAAATGCTTGATGAAGCTCTGGACCGGCATCGAGGCAGCATCGCCGAGCGCACAAATGGTGCGCCCCATGATGTTCGTGGTGACGCTCGCGAGCAGTTCGAGGTCATCGGAGCGCCCCTGCCCTCCTTCGATTCGCTGCACCACCTTGTACAGCCAACTCGTGCCTTCACGACACGGCGTGCATTGTCCGCACGATTCTTCGTAGTAAAAGAACGACAGGCGCTCCAGCGCCTTGACCATGCAGGTCGTCTCGTCCATGACGATGACCGCACCCGACCCAAGCATGGAGCCCGCCTTGCTGATCGAGTCGTAGTCCATGGTACAGTCCATCATCGTGGCTGCCGGGACCACCGGCGCGGAAGAACCCCCCGGTATGCAGGCCTTCAGTTTCCGGCCCGCGCGCATGCCACCGGCCATTTCGAGCAGCGTCGCGAAAGGCGTGCCCAGCGGTACCTCGTAGTTGCCGGGCCGATTGACGTGGCCGGACACCGAAAAAAGCTTGGTCCCGCCATTGTTCGCCTTGCCGGCTTCGAGATAGCTCTCGCCGCCGAGATTCATGATGTAGGGGATAGAAGCAAAGGTCTCGGTGTTGTTGATCGTCGTCGGCTTCCCGTAGAGACCGAATGAGGCGGGAAATGGCGGCTTGAACCGTGGCTGCCCCTTCTTGCCCTCAATCGATTCCAGCAACGCCGTTTCTTCGCCGCAGATGTAGGCCCCGTAGCCATGATGCGCAAAGAGATCGAAGCTGAAACCCGAACCCAGCAGATCGTTGCCGATAAATCCCGCCGCCCGCGCTTCGTCCAATGCTTCCTCGAAGCGCTGGTAGATTTCCCATACTTCACCGTGAATATAGTTGTATCCACGCCCGGCACCCATCGCGTAGGCAGCGATGGCCATCCCCTCGATCACCGAGTGCGGGTTGTAGCGCAGGATGTCGCGGTCCTTGAAGGTTCCCGGCTCGCCCTCATCAGAATTGCACACCACGTACTTGTCGCCGGGAAACGAGCGCGGCATGAAACTCCACTTGAGACCGGTCGGGAAACCGGCACCACCGCGGCCGCGCAGGACCGATTTCTTGACTTCGTTGATGACATCACCCTGCGACACCTTCTCTTCGAGAATGCGACGCAGCGCCGTATAGCCACCGCGTTTGACGTAATCCGCGAGGCGCCAGGCGTTGTCGCCATCCAGGCCGACGCTGAGCATCGGGTTGATTGCACCGAGAATCGCCATTACTTGAGCTCCGCCAGCAGTTTGTCGATTTGCTCGGGCTGCATCCAACTGCACATGCGACGGTTATTGATGATCACCACCGGCGCGTCACCGCAGGCACCCATGCATTCGCTCTCCTTGAGCGTGATCAGGCCATCCGGCGTCGTTTCGTTATAACCGATTCCCAGCTTCTGCTTCAGATATTCCCCGGCATCGACGCCTCCGGAGAGCATGCACGGCAGATTGGTGCACACCGACACCTTGTACTTGCCGACCGGCCTGAGGTCATACATGTTGTAGAAGCTGGCCACTTCATAGGCGGCAATCGGCGCCATGCCGAGATAGTTGGCCACACTCTCGATGGCCTCGCTGGGTAGCCAGCCCTGCTCTTCCTGCGCGATCGCCAGAGCCGCCATCACCGCCGACTGTTTCTGGTCGGCCGGGTACTTGGCAATTTCGCGATCAATTCTCTTGAGGGATTCTGAAGTCAGCATCAGCGGTCTATCTCGCCAAAAACAACGTCCTGGGAACCAATGATCGTCACCACGTCGGCCAGCATGTGCCCACGCACCATTTCGTCCATTGCCGACAGGTGCACATAGCCAGGCGCGCGGATTTTCAGGCGATACGGCTTGTTGGCGCCGTCGGAGAGCAGATAGATGCCGAATTCCCCCTTCGGGTGCTCAACTGCCGAGTAGGCTTCGCCCTCCGGCACGTGGATGCCTTCGGTACACAACTTGAAGTGGTGGATCAACTCTTCCATATTGGACTTCATGGCCTCGCGATCCGGCGGCGCAACCTTGTGATTGTCGGACATCACCGGGCCGGGGTTCTGGCGCAACCAGTCGATGCATTGCCGGACAATCCGGTTCGACTGCCGCATCTCTTCCATGCGCACCAGATAGCGATCGTAGGAGTCACCGGTAACCCCCACGGGGATATCGAAATCGAGCCGGTCATAGACTTCATAGGGCTGCTTCTTGCGCAGATCCCAGGCAATGCCGGAACCGCGCAGCATCGGGCCGCTAAAGCCGCGCTGCAATGCGCGCTCCGGCGAGACGATACCCACGTTCACCAGACGCTGTTTCCAGATCCGATTGTCGGTCAGGAGTGTTTCGTACTCGTCGAGCAGTTTCGGGAACCGACCGACGAAATCGTCAAGGAAATCGAGCAGGGAACCGCTGCGCGCCTCGTTGAAGGGCTTGATCTGCGCGGCACTCTTCCACTTCGATTCCTGGTACTGCGGCAGGCGGTCGGGCAGATCACGGTACACGCCACCCGGTCGGTAGTAGGCAGCGTGCATGCGCGCACCCGACACCGCTTCGTAGGCATCAACCAGGTCTTCGCGTTCACGGAAGGCGTAGAGCACCATCGTCATTGCCCCGACGTCGAGACCGTGGCAGCCGACCCAGAGCAAGTGATTGAGGATGCGTGTGATTTCGTCAAACATCACGCGAATGTACTGCGCGCGGAGCGGCACCTCGATCTGCAAGAGCTTCTCGACCGCCAGACAATAAGCGTGCTCGTTGCACATCATCGAGACATAGTCGAGCCGGTCCATGTATGGCAAGGACTGGATCCAGGTCTTGTTCTCGGCGAGTTTCTCGGTAGCCCGGTGCAGCAGACCGATATGCGGATCGGCACGCATCACCACTTCGCCGTCAAGTTCGAGCACCATGCGCAGAACACCATGCGCGGCCGGGTGCTGCGGCCCGAAGTTCAAGGTGAAGTTGCGAAGTTCAGGCATGTTAGACGTTCCCGTAGGTCGCTTCGCGAACGATCCGCGGCGTGACTTCGCGGGGCTCAATGGTCACCGGCTGATAAATGACCCGCTGCTGCTCGGGGTCGTAACGCATTTCCACGTAGCCGGAGATCGGAAAATCCTTGCGGAACGGATGCCCGACGAAGCCGTAATCGGTAAGGATGCGGCGCAAGTCGTTGTGCCCCGGGAAAACGATGCCCAGCAGGTCAAAGGCCTCGCGCTCGAACCAGTTAACGCTGCTCCAGACCGAGGTAACCGACGGTAGCGAGGGGAAGTTGTCATCCATCGCAAAGCAACGCACACGCAGCCGCCAGTTGTGACTGATCGACAGCAGGTGACTGACCACCGCGAATCGCCCGCCCACCCGCTGTACGTTCCCGTACGTGGAATAATCGACACCACAAAGGTCGATCAATTCTTCGAAGGACAACTCGGGTTGATCACGGAGCGTCTGCATCACGACAAGATAGTCGGCGGCATCAACCTCGATGGTCACTTCACCGAGCGCCTCCCTCAGGGACTTCACTCGATCGCCGAGATGCTTTTGCAGGTTGTGACTAAGCGCTTCCAGCTTGGCGGACATGGCTCACTCTCGGTTGGTTTTGTTCAGCGGGCGATGGTGTTCGTACGGCGGATCTTGTTCTGCAACTGAATGAGCCCATAAATCAGCGCCTCGGCGGTCGGCGGACAACCGGGCACGTAGATATCGACGGGAACGATTCGGTCACAGCCACGCACCACAGAGTAAGCGTAGTGATAGTAGCCGCCGCCATTGGCGCAGGAACCCATCGAAACCACCCAGCGCGGCTCTGCCATCTGGTCGTAGACCTTGCGCAGGGCCGGGGCCATCTTGTTGGTCAGCGTGCCGGCAACGATCATCACGTCGGATTGACGAGGACTTGGGCGAAAAACGATGCCGAAGCGGTCCAGATCGTACCGCGAGCAACCCGCGTGAATCATCTCGATGGCGCAGCAGGCGAGCCCGAAACTCATTGGCCACATCGAACCCGTGCGGACATAGTTGATCAGCTTGTCAGCCGTGGTCGTGACGAAGCCTTCTTGCAGAATGCCTTCAATGCCCATCGCTCACTCCCAATCCAGAGCGCCCTTGGCCCAGGCATAGAGGTAGCCGACGACCAGGATGGCGATAAAAACCAGCATCTCGATGAAACCGAACCAGCGCACGGACTCGGTTTGCGCGATTTCCTTGAAGATCGTCGCCCAGGGCAACAGGAATGCCACTTCGAGGTCGAACAGGATGAAGATGATGGCGATCAGGTAGTAGCGCACATCGAACTTCATGCGCGCATCTTCGAAGGCTTCGAAGCCACACTCGTAAGGGGAAAGTTTTTCGCTGTCCGGGCGGTGCGGTGCAACCACCAGACCAGCCACGACGGGCGCAAAACCGAAAGCGACGCCAATCAGTATGAAGACAAATACCGGGAAATAGCTTTCCAGCATGATCCGCCCCACAAGCGCTTCAATTCACACTACAGACTGCAGCCACCCCACCCGGAGGGCTCCTCTGGTGCCGACGATGAGACTCGAACTCATACGACCGAAGTCACTACCCCCTCAAGATAGCGTGTATACCAATTTCACCACGTCGGCACTACCACAGACAGCAGACGAGTTGATCGAGGAGTTCTGCACTTCCCGCCCGCGCCTTCACAGCAAATTACCTGGGAATATCCTTCGCCTTCGAATCGGTGTCCGAAGGGCTTCCACCCTTGTCCACAGCGCCTACCGGCGAAGCTGGAACAGGCTCGGATTTTATCGCATCCTGCATCACACTGCCAGCCGTTTTTGGCTTGCTTGAAGCGATGTAGGCGAGCGACAGGCTGGTCACAAAGAAGACCGTAGCCAGGACCGCGGTAGCACGGCTCAGGAAATTCGCGGAACCGGTCGCCCCGAACAGGCTGCCGGAAGCGCCGCTACCGAAAGCCGCCCCCATGTCGGCCCCTTTTCCATGCTGCACGAGAACGAGACCGATGACGCCGATGGCGGCCAGAATGTGTACCACCAGAACCGCAGAAAAAAGATAGTCCATATTACCTCTTGGTCGACCAGCATGCGGCGGGTCGCCACCTCGACCAAGCCGAAAAACCGGTAGAGTATAGCCAGTTTGAAGCGTGCTGGTCAATTCACGATCCGCTCCCGGCACCTTGATCATCGGCATGGGAAGCCCTCGCAAGTAGCCGGGGCTGCCGTCGCCGCCTGCAGTAGAATGTCAGACACGGCCTGCTGACTGTAGGTAATGCCGCAGAGGGCGGAGAATGATCACGTGTCAATTTGGCCTGCACACTGCCTATCCCGCCGGCCTGCTCAGGCCGGCATGACACCACAGCGACTCCGCGGCCCCTTGCGAGCTGTTCGATACAGTCTCCTGGGACGAATCCGGAATGCGCTGCACGCACCAGACCTTCTGCGGCTCCTGCAACCACTGCTTCCCCACAACCTGATGGCAAACAACGCGATTGAGATCAGCGAGAAGGCCGGTGTGCGCTACCTGCATTTCTCGTCCGACTGGGTGCAGGGTGCGATGCGCATTCAGCGCCCCAATGCCCTGGAACTGCCGTATACCCGCGAAATGATGGCCGGCGTGTTGCTGCGTGACCCGCCCTGGCCGCGCCAGGCCTTGTTGATCGGGCTCGGCGCCGGATCACTGGCGAAGTTCATCTACCACCGGTTGCCGGCAACCAGGATCACCGTCATCGAGATCGATTCGCAGGTCGAGAGCGTCGCCCGGCTGCACTTCAAACTGCCCGACGATCCGCTGCGGCTACGCGTGTGCATCGCCGACGGTGCCGACTACATGCTCCAGGGCGACAGCCTGCATGACTACATACTGGTAGACGGCTTCGATCGCAACGCCCGCGCCGGTGTGCTCGACACACTGCCGTTCTACCAGGCCTGTCGTGCGCGCCTGAGCGACGGCGGACTGCTGGCAGTCAACCTGCTCGGGCGGGAACGCGGCTTCGCGGCGAGTGCCGAGAGAATCAGCAAGGCTTTCGACGGCCGTTCGCTGGTCTTTCCTTCATGTGACAGCGGCAATACCATCGCCTTCGCCACCGCCGGCGAACCCATCGACATCCCCTGCGTGGAATTGATCAACCGCGCCAGGCAGTACCTGAAAGACACCGGCCTCAACCTGTTGCCGACCGTCGCCCGGCTGCAACAGCAACACCATCTGAGCGACGACCGCCTGCGCCTCTGAACACGAATCAGGAGGCCCCGGTCGTGTTTGCCCGTCCCCGGCCGGATGCACTCTCGCCAGCAACCCCGACAGGGCATCAGGCATGACCCGATTGCGGCTGTATTACTGGCTGCGGTCGCAACGACGCCGTCGCGCAAGGACCGCCATGCCGGGGAGATGGCAGGTATACTTGCAGCCTTGTTGCAAGACCGGTCAAATCATGACGCAAGCTCATCCCTCCGCCACCGTTCGCGACACGCCGCCTGACGGATCGTCGGCACTTTTGCTGCCGGCCCACTGGCGGGCCCAACTGGATACGCAGCTCGCTGGCGACGAACGGATATTGGCCTGGCTCGAGATCGATCTCGACGCCAGGCTGCATTTTTCTTCCGGCGTGCTGGTGGTCACCAGCGAGCGCCTGCTGTCGGCCGAAGGCAAGTGCTGGACAAGCTGGACTTTTCGCTCAGGACTTTCCCTCAGCCGCCGCGATCATTCGGGTGTCGGAACGCTGGAACTGACGGATGCCGACCACCTCCTGGCGCATTGGCGCTACACGCTCGGTGCCGATGTTGCCGCCGGCCGGCTGGTCGACCACTTCACACGGCAACTTGCCTACCACGTCACCGGAGAACTGCCGCCCCCTTCGACAGTGGCACTCTGCCCGAAGTGCGAGACGCCGCTGCTGGCCGGACAGGAGGAGTGCCCGGCCTGCAGCAAGGAGATCCACGAGCCGCCGTCGACCTGGACGCTGCTGCGCCTGGGGCGGTTTGCCAGACCCTACAGAGGGCGCTTGCTGGCCGCCTTTGCGCTGTCCTTGCTGACCACGGCGGCAACGCTGGTGGCACCGTACCTGACGATGCCGCTGATGGACAAGGTGCTGATCCCCTACCAGAACGGCCAGCCCATCGACCCGCAACTGGTCGCGTTCTATCTTTCGGGCCTGCTCGGGTCGTCACTTTTCGCCTGGGTGCTCGGTTGGGGACGCACTTACATTCTGGCGCTGGTATCGGAACGGATCGGCGCCGACCTGCGTACCACCACCTACGAGCACCTGCTCAAGCTCTCGCAGGAGTATTTTGGCGGCAAGCGAACCGGCGACCTGATGGCGCGCATCGGTTCGGAGACCGATCGCATCAACATCTTCATTTCACTGCACCTCCTGGATTTTGCCACCGACGTGCTGATGATCGTCATGACCACGGCGATTCTGGTGTCGATCGACCCATGGCTGGCAGCGGTCACGCTGTTGCCGCTGCCGATCATCGGCTGGTTGATACACGTCGTGCGTGAGAAACTGCGCACCGGCTTCGAACGCGTAGACCGCATCTGGGCGGAAGTCACCAATGTCCTCGCCGATACGATTCCCGGCATCCGCGTGGTCAAGGCATTTGCACAGGAGAACCGCGAGGCGGCACGCTTCCGGGCGGCGAATGTGCGCAACCTGGATGTCAACGACCGCGTCAATAGGGTATGGTCGGTGTTCTCGCCGACCGTGACGCTGCTCACCGAAATCGGTTTGTTGATCGTCTGGGCCTTCGGAATCTGGCAGATCGCCAAGGACCAGATCACCGTTGGCGTATTGACCGCTTTCCTCGCCTATATCAGTCGCTTCTATCTTCGCCTGGACTCGATGAGCCGCATCGTCTCGGTCACGCAGAAGGCTGCGGCCGGCGCCAAGCGCATCTTCGACATTCTCGACCACGTCTCGAGCGTTCCCGAACCGATGCACCCGGTGCACCTGCCGAAGGTTTCGGGGCGCATCGAATTGCGCGGCGTCGGCTTCCGCTATGGCACGCGCAGCGTCACCCGCGACATCAACATCGTCATCAAGCCCGGTGAAATGGTCGGCCTGGTCGGACACAGCGGTTCCGGAAAGAGCACCCTGGTCAACCTGATCTGCCGCTTCTACGACGTCACCGAAGGCGCCATCCTGATCGATGGTGTCGATATCCGGTCGTTGCCGGTTGCCGAATACCGCAAGCACATCGGGCTGGTACTGCAGGAACCCTTCCTGTTCTTCGGAACCATTGCCGAGAATATCGCCTATGGCAAACCCGATGCGACACATGCGGAGATCGTCGCCGCGGCGCGCGCCGCGCACGCCCACGAATTCATCCTTCGACTGCCGCACGGCTACGACTCGCTGGTCGGCGAACGCGGGCAGGCACTTTCAGGCGGTGAACGACAGCGGATCTCGATCGCCCGCGCGCTGCTGATCGACCCGCGCATCCTGATCCTCGACGAGGCGACCTCGTCGGTCGACACCACCACCGAGAAGGAAATCCAGAAGGCACTCGACAACCTGGTACGAGGACGTACGACGATTGCCATTGCGCACCGCCTGTCCACGCTGCGTGACGCCAATCGACTGGTCGTCCTCGACCGTGGCAGTGTCGTCGAGGTCGGCAGCCACGACGAACTGATGGCTAGCGAGGGTCATTACTACCGCCTGTATCAGGCGCAGGCCCGCAACGTCGACACCGAAGACGAACTGCGTCGGATGGAACTCGCCCGACACGACGAGGATGACCGACAATGACCATCGCCCCCGCCTACCAATTACGCCGTAACGCCTTCGGCAAGCTCGAATTCATCGGCTCCGACGGCGAAATCCATGCCGGTGTGGTACCCGTGCGGGCTTTTCCGATCACCGCCCCCGACGACGGCATCGGCCTGGTAGACCCTTACGGCCACGAACTGGCGTGGATCGACCGGCTCGACGCACTACCAGACCATCTGCGCATCCTTGTTGAGTCGGAACTCGCCCAGCGCGAGTTCATGCCCGAAATCACGCGCATCGTCGGGGTGGCGAGTTTCGCCACCCCGAGCACCTGGCAGGTCGAGACCGACCGCGGTGCCGCGAGTTTCGTCCTGAAGGGCGAGGAAGACATTCGCCGCCTCACCTCGCCGGCGCTGTTGATCGCTGACAGCCACGGCATCCACTTCCTGATCCGCGACCGCTATGCCCTCGATCAGTACAGCCGACGGATCCTGGACCGCTTCCTGTGACGAACCCCGGAGCAATCCGCTTGCCCGGCGGTCAGCCGATTGACGCAGCCGGCGTTATTCCCGAGATAATCCGGGCCGGGCCGGTACTCCGATGGCCTTCCGCCTGTCCCGCGCCGCCGCGCGCCAACCTTCCCGTGCCTGGACTGACGCCATGAAAAGCAAAGACATCAAGTTCCTCGAGATCCGCTACCTCCGCGGCCCAAACATCTGGACTTACCGTCCGGTCATCGAAGCGCTGGTCGATATCGGCGAACTCGAGGACTTTCCCTCCAATACCATCCCGGGTTTCTACGAACGGCTCACCGCGCTGTTGCCATCGCTGGTCGAGCACCGCTGCAGCTACGGAGAGCGCGGCGGCTTCCTGCGGCGCGTCGAGGAAGGCACCTGGGCGGCGCACATGCTCGAACACGTCACCCTCGAACTGCAGAACCTCGCCGGTATGCCCGGCGGGTTCGGCAAGGCGCGGGAAACGTCGACGCGCGGCGTATACCGGGTGGTGGTGCGCGCCTGGCATGAGGATGTCACACGCTCCTGTCTCTATGCGGGACGCGACCTGCTGCTGGCCGCCATCAAGGACCAGACCTTCGACGTTGCCGGCACAGTCGAACGACTGGCCGACATGGCCGAACGCAAGCTCCTTGGTCCGAGCACGGGCTGCATCGTCGAAGCCGCAACCGCCAAAGACCGTCGCATTCCGGCGATTCGTCTGCTGGCCACCGGCAACCTCGTGCAGCTCGGCTACGGCGCCCGCAGCCGGCGCATCTGGACTGCCGAAACCGACCGTACCAGCGCGATTGCCGAAGGGATCTCGCGCGACAAGGATCTCACCAAGACGCTCCTCAAATCCTGTGGCGTACCGGTTCCCGAGGGACGCCTGGTCGATAGTGCCGAGGATGCCTGGGATGCGGCCGAAGACATCGGCTTGCCGGTGGTCGTCAAACCATCGGACGGCAACCACGCGCGCGGCGTGTTCACCAATCTGATGGCCCGCGAAGAGGTCGAGTCGGCCTATGCGGCGGCGGTCGTCGAAGGCAGCGGCGTCATCGTCGAACGTTACGTGCGCGGCTCGGAACATCGACTGCTGATCGTTGGCGGCAAACTCGCTGCGGCCGCGCGTGGCGAAACCGCCAAGGTCGTCGGCGATGGCCGGTCAACGATCGACGAACTGATCGATAGCCAGATCAACTCCGACCCGCGACGCGGCGCCGCCGAGGAATTCCCGCTCGATATCATTGCCCTCGCCGACAACCCGGTTGCCCGGCTCGAAGTCTCGCGCCAGGGATTCGCCCCGGACTCGGTCCCGGCGGCCGGTCGTGAGGTCCTGATCGTCCGCAGCGGCAATCATACGGACGACGTCACGGATCTGGTACACCCGGAAACTGCAGCCACCGCCTCGCTCGCCGCACGTATCGTCGGACTCGACATCGCCGGGGTGGATCTGGTCTGCGAAGACATTTCGCAGCCTCTCGACGGGCAACGCGGCGGCATTGTCGAAGTTAACGCCGGTCCCGGCCTGCTGATGCACCTCAAGCCCGAGACCGGCCAGCCACGCCCGGTCGGTCGCGCCATCGTCGATGAACTCTTCCCCAACGGCGACGACGGACGTATCCCGGTGGTGGGCGTGACCGGCAGCTTCGGCAAGACGACCGTCGCCCGTCTGATCGCCAGCCTCCTGACCCTGTCCGGCAGGCACACGGGGCTGGCCAGCAGCGACGGATTGTTCGTGCATCGGCGTTGTATCGCGCAGGGCGACAACGCCAACTGGGGAGGCGCCCACCGGCTGCTGATGAATCGCGCCGTCGAAGCCGCCGTTTTCGAGAACGGGACCGACAGCATCCTCAGCGAAGGCCTGGCCTACGATCGCTGTCAGGTGGGCGTGATCACCAACGTCGAGGCGGCCAGGCATTTCGGGCGCTACCACGTCGAAACGCCGGAACAGGTGTTCACCGTGTTGCGCACGCAGGTCGATCTGGTATTGCCCACGGGTGCCGCAGTACTTAATGCAAGCCAGCCGATGCTGGTCGAGATCGCGCCCTTGTGCGACGGCGAGGTGATCTTCTTTGGCCTGGACGCCGCTCTGCCCACCCTTGCCGAACACCTGGCCCAAGGCAAACGGGCGGTATTCGTACGCAACGAGCGGGTCGTACTGGCCAACGGCGCCAACGAAACGGAGATCGCCAGCTTGAAGGGCATCCCGCTGACCAACGGTGGGCGCACCGATTACCAGATCGAGAATGTCCTTGCCGCCAGCGGCGCCGCGTGGGCGCTGGGCATCGGACCAGAAATCATACGTACCGGGCTGCAGACGTTCACCATCGCCTGAGTCGTGGACCGCAACGAGCCAGCGCCACCAACCGGCGTCCGCACTGAATCCGAAAGAGGAAACTGTCCATGCAAGTATCGCGAATTCGCGCTCTGCGCGGTCCCAATCTGTGGAGCCGCCACACAGCGATCGAGGCCATTATCTACTGCGCCGAGGACGAACGCAGCATCGACAGCATCCCGGGTTTCGAAACCCGTCTGCGTGAGCGCTTTCCCGAGTTGGCCATGCTCGGGCCTGCCGGTCATGATGAAGCCGTATCGATGGCGCAGGCGCTCGAGTTCGCTGCGCTCGGCCTGCAGGCTCAGGCCGGCTGTCCGGTCACTTTCAGCCGCACGGCGCAAACCCTTGAAACGGGCATCTATCAGGTGGTCGTCGAATACAGCGAAGAAGCTGTTGGTCGCCTGGCGTTCGAACTCGCGCAGGATCTCTGCAAGGCTGCGGTCGAAGGCAAGGCGTTCGAACTTGGCCAGGCGCTGGACCGCCTGCGCGAACTCGACGAAGATCTGCGCTTGGGCCCAAGCACCGGGGCCATCGTTTATGCGGCGACGGCACGCAATATCCCCTACCGACGACTGACCGAAGGGAGCATGGTGCAGTTTGGCTGGGGCAGCCGGCAGCGTCGCATCCAGGCTGCCGAGACCGATGCCACCAGCGCCGTCGCCGAATCGATCGCTCAGGACAAGGAACTGAGCAAGATCCTCCTGCACGCAGCCGGCGTTCCGGTTCCCTGCGGCCGGCCCGTCCTCAGTGCCGAGGACGCATGGGCGGCGGCCTGCGAAATCGGCTGCCCGGTGGTCGTCAAACCGCAGGATGGCAATCAGGGCAAGGGCGTGGCCGTCAACCTGGGCACCCGCGAACAGATTGAAGCCGCCTACGCGATCGCCTTCGAAGTCAGCGACGAAGTGCTCGTCGAGCGTTTCCTGCCGGGCCACGACTACCGTTTGCTGGTCGTCGGCGACAAACTCATCGCCGCCGCCCGCCGCGACCCGCCGCTGGTCATCGGTGATGGCGTACACAGCATCGGCCAGTTGGTCGAGCGGGTCAACAGCGATCCCCGCCGCGGCGAAGGCCACGCCACCTCGCTGACCCGTATCCGACTCGATGACCTGGCCCTGGCGCGCCTGGCGAATGCGGGGCTGGCTCCGGAATCGGTGCCAGCGAGAGGTCAGCGCGTGGTACTGCGCAACAACGCCAATCTCTCGACGGGAGGCACGGCAACCGATGTCACCGCCGATGTCCATCCCGAATTCGCGGCGCAGGCGGTGGCCGCGGCACAGACCATCGGCCTCGATATCGCCGGCGTCGATGTCGTTTGCGACAGCGTCCTTCGCCCGCTTGAGGCCCAGGGTGGCGGCATCGTCGAAATCAATGCCGCGCCGGGACTGCGCATGCATCTGCAGCCGTCCTTCGGCAAGGGGCGGCCGGTGGGAGAAGCGATTGTCGCCAACATGTTTGCGCCTGGCGACGACGCCCGCATCCCCTTGGTGGCCGTCGCCGGCACCAACGGCAAGACGACGACGGTCCGGCTGGTCGCCCACATTATTGGGCAGAGCGGTCTGCGGGTCGGGATGACCACGACTGACGGCGTGTACATTCAGGGCCGACGCATCGATACCGGGGACTGCAGCGGCCCGAAGAGCGCCAAGAATGTCCTGCTCCACCCCGACGTCGACGCCGCCGTGCTCGAGACGGCACGCGGCGGCGTGCTGCGCGAGGGGCTTGGCTTCGACCGCTGCGATGTGGCGGTGGTCACCAACATCGGTCTGGGTGACCACCTGGGACTTTCCTACATCAGCACCGTCGAGGATCTGTCGGTAGTCAAGCGTGTGATCGTCCAGAACGTCCGGCCCGGGACCGGCGTTGCGGTGCTCAATGCGGCCGATCCCATGGTCGCCCGGATGGCCGATTCGTGCCCGGGCAGCGTCACCTTTTTTGCTGCCGACCGCCATCACCCGGTGATGGCCATGCACCGCGCACAGCGGAAGCGTGTCGTGTATCGTGACGGCGACTCGATCGTCGCTTCCGGAGGGGGTGTCGAACACCGTATCGCATTGGCCGACATTCCGCTCACGCAACACGGTGCCATCGGTTTCCAGGTCGAGAACGCCATGGCGGCAACTGCCACCACCTGGGCGCTCGGGGTTTCCTGGGAGGCAACGCACGCCGGCCTGCGCAGTTTCGTGAACGACGCGCAAAACGCGCCGGGGCGCTTCAACGTCTTTTCGTATCGGGGCGCGACGCTGATCGCCGACTACGGCCACAACCCGGACGCCATTCAGGCTTTGGTCGACGCCATTGACAACCTGCCATCAAGCGTGGGCAGCCAGCGCTCGGTGGTGATCAGCGGCGCCGGCGACCGGCGCGACGAGGACATCCGCCAGCAGACGGAAATTCTGGGGCACGCCTTCGATCGGGTCGTGCTCTATCAGGACCAGTGCCAGCGTGGCCGAGCGGATGGGGAAGTGCTTGCCCTGCTGCAGGAGGGCCTGAAGAACGCCAAACGAACAACGGAGATCCGGGAGATCCGTGGCGAGTTCCTGGCCATCGATACGGCTCTGGCCGAATTGCAACCCGGCGATCTTTGCCTGGTCCTGATCGACCAGATCGAGGAGGCCCTTGAACACATCGGCAGGCGCGTGGCCGAAGGCTGAGGGCGGCGGGCGTCACCTCCGCCGGCCGTGCCTGTGCCGCCGCTATTTCGGCGGCGTGCGATAGGACCACTCGAAGTGCCCACCCACACCGGCAAAGAGCAGCTTGGTCGTCGCGTCGGTGCGGCGCAAGCGTACCTTCAAGTCCTTGCCCGGCAGGGCACTCAGCGGGGAGTCAGCAAGCCGCACCATGACGGCACTGACACGTGTTTCGCCTTCAACCTTCTCGACGGCGCACATCACGCCGCTACACGACTCCTCCCTGGCGTCGATGACCGCCTTGACTTGCTCGCTCAGCGCATTCGACTCAGCCAACAGTTCGTTGACCACTTCTCCGAGCTGTACCAGGGTGCGCACGACAGGAGCGACCAGTGCCGCCAGCCTGCGCCAGCCCACCTGCTGTTCCGGACTCAGGGTCAGTTCATGGTTTCGCAGTTTGCCGGCGAGCAGCAGGTACTTGGCAACATCGTTCTCGCCGCGCAAGGCCTCGATCCGGGCGCGGTGGCCGGCAATCGATTTCTCCAGCGCTGCACGTTTCTTGTGCAGTGCGGTAATCTGTACCTCGTAACTCGACAGGTCGGGCACCAACACCAGGAGAACGCTGTCGAGTTCGCGCCGCGCACGGGCAATACGCACGCGTATCGTCTTGCCTGCCATTGCGCAGGCTTCGGAGATGTCGAGGCTCACCTCATCGGCAACGATATCGCAGTTCCTGGCCTGCCCGACGACCACCCGACGGCCGATGATCACGCAATTGTCGGCCCGCTTCACATCGATCGAACCCTGGTGGGCAATCAGCGTCGCACCGGAAGCCGTGCCCTGGATGATGATGTCCCCGTCCTCATTGCTGGCGCTGCCACCCACCAGATTCCGTTTCAGACAGACGGTACCGCCAGTCGAGACGATCCTGCCGAAGACATCCGCGTAAGCGGTGATGCTGCGGCACTGAACGATGCGTTTCTCCTGGATCTCGCCGTGCTGTTCGTAAACTTCGCCGGTTAACCAGAGATCGCCGGTAGTGCGCACGCTGACGCCTTCATGACTGACGATCTTGTCAACTACGGAGAACTGGTTGGTATCCCGGTCGATATTCAGAAAACCGGACGAAGACACCACCAGGTATTCACCGTCCGCCTCTCGGCTGACGCGTGTGCCGGGACCGGCCAGGCACTCCAGATCGAGATCCTTGGGCAGCGGTGCCGGCAACGGCTGGCCGGTGATGGCGCAGCCATCCACCCCAGGCGTGCGCGGCGTCTTCTTCACCAGACGTACGCCGCCCGCGACCTGCGGATAACGCGTCTCGAACTGGCGCAGATCGACACGATCGCCAAGCAGCCGACGCGGCGCATTGTTGCGACGCAGGCCGGGAGTCTGCTCGATGATTTCGGCATCCTTTCCCGGCACGTATGGTCGGCTCCGGGCAACCACTCGCCACTCCGGCTTGTCGAGTTGCATGCCTTCATCTACCGCCGCGAGGTCGATGCCGAAGCACACACCCTTGGTCCAGGCGGCGGCGATGAATTCATCGATATCGAGTTCAATGCGTGTCTCGGATGACTTCTGCCGACCGGGTACGGGCGCCGCATGGCCCATTTCGGCGCCGCCGGACAGGGTTTGCTCGGGATCCGATGCACGATACAGCGGTTCGAAGAGATAAGCCGCCTCCCCCCCCTCGATGCGCAACGCCTTGTAGAGTGCCTGACGTTCCGGCCGAAAGGCCGTGATGTCGGCCGCCAGGAAGAACTCTTCGCCGGCCGGCCGGCCCCGGCTGGTCGCGTCGTCGTAACACAGAGATATCAGTCGCGGGTAATCGAGAGCCCGGAAGTAGAGATCTGTCGCGAACACGCGATTGACGAAATCGATCAGATCACTGGCCGACTCCAGGCGCGAAAGGTTCACAAAGAGACCGGTGTCACGCTGCACGATAAATCGCGACAGAGCGACCTGTCCCTCCTCAAGGTCGGCAAGGTTGCCGACGGCGCTTTCCGGATAGTTTGGCATGCGGCAGTCAGTTCCCGGTCGATTTCCGGAGCGGCAGGGGAACCGCGTCCGGCAAGTACAAGGGGCCGCCCGGCAGCCCCCTCCATTCAAGTTTACGGCAATAACATCGTGACGCCCGGGCAGCGGTCAGGGCCAGAACTTCGAGGAAAGGCAACCTCGCCGGAACTTCGCCTGCCCTTGGAACCACTACCCTTTGCGTACAACAGCGTACCAGAAACAGCGGGCGGCAACAGCATGTGCTTTGGCTGATGAAACAACTGGCCAACAGCGGTTAGTCGCCGACCGGCAAGAGTCCGCCCTGCGCCAGGGATCCGTGCCACCCGCGTCAGCCTTTCCACGTCTGCTGCGTTATTTATCTATCCATGCCGAGAGCGCAATCAGGTGGCTTTCACAGCAACCGAGCAGGACATAATCATTACCGTGAGGACGTCGATGAACAGGCTTCCGGAAGCAGACCAGCCATACTGCGGCCGCCGCGCAGCGCCGGCCGTGAGCGCCGACGCCTCGGCTATATGTCGCTCGATGCCGCTGTTGGCGCTCATCCTCAGCGCCTGCATCGTGTTGCCGCCGGAGGGCCCCAGCGTGATGGTCCTGCCCGGGTCAGGGCAGCGCTTCGAACAGTTCCGGGCCGACGACGCGATGTGCAGAAATTTTGCCAGCCAGGCGATCGGGCCAAGAACCCCGCAGTCTGCCGCCGTTGATGCCGGTGTCGCCAGTGCTGCGCTCGGCACGGTGATCGGGGCAGCGCTCGGCGCGGCCGTCGATGGATCAAGAGGCGCGGCCGTCGGTGCCGGCATTGGCCTTCTGGCTGGCAGCACCAGCGGCGTGGCTGCCGGCAACGCATCGAGTTACACCCTGCAGCGGCGTTACGACCAGAACTACCTGCAGTGCATGTACTCGCGCGGCCACAAGGTCCCGCTGCCCGCCGGTTACCCCTTGCGGGATGGCAACGTGTCCAGGCCAGTCGCGCCCGGCTTTGTGCCTCCACCGCCACGTGGCGCCCCGCCGCCACCCCCACCGCCGTTCGGCGCGCCACCGCCACCGCCGCCGCGCTGACGACGAATCCGGCATGGCGGAGTCCGCCAGCGTCCCAACGCGCCGACTCCGACCGGGAAAGCAGCGCTTTCTGGCGTAAACTAGAGGCATCCGCGGCAACGCCCGCGACTGCGCCAGACACTCCCGATCACGCAACTGGTGATCGCCCCTCTCACCCCAGCCCCTCTGCCACGACCGTGGAGAGGGGCAATTCGTGAGTCGCTGACCCGACTTTCACGGCAAGGGAAAAACACGCCATGCCCCGCTCGACCCTGAAACTGCCCAAGAAACCTGCCCCCTCCACGCGCCCCGGCGACACCAGGGCGCCCGCGCGCAAGCCACTCCGCAGCGGCTCCCAGACCGCCAGGCACGGGACTCCACGGCGGGCCGACGAGAGTTGGGCCGCCCCGGCCTCGCCCACCGGAAAACCTGAAAGCACCTCGAAGCCAAGAGTCGGCGTGCCGAGCAGCAGCGAACGCACAATGCGCCAGTCTCAAAGAGTGGCTGGCGAGGCGCCCCCGACAGGCCAGAACACAAACTTCAGTAAAACGCCTGGAGAACGCCAGCGCGAGACCGCCGACCGCGCCACCGCACGCACGGCTGCCGACTCGCCGGGCCGCCGCCTGGAGAACGGAACTGCCGACGAGCGGCCGCCAGGCGAGCGCCCTGAAAAGCGTCTGAAGACTTATCCGGCGCGCGGCATTGCCCGCAGTACCGGCGTTCGCGCCGCCCCGCCAGCGCCGCGACGTGCCGATATCGAGGGGCCGCCGGCTGTCCCGCTGCGCTCGCGCTTGCCGGACACGCCCCCGGCCGCGCCCGTACCAGCGGCAACGGCATCGCCAACATCGACCAGCGCGCCGCTGACGACGGCCAGTGCTCCGCGCGGCTTGCCCAAGGAGTCGCCACGGTTGTCGAAGCTGGTGAGTGAATTGGCGATGTGCTCGCGACGCGCAGCCGACGAATGGATAGAAAACGGCTGGGTCAGCGTGGACGGAGTGATCGTCAACAGGCTGGGGGCACGCGTCAACCCGCGGGCGAAAATCGAGATCAGGGAAGTAGCGGGCAAGCACCACACCGACAGCGTCACCATCCTGTTCAACAAACCCTGCGACCCGGCCGCAGGGCCGGCGGAAGACGCCGCCGACACCGCGATGACGCTGATCCGTTCCGCCAACCGCTGGGCGGAAGACACGACCCCACTGGCCTTCAAAGCCACCCATCTGCGCGGCCTGGCGCTTGCCGGCAGGCTCGGCGACGATGAAGGCGGCATGCTGGTGTTCACCCAGGAAGGTAGCGTCGCGCGCCGCCTGACGGGCAAGGATTCGCCTCTGGAGAAGGAATATCACGTACGCGTTCAGGGTACGCTGATTCCGGATGGACTGGAACTTCTGCGGCATGGCTTGTCGCTGGACCAGGTCAAATTGCAGCGTGCCCAGGTTTCCTGGCTCAGCGAGCAACAACTGCGCTTCGTTCTGCACGAAAGCCGCAAACGGCAAATCCAGGGCATGTGCGAGCAGGTGGGCTTGCGCGCGACCGACATCAAGCGCGTACGCATCGGCAGCGTATCGCTGGGCAAGCTGCCCGCCGGACAATGGCGCTACCTGCGCGAGGAAGAACGCTTCTGATCTGCCGGCAGTCGTTAACCGGCAGAGCGAGGGCATCACCCCGGGCGATACCCTCGTTGATAAGGCGCCAGGCTCGACCAGTATGCTGGCAACCGTGACGAACTGCGCTTGCAGGGTTTGGAGGCTGCGGCTACCATTGTCATGAGAGTCGCGGAGAGGTCGGCAGGGTGAGCGGTCATGGCAGGACACCTTTGCCCATTCGGGGCGCTCTCTTAGCGCCATACCCGTTTGCTTGACACAGTGCAACGGCAGGAAGTACCGGCCGGCGCGTTCTTCGGACGCCCTTCTTGAAGGCGACATCCATGTGCGACAAGCCAATGCCAAGAGACCTCGCAGGCTGGGTGACATTCCTGAGCAGCGCGGAGATGCCGATTCTGCGCCAGACTGCCCGTCGCCTCGACCACGCCCGCCAGCAAATCGACCGGGTCAACGGCCGCGACATCACCGATATCGTGCTGCAGGATCCGCTGCTGGCCATTCGCGTGCTGGCCTACATCCAGGAAGCCAGCCACCGCCGCCTGCAGAGTGACATCACGAATATCGCCAGCGCGGTCATGATGCTTGGCATCGACCCGTTTTTCCGCAAGTTCGACCAACCGCGCACGCTCGAAACCATGCTCAGTGGTCAGCCGCAAGCCTTGCTTGGCGTCGTGCAGGTGATTCTGCGCACCCAGCGGGCTTCGCACTATGCGCATGAGTGGGCGTTTGCGCGACACGACATGAACGTCGAGGAGGTGGCTCTCGCGGCACTGCTGAACGACATCGCCGAGATCCTGCTGTGGTGTTTCGCGCCGCATCTGGCCATCGAGATTCGCAGCCGGCTGCAGGCCGACCGGACGCTGCGCAGCGCCAGTGCCCAACAGGAGGTCCTCGGTTTTCCGCTGGCTGACCTGCAGTTGGCGCTCTGCCATGCCTGGCACCTGCCGGAGTTGCTGACCACCCTGATGGACGACGGCAAGGCCCACCTGCAAAGAGTGCAGAATGTGAAGCTGGCCGTAAACCTGGCCCGCCATTCGACCGGTGGCTGGACCGATCCGGCGATACCGGACGACCTCACCGCCGTCCAGAATCTGTTGCACATCAGCCGCGAAACCTTGCTGCACCGCCTGCAATTGCCACCGGAAGTCCTGCCGGGAGGCCTCAGCGAAGACGCGGCAGGTGGCCAGGGCGGCTGGCTGGAGCAGCCCCGCCACTAAGCGCTGCGGCGTCCGGGTGAGCGCCGGACCGGGACCGTGCTGGGTTATAGTGCCGGCTCACCTCCGCCGGCGCCACGCCCACCCTTGCCCATGTCACGCCTCTTGCTTTTTTCCATCGTCTTCATTGAAGGGTTCTGCTCGCTCGGCGCCGAGGTCATCGCGCTGCGCCAGATCATTCCACACCTGGGCAGTTCGATCGTGGTGACCGCGCCAACCATCGGCTTCTTTCTGCTCGCCCTGGCGCTGGGCTACCACGCCGGCGCGAAGATCGACGAGGGGTATATCGAGGTGGTGGCGAAGAACTTCCTGCTCGCCGCGCTGCTCGTCGGCATCGGACTGGCAGGGATTGGCGTTGATTTGCTCTTCACGGCCCTGCGGCCGCCGGAACTTGCGTACCTGCTCCTCGTCGCCGGCGTGCTCTGCCCGATCGCCTGGTTGCTCGGGCAAACCGTGCCGATTCTGACCAACCTGCTGCTTCGCGAACGCGCCGGCGAGGCCAGCGGCGAGGCGCTGTACTACTCGACCCTCGGTTCCTTCCTCGGTTCGCTGTCGCTGTCGCTGCTGGTCATGCAATGGCTCGGCGTTTCGGCAGCCGTCGCACTCTGCGCCCTGTTGCTGGTCATCGGATACACGCTGCTGCGCGGACCTGGCTGGCGGACGGTGGTGATCAGCCTGGCCGTCGCCAGTCTGACCGGGGTCGCCAATGCCTGGCTTCGTCCCGAGATTGAAACCGCCTACGCCAGCTATCTGGTGTTGCCGGTGCAATACGAGGGAGCGATCAACGGGCGCGCCTTGAAGAACAACAGTTCCTTCGCCTCGTTGATTGACGACTCCGAGCCGCCGCTCTACGCCCGTTATATCCGACACATCCGCAGCCTGCTGCTCGATGAACTGGGTTTCCGTGAGCGCCGGATCCTGGTTCTCGGTGCCGGCGGCTTCACGCTTTCACACCGCGAGCCCAGTAATCACTACACCTATGTCGACATTGACCCGGCGGTCCGCGGCATTGCCGAAAAACATTTCCTTGGCGAAGCAGCGCGCGGCGAGTTCATCGCCGACGACGCGCGCCGTTTCGTGATCCGCAGCGAACAGCGCTTTGCCGCGGCGATCGTGGACGTCTATGGCTCGCACTCCTCGATCCCCGGCCATCTGGTCACTCGCGAATTCTGGCTGGCGACGCGGCGGGTGCTGGAACCCGAGGGATTGCTGATTGCCAACCTGATCCTCGACAGCGCTCTCGCCACACCCTACTCGCGCAATCTGCTGGCGACCATCGAGAGCGTCTATGGTCGCTGCGCCGTCGAGGTCCTGCAGAAGAAACAGGTACTGGCCAATGTAGTGGTCACCTGCCGCAATGGTCAGCCCGCCGAACCGGCCAGCCTGTTCATCGACGAACGCAACAGCGCCGACTTCGATCTCGCGCGTTCACGCTGAGCGCCGCGCGCCGCTGCCTGGCCAGGCCTGCCCAACAATCGGCCGACCGGCACACGGCCCCGGTGTCTGCAAGAAGACCTCAAGGATATTGACTTTTCCCTTCAGCAGTGCCTGGAATCGCGCATCTGCCCCCGGTTTGCCGGTTTTGCAAGGTGCCCTGTACAATCCGCCTCGCCTTCGGCATGGGTTCGCTCCGGCAGAGCCCGGGAAGGTCAATTCCATCGGGCGGCAGGGAGTGCTTGCCGCCGAATTTGCCGTTATCATACAGGGGGTAGTGCATGGCAGAGCAGAAGCTGGGAAATCCGGCCGTTGTTGGTCTGGCAGGATTTGGCTTGACGACAATGGTGCTGCAGTTTCACAACGTCGGCTGGATGGGGCTGGGCCCGGTGGTCTGGCTGGGGCTGATCTTCGGAGGACTGGCACAGATGATCGCCGGACTCCAGGAAATGAAGACCGGAAACAACTTCGGCTATTGCGCGTTTACCGCCTACGGTTGTTTCTGGATCGCTCTGGCACTGCTGTTGATCGGTAACCACTACAACCTCTACCCCTCCAGCAAGACCGACGTCGGATGGTTTCTGGTAGCCTGGACGCTGTTCACTGCAATCCTGTGGATTGGTGCCATGCGCGTAAGCAGTGCGCTGGCGCTGACGTTCACGCTGCTGCTGATCGGCTTCATTCTGCTCGACCTGGCGCATTTCGGCTATCCCGACCTGACGGTCGTGGCTGGCTATGAGCTGATGGCAACGGCAGCCATGGCCTGGTACATCATGGCGCACATCATCTACGTCGATTTGTTTGGTCGGGATATCCTTCCGGTCGGCAAGCCCTGGATCAGTTAGGCGAGGTTGCCGCTGCTGGCGAACACCACGGAACGGTGACTGCAGCGGTCACTCCCGATCCCTTTGAACAGAGACAACAGGAGAGCAGTGTAATGAAATTATTGAGAATGCTGGGTTGGATGGGACTCTTGCTGGCGTGCGGAGCGGTCCGCGCCGCGCCGGCAGAGGCGGAAGTGGCAACGGCAGAAGAGGCGATCACCAAGGTCCGCGCCGCGGCCAGGTTGCTGCACGACCGGGGCGCGTCGTCGTATGCCGACTTCAACCAGCGGGACAGCAAGTGGGTATGGAAGGACAGCTACGTCTTCGTGTATGACTGTCGCAAGGACCGGATGATCGCGCATCCGATGCGGCCTGATCTGGTCGGCAAGCCGATCATGCAGATTACCGACAACACCGGCAAGCCGATCTTCAAGGATTTGTGCAAGGCCGGCAACGAAGCCCGTGGCGGCTGGGTCGAGTACATGTGGCAGAAGCCGGGTGCCGGGCGACTGTCTCGCAAGGTGTCGTACGCCCTGGCGGCGGACGTTTCGTTTGCCGCCGGCATCCAGGTCAGCGCCGGGGTCTACGATGAATCGATACCCATCGCCGAACTGGGCAAGGTTCTCGAAAAGATGTCCGATCCCGCCAAGTATCCGGCGCTGTAACCCCCCCCCCGCTACCGTGCTGACGGCAAGACCCCTTCGAGATCATCGGGAGTGCTTGCCGGGCACGGCAAGCGGGTGACCAGCCCGCCGCAGCCACGGCAACAGGAGCTCCGCCGCTTCTGCGGCGCCGACGGGCAACGGCCTCGGCGGCACCGGCTGCTGCCACAAGGCTTCCAGAGCGGCCTCCAGCTGGCCATCGAGCAGCTCGACCTCGCTGATTTCCCGGCACTGACCATGCCTTTCCAGCCAGTCTATCAGGCAGTGCTGTTCCGGCCAGTCCTGGCGGCGCACGTAGAGAACCGGTGTGCCGTTGCAGGCGGCTTCGGCAAAGGTGCCGTAACCGGGTTTGGCAATCACCGCATCGACGGAGCACATGAGGTCGGTAAACGATCGGCCCAGCGGCTCGAAATCGCTGGCACACGGATGGGCAAGCTGCCAGGCTTGCGGCACCAGCCAGCGCACCCGCGCGACACGTGGCCAGGCAGCCAGCGGCAGTTGCTTGCTGACGCCGCCAAAGGCGATCAAAACCAGGCGCTCGTCATCAGCACAACGCAACCGCGCGCGGATCGCCTGGCGGCAGTCCTGGCCCAGGGCGGCAACCAGGCCGATGTCTCGGCGCCCTGACAGCTCGGCCATGGCCATTCCGGGGGTCAGTCGCAGGAAACAAGTCGCGCTGTTGTAGGCGGCCAGCATCTGGCGACGAATCTCCGTCGCCCAACCCTCGGCGGCGAAGAAGTGGCCCAGGAGACCGGCCCAGTTGAGCGAGCACATCGCCACTGCGGGAATGCCGGCGCGCGCCGCACCGGCCAGCGGCAGGTAGGAGACATCACTGAGCAGCAGGTCCGGCGCCTGGCCGGCCAGCAGGCGCGCTTCATGCTCCACCCGGAGATCCCAGTCGGCATGCTGGGCGCGGTAGGCGCGGGCGGTAGCCTCCAGGTCGACGCGCATCGCATCGTGCATCACGTAGCCGAAGTCGCTGCTCGCCGCCAGATGGGTAAACTCCGCATTGATGCGCGCTTGCAGCGTCGCTGTCGGCAGACCGCTGCGCAGGGTCATCCGCAGATTTTCCAGACGGCAGGAAAGCGCATTGAGCACCGGCGCCACCTGTGCCAGATGACCCAGACCGTGAGCCGAGATATCGACGAAGAGGTGCGGACGCGGGGAGGGTTCTGGCATCGGCGTGCGACGGCTCAGACAAAACGCGCCAGCATCGCACCAGGCAATTCTGCCGGCAGGGGAATCCACACCCGATGCCCATTGCCCGGGGCAACGCGGATTTCAGCGCCGTCGAGGTTGTGCATGGCGGCGAGAGCCAACCGACGATTGCCCGAGGGATGGATCACTTCGAGGCGATCGCCGACCGCGAATCGATTCTTCACCTCGATCAGCGCACGTCGGCGCGGCGCATCCCATTGCAGCACGTCGCCGACGTAGAGGCTGCGCCCCGATTCGGAATGGCCACGCAGGTAGTTCTGCATTTCATGTTCATGGTGACGCTGATAGAAACCGTCGGTATAGCCGCGATTGGCCAGTCCCTCGAGTTCTCCAAGCAGGCCGGGGTCGAACGGACGCCTGGCGACCGCATCGTCGATGGCGCGCCGATAGACCTGCGCGGTGCGCGCAACGTAGTAGGGCGACTTGGTGCGCCCCTCGATCTTCAGCGAGTCGACACCGATCTCGGTCAGGCGCCGGACGTGTTCGACGGCGCGCAGATCCCTGGAATTCATGATGTAGGTGCCGTGCTCGTCCTCGTCGATGGGCATCAGTTCGCCGGGACGCTCCTTTTCCTCGAGCAGCCACACGTCGCCGGGTCGGCCCGGCGATGGAGCGGCGGCACGGACATCGCCGCTCGCATCCGCCTCTGCCGCCTTCAGCTGGTATTCCCAACGACACGAGTTGGTGCAGGTGCCCTGATTCGGGTCCCGATGGTTGAAGTATCCGGAGAGCAGGCAACGTCCCGAATAGGCGACGCACAGCGCGCCGTGCACGAAGACTTCGAGTTCGGTGTCCGGGCACTCCTGGCGCATCTCGGCAACTTCGTCCAGCGACAGCTCGCGTGACAGGATGATCCGGGTCAGGCCCAGCTTGCGCCAGAAACGCACCGCGGCAAAGTTCACCGTGTTGGCCTGCACCGACAGATGGACGGGCATCTCCGGCCAGGTTTCGCGAACCAGGTCGATCAGCCCGGGGTCGGCCATGATCAGCGCGTCAGGCTGCAGCGCGACCACCGGCGCCATGTCGTTCAGGTAGCTGCGGACCTTGCGGTTGTGCGGCAGGACGTTGCTGACCACGTAGAGCTTGCGGCCGGCGGCATGCACCTCGTCGACCGCGCGCGCCAGCAGTTCGAGATCGCCGAAGTCGTTGTTGCGCACGCGCAGGCTGTAGCGCGGCTGGCCGGCATACACCGCATCGGCACCGAACGCCAGAGCCGTGCGCAACATCGCCAGCGAACCGGCGGGGGCGAGCAACTCGGGGGCACAGGTCAAGGCGGCAGAAGTCCGGGGAAGGGGCGTGACGGGGTAGAATGCAGTAAAGCGAAATTCTACTCTCATTCTCCAGATCGCCCCGCCATGCCCGAAGAGATCCTGATCAACTTTACTCCACAGGAAACGCGCGTCGCCGTCACGCACCAGGGCGTCGTGCAGGAACTGCATATCGAACGCAGCGCCAGTCGCGGCTTCGTCGGCAATGTCTACATCGGACGCATCGTGCGCATCCTGCCGGGCATGCAATCGGCGTTCATCGACATCGGCCTGGGCCGTACCGCGTTCCTGCATGTTGCCGATATCCGCGAACCACGCCTCAGCGACGAGCCGGTGCGACCGATCGAGCGACTGCTGTTCGAGGGACAGAGCATCCTCGTGCAGGTGATCAAGGATCCGATGGGCAGCAAGGGCGCGCGCCTGTCCACGCAGGTTTCGATTGCCGGACGGATGCTGGTCTACCTGCCCCAGGACAAACACATCGGCATCTCGCAGCGCATCGAGAGGGAGTCCGATCGCGAAGCACTGCGCGAAAAACTCGGTCGGCTGGTGCCCGGCGAAGAAACCGGCGGCTTCATCGTGCGAACGATGGCCGAGAGCGCCACCGAACCCGAGTTGGCCAAGGACATCGAGTACCTGCGCAAACTCTGGCGCGACATCCAGGCGCAGGCGACCACCGCCGCACCACCGTCCCTGCTGTACCAGGAACTGTCGTTGGCACAGCGTGTGCTGCGCGATTTCGTGAATCCCGAGACCGCCCGCATCGTCATCGATTCGCGCGAGAACTTTCAGAGGCTGACGGTCTTCGCCGCCGAATACACGCCGACAGTCGCGCCTCTGCTTGAGCACTATATCGGTGAACGCCCGCTATTCGACCTGCATGGGGTGGAAGACGAACTGCAGAAGGCGCTCGCCCGGCGGGTCGATCTCAAGTCCGGGGGTTACCTGATCATCGACCAGACCGAGGCGATGACCACCATCGACGTCAATACCGGCGGCTTTGTCGGGGTACGCAATTTCGACGACACGATCTTCAAGACCAACCTCGAAGCCGCGCAGACGATCGCCCGGCAACTGCGCCTGCGCAACCTCGGCGGCATCATCATCATCGACTTCATCGACATGGAGAACGAAGAGCATCGCAGCGCCGTTCTCAGCGAATTCAACAAGGCGCTGGCGCGCGACCACACGCGCCTGACCGTCAACGGCTTCACCGCGCTGGGCCTGGTCGAGATGACCCGCAAGCGGACGCGCGAGTCGCTCGCACACGTGCTGTGCGAGGAATGTCCGACCTGTGGTGGCCGCGGCGAAGTCAAGACGGCGCGCACGGTATGCTACGAGATCCTGCGCGAACTCCTGCGCGAGGCGCGTCAGTTCAACGCTCGCGAGTACCGCGTGCTCGGCAACCAGGCAGTGATCGATCGCTTTCTCGACGAGGAGTCGCAAGGACTGGCGATGCTCTCCGATTTCATCGGCAAACCGATCTCGCTGCAGGCCGAGCCCAGCTACTCGCAGGAGCAGTACGACATCGTGCTGATGTAGTCGGTGACCGGCGAATTGCCGGACCTCCGGCACGCCGATCAGGGAGGTTCGTTGGTAACCAGGATCGCCCGGAAGTCGTTGACGTTGGTCAGCGTCGGGCCGGTGATGACCGAATCGCCCAGGGCCTCGAAGAAACCGTGGCCGTCGTTGTTGTCCAGGCTGGCGACCGGCCTGATGCCCTTGGCCCAGGCGCGAGCCAGGGTGTCCGGGGCGAGCCAGGCGCCCGCGATCTCCTCCTGCCCGTCCACGCCGTCGGTGTCGCCGGCGATGGCGTGAATGCCGCGATGGCCGCCCAGCGCGACAGCGAGTGCGAGCAGGAACTCGACGTTGCGTCCGCCACGCCCGTTGCCGCGCACCGTCACGGTCGTTTCCCCGCCGGAGAGCAGGACGCAGGGCGTGGTAAACGGCTGGCCGCGGCCGGCGACCTGCATTGCGATCCCGGCCATGACCTTGCCGACGTCGCGTGCCTCGCCTTCTATCGCGTCGCCGAGAATGTGCGCCGCCACGCCGGCCTGGCGCGCCACCCCGGCGGCGGCTTCGAGCGCCAGCTGGGGTGTCGCGATCAGGCGCGTCTCCACTCTGGCCAGATGTGCGTCGCCAGGTTTGATCGACTCGCCGCGGCCGCTTTCGAGGATGTCGAGTACCGCCGGCGGTAGGGTGATGCCGTAGCGGCGGATGATCGCCAGGGCGTCGGCACAGGTGCTGGGGTCGGCAACCGTCGGACCGGAAGCGATGTCGATCGGGTTGTCGCCCGGCACGTCGGAGATCATCAGGTTCAGCACGCGCGCCGGATGGCAGGCCGCGGCCAGGCGCCCGCCCTTGATCGCCGAGAGGTGGCGGCGAACGCAGTTCATCTCCGAGATCGAGGCGCCGGATTTGAGCAGGCCTCGGTTTACATCCTGCTTGTCCGCCAGAGTCAGCCCTGCGAGCGGCAGGGCGAGCAGCGACGAGCCGCCGCCCGAGATCAGGCACAGCACGGTATCGTCGGCGTCGAGTCCCTGCACCAGGGCGTGGATGCGCTGTGCTGCGGCGACTCCGGCGGCGTCCGGTACCGGGTGGGCCGCCTCGACGATCTCGATACGCCGGCAGGGAACGGCATAGCCATAGCGGGTCACCACCACTCCCGACAGCTCGCCCGACCAGGTCTCCTCCAGGGCCCTGGCCATCGCCGCCGAGGCCTTGCCGGCGCCGATCACGATCAGTCGTCCGCGCGGTGGTTCCGGCAGGTGCTGCGGGACGCATTGCGCCGGCTGAGCGGCGGCGATCGCCGCCTCGAACATCTTGCGCAGCAGGCTGCGGGCTTCATGGGTCTGCATCGTTCGTCTCCTGATCAGGCGGCCAGCTTCGGACGCTGCGTGAACAAGTCGGTTTCTTCCGGGCTGCTGGCCGCGCCGTCGCCCTGGTAAAAGGTCTGCAGGTCTTCAGGATCGCTCTTGCCGTCGAGCACCTGGTCGAGACGCTCCCGATCCACCGGGCCGACCCAGCGGGAGCGATCACCATAGTGTAATGGATGCACTGTCCGAACTGAGACAGGAGCCTGGCCGGCGCAGGGCTTCAGCCAGTATTCAACATGCGGTTCCGACCTGTCGTGCCGCTTCCTGGCCGTTCGTTGTCCCACCCGGCTCTCCGGCCTGGCAGAAGGGTTCTGCTGATACTGCGGCACGACGGCTCGGTGGTTTGACGGCGACTTCGCGCGCGGCCATTTTGCGGGTTACCATGCGGCCTCGATCACGCAACGATCCATACTCATGACTGCCAAGGAACTTCTTGCCGCCCGCGCCTTTCGCTGGTGTTTGCTGGCCACCGGCCTGTTGGCCGTGCTGGCCATGGCTGTGCTGGGCTATCTGCGCTGGCGACCGGTGGCGGCGGCCCCAGGCTGGCAGTATGCGGTACTGGTCGACGACGTCGAAATGATCGATAGTCTGGCGGTATCACCTGCGGGTGAACTGCTGGGAACGACCCAACACAATCACGGCAAGGGCGAACTCGTCCGTTTCGACCGCAACTGGCAGGTCACGACCCTGCTGAGCGGACTCTCCAAGCCCGCAGGACTGCTGCCCTGGCGTGATGGCGTGCTCATTGCCCAGGAAGAACAGAACATGTGGGTGATGTACTGGACACCATCCGGGGCACGCCCGCTGTTCAGATCGGACTACGCGGAGGGCATCACGAAGCTGAGCAACGGCAATATCGTGATACTCGCCGACCGCAAGAATGGAGAACTCACCGAATTCAATCCCGATACCGGCAGCAGCCGGATCTTGCTCAGCGGCCTGGACAAGGGAGAAGGCTTGTGTGCGATGCCCGACGGCCGTATCTACTTCACCGAAAAGCAGCGCAACAGCTCGCTGTACCAATACCAGGCGGGCGAAGGCCCGCGTGCGGGCGGCAAGCTGGCGCTGTTCGGTGGCTTGCAGTCACCCGGTTTTCTGCTCTGTACGTCCCAGGGCATCTGGATCACCGAGGACCGCACCAACGATGGGCGCCTGCTGTTCTGGGATTTTGCACGACTACAGGTGATCGCCGAGCATCTGCATGCGCCGCAGTCCGTGCTGATCCGCAGCGACCATGAGCTGCTGCTGGCTGAACAGGGACGTTCGCGCTTGTTGCTCTTCTCCCGCAACAGCAAGCCCTGACCATCGGAGCGCTGGCGCGTGTACCAGGCCAGCGCCGACGGCAATCGGGCCGAGGTCGCCGACGGTTGGCCGACACTGTAGTGGTGTGACCTATCACACGAAGCGCCGTCGCACGACTCGGTATAATCGCCGCTCAATCGTTCAGCCCTGCCGGTCGGGCAGGCTGCAGCGCGGAAATCCCATCACCAGGAGTCGACATGGATATCAGCAGCGAGGTGGTTTCGGTTCTTGACGAGGTCTTGAGCCTCAAAGGACGGGCAAGCAGGTTTGCATTGGACACCCCCTTGCTTGGCGCCATTCCAGAACTCGACTCGATGGCAGTGGTCGCCCTGATCACGGCCATTGAAGAGCGCTTCGGATTTACGGTCGACGACGACGAGATCGACGGGTCGGTATTCACCACTCTGGGCAGCCTGATCGACTTCGTCCAGGGCAAACTGGACGCCTGAGCAGCCCTCCCCCGGTGGCGATCGAAGCCTTTTTCCTGCCTGCCTCTCCAGGCCAGCGCTTTGCCCTGCTATATGCTCCTGAAGACCCGGTAAAGCTGCAAGGGGCGGTGGTGTACATCCATCCCTTTGCCGAAGAACTCAACAAATCCCGGCGCATGGCCGCCCTGCAGGCACGCGCGCTGGCCACGGCCGGCTACGCGGTGCTGCAGATCGACCTCATGGGTTGTGGCGACAGTTCCGGCGATTTTGGCGACGCCACCTGGGAGATCTGGCTGGCCGACGTCGAGCTTGCCTGTCAATGGCTGCAGCGGCGGTTCGGCGCGCCGCTGTGGCTGTGGGGCCTGCGCACCGGCTGCCTGTTGGCCAATGAAGCCGCCAACCGCATGGCGCTGCCGGTCAACCTGCTGTTCTGGCAGCCGGTCCTCGCGGGCAAACAGTTTCTGCAGCAGTTCCTGCGACTGAAGATGGCTGCCGAACTCCTCGGCAACGAGACCAAGGGTGTGATGGAACGTGTGCGTGGCCAGTTGCGACAGGGAGAATCGGTCGAAGTGGCAGGCTACCTGCTGTCACCGGCGCTCGCCGGCGGTCTGGAGAAAGCAGAGCTTCTGCTGCCTCACCGCTCAGGCCGGGTGGAATGGATAGAGATCTCCGGCAGGCCCGACGGCAGCCTGTCGCCGGCCGCCCTGGCGCGCCTGACACAATGGCAGGTTGCCGGCCAGCGGGCACGCAGCACGGTCGTCAACGGTCCGGCTTTCTGGCAGACCAGCGAAATCAGCGAGTGCCCGGCGCTGCTTGAAAGCAGTCTCCTGGCGTTGTCCGAAACGGTCCCGGCATGAACATCGTCGAGGAAGCACTGCTGTTTACCTGCGCCGGCGAAGTGTTGCCGGGCATCATTGCCAGGCCCGCCCACCTGCTCGCCGCAAGCACTGCCGTCGGCAGTGCCAACCCTGCGCAGGCCGGCCGGGAACATCCCCCCAGATTGGCGGATGCCGCCGTGACCTCCGGAAAGGAGTCCAGTTGCGGCGTCCTGATCGTCGTCGGCGGGCCGCAATATCGTGTCGGCAGCCACCGGCAGTTCCTGTTGCTCTCGCGCCGATTGGCAAGCGAAGGTTACCCGGTGATGCGCTTCGACTATCGCGGCATGGGTGACGGTGGCGGCACGATGCGCAGCTTCGAGGACGTTTCCGCGGACATCGGCGCCGCCATCGATGCCTTTCAGCACCACTGCCCGTCGGTGCAGCGTATCGTACTCTGGGGGCTGTGCGATGCGGCCTCGGCAGCCTTGCTGTACGTCGAAGCGACGCGTGACCGGCGGGTCGTGGGTCTGGCCTTGCTGAACCCCTGGCTACGCTCGGAGGCGAGCCTGGCGCAGACCCACATCAAGCACTATTACGGTCAGCGCCTGCTGCAGCGCGAGTTCTGGTGGAAGTTGTGCAGCGGCCGCATGCAGGTATGGCACTCGCTTAGCGGCTTGCTGCACAGCGCGCTGCTGGCGCGTCGGTCCGGCCAGACCGGCGGCGCAGTTGCCACGCGCTCGTTTCAGGAGCGCATGGCTGCGGGTTGGCGGCAGTTTCCGGGACGAATGCTGCTGATCCTGAGCGCGGAAGACTATACCGCCAAGGAATTCCTGGAGTTCGCCGCTGCCGATCCTGGCTGGTCGGGCCTCATCGAGGCGTCCAAGGTACGCCGGATTGAGATTACTGATGCCGACCATACTTTCTCGTCCAGGGCGTTGCGTTCGGCGGTCGAGGATGCCACGCTAACATGGCTGCACACACTGCCGGCGGCCTGAGTCCGCCCCCATCCACCCGCGAGGAGCTATTGCGATGCGTACCGAGTCGTCGGGCACCTACCGTGTGAAACTTTCCCGTCGGGGCAAGGCCCGCCCCGGCTCGTCGCGCTGGTTCCGGCGCTATCGCTGGCTGGTGATCTCCGGCTGGCTATTGGTCGGAATGGTGGTCGTCTGGATCATGTTCATCCGTTCCGAGAGCGTTCCGGCCAAGTCATCGGCAGACGCTGTGGCCGCTCACCCGGCGCCGACCACACAGAATGTGGCGGAGATGCCCGCCGTCAGACTGCCCGCGGACGACGCCGTGCATGAGGCGCTCACTGAATGGTGGTATTACAGCGGCCACCTGCAGACGGATTCCGGCGAACGTTACTCGTTTCACATGGCCGCCTTCCTGCGCCGCGGCACGCTCACCCATACGGTATTCCAGGGCTCCCTGCTCGACCATCAGACCGAGAAGATCTACACCGAGCAGGCGCGCACCGCGGGCAACCCTTCGGACGGCCGCACCAACGGCTTTGGCTTCAACTTCGGCAACTGGCAGTTGCAAGGAACAGGCGCCGAGCACGCGGCGAAAATGGCGGGCAAGGATTTCGCGCTCGACCTGAAACTCAAGGACGCGCTGCAACCGGTGCTGCACCAGGCACCGGGGACCCCGGTTGCCGGCCTGCTCGATTTCGGCAGCGCCGGCAAGAGCTATTACACGTCGCGTCCGCGCATGGCTGCCCAGGGGACATTGAGCATTGGCGGAACAATCAAGGCGGTACGCGGAGAAGTATGGTTCGATCACCAGTGGGGCGATTTCGAAGCGGCCAGCCTGCGCTGGAACTGGTTCGCGCTTCAGCTCGGTGATGGCGCGGACCTGATGCTTTTCGAGCTCTTCGATCGCCAAGGTGCGGCCGTTCTACGCATGGGAACGTATGCCAAGGACGGCGCGGTGAGCGCACTCGGGGCCGCGGACTTCGCGGCGAACTCGCGCGGCACCTGGAAAAGCCCTGCCTCAGGGGTGCTCTATCCGATCAACTGGACGATCTCGATCCCCGCCCGCGGCCTGCAACTGAAAGTCGATCCGGCGCAACGGGCAAGCGAGTTCGACGCGCGTACGACGACGCTCAACGTCTACTGGGAAGGAGCGGTCAAGGTCAGCGGTTCGCAAGCGGGGGTCGGCTTCATGGAACTGAGCGGCTATCAGGCTCCGGCGGAGCTGGCAGTGAAAAAACCGGCGGCCGTAGGCACCGGGAAGTCCGCCAACGGCACTGCCTTGAAACATGACTAGCGAGTGAGTCGCTGACGCGACTCTCACATTAAACAGCCCCGGAGGCTGTTGACGAAAATAGCGGAGCGGAACCGTTCCGGACTCATTCCTCGGGGTCCGCGTCACTGACCCCGAACTCGCGGTCGAGCTGATTCATGTAGCGGGCGTACCAACAGATGATCAGCAGGTAGATCAGCGGCGCGCCCTGCGCGCCCATGTAGAAACCGAGAGGAAAACCGAAAACGTTGATCTCCGACAGTTCGCGGGCGAAGTAACTGACGACGAAGGTCACGACGAACCAGACCGCCAGCAGCCAGGCGGTCATCCGGAGGTTCCGCCGCCAGTAGTCGCGTTGTTTGCGCTCCAGCCGCACTCAAGGCGCTCCCACGAGAAAGCCCCCTTCCGCCGACGAGCGACGGCTCACCAACGTTCCATTTCGGGATAACGGACGCTTTCGACAAAATCCTGCGTTTCCTCGCTGGGGGGCTCGCCGAACAGGCTGACGATGATGATCGTGAAAAACCCGATGGCAACACCCCAGACGCCGGCCGAGGTGGACTGGATTCCCAACCACGGTTCCATGCCGATGCCGTGGATGCCGAGCCAGGGAATGGCGTCGAAATGCACACGGATCATGTAGTAGATGGTCATCAGCAGGCCGACAACCATGCCGCTGACGGCGCCCGTGGGCGTCGCCCTTTTCCAGAACACCCCGAGGATCAACGCCGGAAAAAGGGCCGCGCCGGCCAGGGAAAAGGCCCAGGCGACCATGAACAGGATCGTCGCCGGCTTCTGCGAGGCGACGCTGGCGGCGAGCACGGCCACCACCAGCAACAGCGACTTCGAAACCACCAGCCGCCACTGCGTGGTCGCAGTCGGGCGCAGGACCTTGTAGTAAACATCGTGCGACAACGCACTGGCGATGGTCAACAGCAGGCCGTCGGCGGTAGACAGCGCGGCCGCCAACGCACCGGCGGCCACCAGTCCGGAAATGACGTATGGCAGGCCGGCAATCTCGGGCGTCGCCAGCAGAACCACGTCCGGATTCAGCGACAACTCGGCGAGCTGCAGGATGCCGTCGCCGTTGATATCCTCGATCGACACCAGCCCGATCTTGCCCCAGGAGGTGACCCAGATCGGTAACTGGGTGATGGACGAACCGACCAGGCTCGAATAAATCTCGTACTTGGCAAAGGCCGCATAGGCCGGAGCGGTCAGATACAGTGCGAGGATGAACAGCAGTGACCAGAAAACCGAGCGGCGCGCGTCGCGCACGCTGGTGGTGGTGTAGTAGCGCATCAGCACGTGCGGCAGCGCCGCCGTACCGACCATCAGGCAGAATACGAGGGTCAGGAAATTCAGACGCGCGGTGTTGTTCACGCCTTCTGCGGCGCCCGGGTATGGCGTCAGGTGGTGGTCGGGCAGGGCGCCCCGCTGACCTGCCTCGCGCATCAGCTGGTCCCAGTAAGCACGCGCGGCTTCGCTGGTCTTCGGCAACTCCCGGCGCAGCCGCTCCAGCGCCACCACTTCGCGCATCTGCGCGTTGCTGCTCTTCAACTCGTTGATCTGCGTGCTCAGACTGCGCCGCTCTTCCTCAAGCGAGTCTGGAAGGGTGAGGATGCGCGTGTAGTAGCCATCGGCGCGTTCGCGAAACAGACGGCGGGCGTCGACTTCAGCCGGATCGTCGAAGATCCGCTCCTCAAGAACCTGCACTTTCTGCAGCACCTGGCCGTAGGTCAGCTGCGGAACCGGAATGCCGGTGACCTCGAAGGAAAGAATCGTCACCGGCACGAGATAGGCGACGATCAGGATCGCGTATTGCGCCACCTGCGTCCAGGTCACGGCCCGCATGCCGCCCAGGAACGAGCAGACCAGAATTCCGGCGAGGCCGACAAAGACGCCGATTTCGAACTGCAGACCGACAAAGCGGCTGGTGATCAGGCCGACGCCATAAATCTGCGCCACCACATAGACAAACGACGCCAGGACGGTGGCGAAGACGCCAACCAGCCGTGCCAGGTTGCCGCCATAGCGCGCAGCGAGAAAATCCGGAATCGTGTATTGCCCGAAACGGCGCAGGTAAGGCGCCAACAGCAGCGCGACCAGAACATAACCGCCGGTCCAGCCCATCACGTAGGCCAGGCCCTGATAACCCGTCAGGTAGAGCGTCCCGGCCAGTCCCATGAAGGAGGCCGAACTCATCCAGTCAGCGCCGGTGGCCATACCGTTGAAAACCGCGGGCACGCGCCGTCCGGCGACGTAGTACTCCGAGACACTGGCGGTGCGCGCCAGCACCCCGATCGTGGCGTAAAGGAAGATGGTCAGGAAGAGAAACGAATAACCGATCCAGCGTGGCGGCATGCCGTGCCGTTCGAGCACCCCCAGCACCAGGATGAACAGGAAGAAACCGACCGTGTAATAGGCGTAATAGCGACGCAGTGGGAGAGAGTAATCTGCCATCGCGGAGCCGCCCTCCTAGCTGCTCTGGTGCAGATGACGACGAGCCTTCTCGAGCTCAAGCAGACTGGCCGGGGTTTCGAAACCTTTGCGCGCGCCACGGGCAATCGTGACCTGCAACAACTGGGCAGTGGCGTAGGCGTCGGAGACGGCGTTGTGGCGGTGGATGCTGTCGATTTCGAAATGCGTGAGCCAGGCGTCCAGGCGCCCCTGCGTACTGTCGATGTCGCGAAACAGGTCGGGCATGACCCATTCCAGATCGATCCACGGTAACGCGAACTCGATTCCCAGGCCCTCGGCGAGCACGCGCTCGACCATCGCCGCCACGAACGGCACATTGTAGGCAACCAGTGGCGCCTTGCCGACAAATTGCAGAAAGGCGATCAGTGCCTCGACCGCCTGCGGCCCGGCCACCGGCGCAGGCACTGCGTCGCCGGCGGCCGTTGCCGCTTCGCTGGTCGGTGCGGCACTGGCCAGGATCAGTTGCAGGGTATCCCTGAAATCGATCTGTCCGTCGACCAGCCCCACCGCGCCAATCGTGTACAAGCGGTCGGTCCTGACATTGATGCCGCTGGTTTCGACGTCGACCACCACGTAGCGGCAGCGATAGTGCGAGCGGCGCAGGTCCGGGGCAGGCAATTGCTGCCAGGCGGCAATGCACTGCTGCTGTCTGGTAGTCAGGGCCACGCCTGGAGCGCTCTGGCCGGCGAAGAGTCTGGAGAACCAAGTCATGAGATGATCAGAGCTGATAATCGAGTTTCAGCCGCGCCTGCAATTTGCGCGCCTGTCGGAATGCTTCTTTGAGAATGCGCCGTTCAATCTCGTTCAATTCGTCCGGACGGATCAGATTGTCTCCCGGGCGCCCGTGTTCCTGTTCGAAATGCTGGTGCCGCAGGCGCAGGAGCTGGATGAAATTGAAGCCCTCCAGGCTTGCCGCCAGGTCATCCGAAGAAAAATTCATCAGGGCGCTGGCGCGCTTGAGACGGCTCACGGTGTTGGTCGCCTCGATCTGGTGCGCCAGCGCAAAAACGCGCGCGGCGTCCGTGAACAGGCGCACCCCGTATTTCTTGAGATCAATGGTGCCGGGATGCTCGGGGTCGGCGCCAGTCACGAAATCACGTATCCGGCCCAGCGGCGGCGATACGCTGAGGGCGTTTTGCGCCAGCATGCGCAGGAACAACGGATTGCCTCGCGTCTGCCGGAGCAGTGAGAGACGCATGCGGTGAGCCAGATTGAACCTGCCGTAAAGCGGCCGAAAGTCGAAGAAGATCGTGGCATTGAGCAGGGCCTGCGGTTCCGGCGTGCGCACCCAGTGGGCAAACCTTTCCTCCCACTCCTCCAGCGTCAGGCACAGGGCCGGGTTGCTGGCCATGATGTTGCCCTTGCACAGCGGGAAACCACAGGTATCGAGGTCGGCGTTGACATCGCGGGCAAATTCCAGAAAGCGCAACTGCGTCAGTTCGCGATCCATGATGTCGGTGCAGATGAAGACGATGCCGTTATCCTGGTCGGTGGTAAAGGTCTGCTCGTCGCGCCCCTCGGAACCGAACGACAGCCATGCCCAGTCGATGCCGTAGAGGTCGTGTCGATCGAGATTCAGTTCGATGATCCGACGGGTCACGGTGTCGTTCAGCGTCGAGATGAACTGCGTGATCTCCTGCGCGCCCCCCCCCTCGGTGAGCATCGTCAGCGACAATTGCCGGACATCCTCGCGGGCGTGCTGCAGCACATCAAGGCTGGTCGCCGCATCGATCGCATGCCGGATCTGCCGCAGGCCAGCACCTTGCAGCTTGAACAGGTCACGCTCGGAAACCACGCCCTTGAGGCGTCCGCCCTCATCCACCGCCAGCACGTGGCGGATGCCATGCATGGCCATCGCCAGCGCGGCATCGTGGGCGTTGGCCGCCAACGGCAGAGTCTGCGGCGACGTGGACATCACCGAGGAAATTGGCTGATCGAGCGACCTGCCGGGGAGCACGATGCGCTTCAGAACATCCGAGAGGGTAAAGATCCCGACCGGCTGCTCGCCGGCATCAACAATCACCATCGACCCCAGGTGGCGGTCGGCCATCAGTTCGACCACCTGGCGAATCGACGCTTCCGCCGGGACCGAAACCGGTTCGCGCTTGACGATCACCGCCAGCGGCGAATTCATCGTTTTCTGTTCGGCGGCGCGCTGCGCAAACTGGAGTTGCAACTGTTGTTGCGACTGTTTGAGCAGGCCGGCAATGTATTGCGAACAGAACAGGCTGAAGACCGTACTCTGCTGGGTAAGGGCAAAGAAATCGTCGGCCGGCAGCTCGTAGCAGAAGACATCCTCGCGCGCCACGTAAGCGCTCGAAGTCGGGCGTTGCGCCATCAACGCACCGATGGCGAAGGCCTGGCCGGGACCGAGCGTGATCGCCGAGAATTCGACGTTGCCGGCACCACCGCTGGCCCTCACCCGCACCTTGCCGCGCTGCAGAATATAAAGGACTGGCGCCACCCCCATCTCGCTCGACAGGATCTGCGCGCCTTTCGGATAGTGTGCCAGCCGGACATGCTCGGCAAGAAAGCGCAGCGCCTCCGCCTCCATCCGATCAAAAGGCGGGTAAGCCTGCAGGAACTCGATGCATGCCGCGACCAGCATCTCCGTCGCACTGTTGTTCATGCCTGCTCCTCGATCGGCACAAAAAGGCAGGCCGGCACCAATAGCGCCGGCCTGCGAGACAGTTCCTGCCTGGCCACCCGGTAAACCCTGCCGTCAGGGCCTGCGTACCGTGCGCCAGACAACGCCTGTCAACTTACCCTGAACGAAGCAGCCGGCCGCCGTGCAGCACCCGCACAGCAGGGCGGCAGTCGGGCGTCGCTCAGCTACCCCGCAGTTGCTCCAGGATGGCCGGGTTTTCGAGCGTCGAGACGTCCTGCGCGACGGTTTCCCCTTTGGCCAGCGAGCGCAGGAGGCGACGCATGATCTTGCCGGAACGCGTCTTTGGCAGATTCTCGCCGAAGCGCAGATCTTTCGGCTTGGCAATCGGGCCGATCTCACGCCCGACGTGATCCTGCAACTCCTTGATCATCTTCTTGGCTGCTTCGCCGACCGGCCGCGGTCCCTTGAGCACCACAAAGGCACAGATCGCCTCGCCGGTCAGATCGTCGGGGCGACCGACGACGGCCGCTTCCGCCACCATCGGATGGGACACCAGGGCCGACTCGATTTCCATGGTCCCCATGCGGTGGCCGGAAACGTTCAGCACATCGTCGATACGACCGGTGATCGTGAAATATCCGGTGTTGACATCGCGTATCGAGCCGTCGCCGGCGAGGTAGAGCTTGCCGTTGAAATCGTCCGGGTAGTACGACTTCTTGAAGCGCTCCGGATCGCCCCAGATGTTGCGAATCATCGCCGGCCAGGGTCGCTTGACGACCAGCAGGCCGCCCTTGCCCCAATCGAGCTCAGTGCCGGTTTCGTCGACCACCGCGGCCTGGATGCCCGGGAAGGGCAGGGTGCAGGAGCCGGGCACCAACGGGGTTACGCCCGGCAGCGGCGTGATCATGTGCCCACCGGTTTCAGTCTGCCAGAAAGTATCGACGATCGGGCAGCGGCTGCCACCAACGCTGTCGTAATACCACTGCCAGGCCGCCGGGTTGATCGGCTCGCCGACCGTTCCGAGCAGACGCAGCGACGACAGGTCGTACTGGGTCGGCGCCACCGCCGGATTGGTATCGGCGGCCTTGACCAACGAGCGAATGGCGGTCGGTGCGGTGTAGAAGATAGTGACCTTGTGATCCTGGATCATCTTCCAGAAGCGGCCGGCATCCGGATAGGTCGGAATGCCTTCGAAGACCATCTCGGTGCCGCCGCAGGCAAGTGGTCCATAGGTGATGTAGGTGTGGCCGGTAACCCAGCCGATATCGGCGGTGCACCAGAAAAGGTCGTCCGGCTTGAGGTCGAAAGTCCACTTCATGGTCACAATGGCGTGCAACAGGTAGCCGCCCGTCGAGTGTTGCACACCCTTCGGCTTGCCCGTCGAGCCAGAGGTGTAGAGCAGGAACAAGGGGTGCTCGGCACCGACCCACTCCGGTTCGCAGACGTCGGACTGCCCGGCGATCACGTCGTGCCACCAGACGTCGCGCCCGGGGACCATGTGGCAGGCACCACCCGTGCGCTGGAAAACGATCACGGTCTTGACCGACTCGCAGCCGCCCAGCGCGATGCCATCATCGACGGCCGGCTTGAGCGGAATCTTCTTGCCGCCACGGCATTGCTCGTCGGCGGTAATCACCGCCACGGCCCCCGCGTCATTGACCCGGTCACGTACCGACTGGGCCGAGAAGCCGCCAAACACCACCGAGTGGATGGCACCGATGCGCGCGCAGGCCTGCATCGCGATGATGCCCTCGACGCCCATCGACATGTAGATCACCACCCGGTCGCCCTTCTTGATGCCACGTGCCCGCAGGCCATTGGCAAACTGGCTTACCCGCGACAGCAGTTCCTTGTAGGTAACTTTCTTGACCTCGCCGTCGTCGGCTTCAAAAACGATGGCCACCTTGTCGCCGAGACCGGCCTCGACGTTACGATCCAGACAGTTGTATGAGACGTTCAGCGTGCCGTCCGCGAACCATTTGAAGAAGGGTGCGTTGGATTCGTCGAGTACCTGCGTGAACGGTGTCTTCCAGGACACGTGCTCGCGCGCCAGCCGGGCCCAGTAACCGGTGTAATCCTTTTCCGCCTCGGCGCACAGCGCCCTGTACGCATCCATGCCCGAAATCGTGGCCTGCTTGACGAATTCGGCAGAAGGCTCAAAAAAATTTACGGCCTCGTTCAGTGACATGTCCCATCTCCTGTTGGTTTTGGTGGAGGATTCTAGAATTCGATGCAGCAAGTCGCGAAAAGAACCCATGCTTCGCAACCCCCGCGTAGCGGAAGGCAGATCATACGCTGCTCACCCGGCCGTGTGACTCGCCAATCGCTTCAGATTAAACGCCGCCAATCTTACAGGCCACTTACGCCAGGGCCTTGCAGCACAACCAAAAGACGCCTTTTATTGATGCTAGAATCGTGTTTTTGGATCATTCCGCACTGAAAACCAATGGCCTCAATGAAACCGACGGTTGACAAACTCGAGATGTTCATCTTCTGGAGCCGCTGGCTACAGGCACCGCTCTACCTTGGCCTGATCATTGCCCAGGGCGTCTATGTCTACCTGTTCATGCTTGAACTGTCGCACCTGATTCAAAACCTTTTCTTCAGCAGCACGCGCATCAGCGAAACCGAGGTGATGCTGGTGGTTCTCGGGCTGATCGACGTGGTGATGATTGCCAACCTGCTGATCATGGTGATCATTGGCGGCTACGAGACCTTCGTCTCCAGGCTCGATCTCGAAGGGCACCCCGATCAACCCGAATGGCTCTCGCACGTCAATGCCGGAGTCCTCAAGATCAAGCTGTCGACGGCGATCATCGGCATCTCTTCGATCCACCTGCTGAAGACCTTCATCAATGCGGCCAACATGGCGGAGCACACGATCATGTGGCAGGTCATCATCCATGCGCTTTTTCTTTGCTCGGCACTGGCGATGGTCTGGGTGGACCGGGTCATGACCCAGACGCTGGCGCTGAGCAAGGCACAGCACGCTGCGCCGCATTGAACCGACACCCGCGGCGATGCCTCGCCGCCACCAACGAGAGAGCCTGAAATGACGACTATCAAGCAGGAAGACTTCATCCAGAGCGTTGCCGACGCGTTCCAGTACATCAGCTACTACCATCCGCTCGATTACATCCTGGCGCTCGGCGCCGCCTACGAACGCGAACAGAGCCCGGCGGCCAGGGATGCCATTGCCCAGATCCTGACCAACAGTCGCATGTGTGCGGAGGGCCACCGTCCGATCTGCCAGGACACGGGTATCGCGGTGATCTTTCTCAAGGTCGGCATGGACGTCCATTGGGAGGCCGGCCTGTCGGTCCAGGAAATGTGTGACGAAGGTGTCCGGCGCGCCTACAACAACCCGGACAACAAGCTGCGTGCGTCGGTGTTGCTGGACCCGGCCGGCGCACGCCGCAACTCGCGCGACAACACCCCCGCGGTGGTGCATTACGAGATCGTCCCGGGTCACCACCTCGAAGTGATCTGCGCAGCGAAGGGTGGCGGTTCGGAAAACAAGTCCAAGTTCTATGCGCTCAATCCCTCGGACTCGATCGTCGATTGGGTGCTGAAGACAGTGCCGACCATGGGTGCCGGCTGGTGCCCACCGGGGATCCTCGGCATCGGCATCGGCGGCACTCCGGAAAAGGCGATGCTGCTGGCCAAGGAGTCGCTGATGGCGCCGGTAGACATCCATGAATTGATCGCGCGCGGCCCGAAAAATCGCGTCGAGGAGCTTCGCCTTGAACTCTATGAGAAAGTCAACGCCCTCGGTATCGGTGCGCAGGGCCTGGGTGGCCTGACGACAGTGCTCGACGTCAAGATTCTCGACTACCCGACGCATGCGGCGAGCCTGCCGGTGGCGATGATCCCGAACTGTGCGGCGACACGGCACGCACACTTTCACCTCGACGGTTCAGGGCCGGCGGTGCTGACCCCTCCCGACCTGAATGACTGGCCCAAGGTCAACTGGACGCCCAACACCGAAACCTCGACGCGCGTGAACCTGGACACGCTGACTGCAGCGGAAGTCGCGGCCTGGAAACCGGGCCAGACGCTGCTTCTCAACGGCAAGATGCTGACCGGTCGCGATGCGGCCCACAAGCGCATCCAGGACATGCTCGCCAACGGCGAGAAGCTGCCAGTCGACTTCACCAACCGGGTCATTTATTACGTGGGTCCGGTTGACCCGGTTCGCGACGAAGCGGTTGGACCCGCCGGACCGACCACCGCGACCCGCATGGACAAGTTCACGGAGATGATGCTTGCCGAGACGGGGCTGATTTCGATGGTCGGCAAGGCTGAACGCGGGCCGACAGCGATCGAGGCGATCAGAAGACACCGGTCGGCGTACCTGATGGCCGTTGGCGGTGCGGCTTATCTCGTCGCCAAGGCCATCCAGACGGCGCGGGTGGTCGGTTTCGCCGATCTCGGCATGGAAGCGATCTACGAGTTCGACGTCCGGGACATGCCGGTGACCGTAGCGGTGGATTCCACCGGCACTTCGGTTCACACCACCGGGCCGAAGGAATGGCAGGCCAGGATCGGCAAGATCCCGGTGGCCATCGCCTGAAGAGCCCCGTGCTTCGCAGGCGCCCAACCGGCCCCGCGCCGGCTTCGTCTTCGTTGGAGAAAGTTCGTATGGCGATAGAGCGGCACGGCACGACGCAACGGTATTCGGACATTTGCGCGTATGGGAACACGATCTATCTCGTCGAGACGCCGCAGACGCTTGATGCCAACGTCGCCACACAGACACTCGAGGTCCTTGCCGGCGTCGAAAAGCTGCTGGAATGTGCCGGCAGCGACAAGACTCGGCTGCTGATGGTCACCATCTACCTTCGCGATATCGACGACATGATTGCGGTGAACGCGGTCTGGGACCGATGGGTCCCGCGCGGGACCGCGCCGGCCCGTGTCTGCGTCGAAGCGAAACTGAGCAATTGCGACTACCTGATAGAAATCGCGGTCGTTGCGGCACGCTAGCAGGCTGGCCAGGCGCTTGTCTGAACATCTGCTCCGTCGGCTGCAACACGCATGGCGGGTGCCGCTCTACGGCGGCGCGAGGGCGGCGTTGCTCCGGAGCGAGAGTGCGGAGGACGCGACACGCACGCCACCGTGGTATGCGGGATGATCGGCGTATTTGACAGCGGTATCGGCGGGCTCTCGGTGTTGGCAGCCATCGCGCGTGCCTTGCCGCGCGCCGACCTGATTTACCTTGCCGACACCGCGCACCTTCCCTATGGCGACAAGGACGACGCCTACATTCGTCGCAGGGTTCTGCGGATTGGCAGGCATCTGGTCGAGCGGGGCTGTGGGGTCATCGTCGTTGCCTGCAACACCGCCACCGCGGCCGCCGTCGCGGCTTTTCGCAAGGCCTTCCCGGATGTGGCCGTGGTCGGAGTGGAGCCCGGCGTGAAACCCGCGGCGGCAATGTCGCGCAGTGGCCAGATTGCGGTGCTGGCAACCACTTCGACTGCCCGCAGCCGGCGTCTGGCGCAGCTCATCCGGCGCCACGCCGGCGAGGTACAAGTCAGGATCGAGGCCTGCCCGGGCTGGGCAACGCGAGTCGAGACCCTGCGCCTGGATGAGCCTGACTTTGTCGAAGAGGCGCGGCGCCACCTGGCCCCGCTACTGGCAGCCGGCGTCGACCAGATCGTGCTTGGCTGCACCCACTATGCTTTTCTCTGCCCCGTGCTGGAACCGATCGTCGGTTCGCAGGCGGCGCTGGTGGATGTTGCCGATGCCGTCGCACGCCAGTGCGTTCGGCTCGCGGGAGAAGCGGCCCAGGGCAGGAGTGAGCTGTCGCTGCTGGCAACTGCCGATCCGGCCCGGCTGCAAGCCGCGCTGCCCGCGCTCGGACTGACCTGGCTGGGCACTCGCCTGAGCAGCGCGCCGTGCCTGGTCGTCGCCTGAACATCGACCAGCCCGGTACCGCCGCGGTCGCGCGGGTGGTGGCGGTCGTCGGTGGCGGGCCTGCCGGGCTGATGGCGGCTGAGGTCATCAACCGGGGCGGCGTGCAGGCCGAGGTCTACGACGCGATGCCGTCAGTCGGCCGCAAGTTGCTGCTGGCCGGCAGGGGCGGACTGAACCTCACCCACGCCGAGCCCGCCGCAGCATTCCGGAGACGGTATGGTGAGCGTGAACGAGAACTCACTCCTTTGCTCGATGCCTTCGGGCCGGCGGAGTTGCGCGAATGGGCATACGGCCTCGGTATCGGCACGTTTATCGGCAGTTCCGGACGCGTCTTCCCGACCGGCATGAAGGCTGCTCCACTGCTGCGCGCCTGGCTGCAGCGGCTGCGAGCAGGAGGGGTGCGCTTTCACATGCGTCGCCGCTGGTGTGGTTGGGCGCACGCGAGCGGCCAGGGTTACCGGCTGTGCTACGCGACGCCGGAAGGGAGGGAGGAGCGCAAAGCCGACGCGGTGGTGCTCGCCCTGGGCGGCGCCAGCTGGGCAAGGCTGGGGTCGGATGGGCGTTGGTTCGACGTCCTGCATGCGGCCGGAGTGGCGCTGGCGCCATTTCGGCCGGCAAACTGCGGCTTTGACGTGGGCTGGAGCGCGCATTTTCGCGAGCGTTTCGCGGGTCAACCGATCAAGTCCGTGGTTGCCACAGTGATCGACCTGAATGGCGCCGAACATCGCCGCCGCGGCGAGTTCATGCTTACCGCAACCGGGCTCGAAGGCGGCTTGATCTATACGCTGTCCGCGATCCTGCGCGACACCATCGAAGCCTGCGGGTCGGCTACGCTGCGTCTCGATCTGCTGCCGGAGCACGCGCTGGAGCGAGTGGTCGGCGAATTGGCGCGACCGCGTGGCGCACGTTCGCTGGCCAGTCATCTGCAGAGCCGTCTCCAACTCAAGGGCGCGAAGGTTGGCCTGCTGCGTGAGCTGGTCTCGCCCGCAGCCTTCGCCAATGCTGCTCTGCTCGGCGCGGCGATCAAGTGCCTGCCGATCGTCCTGTCTGCACCGCGACCGCTTGACGAAGCGATCAGCACCGCCGGCGGCGTTTGCTTCGAGGGCCTTGACGGGCAACTGATGCTGCGCGCTTTTCCTGGAGTGTTCTGCGCGGGCGAAATGCTCGACTGGGAGGCACCGACCGGGGGCTATCTGCTGACCGCTTGCCTGGCCAGCGGTTTCGCCGCCGGTCACGGCGTCCTGAACTGGCTGCACACCGCGGGCGGCAACGTCAACGCATTCTCTGACCACCCTGAAAGCGAGTAGAAACTTGAGCAACAGCTCTCCTGTCAGAGTCACGGCCATCGAACATGCCTCCTGGGTCCTTGCCCTGCTGGCGATGCTGATGGTACTTCTGGTGCATCTCCTGCCGGCGCTGATTGCCGGACTGTTGGTCTATGAGCTCGTACATGTGCTGGCGCCCTTCTTTGCCCGGCACCTGTCGAACAGCCGCTCCAGGGCACTGGCCGTGAGCCTGGTCGTGTTGGTCGTGCTGGGAGCGGTCGCCGCGGTGGTGCTTGGGCTGGTGTATTTCATGAACAGCGAGGGTGGCAGCATCGCCGCGTTGCTGGCAAAGATGGCCGAGATCATCGAAACCTCGCGCGCGACGTTGCCCGGCTGGCTAGGCGACCTGCTCCCGCGGGACAGCGAGGCCCTGCGCGAACACGCCAGCCACTGGCTACGGGAACATTCGGCCGAGTTGCAGATGCTTGGCAAGGAGACCGGCCACGTGGTCGCACACGTCCTGATCGGCATGATCATCGGCGGCATGGTGTCGCTGCGCGAGGCCAGTCACAACGAGCACATGGGGCCACTGGCGCGCGCGCTGGCAGAGCGTGTCTTTCGCCTGGGCGAAGCCTTCCGGCGCGTGGTCTTCGCCCAGGTCCGGATCTCCGCGCTGAATACCCTGTTCACTACCTTGTACCTGGGTATGGTGCTGCCGGTGTTCGGCGTTCACCTGCCGCTGACCAAGACGATGATCGTCGTGACCTTCATCGCCGGCTTGCTGCCGGTGGTTGGCAATCTGATTTCCAATACGGTGATCTTCGTGGTCAGTCTGGCGCATTCGCCGGGCGTGGCGCTTTCCTCGCTGGCATTTCTTGTCGGGATTCACAAGCTGGAGTATTTCCTGAACGCACGCATCGTCGGCGCCCAGATCAGAGCCAAGGCCTGGGAATTGCTGACCGCCATGCTGCTCATGGAGAGCACGTTTGGCCTTGCCGGTCTGGTCGCGGCGCCGATTTGTTACGCCTGGCTCAAGGACGAGCTGTCACGGCGGCGCCTGATCTGAGCGCGCGCGCTTTCATGGCGCGCGTCAGTGGCCGCCGGCTGTTTGTGGAGCCGGCGCAGATTCTGTGGGAATTCTGCTGCGTGCTACAATTCGCCTCTTTTCAAGGCTTGCGAGGCGCACGATGTTTTCCGATAGAGACACCCTGGCGAGAGTAGACCCCAAGATCTGGCAGGTGCTCGAGGACGAGAATCGCCGTCAGGAAGAGCACATCGAACTGATTGCCTCCGAGAACTACGTCAGTCACGCGGTGATGGCGGCGCAGGGCTCGCAACTGACCAACAAGTATGCCGAGGGTTACCCGGGCAAGCGCTATTACGGTGGTTGCGAGCACGTCGATGTCGCCGAGCAACTGGCGATCGATCGGCTGAAGAAGCTGTTTGGCGCCGATGCCGCCAACGTCCAGCCAAATTCCGGATCGCAGGCGAATCAGGCGGTGCTGATGGCCTTTGCCAAACCCGGCGACACGATCATGGGCATGAGCCTCGCCGAGGGTGGCCATCTCACGCATGGCATGCCGCTCAACATGTCCGGCAAGTGGTTCAAGGTTGTGGCCTATGGTCTCGACGAGCATGAAGCGATCGATTACGCGAAGATGGAAGCGCTGGCGCGCGAGCACAAGCCACGCATCCTGATCGCCGGGGCGTCGGCCTATTCCCTGCGCATCGACTTTGAGCGTTTCGCCAATGTGGCCAGGGAAATCGGCGCGATTTTCATGGTCGATATGGCGCATTACGCGGGCCTGATTGCGGCCGGTTGTTACCCCAACCCGGTGCCCCACGCCGATGTGGTGACCTCGACCACGCACAAGACACTGCGTGGGCCGCGTGGCGGCGTCATCCTGATGAAGGCCGAACACGAAAAAGCGATCAATTCGGCGATCTTCCCCGGCCTGCAAGGGGGGCCGCTGATGCATGTGATCGCCGCCAAGGCGGTGGCTTTCAAGGAAGCCCTGTCACCGGCTTTCCGCGACTACCAGGAGCAGGTGGTGGCCAATGCCCGCGTATTGTCGCGCGTGCTGTCGGCCGAGCGCGGTCTGCGGATCGTCTCCGGCCGCACCGAATCGCATGTGTTTCTGGTAGACCTGCGCGCCAAGAACATCACCGGCAAGGACGCCGAGGCGGCTCTGGGTGCCGCCCACATCACGGTTAACAAGAACGCGATCCCGAACGATCCGCAGAAGCCCTTCGTGACTTCCGGCATCCGTATCGGCTCGCCGGCGATGACCACGCGCGGCTTCACCGAGTTCGAATCCGAGACAGTGGCGCACCTCATTGCCGATGTTCTCGATGCGCCGGGCGACGCCGATGTCCTGAAGCGCGTGCGCGCCGATGTCGGCGTGCTGTGCCGGAAGTTTCCGGTCTACGGCTCGTCGTCGGGATGAAATGCCCGTTCTGCGGCGCTGACGAAACAGCCGTCGCCGACACCCGGATCAACGACGATGGCGACATCGTCCGGCGGCGACGGCGTTGCCTGAAGTGTGACAAGCGGTTTACGACTTACGAGCGGGCGGAGTTGCGCCTGCCGCAGATCATCAAGAAGAATGGCTCGCGGGTCGATTTCGACCGCGACAAACTGGCTGCCAGCCTGTTGCTGGCGCTGCGCAAGCGACCGGTCAGCAGCGCGATGGTCGAGGCGGCGATTGCCCGTATCGAAGAAAAGCTGCTGGCGCTCGGCGAGCGCGAAGTGGCTTCGGAGAAGGTCGGCGAGATGGTCATGCGCGAGTTGAAGAAGCTCGACAAGGTCGCCTACGTTCGATTTGCTTCGGTGTACCGCAATTTCGAGGACGTGGACGAGTTCTCCAAGGTGGTTCGCGAAGTCTCTCGCTCGGCGCCGCCGTCCGGCCGCTGATGGCCCCGGCGTTCAGCGCCTCCGACCATCAGCACATGGCACGCGCCCTGCGCCTGGCCGAGCGCGGGCTCTTCTCGACCAGCCCCAATCCGCGCGTCGGCTGTGTCATCGTCAGGGATGGCGAGATCGTCGGCGAGGGCTGGCACGTACGTGCCGGCGGGCAGCATGCCGAAGTTCACGCGCTGCAGGCCGCTGGCGACAGAGCGCGCGGGGCGACCCTTTACGTTACCCTGGAACCCTGCAGTCACCACGGTCGCACCCCTCCCTGCGCCGAAGCCCTGCTTGTCGCCGGGGTGGCGCGGGTCGTCGCCGCGATGCAGGATCCCAATCCGCAGGTGGCCGGGCGGGGTCTGGCGCGCTTGCGTGTGGCCGGGGTGATTGCCGAGTGTGGCTTGCTGGCCGCAGAGGCGCAGGAAATCAATGTCGGATTTGTCGCGCGCATGACGCGTGCGCGGCCGTGGTTGCGGATGAAACTTGCCGCCAGCCTCGACGGCAAGACGGCCCTGCAGAACGGTGCCAGCCAGTGGCTGACCGGCGCGGCGGCCCGGCAGGACGGGCATCGCTGGCGGGCGCGCGCGTGCGCCATTCTGAGCGGCATCGGGACGGTCCGCCACGACGACCCGCAGCTCAATGTGCGTGCTGTCGAAGCTCCGGGTGCGGAGTTGCACCAGCCCTTGAAGGTGATCGTGGACAGCCGGCTCGAACTGCCGCTCGACGCCCGCTTGTTGCGCGATGGCGCTGTCCTGATCGCCGCCACCGCTGATGACTGCGGCCGGAGCGCGGCCCTCGTCCAGCGTGGTGCCGAAGTCATCCTGCTGCCGGGACCGGGCGGAAAGGTCGATCTGGTGGCGCTGCTTGACGAACTGGCGCGGCGCGGCATCAACGAAGTACACGTCGAGGCCGGTTTCGCGCTCAGTGGTTCGCTGTTGCGGGCAGGGTTGGTCGACGAACTGCTGCTTTACCTGGCGCCATGCCTGATCGGCGACGCGGCGCGCGGCATGTTCGATCTGCCGCCATTGCAATCACTGGCCGACAAACGCACGCTGCAAATCCGCGACCTGCGCATGCTCGGCGCCGATCTGCGCGTGCTCGCCCGCTTCAGCTAGGCGCGCGGCGCGCAGACCGGGCATTGCGGATCCCGCGCAAATTTCACGCAGCGCCAGGTCATCGCCAGGCCGTCGAGCAACCAGAGCCGGCCGACGACCGGCTCGCCGGCTCCGATAATCAGTTTCAGTGCCTCGGCCGCCTGCATCGCGCCGATGATGCCGGTGAGCGGTGCGAAAACGCCCATGACCGCGCAACGCAACTCCTCGACATCCTCCCCTTCGGGAAAGAGACAGTAGTAACACGGCGTGTCTTCGCGCCGAGCATCGAAAACCGCAAGCTGTCCGGCAAAGCGGATCGCCGCTCCGGAAACCAGCGGCCGGCGCAGCTTCACGCATGCCCGATTGACGGCGTGGCGGGTGGCAAAGTTGTCGCAGCAGTCGAGCACCACATCGGCATCGGCGACCAGCGCTTCCAGCGCTTCGCCGGCAAGCCGACGGCTGACCGCCGTGACCCGTATCTCGGGATTGAGGGTCTGTAACGCGATCTTGCCGGAGCAGGCCTTGGACTCGCCGATGCGGCCGTCAGTGTGCAGAATCTGCCGCTGCAGGTTGGTCAGGTCGACCGTGTCGCCGTCGGCGAGCGTGATCTGGCCAACGCCGGCAGACGCGAGATACAGGGCCGCCGGCGAACCGAGACCGCCGGCGCCGATGATCAGCGCTTTCGCATCGAGCAGGCGCTGCTGCCCTTCGACGCCAATCTCGTCAAGCAGAATGTGCCGGCTGTAGCGCAGCAACTGGCCGTCGTTCATCGCCCCGGCGCTACTTGTATTCGCGCCACTCCGGCGGGGTGTCGTCGTGGTCGCCGTGCGGGTGGCGTTCCCAGGCGTGCGTGTAGGCTTCCGACTGCGAGCGCTTGAGCGGACGCACCGGCGCGTCGAGATTGTGCAGTTGCGTTTCCTCGACGTAGTAGATCAGCGCGCGCATCATCTTGCTCATCAGCGTGTTGTCGAGGTGATAACCCTGATCCTCGAGCGTGCCTTCGAGTTCCTGCAGACAATGGTGGTGCAGATCATAGGCCACACCGAGTGCGCGCGGCTGTTCGCGCCGTTCGAGTTCGAGGTCCTCCAGCTTGCCGAGAAAGTCCGACGCTTCGGGGACCTGGCCGGGCGGGAACTTGGCAAACAGGATGTTGCGCTGTTTGCGAATCGGCGTCTGTGGCATGGCGGCCGGTCGTTTCACGTTCCCCACTCCGAGAGAAAGGCTCACCGAGTATTCTGCATGATCTGCATCCCCTTGAGAAGGTTCAGCGCCTGGTTCAACTGATAGTCCTTTTTTGACGCCAGTTCGCGGCTCGGCGGCTCGGCGGCCTCGTCCGGATCGTCCTTGGCTGTGCTGGCCTTCGGCTTGGCGGGTGGCCCGTCTTGGCAGGCTTCGCCGGCGCGTCCTTGGCCGACGCCGGGTCCTTGCTGCCGTCGAGATGGTGGTCGAGGTTGGCCTCGCGCAGGCGCTCGGCCGAGCTGCCGTTGGCGCTCTCTTCGACGACGATGTCCGGCACGATGCCTTTGGCCTGGATCGAGCGGCCCGAAGGCGTGAAGTAGCGTGCAGTGGTCAGCTTGATCGCGGTGTTTCCGGGCAAGGGCAACACGGTCTGTACGGAGCCTTTGCCGAAGGTCGTCGTCCCGAGAACGATCGCGCGGCGGTGGTCCTGCAGCGCCCCGGCGACGATTTCCGATGCCGAGGCGGAGCCCCCATTGACCAGCACCACCATCGGTACCTTGCGCGCCTCGGGCGGCAGTGCCTTGATATAGTCGTCCCGGCTACCGCGCAGGTAGTCCGCGGGCGATGCCGAGAAACGGTGCTTGGCGTCCGGGGTGCGCCCGTCGGTCGAGGTGACCAGGGTGTCCAGCGGCAGGAAGGCTGCCGAAACGCCGACCGCGCTGTTGAGGAGACCACCCGGATCGTTGCGCAGATCGAGCACCAGGCCCTTCATCGGGCCGGGCTTGAACAGGTCCTGAAGGTGCTTGACCACCGCCGCGCCGGTATTTTCCTGGAACGAGGTGATGCGCAGATAGCCGTAACCGTCCTCGACGAGTTTCGACTTGACGCTCTGCACCTTGATGACTTCACGCGTCAGGGTGATTTCGAGGGGTTTGGCCTCGCCCTTGCGGAGAATCGACAGCCTGATCTGCGACCTCGGCTTGCCGCGCATTCGCTTGACGGCCTCATTGAGCGTCAGACCCTTGACCAGCGTATCGTCGATCTTGAAGATCAGATCGCCCGGCTTTACCCCGGCGCGGTAGGCCGGGGTGTCCTCGATTGGCGAAACCACCTTGACCAGCCCGTCTTCCATGCCGACTTCGATGCCGATGCCGCCGAACTCGCCCTGCGTGCCGACCTGCAGGTCCTTGAACGCATCGGCATCGAGATAGCTGGAGTGCGGGTCGAGGTTGGAGAGCATGCCGCTGATCGCGTGCGTGATCAGCTTCTTGTCTTCGACCGGCTCGACGTAGCCGGTCTTGATGGCGTTGAATACCTCGGCGAAGGTGCGCAGTTCCTCAACAGGCAGACTGGCTCGCGTTTCCTTGTCGGCGATCGCCGAAAACTGCAGGCTGATCAGAACGCCGCCAACCAATCCGGCACAAACCAGCCCGGCCTGTTTCAACTTCCCCATTCGTATCACTCCAGTGCGCACCTCATTTCGGGTTAACCCAAGCCAGCGGGTCCAGCGGCTTCCCTTGGTGGCGAAGCTCAAAGTATAAACCGGATTCGGGATTGCCACCGCTGTTGCCGACGGTGGCGATGGTCTCGGCGGCGCGCACCTCGTCGCCGACCTGTTTCAGCAGCGAGTCATTGTTGGCATAGATCGAAAGATAGCTGCCGCCATGGTCAATGATCAGCAAATTGCCGAAACCGCGCATCCATTCGGCAAAGACGACCCGGCCACCGGCGATGCTGCGGACTTCACTGCCCGCACTGGCGAGGATGAACAGGCCCTTCCAGGTGCTGCCCTCCTGCCGGGGGGTGCCGAAGCGATTGCTGATCGACCCGCGCGTCGGCAGGCGCAGTTGCCCTTTCATTCTTGCCAGATTGCCCGGTGCCGGCGGCGTAGTCTCGACGTGCGCCTCCGGCACCGGGGTCGTCGCGACAGGCGCTTTTTCGACGAGTGGTTTCTCGGCGAGCGATCGTGCCGCCCGCGCAGGTTTGTCTTGCGTTGTCGCCTGTCGCGCCACCTGCCGCGCGGCCTGCTGGGCCGCCTGCTGGGCTGCCGCCTGCTGCGCCGCCTGTCGCGCCGCCTCGCGCCGTTGTACTTCGCGGTGGGCTTCCTGCGCTTCACGGGCCCTGGTGGCGATGATTTTCGACAGGCGTTCGACGAGTTCGGCCATTCGCCTCTCGTCACGCTGCAGATTGCCGATCTCGCGGCGCTGCGTCGCAATGTGATCCGAGACCTTGTCCAGCATCGCCTGGCGCTGCTCGCGTTGAGCCAGCAGTTTGGCATGCGCTTCCTTCTCGCGGGCTTCGCTGGCCGACAATTGCTCGGCCTGCTGCCGGGTGTCGGTGGCCAACGCCTGCTTGCGGTGCAGGGTGGCTTCGATCTCCTGCAGGATCTGGCTGCGGGCTCTGCCAATCAGCCCCAGATAGTGCAGATCCCGCGCCAGTTGATTGGGATCGTCGCCGTTGAGGAACAGTCGCAGAGGGTCCGGAGTGCCTCGGAGATACTGTCGGTAGAGCAGCTTTCCCAGTTGTGCCTGCTGTGCGCTCAGTTGTTGTTCGAGTGCGCGCGCCTGCGTGCCGAGGTCCCTGAGCGTTGCCTGCAGGCTATCGACCTGGGTGGTCAGTTGCAGCAGGTCGCGCTGGGTGGTCGAGATCGCGCGCTCGGCATCCTTCAACTGATCCACCGCGTCCCGGCGCGATCCTTCGGCGGCGGCCATCTCCCTGCGCAGCGTTTCGATCTGCAAACGTAGCGACTTGAGGTCGCCCTGCCGTTCGGCGACTTCGTTCGGCGAAGCCGTGTCGGCGTTTCTGGCACCCGCCGGGGGACTGGCGGCGATCGCGTGCGTCGGCAGGGCCAACGCCAACCACCCGATCAGCAACCAGTACCTGACCAGCGGAGGAAGCCTCGCTGAGCTGCGGGGTGTCGCCGGCCCCGCTACCGGGGCGCTGGTGGCGCCCGGCGCGGCATGGGCCGGTGATTTGTCTGGGGTATTCGTCAATGAACGGCACACGCCTTGCAGAAACCTCGATCGAGCCGGCGCGGGAGGCTACCGTCAGGGCGATGGCGTGCGGGACACGCTTGCATCAAGGTTTTGTTCTATAATCGGCGATTATATGATAAACGACGAATCTGGCGTATCGTGCCGATCACGAGCAGTCTCATTGACAAGCAGGAGCATATTGAGCAGGCAGCGCGTGCGCTGAAGTCGATATCGCATCCCCTGCGACTCAAGATCCTTTGCGTGATCGGCGATCAGGAAGCCTGTGTTCAAGAGATCGTCCAGGCCGTAGGCACTTCGCAAAGCAACATTTCCCAGCATCTTGCCATTCTTCGCGAAAAGGGTGTTCTGATCGCGCGCAAGGAATCCAACCGCGTTTATTATCGGGTTGGCGATGCCCGCACGCTGCAGTTGATTGGCATGATGCGCGAGGTTTTCTGCGGCGGCTAGGGCTGCCTTGATTGTTGTCGATGTTTTTTGCCGGGGAGCGGCATCCCGCTCCCGTCTGTTGAGCCGGGTCAGTTTCTGGAGTCTCGATTGGAATTCATACAGCAGAACATACTTCTGGTGGCCGTCGCCGTGGTCAGTGGCTCGATGCTGCTGGCGCTCTCTTTCCGCCGGCCGGGGGGGACGAACGCCGTCACGCCGACGCAGGCGACGATGCTGATCAACCGCGAGAACGCCCAGTTGATCGACATTCGTGAGCCGAACGAATATGTCGCCGGGCACCTTGGCGACTCGCGCAACATTCCTGCGGGATCGCTCGCGGAACGCGCGACCGAGCTGGAGCCATTCAAGGACAAACCGCTGATTCTCATCTGCCAGTCCGGAATGCGCTCGTCCGCCGCCCGTTCGACCCTCGCCAAGCTCGGTTTCCTCAAGGTACACACCCTCGATGGTGGCGTCGCGGCATGGTCGGAAGCCGGCCTGCCGCTGAAGAAGGGAGCCCGGCGATGAGCATCGCGTCACGCGTGCTGATGTACTCGACCGCGGTTTGCCCTTTCTGCGTACGTGCCGAGCAGTTGCTGCGCGCGCGCGGCGTCGTCGATATCGAGAAAGTGCGGGTCGATCTCGATCCCGCGCGCCGCGCCGAGATGCTCGAAAGGACCGCCAGGCGTACGGTTCCACAGATTTACATCGGCGAAACGCACGTCGGTGGTTGCGACGAGTTGATTGCTCTCGATCGTGCGGGCAAGTTGCTGCCCTTACTCGCGGGTGCATGCGTTTGATGCCCGCGCCGAGTTTCACTAACCCCCTCATCCCATTGGCCAAGAAACTACCATGAGCGAACAAGAAACCCCCATCTTTGCGATCGAGAAAATCTACATCAAGGATCTTTCGGTTGAAGTCCCCAACGCGCCGCAGATCTTTCTGGAACGCGAGTCTCCCAAGGTCAGCATCCAGTTGCAGACCAACGCGCAAGGGATTGGCGAGGGCGTTTTCGAGGTCACGCTGACGACCACCGTGACCTCCAAGCTCGAGGAGAAGACGGTGTTTCTGGTCGAGGTCGGTCAGGCCGGCATCTTCCGCGTGCAGAACGTGCCGAGCGAAAACATGGAACCGCTGCTGTCGATCGCCTGCCCGAACATCCTCTTCCCGTATGCGCGTGAAGTCGTCTCCGATGCCGTGACGCGTGCCGGTTTCGCACCCGTGCTGCTGCAGCCGGTCAACTTCGAAGCGCTCTACATGTCGCGTCTGCAGCAGCAGGAAGCCGCCAAGGAGGCCTCCGGCGAGACGACGATCCAGTAAGCGGGCCGCACGATGAAGCGGCTGTTGGGCCTGCTGCTGACCGCCGGATTGGCGGCACCATCGTTGGCGATCGAGTACCGCACCGTCGATACGCCAGCGGTGCTTTACGATGCGCCTTCGCAGAAAGGCAGCAAGCTCTTCGTCGTCAGGCGCGGCACGCCAGTCGAGATGGTCGTCAATCTGGAAGGTTGGTCCAAGGTCCGCGATGCCGACGGCGGTCTGGCCTGGATTGAGGCCAGGTATCTCGCCAAGCGGCGTACGGTCATCGTCAGCGTGGTGCGCGCGCAGGTCCGGCAGAGCGCCGACGAGGCGGCGGCGGTCGTCTTCGAAGCGGAAAAGAACGTTTCACTGGACTATCTCGAAACCATGCCCGGCGGCTGGGTCAAGGTACGTCATCGCGACGGCCAGACCGGCTTCGTGCGCGTCAACCAGATCTGGGGGGTCTGAGCGGCCATGAAGATCACCGTGTTGGGAGCGGGTGCCTGGGGTACGGCCCTGGCCATCGCATTCAGCGCCCGCCACACCGTTACCCTGTGGGCACGCAAGGCGGATGTCAGAAGCGTGCTGTCCGCCGATCGCGAAAACCGCCGCCTGCTGCCGGCTCACCTCTTCCCGGAGACCCTGCGGATTGGCGACGATTTTGCCGCTGCCGCCGCCGCTGCCGATCTGCTGATCGTTGCCACGCCGATCTCCGGTCTGCGCCCGACGCTCAGTCGCCTGCGCGAGGCCGGAGTGCCGCGACCGCTGATCTGGGTGTGCAAGGGCCTGGAGGCCGAAACGGCCAAGCTGCCGCATCAGGTCGTCGCCGAAGAACTGGGTCCGCAAGCCCTGTGTGGCGCCCTGTCGGGACCGAGCTTTGCCGAAGAAGTGGCGCGCGGCTTGCCGGCGGCAGTGACACTGGCAGCCAACGACGCCGATTTCGGGCATCGCACGGCGCTGGCCCTGCATAGCCCGCATTTTCGCATCTACGCCAACGACGACCTGCCGGGCGTTGAAGTCGGCGGCGGCGTGAAGAACATCATGGCCATCGCCACCGGCGTCTGCGATGGCCTCGGCCTCGGGCTCAACGCCCGCGCGGCCTTGATTACCCGCGGCCTCGCGGAGATCGCACGCTTCGGCGTCGCCCTCGGCGGTCACCCGCAAACCTTCATGGGGCTCGCCGGCATGGGTGATCTGATCCTCACCTGTACCGGCGACCTGTCGCGCAATCGCCGCGTCGGTCTGGCTCTGGGTGCCGGCAAGACCTTGCCGCAAATACTGCGTGACCTCGGACATGTCGCCGAGGGCGTCAGCACGACGCGCGAGGTCGCCCGCCTGGCAACGCAACTGGGCATCGACATGCCGATCACCCATGCCGTCGACGCCATCCTCTATCAGGATGAACCGGCGGCGGCGGCCGTCGAGAAGCTGCTCAGCCGCGACCCGAAGATCGAGGCGAGCTAGACGGTTGCGGGTGGCGAGGACTCAATCGCCGACGACCAGGACCGCATCGCCCTTGCGATTGGCGAACTGGCCGAGGATCCGTTTCTTCTGCTGCGCCAGCCACAGCCGCACCGCCGGGTCATCCGGCTTGGCGACAATCACGAAATAGCGATAGGTCGGCGAATTTTCACCGCTCATCGCCTGCGCACGGGTCACCGGCATGAATGGATAGCCCCTGCCGGCGTAATAGGCGAGACGTGAATCCTCGTAATAGATCGGATCGCTCGGCGCCGTGTGCTGCGATATCCAGGCACCCGCCTCCAGGTAGTGCGTCTTCTTCGCGGCAAACGAGATGACGTTGTGCAGCATCACCAGCAAGGCCAGCGCCACCAGCAGTCTGCCGAGACGTGGGAAGTGCCCGGCAAAGCGCAGCAGCGCGATGCTCAACAGCGGTACCGCCAGCAAATTCAGGAAGCTTACGTAGCGAGGATTGACGAAGCGCTCCTGGATGAAGAACAGCAGCAGGATCGCGAAATAAAGAACCAGGCCCAGGCCAGCGGCCGCAGCTTCCGCCAGTAGTCGCCGAACGCCGGCCAGCTGCCGCGGTACAGCAGCGGCAGGGCCAGCGGTCCGCACAGCATCAGGAACTTGCTCAGCAGGGTAAGCGGCAGGCCAAAGAGGATGATCAGCCGCGCTTCATCGGCGGCATTCTTTTGCAGTGCGGCGTGCGCGAAGTCCCCGACCAACAGTTCGAAGCGTGCCACGAAGTTTCGCGGATCCAGCAGGGACAGGAAATGCAGGACTCGCGGCTGCGCGAATTCCTGGCCGGTCACCAGCAAGACCAGTACCGCCAGCAACCCCAGCAGCGGCAGGGCGTTGATCTGCAGCAGTTTCAGCCAGGTCCGGCGCACCCGGTACTCGGGCAGCAGGCAAAGCGTCAGCGCCGCGAACAGGAATACCGCTTCCAGGCGAAACAGTGCCGCCGCGGCAATCGCCGCCTGCACCGCGATGGCCCGCCGCCAACCGCCGCGTTCCAGCCAGTCGAGCGCCAGCCACAGCGCCAGCGTACAGAAAAACCAGAAGCCGAACTCGCGGATGATGTCGTAGCGCAGGTGGTTGCAGGCCGGAATCGACAACACCACCAGGCAGGCCCAATAGCCGCTGCCAACCACCAGGCGCTGGCTGATGGCCACCATCAGCGCGCAGGTTCCCGCCATCAGCAGCGCGCACCACAGGTACGCGGCAAGTTCCAGGGGAACACCGAGGAAGGCATGCGTTGCCGCCAGCAACAGGGGAAACCACGGCCAGTTGAAAAGCTGAAACGCCACCGCCGGACCATGGTCGAGAGCCTGTCGGGCAACATCGAGATAGTGTGCGGCATCCTTGCCGAGGGTCACGGTACCGGCAACCGCGATCAGCGAGAGCACGAGGCTGGCGACAAAGGCAAGCGGTACCGGCGAAACATGAGCACGCGCTTTGGCGATATCGAGCATCGAAAACCTCATGAGAAGGTGTTGAGACAGCGCTTCAAGTCCAGGCCCACAAGCTCAGGACCTTGTGCAGTTGCCGTCCACGCAGGGCCTGCAGCGGGCTCAGGCGCCAGGCGGCAGCATAATAGCGGCGGGCCGTCGGCCGGTCGCCAGCCCGCAACGCGGCGCGAAACAGCGACAGGTAACGTTGTGCCTGATAGCGTGTTCGCAGCGACTGGCATTCGGCCGGCAACCCGGAAAAAACCTCGGAGACCATCGCCAGAGCGCGCTCCTCCTCGTTGTCGCGGTTGTGTCGCAGGCTGTCCGCGTGTTTGTGGATGCGCGCCAGCGGCTCGGTGGTGACCGCAACCGGGGTGCTGACCAGCAGATAGGCAAACACCGCGACGTCTTCGCCACCGCGCAGGCTTTCCGGATACGGCCGCTGCAGGAGCAGGTCGCGGCGGAACAGCGAACAACCATGCGAGATCGAGATGCGTTTTTCGAGCAGATAGCGCCGGGTCAGTTGCAGCGGCGGCGCGCTGGGCACCGGCGTCGGCAACCGCAGCCGTTCGCGACCGTCCGGATAGACCGAGATCTGCGCGCCGAGCACCATTCCGGCCGTCGGCTGCCGGGCGAGCGCCGCACGCAGACTGGCCAGGGCCTCCGGCAGGAGTTCGTCGTCAGCGTCGAGCAACAGCGCATAAGCTCCCCGCGCCTCGCGGATCCCATGATTGCGCGCGGCGGCCGCACCCGCATTGCTCTGGTGGATCACCCGCAATTGCCGATGGCGGGCAGCGTATGGCGCGAGGACCTCGGCGGTATCGTCGCCTGAGCCATCATCGACGACGATCAGCTCGATATCGTCAGTGTGCTGCGCGAGCACCGAATCCAGTGCACGCGGCAACAAACGCGCGTAGTTGTAGGTCGGGATGATGACGCTGATCAGGATTTCAGTGGCTCGCGTCATGCCGCTCCATGCCCTTCCCGGGCTGCCCATGGCGTTCTACGGAGCGGCCGCCGGCCGCCGGCGCAAGCGCTTGCCCTTTGACCGCAGCGGATGAACGTCTTGCCGGCAAGGATCTGCCACCTCAAAAAAAGGGAGCCTGCCGAGTGATGCCGGCGGCGACAGACGCATTTTCCGCGATCTGCAGGCAGATGCAACCCATGCCTGGCGGCCTGTCAGGCCGTGAGCACCCTGGGGGAGTTGCCGTACGGCCAGCGTGCCGTTTGTGCAAACCCCCATCCGCGCGTACCATCAGCCACGAGCCGCAATCGAGGCTGCACCAGCCCTTGATCGATCGCCTTCTTCCGCATGCGACCACCGAGTCCAGCAATGCACGCGCCGCTTTCCATCAAGAACCTTAACCGCATCGCCGGTCTGCTGACCTTGTTGCTCGTCGCCTACGCAGCGGCAACCGCATGGTACAACTGGGCCGACGAAAAGGCAGCAGCGCTGCGGGACATGGCAACCATCATGGAGATGGAAGCCAGGGCGTTCGACAACTACTTCTCGCATCTTGAACTTGCCCTGAAAGGTCTCGGCGACGACTTGAGCAGCGAGGGCGAGCGGATCGACCTCGACCGCGCCTATGTCCTGGTCAGGAAGTTCCACGACCTGTATCCGGAGTTGTACAACGTCACCCTGATCCAGGCCGATGGCACAGTCCTGTTGACCGCCAGGAACCCGCCACGCACGGTGCATGCCACCCTGGCCGGGGAAGCCTCATTCATCCATTTCGTCGACGCTGTCGCGCAGGGACAGCTTTTCGGCATCGGCCGGCCGTTGCTGGCCAAAATCAACAAGGTGGTGATCGTCCCCGTGCGCCATGCGATCAAGGATCGCCAGGGCAAGCTCGGCTACATCGTCAGTGCCAACCTGACGCATGAGCACCTGCAGTCGTACTGGGTCGATTCGCCCCTGACGGCCAGGGCGGCGGCCATCGGGCTGATTCGCGACAGTGGTTTCCTGTTGAGCCGTTACCCGGTGCCGGCCAATCTGACGCTGGATCAGATCTACGGAGTCCCGAGAACCGGCGCCCTGATTCATCACCTGCGACAGCAAGGCTTCCCCGAGCGCGGCTACGTGGAAGGTCCGAGCAGCCTTGACGGGCCGGATTTCCTGACCGCGTTTCGCCGCCTGCCGACGCATCCGCTGACGCTGTTCATTGCCATGCCGCTGTCGGAAATCCGCGCAGCCTGGTGGCGAAGGGTGAGTGGCACCGGTTTCGCGTTGCTCCTGCTGGGCGGCGGCGGCTTTACCGTCTACCGTGACGCCTTGCGCCGCCAACGCGCCTGGGATATCGAGGACCAGCGTTTAAAAGATGCACAGCAGCAAAGTGAAAGGCGCCTTAGATCCATCATCGAAGCCCTGCCGGTACCGACAGTGATCAGTGACGCGCAGCACAACGTGACGTACGTCAATGCCGCATTCACCACGGCTTTCGGCTACCAGCAGCGGGAGCTGCCAAGCCTGGCAGAATGGTGGGTACGGGCTTGTCCCGACCTTCAATACCGGCAGTCGGTCCTGGACACCTGGTACGCCCGTCTGGCCGGTCTCCGAAGCCATGCTGCGCCTTCGCAAGCACTGGAAGTGCAGGTCACGACGAAGAGCGGTGAGCGACGAACGGTCTTGACGACGATGTCACTGCTCGCTTTGCCGCACGATGGGTCGCACCTGACAACGTGGTACGACATCACCCAGCGCAAGGCAATGGAGACGCTACTTGCCGACCGGGAGCAGCACCTCGAACTGGCGCTGGCCGGGGCGGCCATGGGTACCTGGGAATGGGTCGTTCCCAGTGGTGAGTTGCGATTCAGCGCGCGCTGGGCCGCATTGCAGGGATATACGCTGGAGGAGTTGCCCCGGCGCATCGAAAGCTGGGCAACGCGTGTTTTTCCGGACGACTTGCCGCTGGTCAGAGAGCGTCTGGACCGCCACCTGAAAGGGGAAACGCCGGACTACGAGTCCGAGCACCGGCTACTACACAAGAACGGGCACTGGGTCTGGGTACTGGCCCGCGGCAAGGTTGTCGAGAGGGATGGCGCCGGCGAGCCGGTGCGGGTCATGGGCATTACCTTCGACATTACCGAGCGCAAGCAGACCGAAGCGCAACTGGAAACCCTGTTGCGTGAACAGCGGGCGATTCTGGACAGCCCGGTCGTCGGGATCGTCAAGGTGAAAGCGCGCGTGATCGTCTGGGCCAACGCCGCTTTCGCCCGGATGCTGGGCTACTCGCCCGAGGAACTGATCGGACAGCCGACGCGCATCGCTTACCCTAACGACGAGTCCTACGAAGCATTCGGCCAGTTGGTGTATCCGATCCTGGCGCGTGGCGAAGTGCTCCGTACCGAACTTCAGCAACGCCGCAAGGATGGGACACTCGGCTGGTATGAAATCGGCACCGGGCGGCTGGGCCTGGAAAACGGGGAAGCCCTGGGTGCATTCGTGGACATTTCGCAACGCAAGTCAGCGGAACTTGCCTTGCGCGCCAGCGAGGAGCGCCTACGGATCATCTTCCAGTCGATGGCCGAAGGCCTGGTTCTGCAATGCCGCGACGGCCGTATCGTCGATGCCAATCCGGCGGCCGAAGCGCTGCTGGGTCTTGGCCGGGAGCAATTGCTGGGCAAAACCTCCGTCGATCCGCAGTGGTGCGCAATCCGCGAAGACGGCACACCGTTTCCCGGAGACGAGCATCCGGGGATGGTGACCCTGCGCACCGGCAAGTCGCTGCGCCATCAGATCATGGGCATCAAGGCGCCGGGGCATGGTTTGCGCTGGATCAGCATCAATTCCCAGCCGGTATTCGCCGACGAGCAGGGATTGCCCGTGCAGGTGATTGCCACTTTTGTGGATGTGACCGAACGGCGGCTGGCCGAAGCCGAAATACTGTCCACAAAAAACCAGTTGCAGGCAACTCTGGATGCCATTCCGGATGTGTTGTTCGAAGTCGGCGTCGACGGCCGCATTCACAGCTATCACTCGCAACGCTCCGATCCGATGGAGACGTCGACCAACGGGTTTGTCGGCAAGACCCTCTTTGCAGTCCTGCCGGCGGATGCGGCTGAGGTATGCATCGACGCGATCCGGGTGGCCGTGGACAAGGGCGGTCCACCGGTCACGCCTACCGTCTGTCCTTGCCACAGGGAGAAAGGTGGTTCGAGCTTTCAGCCGCACCGATGGCTGCCGCCGCGGGCCAGGTTCAACGCGTTATCGTGCTTTCCCGAGACATTACCGAACGCAAGCGGCTTGAGGCCCAACTCCTCGCGTCGGCGCGCGAGATCGAAGACCTCTACGACCATGCGCCCTGCGGCTATCACTCCGTGGGGCCCGACGGGATCTACCTGCAAATCAATGCCACGGAACTGGCCTGGCTGGGATACCGGCGGGATGAGGTGGTGGGAAGGATGACGCCCGCCGATTTCCTCACGCCCACCGGTCGGACACTGTTCGAGCAGATGTTCCCGAGCTTGAAGAATGAGGGCCAGGTCAATAACCTGGAATTCGAACTGGTTGCCAGGAATGGCTCGCGCCGGCAGGTCAGCATTTCGGCAACGTCCGTCAGGGACGCCGACGGCAGCTTCCTGATGAGTCGCTCGGTAATGTTCGACATCACCGAGCTCAAGGACCTGCAATCCCGGATGCAGCAACTGCTGATCGAGCAACAGGCCCTGCTGGACAATGGCCTGGTGGGCATCATGACGGCAAGCGACAGAACGATCGTCTGGGCCAACCGCGCCCTGGAAGACATGTTCGGCTACGGGCGGGGCGAGCTTGCCGGGAGCCCCACGCAAGCCGGCTACCCGAGTGCGCAGGCTTACGCCGACTTTGGCGCGGCAGCGTACCCGGTACTCCAGGCCGGGGGTGTATTCCGCGCGCAGGTCGAGTATGTCCGCAAGGATGGGGTCCCTATCTGGATGGATGTCAGCGGTGCGCGGCTGGAGTCGCACGCCGGCGATTCGCTGTGGTGCTTCGTTGATATCACTGAAAGGGTAAGACAGGAGCACCAGTTGGAAGCCCAGCGCTGGCACCTGCAGAACATCGTCGACGGTACCCGCGCCGGGACCTGGGAGTGGAATGTCGAGACCGGCGAATGTGTGGCCAACGAACTCCTGGCGCAGATGGCGGGCTATACGCTGCAGGAACTGGCGCCTCTCTCGATCAGGACCTGGGAGAGGCTGATCCATCCGGACGACCGCGAGCTATCGGCCAGATTGCTCGACGGATATCTCGCCGGCGAACTCCCGTATTACGAGTACGAGGGTCGCGTGCATCACAAGGATGGCCACTGGGTATGGGTGCTGGTGCGCGGGAAAGTGTCGCAATGGTCGACGGACGGCAGGCCGCTGTTGCTGTCCGGCACGCATCAGGACATCTCGGCACAAAAACAGAACGAGGCCATGCTCGAAGCGGCGCGACTGCAGGCGGAGGCTGCCAGTGTTGCCAAGAGCCGTTTCCTGGCGACGATGAGCCACGAGATCCGGACACCGATGCATGCCATCCTCGGCATGGCACAGATGCTGCAGGTGCCCGGCCTGGACGAGCGCCGGCGGCAGGATTACGCGCGCACTGTCCTGAATTCGGGGCAGGCGCTACTGGCCCTGCTCAATGACATCCTGGACACCTCTAAGATCGAAGCCGGCAGCATCGAACTCGAGTCCGTCGCCCTGCGGCCCCGCGAGATCCTCGATGATACGCAGATGCTGTTTTCGGAAGCCATCCACCAGAAAGGTCTGCGTTTCGCATCCGAATGGAGCGGCCCGGCCGCACAACGCTACCTGGGCGACCCCTATCGCCTGCGCCAGATGCTCGCCAACCTGCTCGGCAACGCCGTCAAGTTCACCGAGCAGGGCCGGATCCAGCTCGCGGCGCGCGAGCTGGAGCGCGATGCAACGACCGCGGTGCTCGAATTCTCGGTTTCCGACACCGGCATCGGTATTCCGCAAGACAAGCAGCAGGACCTGTTCCTGCCATTTGCACAGGCCGATACCTCGACGACCCGGCAATACGGCGGCACCGGACTCGGCCTCTCGATCGTGAGCAGCCTGGCGAAGCAAATGCATGGTGAGGTCGGAGTCGAGAGCGAAGTGGGGCGTGGTTCGCGCTTCTGGTTTCGCCTGCGTGCGAGACTGCCGGCTGCGGGCGGGGATGGCCCTGTGGAGGTGCGGTACGAGCCCTCCCCGCCGGCGGCAAGACCCACGCAAATGCTCGGGCGGGTGCTGGTGGTGGACGACAGTCGCAGCAGCCGCAAGGTCATTGAAGCCATGCTCAACACGCTCGGCTTGAGCGTGGTCATGGCCGAAAACGGGCAACAGGCGGTGGATGCCTGCCTGCGCGGCGAGGCTGCGGATCTGGTTCTGATGGACCTGCACATGCCGGTGATGGACGGTTATGATGCTGCCGTGCGGATTCGGCGCTGGGAGGTCGAGAATGCGCAACCGCGGCATCCGATCATCGCCTTGACGGCCGATGTCAAGGACGAAAATCGTCAGCGCTGCCTGACGGCCGATATGGACGATTTTCTCTGCAAACCGCTGGTGGTCGATACGCTGGCGGCGACCTTGGGCAAATATCTGCCTTCGGCCGCCACGGCTTCACAGATTCCGGCGCCCAGGGCCGTTGATCCACTGCGGATCGCGGCCCTGCTCGGCGAGCTCGAAGTCTTGCTGGTCGAGGGAAAATTCGATGCCGTCGGCTGCTTCAGAAGCTTGCAGGAAGCGGTCGCGGGGACTGAACTCGCTGCCGAACTCACAGAAACCGGACGCTTGCTGGCTGAAGTCCGTTTCGACCTGGCGCTCGGTGAGCTGCGCAGGGTTGCCGCTGCCCAAGGCTGGAGGAACAAGACATGAGCAAGCCAAGACCCAGGATTCTCGCCATCGATGACACACCGACGAATCTATTGACACTTGGCGCCGCGCTGGAAGCGGACTTCGATCTGCAGATCGCCACCTCGGGAGCGATGGGTCTGGCCATGGCCACGAAGGCGCCACCCGATCTGATCCTGCTCGACGTGATGATGCCGGAGATGGATGGCTACGAGACCTGCCGACGGATCATGGCCTCGCCGGCGCTGCGGACGATCCCCGTGATCTTCATTACCGCACTTGCCAGGATCGAAACCGAGAGTGCCGGCCTGACCCTGGGTGCCGCCGACTACATCACCAAACCGATCAATGTCGAAATCACCCGCCAGCGCATCCGCAACCTGCTCGAACGGGAACAACTGCGGAAGGAAGTGGAACTGCACCGTGATCACCTCGAAGAACTCGTGCAGGCTCGTACGCTGGCCTTGTCGGTCGCCAAGGAAGCGGCCGAAGCAGCCAACAGGGCCAAGAGTTGCTTCCTGGCCAACATGAACCACGAACTGCGCACGCCGCTGACCGGCATGATGGGCATGAGCGAACTGGCCCTGCGCCGCGCCACCGACCCCCGGCAGAAGGACCAGTTGACCAAGGCCGTGCTGTGCTCAAGGCGTCTGCTGGCGATCATCAACGACATTCTCGACATCTCCAGGATCGAAGCCGAGCGTCTCACCCTCGATGCGGTCGACTTCGAGGTCGGCAGGATCCTGGGGCAGCTCGATCACCTCATGACACGACAGGCAGCCGAAAAGGGCTTGCTGCTGAGCGTCGAAGTGGCGCCGGAACTTGCCCGGCGAACGCTGCATGGTGACGCCCTGCGCCTGGGGCAGGTCCTGTTCCACCTGACCAGCAACGCCATCAAGTTCACGGTCGCAGGCTCGGTCAAGGTGAGCGTGGCCGCGACCGATGAGACCGCCGCCGCCGTCCTGTTGCGTTTCGAGGTACGTGATACGGGCATCGGCATCTCGGCTGCGGACCAGGCGCATCTGTTCACGCCCTTCGAACAGGCCGACGCTTCCCTCGCCCGCATCTATGGTGGAACCGGACTGGGTCTCGCGCTCAGCAAACGGCTGGTGCAGGCGATGGGCGGCAGCATGGGAGTCGACAGCCAGGTCGACGCGGGCAGCGTCTTCTGGTTCACCGTCCGACTGGGCAAGGCCAGGCACGTCGTTGATGCGGCGGACCCACATTCCGCGCCTTGTGCGGAACTCGAACTATTCACCCGCCACGCCGGAGTACGTGTCCTGGTGGTTCAGGACGACCCGATCAGTCGCGAGATCGCGAAGGATCTGATGCAGGACGCCGGGCTCCGCGTCGATCTCGCCGGGGATGGCCTGGCGGCCGTGGAGATGGCACGGCAAACTGACTACGCGTTGATTCTGATGGATATCCAGATGCCGAAGATGAACGGGGTCGACGCCGCCCTGGCAATTCTTGCCTTTCCAGGACGGGAACCGCCGCCGATCCTGGCCATGACGGCCAGCGTCTCGCCCGAGGACAAGGCGCGCTGCCTGGCGGTGGGAATGCAGGACATCATCACGCAGCCCCTTGACCCGGAGAGGTTGTTTACCACCGTGCTGCGCTGGCTGAACCGGCGCAGCACGTAGAACAGTCCATTGCTGTTTTCCGGAATCGCCGAGGATCGATCGACGCATGGGGCAGGACGAGCAGAAAGCACGCGACAGCAGGATGAACACGGCGGCCGCCCGCCGGAGCCGGCGGTTGGGCACACCATGTTGAGCCGGCTGCGTGCCTGGCGCGAGCGCGGCTGGACAGTCATCGACGCCGCGGCCTATGCTCAGGCCTGGCAGCGCTTCGGTGGCAGCGTCGCGACGCACCCGGTCGTCGTCGAGCGGCTGGCTGCGCTGGCGCGCATTCCGGTGCGTTACCTGGGCTGCTTTGCCGACGGCCAGTTGCTGGCGGCAATTCCCTGTTGGGGACGGCATCTGGCGCTGTCCAAGGAGGTCCTGAAGCAGCGCGGCCAGCGCGGTCTGTTCGATCTGGGCAACGCCGAAGTCATCCTGCCGATCGCCGAGCAGGCCAGCGTCACGTTACGCTGGCGCATGCATTACCTCTCCGAGCTGAATGCCGGGCGCGTCAGTCGCCCGACGCCGCAGCCACAAGGCCTGGCGCTGGCGCGCGCGCCCGAGGAGTACTCGAAGAAGTTCCGCTACAACCAGCGGCGCGAGTTGCGTCTCCTCGAAGAGGCGGGCGGGAGCCTACGGCCGATGCTCGACTTTTCCGCGCCCGAGCGCAGGCGCGCATCTACGCCGATCTGTTCGAACGCCGCTGGGGCTTTGCGGCACGCGGCAAGGCACACCTGAGCGAGGTTTTCGCCCTGCTGCGCGAGTTCATGACCGGCTCGGTGCTGTTGCGTCATGAACAGCCGATCGCCATCCAGATTCTCTACCGCGTCGAGGCGCCCGGATGGATTTCTCTGGAATACATCAACGGCGGCGTCGACCCGCAAAGCAGCGCGCTCAGCCCCGGCAGCGTACTCAGTTTCGTCAACACGCAAGCCGCCTGGGAAGATGCGCGCACGCGCGGCAAACCGCTGCGCTATTCGTTCGGTCGAGCCGACCGCGAATACAAGGACCGCTGGTGCCATCGCGTGCCGGCCTATCAAATCTAGCAAGCACGCCCGGCAAGGCGCCGGCTGTGCCCGTCGTTCGGGTTCATCGATGAGTTCACGCAAACAGCAATTGTTGTCGCGCCACCGCCGCCGGAAACGTCTCCTCCTGGCCTTGTCGGCGCTGGCGCTCGCCGTCCTCGGCTTCGGCGTCGGCTGGGGACTGCCGGCGCTGCTGCTGCTGTTCGGCTGGGTCGCACATGAGGCGTGGTTTGCCGACCACCTCTTCTATTCGCCACAAGACGACTACCAGTACCGCTTCCCGGCCGACGCGGCGCGACAGGAGGTCGCGCTTGACGACGGGCGGCTGCGGTTGAGCGCGCCGCTGCCAGCAGCAGAGACGCTGATTCTCGAACTGGATCTGCGCAGCACCTGGCTCGGTCGCTGGCTTGACCCACAGGTCCTGTTCGCTGACGATCGGCAGGATTTCGAGCGCGCGGTGCGTGGTCGGCGTTTCCTGAACCTGTCGGGGCAGGCCGGGGCGCTCGGCCGGGGCGAGCTGCGTATGCGCGGCCGCTTCTGCCGCCTGCCGGCGACCGCCACCTTGTACGCCATGCCGCATCCGGATTACGCGCAACGGCGCGTGATGGTCATCGCCCCGCATGCCGACGACGCCGAGATCGCCGCTTTCGGCCTCTACAGCCGGGCCGCCGCGGTCTGTATCGTGACCCTGACGCAGGGCGAAATCGAGGCCCGTGACTACCAGCGCCTGGGTCTGTCGCCCGCGCAGGCGGCGCGGTTGAAGGGGCGTCTGCGCAGTTGGGACAGCCTGGCGGTGCCGCTCTGGGGTGGCGTGCCGCAGAGCCGCTGCGTGCAACTCGGTTATTACTGCCTGCAGTTACCGGCGATGCTCGGCGAACCCGACCAGATCTTTGCTTCACGCGAGTCGGGCGAGGCCGATATTCGCAGCGTGCGCCGCCACAATCCGCTGCCCCTGCCTGGCGACGCCGACGGTCTGCCGAGCGGACGCAACCTGCTGGCCGACCTGGTGGCCCTGCTCGAACACTTTCGCCCCGAAGTCGTCGTTACCCCGCACCCGCAGCTTGACCCGCACGCCGACCATGTCGCGGCGACGCAGGCGCTTCACCAGGCCTTGCCGCAGTCGCGCTGGCAGCCGGAAATTGCCCTGCTGTACGCCAATCATCTGCACGACAACGACCGCTGGCCGATGGGTCCGGCCGGCTGCGGCATCGCCTTGCCGCCGGCGTTTGCGTCGCTGTCGGCCGATGCCCTGTGGAGCCCGCTGCTGAGCACCGCAGCGCAACTCGACAAGGCCATGGCGCTGGCCATGCAGCACGACCTGCAGGCTCGCCTGCCGTTCAAGAAGCGCCTGCGGCGCATCATCCAGCAGCTTCTGGCCGGTCGGCGCTGGCCCGCCAGCGGGGACAACGAATTCTTTCGCAAAGCCGTTCGCCGCCATGAACTGTTCTGGGTACGCCGTTTCGACGCCTGAGCGGCCGGGCTCGTCTGACGACGGCGAGGCCGTTATACTCGCGGATGTGCCGCCACTATTTGCGGGCCGCACACCGACAACCCGCCTGCAGAACTGATCCTCACCGCCACCGACTTCCCGCATGCCGAACATTCCCCAGCCGATTCCAGCCCGTACTACGCGCGGTGGTGCATGCCCGAGCTGCCAGGCGCCCATGGCGATCCACCATTTCCAGCGCCAGTTGAACGGCGAAGTTTCGCTGGACCTTTGTTTTGCCTGCCAGGGCATCTGGTTCGACGAATACGAGAGCGCCCAGCTGGCGCCGGCCGGGGTCCTGGCGCTGTTCCGCCTGCTGCACGAGCATCATGCCGACCTGCGCCAGCCATGGCCCGGCGTCCTCCGCTGCCCACGCTGCCGCGACCCGCTGCTGAACTGCTTCGACAGCACGCGCGCCGGCCGCTTTGCCTACAGTCGCTGCCCGCAAAGACACGGGCGTTTCAGCGGCTTTGCCGCGTTCATGATCGAAAAGGGCTTCGTCCGCCAGCTCAACGGCGCCGAAATCGACGATCTGGCCCGCAAGGTGCAGAGCATCCGCTGCTCGGGCTGCGGCGCGCCGGTCGACATCCGCCGCCAGCACGTCTGCACGCATTGCCGCTCGCCGATCGTCATCCTCGACCCCGACGCCGTGCGCAGTGCTCTCGATGACTTCGGCAAGAAGGCGTACCGGCAGGAGCACGTAGACCCGCATGCCGTCGCCGACGCGCTCCTGGCCAACGAACGCGCCAAATCACAGGTGACCCGCCAGGAGCGCAAAAGCCTGCTCGAAGCCGATCTCTCGGACCTCGTGCTGGGTGGCATCGAGGGGGTCTGGAATCTGCTGAAGCGCTGATCGACGTACCGATATCCCGGTGCCTGTCCTGTACAGCAGATTCTATTTCCCGTAGAATCCTCGCCTTGTGATCCGGCGTGCGAGGTTTCGAGAAGTCCGCCGGAACGTACCGGCCAGGGGTCCAGGTGCGTAAAACGTTATCCGGCGGCGCAAGCCGCCGTTTCAGTTTCAAAGCCTCCGCAATGGGTGGTCCATGTCTCACCTGATGAATACCTACGGCCGCTTGCCGGTCGCCTTCAGCCATGGCGACGGGAGCTGGCTGACCGATACCGATGGCAAGGTCTATCTCGACGCCCTGTCGGGAATTGCCGTGAACACCCTGGGGCATAACCACCCGACGCTGGTTGCGGCGATCAGCGCCCAGGCCGGGCGTATCCTGCACGCCTCCAATCTCTACCGCATCCCCGAACAGGAGCAACTCGCCGACAAGCTGGCGGCGCTGTCGGGCATGGACGAGGTCTTCTTCTGCAACTCGGGTTGCGAGGCCAACGAAGCGGCGATCAAGCTGGCGCGTCTCTACGGCCACCAGCAGGGGGTCGATAGCCCGGCAACCATCGTCATGGAGAAGGCGTTTCACGGCCGCACCATGGCGACCCTGTCGGCCACCGGCAATCGCAAGGCGCAGGCCGGTTTCGAGCCGCTGGTGTCGGGCTTCGTGCGCGTTCCCTACAACAATCTCGAAGCCATCAGAACGCTGGCCAGGTACAACAAGAACGTCGTCGCAGTGATGCTCGAAATCGTGCAGGGCGAGGGTGGCATCAATATCGCGGACATCGATTTTCAGCGCGGTCTGCGTGCGCTGTGCGACGACCGTGGCTGGCTGCTGATCTGCGATGAAGTGCAGTGCGGCATGGGTCGCACCGGGACCTGGTTTGCATTCCAGCACGCGGGTATCCGCCCGGACGTGGTGACGCTGGCCAAGGGACTCGGTGGTGGCGTGCCGATCGGTGCCTGCCTCGCCGCCGGCCAGGCGAAAGGGCTGTTCAAGCCCGGCAATCACGGCTCGACATTCGGCGGCAATCCACTGGCGACAACCGCCGCCTTGACGACCATCGAGGTGATCGAAAACGATCGCCTGATCGAGCATGCGCTGATCGTCGGGGCGTCGATCCGCGAAGGGCTGGCGCAGGCGCTGGCAGGTTGCGCGGGTATTGTCGAAATTCGCGGTCAGGGACTGATGATTGGCATCGAGCTCGATCGCGAGTGCGGCGAACTGGTGACGCGCGGCCTCACCGCTGGGCTGCTGATCAATGTCACGGCCGAGAAGGTCGTGCGCCTGCTGCCGGCGCTGACCCTCGGCGCCGACGAAGCGCAGGAGCTGGTGTCGCGACTGGCGCGACTGCTCCGCGATTTTCTCGCAGTCCCCTAAAGAGAACGGCCATGGACATCAGCCCAAGACACTTCCTGCAGTTCAAGGATTTCAGCCGCGAGGAATTCGACCACCTGTTCCAGCGTGCGCTCTGGATCAAGTCGGAATTCAAGGCTTACCGCAAATACTGGCCGCTGATCGATCGTACGCTGGTGATGATCTTCGAGAAGGCCAGTACGCGCACCCGCCTCTCGTTCGAAGCAGGCATGCAGCAGCTGGGTGGCCTGGCGATCTATCTCAACAGCGACGATTCGCAGATCAAGCGCGGTGAGCCGATCGAGGATACGGCACAGGTGATCTCGCGCATGAGCGACGCGGTGATGATCCGCACTTTTGGGCATGATCGGATCGAGCGTTTCGCGGCCTGCTCGCGCGTGCCGGTAATCAATGGTTTGACCAACGAGCACCATCCCTGTCAGATTCTGGCTGATGTGTTCACCTTCATCGAGCACCGGGGTCCGATCCAGGGCAAGACGGTGGCCTGGATCGGCGACTCGAACAATGTCTGCAATACCTGGCTGCAGGCGGCGGAAATACTCGACTTCAAGATGCACGTGTCGACCCCGCCGGGCTACGAGGTGGCGCCTGAACGGGCCGGCCTGCGCGGCACCGCGCATCTGGAACAGTTCGCCGATCCGATGGACGCGGCGCACCGGGCCGATCTGGTGACGACCGACGTGTGGACCTCGATGGGTTTCGAAGCCGAGAACGACCAGCGCAGGCGCGATTTCGCAGCCTGGCAGGTGAGCCCGGAAATGATGCGCGTCGCCCGTCCCGAGGCGCTGTTCATGCATTGCCTGCCGGTCCATCGCGGCGAGGAAGTCGCTGCCGAGGTCATCGATGGTCCGCAGAGCGTCGTCTGGGACGAAGCAGAGAACCGCATGCATACCCAGAAGGCGCTACTCGAATTTCTACTTCTCGGGCGCGTCGACTCCGCCGCTGCACCCTCTCCTTCCGCGTCCACTCCAAGCCGGGAATTACCATGAGCGACATCAAGAAAGCGGTCCTTGCCTATTCGGGCGGCCTCGATACTTCCGTGATCCTGAAATGGTTGCAGGATACCTACCAGTGCGAAGTCGTGACCTTCACCGCCGACCTCGGCCAGGGTGATGAACTCGACGCGGCGCGCCCCAAGGCCCTGCAGTTCGGTATCGCGCCGGAAAACATCTACATCGACGACCTGCGCGAGGAGTTCGTGCGCGACTTCGTCTTCCCGATGTTCCGGGCGAATACGGTGTATGAGGGCGAGTATCTGCTCGGGACCTCGATCGCCCGGCCGCTGATCGCCAAGCGGATGATCGAGATCGCCAACCTGACCGGCGCCGATGCGGTGGCGCACGGTGCCACCGGCAAGGGCAACGATCAGGTTCGTTTCGAACTCGGCGCCTACGCGCTCAGGCCCGACATCCGGATCATCGCCCCGTGGCGGGAGTGGGATCTGCTGTCGCGCGAGAAGCTGCTGGCCTATGCCGAGCTGCACGCCATCCCGGTCGAGATGAAGCATCGGCAGGGGGGGTCGCCGTATTCGATGGACGCCAACCTGCTCCACATCAGCTACGAGGGCCGTCACCTCGAGGACCCGGCGGCCGAGGCCGAGGAGTCGATGTGGCGCTGGACGGTATCGCCGGAAATGGCGCCGGATGCCCCCGAGTACGTTGACCTCGAATTCGCGCACGGCGACCTGGTGTCGATCAATGGTCTGCACATGCCGGCGCACGAACTGCTGGCGCTGCTCAACCGCCTCGGCGGCAAGCACGGCATCGGGCGCATCGATCTGGTCGAGAACCGTTACGTGGGCATGAAGTCGCGCGGCTGCTACGAGACTCCCGGCGGGACGATCCTCCTTCCGGCACACCGGGCGATCGAGTCGATCACCCTTGACCGCGAAGTGGCGCATCTCAAGGACGACCTGATGCCGCGCTATGCCAGCCTGATCTACAACGGATACTGGTGGAGCCCGGAGCGACGCGCCCTGCAGACCCTGATCGATCATACGCAGCAGGCGGTGAATGGCTGGGTACGGGTCAAGCTTTACAAGGGTAACGTCAAGGTGGTGGGCCGTGATTCGAAAACCGATTCGCTGTTCGACTCGACGATCGCCACCTTCGAGGACGATGCCGGGGCGTACGACCAGAAGGACGCCGCCGGCTTTATCAAACTCAATGCGCTGCGCATGCGCATTGCGGCCAATCTGGCGAGCCGCAAGAGCTGATCGGGGAGCGCGCCGTCGATGTTCGGACTGACGGAAGAGCAGATTTCGGATTTTGGCATGACCTTCGGGGTCGGCGCGTTCATGCTCTTCATGCTCTTCATCATCGGCGAGATTGCCTGGAAAGCGAAGGCCGGGAAGACCGGCACCATCATATTGTTCTTCGTACTGTCCTTCGGCATGGTCGGCTTCATCGCCAAGACCATCATGGAAAAACTCTGGGGATTGTGAATCATGTCGCAGTTTGACAATGTCAGCGTCGTCAAGCAGGCCAACGTCTACTTCGACGGCAAATGTATCAGTCACACGATCAGGTTGGCGGATGGCAGCAGCAAGACGGTGGGCGTGATCCTGCCATCGACGCTGACCTTCACGACCACCAGTCCGGAGGTGATGGAGGGCGTTGGTGGCGCGTGTCGGGTCAGGCTCAAGGGCGAGGATCAGTGGAAGGCCTATGGTGCGGGTCAGTCGTTTGCAGTACCCGCCGATTCGGTGTTCGAGATCGCCTGCGACGACGCCTATCATTATGTCTGCCACTTCGGATAGCCTGCCAGGCCTGGCGCCTGACGCCGGGATCCATCGGCCTGGCACGGCCGGCGCGCTGGTGGTGGTTTCCGCCGTGCCAGGCGGCTCCGGTTTCATTTAGCACATTCTCAAGCGGACGCAAGATGCCTTCATTCGATTTTTCTTCAGAAGCCGACATGGCTGCGCTGCACAACGCCATAGACGTGACCCGGCGGGCGATCGACAATCGCTACGATTTCAAAGGCACCAGCGCCAAGGTCGAGTTGAACGAAAAGGACCATCTGATCACTCTCTACGGTGACTCCGATTTTCAGCTCGGCCAGATCAAGGACCTGCTCTTCCCGGCGATGGAGAAGAAGGAAAAGGAAAGCACCAAGCGCCTGGAGGACCAGCCGGTGCAGCGGGTCTCCGGCAACAAGGTCAAACAGGAACTCAAGATCAGGATCGGCATCGAGTCGGAACTGGCGAAGCAGATCGTCAAGTTGATCAAGGATTCGAAACTCAAGGTGCAGGCTTCGATCCAGGGCGACGCCGTGCGCGTCAGCGGTGCCAAACGCGATGAGTTGCAGTCCTGCATCGCTGCGGTGACCAAGGCGATCACCGATTTCCCGATCAAGTACGGCAATTTCCGCGACTGAGTGGTGCATCAGCCGGCCAGCCCCGCCAGCATGCCTTTCCCTGCTTGCCGCCACTTGTCGGCATGTGCTAGCTTACACGGCTGGTATCTGTCCGGAGCCTCCCGTTCCGGGCGCCGGCAAGGCGGGCAGCCAATGACTGTTCTGTTGCGGGTTCACATTCCTGAGGCGTTTCCGATCGTTGTGCCGCGTCGATTTCTGAAGCGGCGCCGAAGTGGTGCTCACTGCGGGCGAGGTACCGATGCTGTATATGCCCGCTGACGATTCCGACCCGGCGAACGAGGCCGACCCCGGCGTACTTTCCTGGACCGAAGAACTGCGCCGGGTGACGGTGGCGGTCAGCAAGAAGGACCGCCGCCCGGCAGCCAGCCGCCAGCAGCTTTTCTACCTGCTGCTGTGGACCGTCGATGCGCGCGGTTTCGGCGTCACGGTACACAAGGGGCGCGACCCGGAAAGTGCCGAGGAAATGTGGAACATCGATCGCGCCCTGAACAAGCCGCCGCGCTTTGTCGGCGACGAAGATCGCGCCATCCTGCGCCTGTTGTGGGCCGAGCGCTCCTTCGACACCGGCTTGCGCGCCTTTGGTCTGGGACCACGGCACGGCGGCGAGGCCTTGCAACTGATGGCCGAGACCGGCCGCTTGTGCCGCAAGGATGATTTCTCGACACTGACGCCGGCGGCGCCGCGTTCGGCGACGCTGGGGTGGCACGAGAACGGCGACGGGCGCCGGCTGCCGATGCTGGTGCCGGATCCACCGGCGAGCCTGGTCGTCCCGCTGCCGGTACCGTGGTATGTCGATCTTGCCAGACGGCAGATCGGCCCGCTGCAGGTTCCAGGCAACGCGGCCGTCGTCGCTCGCCTGTTCTCGCTGCCGCCGCTGTCGGCGACGGCAGCGGCGCTGGTTGGCGAGGCCCTGTCCGAGCCGGCGTGCGAGTTACCCGGCGACCCCGAGCAGGCCAGCGTGGCGATGCGCAGCATTGTCGCCGAGCCGCTGCCGGTGCTGCGCCTGCAAACCCTGGGCACCCACGGCAACCGCAGTTGGCGGGAGTATCTTGTCAGTTATGGCGGCGGTCCTTTCGATGTCGCCCTGCCGGTGTTTCGCTACGCCGATGTCGAGGTGATTCCCGACGACATGCGCGATTTCTCGACACTGGCCAGTGGCGAGATGGTTCGCATCGAACGCCAGCGGGCGCGCGAAGATCTGCTGATGGACGAACTGGCCGGCTCCGGTCTCGAAAAAATTCCCGGCTACGTCCTGCACACCTTCGGCAGACCGCCCGAAAACGCCTACGGACTGGCGTTCGAAGGTGGCTGGCCGGCGTTCATGCGCAACGAGGTGCTGCGCCTGCGCTCTGTCGGCTGGCAGGTCGAGTTTGCTGCCGATTACCGGCATCGCCTGCTCGAGGTCGAGGCCTGGGATGCCGATCTCGTGGAGTCGGAAAACGGCTGGTTCGACCTCGACATGGGGATCATCGTCGAGGGCGAACGCCTGCCGCTGGCCCCCCTGCTGGCAGCGCTGTTCCGGCGCGACGGACGCTGGCTCGATCCGGGCCTGCTGGCGCAGATCGCCGACCAGGAACTGATCGAACTGGTAACGCCCGACAACCTGCGCATACGTGCCCCGGCCTGGCGTTTGAAACCGCTTGCCGCGACCCTGATCGATCTCTTCGATGGTTTTCCCGGTGGCAACAGCCTGCGCGTCTCCCGTTTCGACGCACCGCGCCTGGCCGAACTCAACGACAGCAGTCGCTGGCAATTCCGCGGGCAGAGCGACGTCCTGGCGCTCGCCGAACAACTGACGGCGGCGCAGGGAATCAGTCACATTGATCCGCCGGCCGGACTGGGACTGGAACTTCGTCATTACCAGACCGAAGGACTGGCCTGGCTGCAGTTCCTGCGCGCGCAGAACCTGGCCGGCATCCTGGCCGACGACATGGGCCTGGGCAAGACCGCCCAGACGCTGGCGCACCTGTTGCTCGAAAAGGAGGCCGGGCGCCTCGACCGCCCCGCCCTGATCGTCCTGCCGACCTCGCTGATCTTCAACTGGAAGAATGAGGCAGCGCGCTTCGCACCCAGTCTGTCGATCCTTTCGCTGCACGGCCCGGAACGCAAGAGCCGTTTTGCCGAGATCGCCGAGCACAACGTGGTGCTGACCACCTACCCCCTGCTCTGGCGCGACGCCAGCGAACTGACGCGACACAGCTACCACCTGCTGATCCTCGACGAAGCGCAAACGGTGAAGAACGCGCGCAGCCAGGGCGCGGAAGTGGTTCGCAAGATTGCCGCCCGCCACCGTCTGTGCCTGACCGGCACGCCGCTGGAAAACCACCTCGGCGAACTCTGGAGTCAGTTCGACTTCCTGCTGCCGGGATTCCTGGGCAACAACCATACTTTTACCAAGTACTGGCGGACGCCGATCGAAAAGCTGGGCGACACGCAACGCCGTGATCTGCTTGCCCGTCGCGTCCGCCCGTTCATTCTGCGCCGCAAGAAAGAGGAGGTGGCGCGTGAACTGCCGCCGAAAACGATCATTGTGCGCAAGGTCGAACTCGTTGGCGGCCAGCGCGACCTGTACGAGACGGTGCGCGTCGCGATGGACGAGAAAGTGCGCGAGGAGATTGCCAGCAAGGGTTTCAACCGCAGCCAGATCGTCATCCTCGACGCGCTCCTGAAACTGCGGCAGGTCTGCTGCGACCCGCGTCTGGTGAAGGCCAAATCCGCCCAGAAGATCAGGGAGAGGGCCAAGCTCGACCTGCTGATGACCATGCTTCCGGAGCAGGTCGAGGAAGGACGGCGCATCCTGCTGTTCTCGCAATTCACCAGCATGCTGGCGCTGATCGAAAGGGAACTGAAGCTGGCAGGCCTGGGCTATGTCATCCTCACCGGCGATACCAAGGACCGCGAGGAGCAGGTGCGGCGCTTTCAGGCCGGCGAAGTGCCGATCTTCCTGATCAGCCTGCGCGCTGGCGGCGTCGGTCTCAATCTCACTGCCGCCGACACCGTCATCCACTACGACCCCTGGTGGAACCCGGCGGCCGAAAACCAGGCCACCGATCGCGCGCATCGCCTGGGGCAGGACAAGCCCGTATTCGTGTACAAGCTGATCGTCGCCGGCAGCATCGAGGAAAAGATCATCGCCCTCCAGGAGCGCAAGGCGGAACTTGCGGCACGCATCCTCTCCGCCGACCGCGGCGTCGATGCCAAGTTCGGCAGCGACGACATTGCCGCGCTGTTCGCGCCGCTGCCCGGCTGAACGGCGCGTCGAGCTGCCGATGTCGCCGGCCGCGCGGTTGAGTCATCTGTGGAATAGTTGGCGAACGCCTGCCGTGGGGCGTATGGCGGGCAGCTTGCGGTGTGCTAGAATCGCCCGCTCTCGCTTGGGGTGCGGGAGCGTTTCGCCGCCATCCTGTCCTCGTGCCAGCCGGAATCCACCAAGCCAGAGCAGGACTCTGGCTTTTCCATTTCCTTGTTGAGGTTGCGCCATGCCTGTAGTCACACTGCCTGACGGGTCCCGGAGGGAGTTCGCGCAGCCGGTCACGGTTGCCGAAGTGGCTCAATCGATCGGTGCCGGGCTGGCGCGCGCGGCGCTGGCGGGCCGGGTTGATGGCCGTCTGGTCGATACCTCCTTCACGATCAGCCACGACGCCCAACTCGCCATCATCACCGAGAAGGATCCCGAGGGCATCGAAGTGATCCGTCATTCGACGGCGCACCTGCTGGCCTACGCGGTCAAGGAACTCTTCCCGGCGGCGCAGGTGACCATCGGGCCGGTCATCGAAAACGGCTTCTATTACGACTTCGCCTACGAGCGCCCGTTTACGCTCGACGATCTGGCGGCGATCGAAAAGCGCATGTCCGAACTTGCCCGACGCGACCTGCCGGTGCAGCGAGAAGTCGTGGCCCGCGACGCAGCCATTGCCTTCTTCAAGTCGATCGGCGAGCACTACAAGGCCGAACTGATCGAGGCCATTCCGCAGGGCGAGGAAGTGTCACTTTATCGTGAAGGGTCCTTCGTCGATCTGTGCCGTGGTCCGCACGTGCCGTCGACCGGCAAGCTGAAGGTGTTCAAGCTGATGAAGCTGGCCGGCGCCTACTGGCGAGGCGACCATCGCAACGAGCAGCTGCAGCGGATCTATGGCACGGCCTGGGTTCGCAAGGAAGACCAGGACGCCTATCTGCACATGCTTGCAGAGGCCGAGAAGCGCGACCATCGCAAGCTCGGCCGGCAACTCGACCTCTTCCATCTGCAGGACGAGGCGCCGGGCATGGTTTTCTGGCACCCGAAAGGATGGACCATCTGGCAGGAGATCGAGCAATACCTGCGACGCGTGCTCGGTGCCAACGGCTATTGTGAAGTGAAGACGCCGATGATCATGGACCGCTCGCTCTGGGAGCGTTCCGGGCATTGGCAGAATTACGCGGAGCACATGTTCACCACTGCCTCCGAAAACCGCGACTACGCCATCAAGCCGATGAACTGTCCCGGCCATATCCAGATCTTCAACCAGGGCTTGCGCAGTTACCGCGATCTGCCGCTGCGGCTGGCGGAATTCGGTTCCTGCCACCGCAACGAACCGTCGGGCGCGTTGCACGGCATCATGCGCGTGCGCGCCTTCGTCCAGGATGACGCACACATATTCTGTACCGAAGCGCAGGTGTTGCCGGAAACGGCGGCGTTCATCGATCTTCTGCAACAGATCTATGCCGATTTCGGGTTCACCGAAATCCTCGTCAAGCTGTCTACGCGCCCGGACAAACGCATCGGTTCCGACGAAGTGTGGGATCGCGCCGAAGCGGCTTTGGCGGAAGCGCTGGCCGCCAAGAATCTGAGTTACGACCTGCAGCCCGGCGAAGGCGCGTTCTACGGCCCGAAGATCGAATTCTCGCTCAAGGACTGCCTCGGCCGCGTCTGGCAGTGTGGCACGCTGCAACTGGATTTCGCGTTGCCGCAGCGGCTCGACGCGCACTACGTCGGCGAGGACAACGACCGGCACATTCCGGTGATGCTGCACCGGGCGATCCTCGGTTCGCTGGAGCGCTTCATCGGCATCCTCATCGAGAATTATGCCGGCGCAATGCCATTGTGGCTTTCGCCGATGCAGGCCGTGGTGTTGAATATTTCGGAAAAGCAGGGCGAGTACGCCGGACAGGTGGCGGCCCGGCTGCGCGCTGCCGGCCTGCGAGTGGAAGCGGATTTGCGCAACGAAAAAATTACCTATAAAATACGAGAACATAGCTTGAACAAGCTGCCGTACCAAATCGTCGTTGGTGACAAGGAAATGGCAGCGAACCTGGTGGCCGTGCGCACACGCGGTGGTCGGGACCTGGGGCAAATGCCGATTGAGGCCCTGACCACGCGACTTCTTGATGAAATTGCGGCGCGAAGTAGCGGTACGGCTTGATTATTGTCGAAACAAGGAGTGGACCCATCGCACTGCAAAAGGCGCAACGCGTTAACGAAGAGATCAACGCACCGGAAGTCCGTCTGGTCGGGTTGGACGGCGAGCAACTGGGAGTCATGAGCGTCAGGGCGGCACTGGCCCTGGCCGACGAGGCGGGAGTCGATCTCGTCGAGATTGCCCCGATGGCCCAGCCCCCCGTCTGCCGAATCGTCGATTTCGGCAAGTTCAAGTACCAGGAACAGAAGCGTCAGCATGAGCAGAAGCTCAAGCAGAAGCAGGTGCAGGTGAAGGAAGTCAAATTCCGTCCGGGTACCGACGAGAACGACTACCAGATCAAGCTGCGCAACATGACGCGCTTCCTCGAAGAAGAAGACAAGGTCAAGGTCACGTTGCGCTTTCGTGGTCGCGAGATGGCCCATCAGGATATCGGCATGCGCCAGATCGAGCGTATCAAGTCCGATTTGCAGGACCTGGCGGCAGTCGAGCAGATGCCGAAGATGGAAGGTCGCCAGATGGTCATGGTGTTGACCCCGAGCAAGAAGAAATAGGCTCGGATTCAAGTGCTGGCCTGCGGCCAGCAACAACAAGTGGTGCCGGGTCCGAAGTGCCCCCGTCGGGGGACACCTGGCGGCATGTTTATAAGAGGAGCATTCAATGCCCAAGATGAAGACCAAGACGGGAGCGAAAAAACGCTTCAAGATCAGTCCCAGCGGCCGAATCAAACGCTCGCACGCGTACAAGCGGCACATTCTGACCAAGAAGGACACCAAGACCAAGCGCCAGTTGCGCGGCACGACCGAGGTGCACCACTCTGACAAGGCCATGGTTCGCGCCATGATGCCTTACGCTTAAGGAGATAAAAGATGCCCCGAGTCAAACGTGGTGTAACGGCGCACGCGCGTCACAAGAAAATTCTCGCCCTGGCCAAGGGTTACCGCGGCCGCCGCAAGAATGTCTATCGCGTCGCCAAGCAGGCGGTAATGAAGGCCGGACAGTACGCCTACCGCGACCGTCGTCAGCGCAAGCGTCAGTTCCGCAGCCTCTGGATCGCGCGCATCAACGCCGCGGCCAGGGAAGTCGGCATGAAGTACAGCACCTTCATGAATGGCCTCAAGAAGGCGCAGATCGAAGTCGACCGCAAGGTGCTCGCCGATCTCGCCGTCTTCGACAAGCCGGCCTTTGCCGCTCTGGCCGTGCAGGCCAAGGCCCAACTCGCAGCCTAGGCCCGACGAGTCTCAAGAAAGGAGGCGCGAGCCTCCTTTTTTTCGGCGAACACCCTCTTCAATGCCATGCACAACTTCGATGAAATAGTCCACGCCGCGTCGGCAGCCTTTGCGGCGACCGACGACCCTGATGCGCTGGAGCAGATCAAGGCCACTTACCTCGGCAGGAACGGCCGGGTGACCGAGTTGCTCAAGGGTCTGGCCAAACTGCCGCCGGACGAGCGCAAGACCGCCGGTGCGGCGATCAATCGCAGCAAGGACGCCGTCGAAGCGGCGCTCAACGCGCGTCGCGAGGCGCTGCGGCAAATGGCGCTGGCCGCGCGACTCGCCGAAGAGGCGCTCGATGTGACGCTGCCGGGTCGCGGTCAGGCGCGTGGCGGTCTGCATCCGGTCACCCGCACGCTCGAACGCATCGAAGGCCTGTTTCGCTCGATCGGTTTCGATGTCGCCGATGGTCCCGAGATCGAGGCCGACTTCCAGAATTTCACCGCGCTCAACACGCCGGCCGATCATCCCGCGCGTTCGATGCACGATACCTTCTATCTGCAGGACACGGCCGGCGGCGTCGCCGAGGGTGTCCTGTTGCGCACGCATACCAGTCCGATTCAGGTGCGCTACATGCAGGCGCATGTCGCCCGCTACGCCGATCGCAAGAAGATGCCGGAGATCCGGGTGATTGCCCCCGGACGCGTCTATCGGGTCGATTCCGACGCCACGCACTCGCCGATGTTTCACCAGGTCGAGGGGCTGTGGATTGGCGAGCAGGTCAGCTTTGCCGATCTCAAGGGCGTGATCGGCGACTTCCTGCGCCGCTTCTTCGAGAGCGACGATCTGCAGGTGCGCTTCCGCCCCTCATTCTTCCCGTTCACCGAACCGTCGGCCGAGATTGACATGGCTTTCATGAGCGGCGCCCTGAAGGGTCGCTGGCTGGAGATTGCCGGCTGCGGCATGGTGCACCCGAATGTCCTGCGGCACGTCAACATCGACCCCGAGCAGTACATCGGCTTTGCCTTCGGCATGGGGCCGGACCGCCTGACGATGTTGCGTTACGGCGTCAATGACCTGCGCCTGTTCTACGATGGCGACCTGCGCTTCCTGCGGCAGTTTGTCTGACGGTGTTTCCTCCTGACATTGAGCGGCCATGAAATTTTCTGAATCCTGGCTTCGCAGCTTCGTCGATCCGGCGTGCTCGGGGCATGAGTTCTCGCATCTGTTGACCATGGCCGGCCTCGAAGTGGAAGCCGAAGAGACGGTCGCGCCGCGCTTCGACCAGGTCGTCGTCGCGCAGGTGCTCAGCGTCGACAAGCATCCGGGCGCCGACCGCCTCAACGTCTGCCGCGTCGACGTCGGGTCGGGGGAACCGTTGCAGATCGTCTGTGGCGCGCCGAACGCCGCAGTCGGCATCAAGGTGCCGTGTGCGCTGCCGGGCGCCGAACTGCCCGGCGGTTTCCGGATCAAGGTGGCCAAGGTGCGTGGCGTCGAATCCTCGGGAATGCTCTGCTCGGCCAGGGAGCTCGGGATTGCCGAGGACGCGGCCGGGCTGCTGCTGCTGGCCGCCGACGCGCCGGTGGGCGAAGACATCCGTCGCCATCTCGATCTCGATGACCGCCTGCTGACGCTCAAGCTGACGCCCAACCGGGCCGACTGCCTGTCGCTCGAAGGGGTGGCTCGCGAGGTCGCGGCGCTGACCGGCACCCCCGCCCGTTTCACCGAAGTCGCAGAGGTCGAGGTCACGCTGACGACCGAGCGCGCCGTCGTGCTCGACGCGCCCGCGGCCTGCCCATGTTACTGCGGTCGGGTGATCGCCGGCGTCGATGGCACCGCCGCCACCCCGGCGTGGATGCGGCGGCGCCTGGAGCGCAGCGGCCTGCGTCCGATCTCGGCGCTGGTCGACATCACCAACTACGTGATGCTCGAACTCGGACAGCCGCTGCATGCTTTCGACAACAGCCGCCTGCACGGCGCCATCCACGCCCGCATGGCGCAGGCGGGCGAGACGATCAGCCTGCTCAACGAGCAGACGCTGACCCTGCAGCCCGACATCCTGCTGATCAGCGATGCACAACGTCCGGTGGCGATGGCCGGGATCATGGGCGACGAAGCCAGCGGCATCACCCCGGCCACCACCGAGGTGTTCCTCGAATCGGCCTTTTTCGCGCCGGCGGCGATTGCCGGGCGTGCGCGGCGCTATGGCTTCGTTTCGGACGCGTCGCATCGTTTCGAGCGCGGCGTCGACTTCGCCGGCACGCGGCGCGCGCTCGAGCGTGCCACGCGGCTGGTGATCGATATCTGCGGCGGCCAGGCGGGGCCGGTCAGCGAGGCGTCGGCGAGCCTGCCGGCGCGGCAGCCGGTGCGCCTGCGCCCGGCACGCGTCGCCAAGGTGCTCGGGCTGCCGTTGACCGCCGAGCGTATCGGCGAACTGTTCACGCGCCTGGCCCTGCCGTTTTCCCGCGATGGCCAGGACTTCGTCGTCACGCCGCCGAGCTACCGCTTCGACATCGAGATCGAGGAAGACCTGATCGAGGAAATCGCTCGCCTGCATGGCTACGAGAACATTCCCTCGGCAGCGCCGCAGGCGGTCCTGACGATGCTGCCGCAGACCGAGCAGGCGCGGCCGCTGGCGCGCGTCCGGCAGATACTGGCTGACTGCGGCTATCAGGAAGTGGTCAACTTCGCCTTCGTCGAAGAAGCCTGGGAAGCGGATTTCGCCGGCAACGCGCAGTTGATCCGCCTGGCCAACCCGATTGCCAGCCACTTGAGCGTCATGCGTTCCTCGCTGATCGGCGGGTTGGTGGCCAACGTGGCGACCAACCTCAAGCGCAGGCAGAATCGCGTGCGCGTGTTCGAAACCGGGCGCTGCTTCTTCCGCGATCCGCAGGGTGGCCCGGTCGCCGGTTTTCACCAGCCGTGGAAACTCACGGCGCTGGCTTACGGTACGGCGTTGCCTGAACAGTGGGGCGGTGCCGCGCGCCAGGTCGACTTTTTCGACCTCAAGGGGGACCTCGAAACCCTGCTGGCCCCGCTCGTCGCCCGCTTCGAGAAGGCCGAGCACCCGGCTCTGCATCCGGGCCGCTGCGCGCGCGTTCTGGTTGCCGGCAAGGGCATCGGTTTCGTCGGCGAGTTGCACCCGCAGTGGCAGCAGAAATACGAGCTGCCGCTGCCGGCCGTGCTCTTCGAACTCGATCTCGAAGCGCTCACGACGGCCACGCTGCCGCACTACGCCGAGGTTTCACGCCAGCCGATCGTCATACGCGACATGGCGCTGGTCGTCGATCAGGCGCTCGAACTGCAGCAACTGATCGACGCCCTGAGCGCCAACCGGCCGACCATCGTGCGCGATGTTCGCCTGTTCGACGTCTATGCCGGACGCGGCGTCGAGGCCGGCAAGAAAAGCCTTGCCTTCCGCATAGTGATGCAAGATACTCAAAAAACCTTGCTTGAAGTCGAGGTTGAAGCCGCCATGCAGCAAATGGTGGCTTATCTGGAAGACACATTCGCAGCTCAGCTTCGCGTCTGAGAAGGGGAAGAAATGACGCTTACCAAAGCAGAACTCGCGGACTTGCTGTTCGAGAAGGTCGGCCTCAACAAACGTGAGGCCAAGGACATGGTCGAGGCCTTTTTCGAAGAAATCCGCAATGCGCTGGAATGCGGCGACGGCGTAAAGCTCTCGGGGTTCGGCAATTTCCAGTTGCGCGACAAGCCGCAGCGGCCCGGCCGCAATCCGAAGACCGGCGAGGAAATCCCGATCACCGCGCGACGGGTCGTCACTTTTCATGCCAGCCAGAAACTGAAGGCCGAGGTGGAGCACGCCTATGATGGAAGTCAGCCATAAAGAACCGGGCCAGGAGCCTTTGCCGGCCATCCCGGCCAAGCGCTACTTCACCATTGGCGAGGTCAGTGAGCTGTGCGGCGTCAAGCCGCACGTCCTGCGCTACTGGGAGCAGGAGTTCTCGCAACTCAGGCCGGTAAAGCGTCGTGGCAACCGCCGCTATTACCAGCACCACGAGGTCCTGCTGGTTCGCCGCATCCGCGAACTTCTCTACAGCCAGGGTTTTACCATCAGTGGCGCGCGCAACCGCCTGGACGATGCCGTGGAGCCTGCAGCCGACCCGGCGGCCCTGACTCCCGAGAAGTTGCGCGTCGAGCTTTTGAGCATCGTCGAAATGCTGCGGCGTGAGCCCGAGCAGTGATTTCAGGTATAATTGAGCGGTTGTCGGGGCGTGGCGCAGCCTGGTAGCGCACTTGCATGGGGTGCAAGGGGTCCCGAGTTCGAATCCCGGCGCCCCGACCAAACGTATCGAGCAATCAGAAAGAGAAATCGGCCAGGTGCCGGTTTCTCTTTTTTTTCGCGGTCCGGCGTGGCCAGGGGGTTCCCGATGCCGGACCCGGCGACCCCCGGCCCAGGTGCCTGCCGTGATCTTCGCGCCGGCCTGCCCGGCAGCGAGCTTCGGATGCGGTCAAGTCCCGGGTCAAGGCTGGTTGTTCAACCGTTCCTCGCCTCGAAACCCGGATTCAGTCCCGCGTTCCCGCCATTTCCGGCTTGCAATCACCGAAATCAGATTTCCAAAAGCGATGCGATGTTGCGCTTGGCCGGCCTGCGGCTTCCGCGCACCGCCAACGGGCATCGCGTGCCCGCCTTGAAGCATCCACTTCGGCGGATCGAGCTTCGATCTGCGCGCAGCGCCCTGGATTGGCGAAACGGAGTGGCGATCTGGCGGTTTGGCGCCGGCAATCGCCGGGGGAGGGCCAGATCCCGACTGCCCGTAGCCCGGAATGACCCGGACAAAGACGGAAATCACCCGGATGAATTCACAATCACCCGCAAGCAGCCGCGAATCGGCCGGATCATGCGCGGTGAATATGAGTAGCGGCTTCGTAGCGCGCGCTGAAAGGCCGATTCGATCGATCCCCGGTCGGGAAACGCAGCTTCGCTGCCGACACCGGCGATCCGCTGTGAATCTCTGGGTCAACGGTGATGAGTATCGCGTTCATGGAGATCCCTCAAGCGCGAGCGATGCATAATGGGATTGTACGGCGGGCCGACCCAAAGTCTATCGCTTGGCATGCCGTCGCGGAACCGCCCGCCGCATCGATGCTGAGCAGCCAGACCAGCCGAACGGCGTGGAATCGCGGTCCTGAAAGTGAACACGGTGTTTGCGGGAGCACGCGCCCGAGGCGAAGCCGAGCGACACCGCTTGTTTCAGGAGTCGCGGCTTACGCCTGGAAGATTCGAAACGCGAGGCACCCAAACGACTCGATTGCCTGCTCCCGACCTTGGTACTGGCCAAGTACTGGTGTGTTCATGCCGGGAGATAAGGTACATCGATGGCGCGCGTTGACAGCCCTTGTGCCCTTGCCTATAATCCTCGGGCTTCCCGGGTTGGTAGCTCAGTCGGTAGAGCAGTGGACTTTTAATCCATTGGTCGAGGGTTCGAATCCCTCCCGACCCACCAGACACGTAGCCCCGATCGTT
>JADKBU010000011.1 GCA_016714935.1 Candidatus Accumulibacter propinquus | reverse complement strand
CAGAGATTATGGGTGGCTGCTCCATAATGCCGCGCGGCTGCAGAAAGTGCCAGAAAATGGGGGGCTGGCCCATAATGCAGCGCAAGTGTCACTTTGCTTTTCGTCGGGACATTCTGCCGCTATGATCTTGTCGGGGAAGGAACATCTCTCTGGGGGGGAGCCACAGAATGAAGGAGATGCGAGGCCGCCACCGGCGGCTGTTGAAGGTCATCGACCTCATCTATGAGATCGATGATTGCGAACAGATGCTGAACGAGATCTTTACTGAACTGCGCGGGTTGCTTGCCCACTCGAGCGGCGTGTTGTTGCCGATTGACCCAGGTACGCTGGAACTTCGCGGGGCATTCTGTTTCGACTGCCCATCGGAGCACGTATCGCCGTATCTGGAACACTATGCAGCTTTCGACCCGTACATGCGCCGCGGCCCTGAAGCATTGGCTCTAAACCGGACGGTGCGGCTGTCGGATCTTCCTCAGTTTCCACTGGTCGATCACAGTGAGTTTGCTGACTTCATGCCGATGGTCCCATATCGGCATGCACTCGGCAATGTTGTGGGTTTCGACGGGCAGCCACTGGCCGCGTTGTGCGTGCACCGACCCAAGGGAGCAAATGACTTCGGCACTCACGAGGCGGCCTTGATAGACCGGATCGCGCCGCATCTGGGACGTGCTCTGGCCTTGCGGAAGTGGGTGGCGGACCCACAACAGCGAACGCATTTGGGTCTGCTGGCCTTTGGGGCCGATGGACGGCTTGTCGCATCCAACACAGCAGCGCAGGGCATGATCACTCCATCGCAGGCTGCGGCAGTTCTGGCGGCTCTGTCTCCCACCGGTTCGGGTTGCCTGCGACTAGGCCTGCAGCGCTATCGCGTCGCCCGGCTGCCCTGGCGTGCGGCGAGTTTGTTGACCTGTTTCGCGCTGCACAGTCCCGATACTGGGGAATTGCGGGACGACCATACAGTGCAGCATCTGTTCGAGGAATGGGATGCGGTCAGACGATTGGGAGACCAGCTGACAATCGTCACATTGACTCCCTTTCGGCAGCGCGACGACCTGCGCCGCCGCCTTGGTCATTACGGCCTTTCGCCACGCGAACTGGAGATCACCGCGCAAAGCATGCTCAGTGCCCTGACCAACGCCGACCTTGCCAGGCGGCTGTGCATCAGTGAGGACACCGTGAAGAGCCATCTGCGGGAAGCCTTCCGTAAAATCGATATAGGCAGCAAGCAGGAGTTGCTGGTCAAGGTGCTCGGTCTTGAAGACGACGCTGCACCGTCTACGCAGCGCGGAAAGCGCCGATGAACAGCCGTGCGATCGGAGTGGGCACAGCCGCACGCCACCTGGCGCACTTCGATTTTTTGTTGCCGCCGTGTTTTTCTGGCCGCAGCCTCTGCCGAACGCCGGCCGATTATCGTCGGCCTTGCCTGATGCCCAGGAATCTGTCGTTTGGGAAGTTCTGCCTTGCTATCGAGAGCCGATAATCCGGGATCACATTACGCGGACCAGCGCGCAGATAGTGCTAGGGCTGGCACCGCCGATGCGGCTTGGGGAGCTTTCGCCTCGGCTCGGAGCGCGGCTGATTTCTGTGCAGGCTGGTTGTCGGTGCAGTGCCTGCAGGTTTCCGAAGTGCAGGCAGCGCTGCTACTGCTCGAGCAGGGGGGTGGCACCTTTGTCCCGGCGGCGGTCTGGCCCGCCGAGTCGGTCGATGTGGGCTATCTCGCGCCGGCTGCACAACAATGCCTGAGCGAGCGGCAAGGCAAGGTGTTACGGGGTCAGGCCGGCGCGGTGGTGGTCGTCGCCTATCCCGTCGAACTCGACGGAGACTTGCAGGGAGCAGTGGTGCTCGATGTTGCCGAACGCGACGACGAAGCGTTGCAGTCCGTTCTCAGGCAACTGCATTGGGGAATTGGCTGGATCCAGACGCTGCTCCTGCGCCGGCACCACCTTGACGACGCGCAGACCTTGCAGCGGGCGCGCAGCGCCCTCGACGTGCTGGCCATCGCCAGCGAACAGGCACACCTGCCGGCGCTGGCGATGACGGTGGTGAACGAACTTGCCAGCCGCTTCGCCTGTGACCGCGTCGCGCTTGGCATCGACCGTGGTGGGCGGGCGCGCCTGGTGGCGCTGTCCCATTCCGCCTTCTTCGAGAAGAAGAGCCAGTTCGTCGCCGCACTTGAAAATGCCATGGACGAAGCGCTCGATCAGCGGTGCAGCGTCGCCTTCCCGCCGGTCGACGCAGACCGCCGTGCGACGGCCATCGCCCATCGCGACTTCGCCGCGAACCGGTCCGTGTGCTCGGTCGTGCTCGTCAGTCGAGGCATCGGGATCGGCGTGCTGACCTTCGAACAGAGCCAGCCGTTCAGCGCCGATGACGTCCGTGGCTTCGAAGCGGTGAGCGCGCCTGCTTGGACCGCTGCTCGAAAGCCGCATCGAGTTGCACCGCTGGTTCGCCGGTCGCCTCGTCGACCAGTGCCGTGACGGGTGGCGTCATCTCAGGGACCCGCGGCGGCCAGGGTTTCGCGTCGTGCTGGCGCTCGTCATTCTGCTGCTGCTCGGGGTCTTCTTCCTCGACGGAGACTACCGCGTCAGCGCCAGGGCGGTCGTCGAAGGCGAGGTGCAACGCGCCGCCGTCGCACCGTTCGACGGCTTCCTGCGCGAAGCGCCGGTACGCGCCGGCTTTATCGTCCGCAAAGGGCAAGTCCTCGCCACCCTCGACGACCGTGACCTGCTCGTCGAGCGTCAGCGCTGGCTGTCCGAGCGCGGGCAGCACGATGGCCGCTACCGTGACGCGCTCGCCAGACACGAGCGGGCCAATGCCAACGTCGCGCTGGCGCAGGTGCACGAGGCCGAGTCGCAACTGGCGCTGGTCGAAGAGAAATTGTCGCGCGCACGGATCGTCGCGCCATTCGACGGCATCGTCGTCTCGGGCGACCTCAGCCAACTGCTCGGTTCGCCGGTCGAGCACGGCAAGCTGCTGTTCGAGATTGCGCCGCTCGATGCCTATCGGGTGATTCTCAAGGTCGAAGACCGCGACATCCGCGATGTTCGCGCCGGCCAGAGCGGCAGCCTGGTGCTCGCCGGGCTCGCCGGCGAGTCCGTCGGCTTCGAAGTGAGCAACGTTTCGATGGCCGAGAGCGAAGACGGCAAGAACGTTTTTCGCGTCGAAGCCCGGCTCGACCGTAGCGACCTCAAGTTGCGGCCGGGCATGGAAGGCGTCGGCAAGATCAATGCCGGCGAGCAGAGCTACGCCTGGATCTGGACGCACCGCCTGAGCGACTGGCTGCGCCTGCAGATCTGGACCTGGCTGCCGTAGGTCGAAGTCGGCGACGGCATGGCCGGCCCCTTTCTCAGCGCCTCCTGGTACCGCGTCGCCGCGTTGCGGCCGCAACTGCGCGCGCACGCCCGCATCCAGCGTCAGCGCTTTCGCGGCCAGGCGTGGTATGTGCTGCACGACAGCGCCGCGGGCAAGCTGCACCGTTTCAGTCCGGCGGCCTACCGCGTCATCCAGTTGATGGACGGTGAGCGGACGCTCGCTGCCATCTGGGACGAGGTGGCGGCGGCAGCCGGGGCCGCAGCGCCGACCCAGGACGAAGTGATCCGGCTGCTGGCGCAACTGCACGCCGGCGATCTGCTGCAGGCCGATCTGCCACCGGACGTCGAGGAACTCGCCGAACGCAGTCGCAAGCAGAAACGCCAGAAGCTCTGGCAGAGCTTCATCAACCCGATGTCGATCCGCATCCCGCTGTGGGACCCTGACAACTTCCTGGACCGCAGCTGGCCGCTGCTCAAAGGCCTGTTCGGTCCGCTCGGGCCCGCGCTGTGGCTGCTGGTCGTGCTGCCGGCGCTGCTGCTGGCCGGGCTGCACTGGCACGAACTGACGGCCAACCTCAGCGACCAGGTGCTGGCCACCCGCAACCTCGTCCTGCTGTGGCTGGTCTATCCGCTGCTCAAGGCCTTGCACGAACTGGGCCACGCCTACGCGGTCAAGTCGGGCGAAGGCGAAGTGCATGAGATGGGCATCATGCTGCTGGTGCTGGCGCCGATTCCCTACGTCGACGCGACCGCCGCCGGCGCCTTTCGCAGCAAGTGGAGCCGGGCGCTGGTCGGTGCCGCCGGCATCCTGGTCGAACTGTTCGTGGCCGGCATCGCGATGTTCGTCTGGGTGCTCGTCGAGCCCGGCCTGGTGCGCTCGATCGCCTTCAACGTGCTGCTCGTCGCCGGCGCGTCGACGCTGTTGTTCAACGGCAATCCGTTGCTGCGCTACGATGGCTACTACGTGCTCTCCGACCTGATCGAGATTCCCAACCTCGGCAACCGCTCGAACCAATACTGGCAATGGCTCGCCAAACGCTACCTGTTCGGCCTGAAATCCATCGAGCGGCCGCCGGCGAGCGTCGGGGAACGGCGCTGGTTCGTCTTCTACGGTGCTGCCTCATTCATCTACCGCACCCTGGTGATGATCGCCATCACGCTGTTCATCGCCGGCGAGTTCTTTGTCGTGGGCGTCGTCCTGGCCCTTTGGGCCGCGATCACGATGTTCGCGCTGCCGATCGGCAAAGGCCTGGCGTACGTCCTGTCGAGCCCCGAACTGCAGCGCGTCCGCACGCGTGCGCGGTTGCTCACCTTCGGCGCCCTGGCGCTGTTCCTGCTCTTCGTGCTGGCTGTGCCGATGCCGCTGCGCACACACGCCGAAGGCGTCGTCTGGGTACCCGAGAACGCCGAAGTGCGTGCCGCCGCCGACGGCTTCGTCGAGCGGCTGCTGGTGCCCCCGGAGGCGTCGGTCGGTAGCGGCGATCTGCTGCTGGTCACCGTCGATCCGACGCTCAGCGCCGAGGTCGAGCAGAGCCGGGCGCGGCTGCGCCAGTTCGAGGTGCAGTACGCGTCGCTGATGTTCAGCGAGCGTGTCCAGGCTGCGGCGATTCAGGAGGATCTGCAGCGGGAACGTGTGGCGCTGGCGCGTGCCGAAGAGAAACTCGACGCGCTGTTGGTGGTCGCCGCCGTGCCCGGCGTGCTCAAGCTGGCGCGGGCGCAGGATTTGCCGGAGCGCTTCGTGAAGCAGGGCGAACTGCTCGGCTATATTCTGTCGACACCGCCGCGCTGGTTGCGGGTGGTGGTCACCCAGGACGACATCGCGCTGGTGCGCGAGCGGCGTGCCGCGGTCGAGGTCAAGATCGTCGACCGCATCGAGCAGACCTGGCCGGCACGCGTTCATCGCGAAGTCCCCGGCGCGCACGACCGCTTGCCGAGCAAGGCCCTGTCGCTCGCCGGCGGCGGCCCGCACGGCACCGATCCGCGCGATCCCGACGGACTGAAGTCGCTGCAGCGGCTGTTCCAGTTCGACCTCGAACTGCCCCCGGAAGTCGGTCCCTTGCAGATCGGAACGCGGGCCTACGTGCGTTTCCACCATCACGCCGAGCCGCTCGCCACGCAGTGGGGACGCCGCCTGCGGCAACTCTTCCTGGCACGCTTCAATGTCTAGAGCGTTGCTCGAGGGCTGGCGGGTGCGGGACTTCGCCGCGAGCCTCTACGCCGAGCGTCGCGATCTCAAGGACGGCCGCCTCGATCGCCTGCTCGGCCGTCTGCGTGGTCGCTGGGCCCAGCGCGCCGCGCCGCTGCGCCGCCGGCGACTGCAGCAGTTTGCCGAACGCGTCGCAGCGCGCGCAGCCGAGCTGAGCGCGCTGGAGACGGAACACCTGCGCGACCGGGCGACGGCCGTACGCACCGCTCTGCAGGTACAGGGGCTGGCCGACGCGCCGGTCGTCGAGTGCTTCGCGCTGGTCCGCGAAGTCTGTTCGCGACTGCTCGGCCTGCGTCACTATCCGGTGCAACTGATGGGCGGCTACGCCATGCTGCGCGGCGCGCTGGCGGAAATGCCGACCGGCGAAGGCAAGACGCTGACCGCGGTACTACCGGCGGTGACCGTGGCGCTCGCCGGCGCGCCGGTCCATGTGATCACGGTGAACGACTACCTGGCGAGCCGCGATGCCGCGTATCTTGCCCCGGTGTATGAGTTCTTCGCGCTGCGGGTCGGCTTGATCGTTCCCGAGCAAACCCCTGCGCAGCGCGTGCAGGCCTATGGCTGCGACGTGACCTACTGCGTGAACAAGGATCTGGTCTTCGACTATCTGCGCGATCGCCTGGCCCGGAAACGGGCGAGGGGTGGTGCCTGCGCCGTGCTCGATGACTGGCTGGCCGGGGCGTGCAGCCCGGCGCGGTCGCCACTGCTTCTGCGCGGCCTGTATTTCGCGATCGTCGACGAGGCCGACAGCGTGCTGATCGACGAAGCCAGGACGCCGCTGATCATCTCCAGCGATGTGGATGACGCGCAGGGGCGCGAACTCTACGCGCAGGCACTGGCGCTGGCCGCCAGCCTCGATTCCCACCAGCACTACCTGCTGCGGCGCCAGGAGCGCAGCATCGAACTTTCGGATGCCGGTCGCGTCACGGTTGCCGAGTTCGCCCGCGGGCTGCCGGGACTGTGGCGCATTCCGCGCGCGCGCGAGGAACTCGTCGAGCAGGGCCTGTCGGCGTTGCACCTGTTCCAGCTCGACCGGCACTACCTGATTGTCGACGGCAAGCTGCAGATCGTCGATGAGTACACCGGCCGGGTGATGGCCGATCGCTCGTGGGAGCGCGGCCTGCAGCAGATGATCGAAGTCAAGGAAGGACTGGCCCTCAGCAAGCGGCGCGACACCATTTCGCGCATCACCTATCAGCGCTTCTTCCGCCGCTACCTGTGCCTGGCCGGGATGACCGGCACGGCCATCGAGGTGGCGCCGGAAATGTGTTCGGTCTATGCGCTGGAGGTGCTGCCGATTCCGCCGCATCGGCCACTACGGCGCCGCGACCTCGGGCAGCGCGTCTTCCTCGACAGCGAGCGGCGCTGGGCGGCGGTGGTCGAGCGCGCGGCCGCGATGCGTGCCGACGGGCGCGCGGTGCTGATCGGTACCCGTTCGGTGGCGGCGTCCGAGCTGGCCAGTCAGCGGCTGCTCGCCGCAGGCTTGCCGCACGCGGTGCTCAATGCGCGCCAGGACGCGGGCGAAGCCGCGATCATCGCGCAGGCCGGGCAGCCGGGTCGGATCACCGTCGCCACCAACATGGCCGGCCGTGGCACCGACATCGTGCTCAGCACGGCAGTGCGGCAGGCCGGCGGTCTGCACGTGATCCTCTCGGAATACCACGACGCGGCCCGCATCGACCGCCAGCTCTTTGGCCGCGCCGGCCGTCAGGGGGATCCCGGATCGTGCGAAGCGATCGTCTCGCTCGACGACGAATTGTTTGTCGCGCACGCTGCGCTGCTGCTCGGCTGGCTGCGCGCGCGCGTCACGCCCGACGGGCTGCTGCCGGGAGCGCTCGGGATCTCGCTGCGGCGATTCGCGCAGCGCGCGGCCGAGCGGCAGAATTCACGAATTCGACGACAGACGGTGGAAATGGACAAACAGGTCGAAAGATCGCTGGCGTTTGCCGGAAGGGGGGAATGAGGGATGACGAGGGGGAGAGGCTGGCTGCTGATGGCGCTGCTCTCCGGCGGGGTATCTGCCGGAGAGTTCGACTGCATCATCGAACCGAGCAGGACGATCGAGGTGCGCGCGGCCAGCGAGGGGCTGATCGAGAAGATCTGGGTGGACCGGGGCGATAGCGTGAAGGCCGGACAGGTACTGGTGACGCTCGATTCGGGAGTCGAGCGCGCGGCGACCGAAGCCGCGCGTTACCGCTCGACGATGCAGGGCCGGATCAGGACCGGCGAGAGCCGGGTCGAGTTCTCGACCGCCAAGTACAACCGGCGCGAGAAGCTGGCCGGACAGTCGTTCATCTCGCTGCACGACCGCGACGAGGCGCTGACCGAAAAGCGGCTGGCCGAATCCGAACTGATCGAGGCCAAGGACGACCGTCGCCTCGCGGAGATCGAGTTCCGTCGCCTGTCCGAGCAGTTGCGCCTGCGCACGATCAGGAGCCCGGTCGATGGCGTCGTCGTCGACCGCCTGCTCAACGCCGGGGAACTGGCCGACAACCGCGACCTGCGCAAACCGATCCTGCGGCTGGCCGACATCGGCACGCTGTTCGTCGAGGTGCTGATGCCGATCGAGGCCTTCGGCAAGCTGGTTCTCGGCCAGACCGCCGAGGTGTTGCCCGAGGCGCCGGTCGGTGGCCGCTACACGGCGACGGTGAAGGTCATCGACCGGGTGCACGACGCCGCCAGCGGCACTTTCGGCGTTCGCCTCGAAATGGTCAATCCGGGGATGAAGCTGCCGGGCGGCATCAAGTGCAAGGCGAATCTTGCGGGTGTCAATGGCCGTTCCGCTCTGGCCACTCCGGGCGTCGCACGCCCGGAGCGCAAGCCGGCACCGGTAGTGGCGCCAGGCAGGCCGATGTAGTCGGCGACAGGGACGGCAGCGGACTACCGCAGCGAGGCGTTGATCTTTTCCAGGGCTGCCGAGCCCGGGCACAATTCTGCGGCGCCGAGGGTATTCAATGGTGTCTCGACGGTCCCCAGTTGTTCATGCAGGTCACAGGCCTCGCCGTCGACGTAGAGCAGTCCGGTGACCACTTCGCCGCGTGCGGCGTGCTCCTGGACGTAGCTCATCGCCCGGATGCGGTCGGTGGGGTCGTAGTCGGCGTGCAGCTTGCGCAGGCGAACCAGCGAGCCGTCATGCTGGCGCACCTCGATCAATTCGCCGGCGCCGTAGTCGGCGGTGATTTCCTCGCGCTGCGGGAAGAAATCGAGGCGGTTGACCGCCTCGTTGTGCTCGCGGACGTAGTCGTAGCTCTTGGTGCTGCCGCTGTGGTTGTTGAAGGCGATGCAAGGCGAGAGCACGTCGATCACCGCGGCCCCCTGATGCGCCAGCGCGGCCCGGATCAGCGGCACCAGTTGCGTCTTGTCGCCCGAGAAGCTGCGGGCAACGAAGGTGGCGCCCATGACCAGCGCCAGGGTCACCAGGTCGATCGGCGCGTCGTTGTTGGTTTGCCCCTTCTTGGACTTCGAGCCCTTGTCGGCGGTGGCCGAGAACTGGCCCTTGGTGAGCCCATAGACGCCGTTGTTCTCGACCAGATAGGTCATGTTCACGCCGCGGCGCAGCACGTGCGCAAACTGGCCGAGGCCGATCGACGCCGAATCGCCGTCGCCGGAGACGCCAAGGTAGATCAGTTCCCGGTTGGCGAGGTAGGCGCCGGTAAGCACCGAGGGCATGCGGCCGTGCACGGTGTTGAAGCCGTGCGAGTTGCCGAGAAAGTAGTCCGGCGTCTTCGACGAACAGCCGATTCCCGAGAGTTTGGCGACGCGGTGCGGTTCGATGTCGAGTTCCCAGCAGGCCTGGATGATCGCCGCCGAGATCGAATCGTGGCCGCAGCCGGCACACAGGGTGGATACCCGGCCTTCGTAATCACGACGGGTGTAGCCGACGCGGTTCTTGGCGAGGCTGGGGTGGTGCAGCTTGGGTTTGGCAAGGTAAGTCATCTCAGGCCACCATGTGTTCGCGGAGCGGGCGCACGTTCAGGCGTGAAACGCGTTCGGCGATCTCCTGGGTGATGAAGCGCGCGGTGATCGGCGTACCGTCGTAATGCAGTACCGGGATCAGGCTCGCCGGATTCACGCCGGCTTCGTTGACCAACAGCGTGGTCAGTTGGCCATCGAAGTTCTGTTCGAGCACGAAGACCTTCGAATGCGAGGCGATGAAGTCGGCGATCTCGTTCTGGAAAGGGAAAGCGCGTACGCGCAGGGCGTTGATGTAGATGCCCTGTTCGGCGAGCGCGTCGATGGCTTCCTGCATCGCCGGCCCCGTCGAGCCATAGAAAATGGCGGCGAAACGCGCCGGGTAGCGGGCCGCCGTCAGCACCGGCATCGGTACCAGCGACTTGGCGGTCTCGAACTTCTGCCGCAGCCGCTGCATGTTGTAGATGTAGTCGGCGCCGGCTTCGGAGTAACCGGCATAGGCGTTCTTGGTCGTGCCGCGGGTGAAGTAGCCGCCCTTGGTCGGATGCGTGCCCGGATAGGTGCGGAAGGGGATGCCGTCGCCGTCGACGTCGAGGTAACGGCCGAAATCGGCACCGGCGTCAAGGGCTTCACGGGTCATCACCTTGCCGCGGTCGTACTCGCGCTGGTCGTCCCAGGCGAAGGGGCGACACAGGCGCTGGTTCATGCCGATGTCGAGGTCGGTCATGACGAACACCGGGGTCTGCAGGCGCTCGGCGAGGTCGAGGGCCTGTGCCGACATCTCGAAGCATTCGTAGGGGTCTTCGGGAAAGAGCAGCACATGTTTGGTATCGCCGTGCGAGGCGTAGGCGCAGGCGAGTACATCGGCCTGTTGCGTACGCGTCGGCATGCCGGTCGATGGCCCGCCGCGCTGGACGTTGATCAGCACCGCCGGGATCTCCGCAAAGTAGGCCAGCCCGATGAACTCGGACATCAGCGAGATGCCCGGACCGGACGTGGCGGTGAAGGCGCGCGCGCCGTTCCAGCCGGCGCCGATGACCATGCCGATCGAGGCCAGTTCGTCTTCGGCCTGGACGATCGAATAGCGCCGCGCTCCGGTGACCGGGTCGATGCGCAACTTCTGCGCGAAGCGCTGAAAGGCTTCCGCCACCGACGAGGACGGGGTGATCGGATACCACGCGCAAACCGAGGCGCCACCATAGACGCAGCCCAGCGCCGCAGCGGTATTGCCGTCGACGAAGATGCGGTCGCCGACGCGGTCGCGGCGCTCGACCTTGAGCGCGATCGGCTTGAGGTGCGCACGCGCGAACTCGCGTCCGAGATTGAGCGCCTGGACGTTGGAGTCGAACAGTTTCTCCTTGCCCTGGTATTGCTCGCTGAAGAGTTTCTCGATTTCGGCCGGGTCGATGTCGAGGAGGGTCGTCAACGCGCCGACGTAGATGATGTTCTTGAATAACTGGCGTTGCCGCGAGTCGCTGTAGTGGTCGTTGCAGATCTCGGTCAGCGGCATGCCGAGGACGTGGATATCGTCGCGGAATTTCGCGCGCGGCAGCGGCTTGGAACTGTCGTAGAAAAGGTAGCCGCCGGGGTCGATTTCGCGGACATCCTGATCCCAGGTCTGGGGATTCATCGCCACCATCATGTCCACGCCGCCGCGTCGGCCGAGATAACCGTGCTCGGTGACGCGCACCTCGAACCAGGTCGGCAGCCCCTGGATGTTGGACGGGAAGATGTTGCGCGGTGAGACCGGCACCCCCATGCGCAGGATGGCGCGCGCGAACAGTTCGTTGGCTGAAGCCGAGCCCGAGCCGTTGATGTTGGCGAACTTGACGACGAAATCATTGACCGCTTCGATCTTCTGCATTTTCGCTCCTCAGGCGACGACTACTGGTTGCGGACCCTGGACGCCGGCACTGCGGCAACCGGAGCCCGCGTGGGTCATCACCAGCAGGAATTTCTGCATATCCCACGCGCCGGTCGGGCAGCGTTCGGCGCACAGGCCGCAGTGCAGGCACACATCTTCGTCCTTGACCATCACCCGCCCGGTTTTCAGCGTTTCCGAGACGTAGAGATCCTGGCTGGTGTTCAGCGCCGGGGCGAGCAGGCGCGGGCGCAACTCCTGCTCCTCGCCGTTGGCCGTGAAACTGATGCAGTCCATCGGGCAGATGTCCATGCAGGCGTCGCACTCGATACACAGCCTGGACGTGAACACCGTCTGTACGTCGCAGTTGAGGCAGCGCTGCGCCTCCTTGAACGCCAGTTGCGGATCAAAGCCCAGTTCGACCTCGATCTTGATGCTCTTCAGGGCGGCGCTGATGTCACGCAGCGGTACGCGCAGGCGGCGGTCCACCGAGATGGCATTGTCGTAACGCCAGGCATGGATGCCCATCTTCTGTGAAACCAGGTTGGTCATTGGCGCCGGTCGGATGGTGATGTCTTCGCCGTTCAACAGGCGGTCGATCGACACTGCCGCCTCGTGGCCGTGCGCCACCGCCCAGATGATGTTCTTCGGCCCGAAAGCCGCGTCGCCGCCGAAGAAGACATTCGGCAGGGTGGATTGCATGGTCCGCTCGTCGAGCTTTGGCAGCCCCCACTTGTCGAATTCGATGCCGATGTCGCGCTCGATCCAGGGGAAGGCATTGTCCTGACCGACCGCCACCAGCACCTCGTCGCACTCGAAGTGGGCGTCGGGTTCACCGGTCGGCACCAGGTTGCGCCGTCCCTGTTCGTCGAACACCGCGCGTATCTTCTGGAAGGTGACGCCGGTGAGACGGCCGCCGTTGTGGGTGAAGGCCTTGGGCACCAGGTTGTTGAGGATCGGGATGCCTTCGTGCATCGCGTCTTCCTTCTCCCAGGGGCTGGCCTTCATCTGCTCGAAGCCTGAGCGCACGATGACCTTCACGTCCTGACCGCCGAGCCGGCGTGAAGAGCGACAGCAGTCCATCGCCGTATTGCCGCCGCCGAGCACGATCACCCGCTTGCTGATCGAGGTCACGTGGCCGAAAGCGACGCTGGCCAGCCAGTCGATGCCGAGATGAATGGATTTCGCCGCCTCCTTGCGTCCGGGAATGTCGAGATCGTGGCCACGTGGCGCTCCCGAGCCGACGAATATCGCATCGTAACCTTCGGCGAGCAGATTCTTCAGCGAACTGACATACTGGCGGCTGCGGAAGTCGACGCCGAGTCCGAGAATGTAGCCCGTTTCTTCGTCGATGATCTCCTCGGGCAGCCGGAATTTCGGAATCTGCGTGCGGATCATGCCACCGGCGCGGGCATCGCCGTCGTAAATGACGACCTCGTAGCCGAGCGGCGCGAGGTCACGCGCCACGGTCAGTGAGGCGGGACCGGCCCCGACGCAGGCGATGCGCCGGCCGTTCTTCGATGTTGCCGCTTGCGGCAGCAGGCCGCGGATGTCCTGCTTGTAGTCGGCAGCGACGCGCTTCAGCCGACAGATGGCGACCGGCTCCCGGCGGTTGAGGCCGTCCGCCGTTTCCTCTTCGACGCGGCTGCGACGACACGCCGGTTCGCACGGACGGTCGCAGGTGCGTCCAAGAATGCCGGGGAAGACGTTCGACACCCAGTTGACCATGTACGCCTCGCTGTAGCGGCCGGCGGCAATCAGGCGGATGTATTCGGGAACGGGGGTGTGGGCTGGGCATGCCCATTGGCAATCCACGACTTTGTGGAAGTAGTCGGGTGCGCCGATATCGGTGGGCTTCAAGACGAACCTATCCTTTCCTTGGCACGAGCCCAGAGTCATGGCCTCTGGCCCCAAAAGAGCGAACATGAATACTAACGCGCCCCCGCAGCGCTGAAAAGGGTTTCGCGACGCAAAGGGCAGGGCGCAACAGGGAAGCGGGCTCCCGTGTCATTTTCATGACTTTCCGGTGCGTCGCATTGGCGGCCGCTCACTGGAATGTCAGCGTCGGCGCTGCCTGAACGTCCATGCCCTGCCGCGCTGGCAGTGGGACCATGTATGATGGCGGCTTGTGTGTCTCAGGAGTGTCGGTCATGGTCCAGCGCCTGTTTTTCTGGTTACTGTCGCTGCTTCTTGCGCTCCCGGTCTGCGCCGAAGTGGTGGACATCGACAATGCCGAACTGGCACGCCTTGCCGGCGCGGGCGTGCCGGTCATCGACATCCGTACCGCCGGCGAATGGAAGCAAACCGGAATCCTGCCGGGCAGCAGGCTGTTGACCTTTTTCGACGAGCATGGCCGTGCCGATCCGCCGGCCTGGCTGCAACAGGTACAGGCGGTGGCCGGGCCCGATCAGCCGGTCATCGTCATTTGCCGCAGCGGCAATCGGACCCGGGCGGCGAGTCAGTTTCTCTCGCAGCAGGCGGGTTATCGGAAGGTGTACAACGCCAGGGAGGGCATACGCTCCTGGATCGGCGAAGGCCGGATGCTGACGCCGGTGCCCGGCGCGCTGGCCACCTGCCCGTCAGGAGCACGCTGCTGACCTTGCCTGGCTGATGGCCGCGGTGCTTGCCGGCGGTCGCCCGGAGTCCGGCTCAGAAACGCACTGGCTCCATAAGCCCCTGGTAAACGCGCAAGTCGGCGAGCGAGAAACAGCAGAAGGACACCGCCTGCAGTGGCCCGAACTCCTGCAGCGAGGAGCGAACCGCGAGCACCGCGACCGCGGCCGCCAGTGCGATCGGGTAACCATAGATGCCGGTACTGATACTGGGGAAGGCAAGGGTCCGGATGCCGTTGGCGGCGGCGATCTCGATCGAGCGGCGATAGCACGAGGCCAGCTGTTCCGCTTCGCCGGCGGCGCCTCCGTGCCAGACCGGACCGACGGTGTGAATGATGTACCTGGCGGGCAGGCGGTAGCCCCTGGTCAGCTTGGCGTCGCCGGTCCGGCAGCCACCAAGAAGGCGACACTCCTGTTGCAGAGCTGGTCCTGCCGCGCGGTGGATGGCGCCGTCGACACCGCCGCCGCCAAGCAGTGACGCGTTGGCGGCGTTGACGATTGCGTCCACCGCAAGCGTGGTGATATCGGCCTGGAGCGTGTGCAAAAGGGTCGGCATGGCGTATTCTCCAAGGGAACAGGATCTCCGCAAGCGGTCAGGAGCATGTCGGCAAGGCCGGTGCTTGCAACTCGCTTGGGTAAGGTGCGCGTACCCAAGCGAGCAGGCGGCACGAATATCGTCGCGATTGTATCTTGCTCTGCCGAGAAGCGGGTGCCGGCCAAGTCGACTTACCGGCGAAGAAAGCGACATGTTGTCGCATTAATTCATTGCTCTATTTCCTTGTGCGGCCTAGCCTTGAACCGAGGGTTGCCGACAGTTGGCAGCGGTCGGTTTCCCTTGCACGCCACTGGGACATGGGCTTGATCTTTTGCAGGTTGTCTTCGAGCGAGCACGCGAACGCGATATGCAGGCAGAGTTCGGGCATTGACACGGGAATGACCGGAACGGGCCGTTGGGGCGCTTGTATGTCGACGACAAGGTTGCTACAAGGTCCGGGAGTCCTTTTCAGCGAAGCGGCCGGAGGGTTCGCTTTCTTGCCCAATGGCGGCGAATCCATCATCATGCTTGGCGTCATCAGGAATGCCTCGTGAAGGAACGCCGATACATCGCTCACCGGCAGGCGGAATGGGAGGCCTGGGATCGCTGGCTGGCACCGCGGCGGCGGGTCGTCGACGGTGCTGCGGCAGGCGATCCCATCGACGCCGCCAGCCTGCCGCACCGCTTCCGCCGACTGTGTCACGACCTGGCGCTGGTGCGTGACCGGAACTACTCGGCGGCGCTCGCCGAGGATCTGCACCGGCGCGTGCTGGCTGCACACCAGCGCATCTACGGTGCAGGCAAACCGGAGGGTGGCGCCATCCTGCGCTTCGTTGCCGGTGGCTTCCCGGTCCTGGTGCGCAGCGAGTGGCGGATCGTTCTCGCCGCCCTGCTGCTCTTCGCTGCGCCGCTGCTGGCGATGCTGCTGACGATTCAAGCCTGGCCTGACGTCGCTTTCCTGCTGTTGTCGCCGGAGACGGTGACCGAAATCGAGAACATGTACTCGCCTTCAGCCCCACACCTGGGGAGGCCGCGTGCAGCATCGAGTGAGTGGGCGATGTGGGGTTTCTACATTGCCAACAACGTGCGCATCGATTTCCAGGCCTTCGCCGGCGGCGTCGCCTTTGGCCTGGGTACCGTCTTCTACCTGCTCTACAACGGCCTGTACATCGGTGCGGTCGCCGGCCACTTGACGCAGATCGGTTTCGTATCGACTTTTTGGGGTTTCGTTGCCGGTCACAGCGCTTTCGAGCTGACCGGCGCGGTGCTCTCCGGTGCGGCCGGGTTGAAGCTGGGCCTGGCACTGCTGGCGCCGGGACGGCTGCCGCGTCTGGCGGCGTTGAAGGAGAACGGTCGCGTCGCGGTACAGCTGCTCTACGGCGCGGCCACCTTGACCTTTCTCGCGGCCTTCATCGAGGCATTCTGGTCGCCGCTGCGCGGCGTTTCGCTGGAGTTCAAGATCGCTGTCGGGATGGGTTTCTGGCTGCTGACCTGCACCTATCTGTTGCTGGGCGGACGCCAATCCCGTGCGGCTTGAGGACATTGCCGTTCACCTGCGCCGGCGCAGCGCTTGGGAGGCGCTGGATCTCGGACACGCGATGCTGCATGCCTGGGCGCCACGGGTGTACCGGGCATGGTTTGCTACGTACTGGCCCGCCGGCATCGTCATTCTGCTGCTTCTGTGGCCGTGGCCGGAATACGCGATGTTCGTGCTCTGGTGGATGAAACCGGTGTTCGACCGCGTGCTGCTGCATGTCTTCAGCCGATCCGTTTTCGGCAACCAGGTCTGCGTGCGCGAGTTGCTGCGCGAGCTGCCGGGGCTGTTGCGAGGGCCGGGCGTGCTCTCGGGCCTGAGTCTGCGCCGCTTCAGCCTGGCCCGCTCACTGTTGCTGCCGGTTTGGCAGCTTGAGGAGCTGCGTGCAGCCGAGGCGCGCGCGCGTTTCCGGCTGCTGGGCCGGCGTTGCCGCGATCATGCCGTATGGCTGACCGTCTTCTGCGCCAACATGTCGTCGATTCTGCTGGTGTCGATGCTGATCACGCTGCCGGCCCTGGTGCCAGGGGAGGGTCTGGACCTGTCGCTGTGGGAGTGGTTCGGCGATGAGCCCTCAGGTATGCGACATCTCTTCGGCATCTTGATGTTCATGGTCGCCGAAACCGTCGTCGAGCCGCTCTATGTGGCTTCGGGGTTCTCTCTCTACCTGAACCGCCGCAGCGAACTCGAAGCCTGGGACATCGAGCTGGCCTTCCGCCGTCTCGCCGAGCGCCGTTCGACGACGGTCGGTGCCGTTCCGCTGCTGGCGCTGTTGCCGCTGGCTCTCGGGTTGGCGCTGTCGCTGCCTGCGCCCCTGCGCGCGCAGGAGTCTGCGCAGCCGACGCACGTGCCGTCCGCGTCGGAGCAGAGCGACCTGGCGCACCGGGCGGCCAGGGAAGCCATCGACGCGGTACTTGCCGATCCGGTTTTTGGCCAGGTCACGGAGGACTGGCGCTGGCGCTGGCGCGAGCAACCGGCGGCAGATGATCACCCCGAGCGCGACTGGCTCAAGGCGCTGGTTCGGGCAATTGAGTTCCTGGCCGAGGTGCTGCGGGCCTTGCTCTGGATCGTCGCCGGTCTTGCCCTGGCGATGGTCATCTTGCTGGTCGTGCGTTACCGCGAAAACCTGGGTAGCGAGCGGGCGCGCGTCGCGCCGGAGTTTCTCTGCGGCCTCGATCTGCGGCCAGCCTCCTTGCCGGCCGACATCGCCGCGGCGGCGCATGCGGCACTCGCCAGGGGCGCAACCATCGAGGCGCTGAGCCTGCTTTACCGGGGAGCGCTGGTGGCGTTGATCGATGATTGCCAGATCGAGTTCGCTGCCGGTGACAGCGAAAACGACTGCCGGCGTCGAGTCGCCGGGCGCCTTCCAGAAGCGGCGGAGAAGTGCTTCGTCGAGGTCATCGACGCCTGGTGTCAGGCGGCGTACGCTCATGTGCCAGTGTCGGTCAAACAGGTCGAGGCACTGGTCGCGACATGGGGAAGGCATTTCGCAGCACGGGTGGTACGACCATGACTCGCCGTGTCGTCCGGGTTTCCGTCGGCGGAGTCGTTGCGCTGCTGCTCGCGAGCTGGCTGATGATGAACCTCGAACGGGTGCCGGTGCACCGCCGGGAGGCCCCGCAGGCCGAGGCCAGGCGCAATCCCTGGCTGGCTGCCGAGCGCTTTACCGTGCGCATGGGTGGTCGCTTGACGCGGCAGTCGGATGCTCGCATCCTCGACCGTCTGCCGGCAGGTGCGACACTGCTCCTCGACCGTCAGCGCCCGCATGTGTGGTCAGCCGAGCGCCTGCGTCGACTGCTGGCCTGGATCGAGGACGGCGGGTACCTGATCGCTGTGGCTGAACTCCCCGGCGTGGACGATCCGCTGCTCGACACTCTTGGGGTGAGGCGTCTGGAACCGTCACCGGCGACTGCTGCGCAGTGGTCGCCGGTGCTGCAGGTGACGCTGCCCGGTGCCGCGCGTTCGCCGACGATCGACGCCAGTGGGCACCTGCTTCAGGCGGACGGGCGCCAGCCTGTGTGGTCGGCCGGTCAGCCTGGTTTCGGCCAGCAGATCCTGCATTTCGACATCGGGCGTGGGCATTTGACGCTGGCCAGCGACCTCGACGAGCAGTTGAGCAACCGGCGTATCGGCGAGAGGGAGCACGCGGAGTTGTACTGGACCCTGCTTGGCCGTTATTCCGGAACACCGCAGCCTGAGGTACTGCTCTTGTCACGTCTGCAGATGCCCCGCCTCGGCGAATGGATCTGGCAGCATGCCTGGGCCGCGTGCGTCGCCACCGCAACCCTGGTCGTTCTGTGGCTGTGGCGCATCGTGCCTCGCTTCGGCGGTGCGCAGGCGGAGGCACCGCCTGCGCGCCGCGAATTACGCGAACACCTGGCCGCAGTCGCACGCCATCAATGGCGTTCGGGCGCCCTGGCGGTGCTGCTGGAACCCGCGCGGGAGCATTTTCGCAACCGTCTCGGCCAACGCCAGCCGGCGATCGCCGCCCAGCCTGCCGAGACCTGGGCGGCGGCGTTGGCGGTCTTGTCCAGCCAACCGGTCGGGCGTATCGCCGCCGCCCTCGCAGGCCGTGTTGCGACCGCGAACGCGTTTACGGACGCCATGCGTACGCTGCAGGAGTTGGAACGACACCTTTGAGATGCTCACCATGAACGCACCCGACCCGGTTCTTCCGGAAGAGAAACTGCAACAGGCGCGCCAGCTTCTCGCCGCGCTGCGGGCCGAGATGGCCAAGGCCGTGATCGGCCAGCAGGCGGTGGTCGACGAGTTGCTGATCGCTCTACTCGCCGACGCGCACGTGTTGATCGAGGGCGTTCCCGGCCTCGGCAAGACATTGCTGGTGAAGGCGCTCGCGCGTACCTTCGGCGGCGAAACCCGCCGTATCCAGTTTACCCCCGACCTGATGCCTTCCGATGTCGTCGGCCACACCTTGTTCGACGCCGCGACAGCGCGTTTCGTCACCCGCCGGGGGCCGGTGTTCACGCATCTGTTGCTTGCCGACGAGATCAACCGGGCGCCCGCCAAGACCCAGTCGGCGTTGCTCGAAGCGATGCAGGAGAAGCAGGTGACGCTGGACGGCACGGCCTCCGCCTTGGCCCGCCCTTTCATGGTGCTGGCCACCCAGAATCCGATCGAGCAGGAAGGTACCTATCCGTTGCCGGAAGCCCAGCTCGACCGGTTTCTGCTGAAGATTCGTATCGATTACCCCAGCGAGGCCGAGGAAATCGCCCTGACCCGACAGGTGACGCAGGCCAAGACGGGCGCCGATCTCGATGTCGAGGCGGTGGCCACGCTGATCCAGCCGGAAACCGTGGTCGGTCTGCAACAGTCGGCGGCGTACGTGACGCTCGACGAGCGGGTCACTGCTTATGCCGTGGCCATTGTTCGTGCCAGTCGCGACACCCCGGGTCTGTCCAGCGGCGCGGGCCCGCGCGGCGCGATCGCTCTGGTGCGTGCAGCGCGCGCGCGCGCATTGATCGCCGGCCGTGGTTTCGTCACTCCTGACGATATCAAGGCCATCGCCCTGCCGGCTTTGCGCCATCGCGTCACCCCGGCCGCCGAAGCCGAGATCGAAGGACTCGGTGCCGACGATCTGCTGCGCGCGCTGCTCGAGCGTGTGCCGGCACCGCGGATATAGGGACTTTCACCACCGCCCATGTTGCTGCCCGACCGCAGGTTGCTGATCGTTGCCGGGTTATGGCTGCTGCTGGGTCTGGCGGTGGCCGTCGTACCGGGCCTGCTGATGCTCTGGCAGGCTGCCGCCGCTACACTGCTCGCCCTGGCCGCCGGCGACGCTTTCGCCGGACGCCGCCGCCGCGGGCGCATCGCCGTGCAGCGTGAAGTGCCGCATGCCCTGCCAGTGGGTACCTGGCAGACCGTCAACCTGCGCCTGAGCCTGGAAGCAGGCGCGGCGACGGGCTGGCTGCACGACGCGCACCCGGTTGCGTTCCGCAGCGAAGGTTTGCCGCTGCAATTCACGATCGCGTCCGGACGCTGGTTGCGCGTCAGCTACCGGATCTCGGTAAGCGAGCGCGGACGGCAGGTCTTCGCCGCCATCACCCTGCGCTGCGCGTCGCCGTTGCGACTGTGGCTGGTAGAGGAGACTGTCGCCACTCGCGATGTGGTCCGCGTTTTCCCCAACTTCGCACGCATTGCGCATTACACCCTGCTGGCAACCGACAACCGCCTGTCGCAGATCGGCATCCTGCAACGCCGCCGGCGAGGTGCGGGAATGGAATTCCAGCAGTTGCGCGACTATCGTCAGGAAGACTCTCCGCGGCAGATCGACTGGCAAGCCAGTGCGCGCGTCGGCCGCCTGATCTCGCGGGAATACCAGGACGAACGCGACCAGCAGATCGTGTTCCTGCTCGATTGCAGCTCCCGCATGCGCGCTCGGGACGGCGACCTCTCGCATTTCGACCACACCCTGAACGCCCTGCTGCTGCTCGCCTATGTGGCGTTGCGTCAGGGTGATGCGGTGGGACTGGCGACTTTCGGGCATCCCCAGACACGGCTACTGGTGCCGCGCAAGTCGGTGGCGACAACGCAGGCACTGATGAACGCCGTCTACGATCTGGAGCCCTCGCTGCAGGCGCCTGATTACCTGCTGGCCGCGGAGCGCATCGATGGCCAGTTGCGCAAACGCGCCCTGGTGGTCCTGGTCACCAATCTGCGCGACGAGGACGACGACACGCTATTGCCGGCCGTCCGGCAGTTGCGGCGGCGCCACGCGGTCAGCGTCGCCAGCTTGCGCGAACCGGTGCTCGACGAGTTGCTCGCCACCCCCGTCGCTGACTTCGATGCAGCGCTGACGCGTGCCGCTGGACTCGAGTACCTGCAGGCACGGCGGCGGCAAATCGCGCTGCTGCGCCATGGCGGGGTGCACGTCCTTGATGTCGGCGCACGCGAACTACCGGTGGCGCTGATCAACCACTACTGGGCCAGAAAGCGGGCAGGCGCGCTATAGTATGCAGCGTGACGACGGCGGTGCCGCAGAGGTGCACGCGCTGAGGCACGTTTCGGCGACTTCAACTGCAGAGGGGGGCAGCAATGAGCAGCGACACCAATCCGTTCAGGGCGCCGGTGGCGCGGGTGCTGGACTATAACGAAACGACCATCGGCACCTTCATTCCCCAAGGGAGATGCGTGCCGACCGGCAACGGTTACCAGTGGCTGCTGCGTGGCTGGGAGATGTTTCGCAGCGCACCCGGTACCTGGATAGGCATGACCCTCACCTTGCTGGTGGTGATGGTGATCGTGGGCATGATTCCAGTCATCAACCTCTCGGTGAACCTGCTCGGCCCGGTCTTCGTCGGTGGCCTGGTGATCGGCTGTCGGGCTATCGAGGATGGCGAGGGGCTACGATTCAGGCACCTTTTTGCCGGCTTCTCGTACAAGACCGGTGCGCTGTTGATGGTCGGGCTGCTCTACCTGCTGGCGATCCTGGCGGTGGCGGCGGTGTTCGGCATCGTCGTTGCAGTGGGTGCCGCCGGTAACGCGCACGCCGGCGATCCCGCCTCAGGGACCATGATCGTGGCCGTCCTGGCAATGGTCGTGCTCTTTGTACCGCTGGGCATGGCGGTCTGGCTTGCACCGCCACTGGTGGTCTTCCACGACATCTCGGCGTTCCAGGCACTGAAGACCAGTTTCGTCGTTGTTCTGCAGAATTTTGCGCCGTTCCTGGTGTATGGGCTGCTGGTAATGCTGGCCGCGGTCGTCGCCAGCCTGCCGCTGTTCCTCGGCTGGCTGGTGCTGGTGCCGGTGGTCTACGCTTCACTGTACGCGTTCTACCGGGACGTCTTTTTCGAATCATGATTGCCGGCGACCGCCTGGACACCATTTACCACATCGCGACACCCGAGGGCTGCGCCATCGACCTGCGGGTGGCGGGGCCCGTGGCACGGGCCCGTGCCTGGTTTCTCGACTTCCTGGTGCGCCTGATGATCTGGTTGTTGCTGGCGATCAGCGCGTCGATGCTCGGCGATTTTGGTTTCGGCCTGTTGCTGCTTGGTGCTTTCCTGCTGGAATGGTTCTATCCCATCGTGTTCGAGGTGTATGGCCAGGGGCAGACGCCGGGCAAACGATCCTGTGGTCTCGCTGTAGTCCATGACGATGGGCGACCGATTGGCTGGAGCGCGGCGTTCATCCGCAACACGCTGCGCGGCATCGATTTCCTGCCCTTGCTGTACGCCGCGGGTTTCGTCAGCAGCCTGATGAATGCGCAGGGCAAACGCATCGGCGACCTGGCCGCCGGAACGGTGGTCGTGCATGTCGCCGGCGTGAGGCGTCTGCCGGCCGGGGAGGGCGATGTCGGAGGCGAAGCACCACCGTTTGCCTTGACGCGCGACGAGCAGGTTGCCGTCATCGAGTTCAGCCAGCGCGTCGCGGCGCTGACGCCTGAGCGGGCAGCCGAGTTGGCGGCAGCAGCCGGTCCGCTGACCGCGGGGCTCGACGGCGAAGCGGCGCAGCGACGGCTGCAGCGGATCGGCAACTTCCTGCTCGGCAACCGTGTGCTAAAGGGGCCGGGCTGACCGCTGTGGGCCCGTGTGGCCCAATGCCTGGTTGGCGGACCGGTTTTTCCTTGCGCGGTGCGACCCTGGTTGAATTTCACCTTCCTCGTTCTGTCTCTGACAGCTGAACTCTCTTACGGATCGACGCCATGAATACCTACCCGGGGCCCGCGCTGCTCACCCTCGCCAGTTCGCTGTTGCTGTTTCTCTGTGCAGCCTACGTCGGCCGCTGTCGCCTGCGCTTCGGCATCAAGGCCCCGGCGACCAGTGGCCACCCGCAGTTCGAAATTGCCTATCGGATACAAATGAACACCCTTGAAAACACGGTCGCTTTCCTGCCCGTGCTATGGGTCTTTGCCCTGCATCTGTCGGCCTTCTGGGCGACGATCCTGGGTGGCGTGTGGCTGGCTGGACGGGTCTGGTACGCACTCGCCTATGCGCGCGACCCGGCAACGCGCGGCCGCGGCTTCGTGTTGTCGATGCTCGCATTCAGCGCCCTCGCGCTGGGTGGCGCCTGGGGAGTGGTGCGGGGCATGCTCACCTGAAGCAGGATTCGGCCACGGCTTCGGCCGCGGCGATGCCGGAGGTCCGGCCCGGGTTGCCGACCGGCAAGCCGCCCAGGCTGCAGCCATTGCGCGCCCTGTTGCCTTACGTGGCACGCTACCGCCAGGCGGTCGCCCTGGCCCTGCTGTTCCTGCTGCTGGCCGCCGGGGCGACGCTGGCATTGCCCTATGCCGTCAAGCTGCTGGTCGATGGCGGCCTTGCGGTGCCAGTCGGCAGCGACCTGGGCGAGCGCTTGAGCGCGATACGTGGACAGTTCCTGCGCCTGTTCGGCGTCGCCGTGATGCTTGGCCTGGCGACCGCGGCACGCTTCTACATGGTGAGCTGGATTGGCGAGAGGGTGACCACCGACCTTCGCCAGGCCGTCTACGCGCATGTGTTGCGGCAGAGTCCGCAGTTCTTCGAAACCTTGAAGACCGGCGAAGTCCTGTCCCGGCTGACCACCGACACCACGGTGATCCAGCATGCGCTGGGTTCCAGTGTCAGTATGGGCCTGCGCAACCTGGTGCTGCTGCTCGGCGGGATGATCATGCTGGTCACGACCACCCCGCGGCTGATGCTGACCGTGGCCGGCATCATTGTTCTGGTCGTGCTGCCGGCGGTGCTGATCGGTCGTCGCGTACGCAAGCTGTCGCGCGCCAGCCAGGACCGCATTGCCGACACCAGCGGCCTGGCCGCTGAAATCCTCAACGCCATTCCCGTGGTCCAGAGCTATACCCAGGAAAACGCCGAGGTGGCGCGCTTTTCGGAGGCCAACGAGCAGGCCTTCATCACCTCGATCCGACGCAGCGGCACGCGTTCGGCACTCACCGCCTTCGTCATCATCGGCGTTTTCGGCTCCCTGCTCTACGGCATGTATGGCGGGGTGCAGGCGGTACTCGCCGGCGAGATCAGCGCCGGCCAATTGAGCCAGACGGCGCTTTATGTGATGGTCGTCGCCGGCAGCGTGGCCGTGTTGGCAGAGGTCTGGGGCGACCTATTGCGCGCCGCGGGCGCAACCGAGAGATTGATGGAGTTACTCGCCGCGCGGTCGCCGGTCGAGGACCCGCCGCTGGCGGCGGCGTTGAACGCGCCTGCGGCAGGACTGCAGGTGGTCTTCGACGGCGTCGGCTTTGCCTATCCGTCGCGCCCGACGCAGCCGGTGTTGCAGGGCCTCGATGTCACCATCGAGGCCGGCCAGACCGTGGCTCTCGTCGGACCCTCGGGTGCCGGCAAGACAACGGTGTTCCAGTTGCTGCAGCGCTTCTACGATGTCGGCGCAGGCAGCATCCGGATTGACGGCATCGATCTGCGTGGCGCGCGCCTCGCGGATCTGCGGGCGCGCATCGCCGTCGTGGCGCAGGAGGCGGTGATCTTCTCGGGCAGCATTGCCGACAATATCCGCTACGGCAGACCAGCAGCCTCGGAAGCGGAAATGCATCTTGCCGCATGCGCGGCTTTTGTAGATGAATTCGTGCAGCGACTGCCCGAGGGCTACGCCACGTTCGTCGGCGAGCGCGGCACTCGGCTCTCAGGCGGCCAGCGCCAACGCATTGCCATTGCGCGCGCGATGCTGAAGAATGCGCCGCTGTTGTTGCTCGACGAAGCGACCAGCAGTCTCGACGCGGAGAGCGAGCGCGTCGTGCAGGCCGCATTGGAGGCCGCGATGGCCGGGCGTACGACGATCGTCATCGCCCATCGTCTGGCGACCGTGCAACGCGCTGACCGGATCATCGTGCTCGACCACGGACGTCTGGTCGATGCCGGGACGCACGCGCAACTGATCGAGCGTGGCGGGCTATACGCGCGCCTGGCAGCGCTGCAGTTCAGCGTCTGATGACCGGTCGTCACGGTTGGCCTGTTGCCAAGCTGCGAGTTGGACGACAGAATGCGTTCTTCACGTTCTTCAGCGTCTTCCACGACCCAGGCGTTGCCGGTTTCCGGAAGACAGGCTTGCTGTTGCGCGTGGGTTGCCGCCGGCAGCATCGGGCACGGTTTAAGGTTCGCTTCAGCACGCGAACTCACAATACGTCAAGGCAACAAGGATATCTCCCGATCCCTTTCGGGCTCCATGATCAGCGAGGAAGCTGGATGCAAGGCAGTGTCGACTACCGCGGCAGGACAAAATACGACGCCACGACAGCGCGGGCGTACAAGGATCGCCCGCGCAGACAGCAGGCGGCTGAAATGGCCCTGATCAACCGGGTCTTCAAGCTCGTCCCGAGCAGTCACAAGGTCCTCGACCTGCCCTGTGGCGCGGGACGGGTGAGCCTTCACCTGGCCGAACAAGGTTATCAGGTGACTGCCGCCGATTACTCCGATTCCATGCTGGAGATCACGCGCGCTTTCCTGCAGGAAAGCGGGCACCCTGGGGAGGTGGACAAGCAGGACATCGAAGCTTTGAGCTACAGCAATGGTCAGTTTGACACGATCATCTGTTTCCGCCTCTTCCATCATTTTCCGAACCCGAAAATTCGCCGCAAGGCCGTTTCCGAACTGTGCAGGGTCTCGGCAAGGTACGTTGCCCTCTCCTATTTCAGCCCGTTCTCGGTCACGTCGGTGAAGCGTCGCCTCCGGGCGGGCATGGGCGGCAGGGCATCGGAGAAATACGCGACGCCTCTGGCCGAAGTGGAGAGTTACTTCCAGAGCCAGGGATTTGCGCTGGTCAGGGATTTCGCCCGCATCCCTTTGCTGCACACCTTGCACGTCGCCCTGTTCGAACGTACTCGCTAGGCCAGGGGTTGTCCACAGAGGGTGCCTGCAGCTCGGCAAGAAGCTCGGTGCAGTCAGGACGTGGAGAACTGCGGCGTCGTGACCTGTGTGCTAGTTGCTTGGAGAACTCGCGAGTCTGCCTTCCGGTGGGTGATACGTCGCCGCTTCCCGGAACAGCCATTCGCGAAAGGCAGCAACTGCTGCCTGCTGCTCGTCGGCCAGACGACAAACGAAATAGTAGGACAATGGCGATTCCAGGGCCATCGCAAAGGGACGTATCAGACGACCTCTTGCCAGGTCGTCGACGGCCAGCGTGTGCCTGGCCAGCGCAACGCCCTGACCGGACGCGGCAGCCATCAGCATCAGGCTCGAGTCGTCAAAGACGGTACCTCGCTGCGGTTCCTCGATGTCCACGCCGGCCGCATTGAACCAGGGCTGCCAGAGTTCGTCGTTCGATCGCAGCAGTACCAATCCGATCAACTGCTGCGGGCTGGAAAGCGGGTGGCTGTTCATGAACTCGGGTGAACACACGGGATAGTACCAGTCCTTCATCAACAGACGGCAGCTCAGGCCAGGGTAGTGTCCGTATCCGAAGCGCAGCGCGATATCCGCTTCGCCGCCCTTGATGTCGGCCTGCAGGGCGCTCGATTGCACTTCGACGTCGAGGTCATGCTGGTTGGTGACGAAGGCTCCCAGGCGGGGCAGTAACCAGCGGGCGGCAAATGACGGCATGCAACTGACGCGCAGTCGCCGATAGTCGCGGGAGGCGATCAGTTTCTCGGTAGCGTTACCGATGTCCGCGAGTGCGCGCGCCACCTGCGCTGCATAAGCAGTACCCTGCACCGTCAGCTTCAGACCACGGCCGTTACGCTCGAACAAGGCCACTCCGAGATAGTCCTGCAGGCCTCGCAGTTGATGGCTCACGGCACCGTGCGTCAGGTGCAGTTGTGCGGCGGCGGCGGTGACGCTGCCCGTCTGCGCAGCGGCAACAAAGACGCGCAGACTGCCGAGCGGCGGCGTCCTGTGGGTATCGGCCAATTTTCCTCACCGGTTGCGTTAGAACAATTCGATTGTACTGGTGGCGGCAGAACATGAAAATGGGACGCCTCTGTTCAAGACCGAACAGGCCAAACCGCAGGAAAGGAGAATCTCATGGTCGTCGTGTTACCCTCTATCGAGTTCGAAGTGGGGCCTGCCGAGGCCCACTCCCTGGACCGCCTTGCCGGTTGGACATTGACTTCGGTGAATGCGCGCGTGTGGCTTACCGAAGAGAGCGGAGGCCAAGACGTCTGGCTGCTCGCGGGCGATCGTCATGTCATCTCCGGCGCGGGCAGGGTGGTCGTCGAATCCTGGCCACAGACTGGAGCGCTTGCCGATCGGCCGGCGAGAATCCGCCTGGCGCCGCCGGCGACGAGCTGTGCGCGGCAATGGCGATGGCCGAAGTTCGCACTCGGCGCGGCGACTGCCATGCCCGCTGGCTAGGGCGAACGAGTCAGTTGGCTTCAAGCACTTGATCACTGGAGGAAAAACCATGCCGAACACGATCGACGATACGCTGCATCAACTGCTGGGACTCTACGATTCGCCATTTGTGCGGCGGGTGGCGGTCACCATGCAATACTACGCGATTCCCTTCGAGCACCTTTCGCTGTCGGTATTTCGGCACATGGACGCCATGCGCCCGATCAATCCGCTATTCAAGGTGCCGATGCTCACCCTCCCCAGCGGCGAGAAGCTCTACGAGAGTGCATATATCATTGATTACCTTGACGAACTTGCCGACCAGCGGGGTATCGTTCCGCTTACCCCGCGTAGCGGGAAGGAGCGGCGGCACGTCCAGCAACTGGTGGCCCTGGCCATGGTGGCGACCGAAAAAGCCGTGGCCATCGAGTACGAACGCAAACGCCCGGGCGAGTTGCAGTGGTCGGACTGGAGCGGTCGTCTGCGTGGCCAGATGCGTCAGGCACTGAGCATGCTTGAGGAGCGGCTGGAGGGCGATTTCCTGTTTGCTGGGCACCTGACGCAGGCCGATGTCAGCACCGTCACCGGCATCGGTTTCATCCGCCACGTCGTGCCGCACGAATGGCCGGCCGGTGACTATCCTGCGCTGGAGCGCCTGGCCGATAGGCTTGAGGCGAGCGAAGCGTTCAAGGCCGTGCCGATCGACGAATGACCGCCAGTCGACACCGCGGCGAGTGCTGTCACCGCAGGCGCTCGCCCCGAAGTCACGACGCGACCAGCGCGCCGAGGCGACGCACGGCATCCTCGATCTCGGGGGTGTGCGGGTTGCCGCAGTTGAGTCGCAGACAATTGCGATACATGCCGCTGGCCGAAAAGAGCTCGCCCGGGACGTAGCCGACGCCGGCCGCGATCGCGCGGTCGTGCAGCGCGGTCGTGTCCACCTCTTCGGGCAGCTCGACCCACAGGACGAAGCCACCCTGCGGGGCGGTAAGGCGTGTGGCGGCCGGGAGGTGCCTGGCCACCGACGCCCGCATGGCCTCGACCTGCCGCTCGTAGGTCCGTCGCAGACCGCGCATGTGGCGCTCGTAGGCGCCTGATTCCAGGTACTCCGCCAGGACCTGTTGCGTGACCGGATTGGTGGCGCCGCTGGTAATGGTCTTCTGCAAGGCGATGCGTGCCCGGTAGCGGCCGGCAGCCACGAAGCCGATGCGTAGCGCCGGTGACAGGCACTTGGAAAACGACGAGCAGAGCATCACATTGCCGGTCGTGTCGAACGCCTTGATCGGCCGTGGACGCTCGTTGCAGAAGTGGAGATCGCCATAGATGTCATCCTCGATGACGGCCAGGTCGCGTTCTGCAGACAGCCTGGCGAGGCGGCGCTTGTGCTCGTCCGGCATGATGCTGCCCAATGGATTGCTGGCGTTGGGCACCAGCAGACAAGCAGCAACCTTGCCTTGGCGAGTGGCCAGATCAAGGGCCTCGATCGACAGGCCACTGTGCGGGTCGGTGGGAATTTCGAGCGCCTTCAGCCCGAGCGTTTCGAGCAACTGCAGCATCAGGTAATAGGCCGGTGATTCGACCGCAACCGTGTCTCCCGGCTGCGTCACCGCCCGCAGGCAGAGTCCCAGGGCTTCGGTACAGGAATTGGTGATCACGAACTCGCTCGCCGCCAGGGGTCCGGCCCATCCCACCGACCGTAGCACCAACTGACGGACCAGCGCCGGCGCATCCATGTTGACATGGCTGCCGCCTTCGAGCAGGTGGGGATGTCGGCGTGCGACGCCGCCGTAGAGTCGCTGCAGGGCAGCCAGTGGCAACAGGGAGCACGCGGGCAGGGCGGCCGCCAGCGGGGTGACCCCGGGTTGCATGCTGGTCTGCAATACCCGCATCAGCCGCTGGCTGACATCGACCGGTACCGGTGCTTCCGGGGTTGACCTGGCGTTCGGTTGTGATCTGCGTGCTAGCGTATGGCGCACGAAGTACCCCGACTGCGGCCGCGCCTCGACGAGGCCTCGGTCTTCGAGCCGGCGCAAGGCCTGCAGCACGGTCGACACGGAGAGTCGCCGCTCGCGCGACAGGCGCCGCACCGAAGGTAAACGCTCGCCGGGCCGCAGGTTGCCGGCCACGATGATGCCGCCCAGATCCTCGGCCAGCCGTTCGTAACGCAAGAGTTCATTTTCCATCAGTCTCACCAGTACAGTTGCGACGCGCAATGGCCAGTACAATTCGCCAAATTCAAAATTGTACCGGTTACAATTGGATTATATTGTAACTGTACCCTTGAGGCCAACTATCCTACACTCCTAGACGTCAACACAAGGAGAAACCGCCATGGACCTCGACCTCTTCAACAGTGAGCTTTGCCTCGCCGCCGACGCACCCATTCGCTTGCTGTCCGCCCGGGGGGTGCGAATTCGCTGCACATCGGGTGTGGTGTGGCTGACCATCGCCGGTGAGGCCGGTGACATCTTCCTGGCTGCGGGCGATAGTTACCTCGTTCGCAGTCGTGGCCTGGCCTTGCTGGAAGCCATCGGCGGTGGGCGGGTGAGGTTCGAGAAAGCCAGCCTACCCCTGTCGGCCTTTTTCATCACCCTGCTGAAGGGATGTTGGCGCAGGATCTGCTATTTCCCGGCAACGGGTGGCGAGGCGCACGTCACCCCATTGGCGTGAGTATAATGCGGCTCCGTCCAGGCGGAGAACGGCTGGAGGGACAGGCGACGGTCGTCTCAGCGGGTATGCAAGCATGCATGATTTCTCCTCCCGTCGAATTGCTGCATTGATCATCGCCTTGACCCTGGCCAGTCCGCTATCCAGTTTCGGAGCGGAAGCGCCGGCCAGGGTGACCATTGACCTGACCAATGGACCGAGCAACACCTTTGTGCCCGCGGTTGCGCTTGGTGCCGGGGTCGATGGGCACTCGCGCGGTGATGCGGCAGCCATCTACCGACCGAGGAACCTGCGTGCCATGCGCTCGGTAGGCCTGCGTCCACTCAGCTATCGTCTGCGTACCGAGTTGGGCGTCGAGGCCTGGCACTGGAATCCACGCGGCCGCTGGAGCGACAGCGAGCACGCGCAAGGCTACTGGACTTCCGACGACCAACCCGGCGCGCCGATTCTGGCGTCGTTTGGCTACCGTTTGCCGCGCCGCGGAAACACCGTCGACCAGGCCGAAGACAACGGTTACTCGCGACTGGCCGACGGCGATCTCGACACCTTCTGGAAGAGCAATCCCTATCTGGACCGCGGTTTCACTGGTGAGGACAACAGCCGCCATCCACAATGGCTGATCGTCGATCTCGGAAAGAAGACGCCGGTGGACGCGATGCGCATCGCCTGGGGAATGCCGTATGCCGTGCGCTATCAGGTGCAGTATTGGGATGGCGAAGACGCGGCCCTCCCGGACGAGTATCCGAGCGGGCACTGGCAGACTTTCCCCGAAGGAGAGGTCAGACAGGGCAGTGGTGGCGATGAAAATCTGCGATTGGCCCGGCACACGGTGGCGGTGCGTTACCTGCGTGTTCTGCTGGAAGTCTCGTCCGGCAGCCCAGCGCCTGGTGCGAACGATGCGCGCGACGCACTGGGTTACGCGGTGCGCGAGGTGTATGTTGGGGCGCTCGACGCGAACGACCGGTTGCACGATGCCATACGACACGCCGCCAGCCACGACGGCCAGACCCGAATGTTTGTGTCGTCGACCGACCCCTGGCATCGCGCCGAGGATCTCGACCCGGAGGTGGAGCAGGCCGGCATCGACCGCGTGTTCACCAGTGGGCTTGGCCACGGTCTGCCGATGCTGGTTCCGGTCGGCGTGCTGTATGACACCCCGGACAACGCCGCTGCATTCCTGCGCTACCTGCGGCGACGCGCTTATCCGATTAGCGGTGTTGAACTGGGCGAGGAACCGGATGGCCAGTACGTGGCTCCGGAAGACTATGGCGCCCTCTACCTGCAGGTGACCGATGCCTTGCGCGCGGTCGATCCGGAAGTAATCCTCGGGGGACCGTCTTTCCAGTCCTTGTGGGATGCACCGATGATGGCCTGGTCCGGGACCTCGGTCGCTCCCGACCGACCGTGGCTGGCCCGCCTGCTCGATTACCTGCGCGGGCGCGGGCGCGCCGCCGACCTCGGTTTCCTGTCCTTCGAATGGTATCCCTTCGACGAGGTGTGTACGCCGCCCGCGGAACAGTTGCGACAAGCGCCGGGATTGCTGACGGAGGCGATGGCGGAGCTTTACCAACAGGGTCTGCCTCGCGGCACGCCGCTATTGATGACCGAGTACGGTTACTCGGCCTTCTCGACGCAGACCGAAGTTGATCTGCCCGGCGCGCTGTTCAACGCTGATGTCGTTGGGACATTCCTCACCGAGGGCGGTGCCGTCGCCTATCTGTACGGCTATGAACCCGGCCCCCTGGACAAGGGGCCGGATTGCGACACCTGGGGTACGAACACCCTGTTCCTGTCCGACCAGCGGCGAAAGATTCTGGCCCGTACCGCCACCTATCACGGCGCCAGGTTGCTGGCGCGTCAATGGGCGGGAAGCCCGACGCAAGCCCACGCTGTCTATCGCACCCGGGTCGATGATGAAGCGGCGGGCGGCGTTTCGCCGGTGAACGCCTATGCGCTGCGGCGTCCCGATGGCTTGTGGTCGGTACTGCTGGTCAACAAGGATCCGCAGCGGCAAAGGACCGTTGCGCTGCACTTCGCCGGTCCCGAGGCGAACGCGTTCACCCCGCTGCAGGGCCCGGCGGATCTGTACCAGTTCTCGGCCATCCAGTATCGGTGGCGGGCCAATGGGGCGTTCGGGCGCCCGCAGCGCAGTTACCCGCCACGACACCGCCTGCTGACTGGCCATCAGGCGCCGCTGCATCTGCGATTGCCGCCGTGGTCCCTGACCGTAGTCCGCAGCCGGGCGCCGCAAGCCGGACAGCCGAATCCGACCGCGCACCTCGGCCGAGCGTCTGCCAACCCTCAGCGGCGAACGCTGGCCGTCCGCAGGCCAGGAACTCATCATGTCGCCGCAGCGTCCTGACGATTGCCCGCCCAGCCGGGCGGTAAGCCTGCGCGCCGCCAAGCCGGTCTTCTTCGATCCGGCCAGCAAGCGCTGGCCGCGCCTGCGGCTGGGAATGACGCTGATCGGCCTGACCCTGTCATTATTGCTGGGCGCGCTGGTACTGAGCATCCTCGTCAGTCCGGTGCTCCCGGCGCTGAATCTGTCGGGGGTCAGCTTTCTGCCGCAAGGCGCACATGCCTTGCCGGCGGTGCCTGCGCTGGCTCCCGAGCGTCCACTGACCCGCCGCGAGCGCGCCCTGCGTAATGTCCAGAACAGGTTGGCGAGCGAGCGTGCGCGCGAACTGAAACAATTGTTGCAGTCGCGCAAGGCGGGCCCGGTTGCCCGTCGTCAGGCTCTGGCGATCGGGTTCTTTGTCAACTGGGACGACTCGAGCATGAGTTCTCTCAAGGAAAACCTGGGCAGTCTGGACATGGTGATCGCCGAATGGCTGCATCTGGCAGCCGAGGATGGATCGCTGCGGGAGAACGATCCGACGCGAACCGCGCAGGTGACCGAATACGTCCGCGCCCGTCGCCCCGAGGTGTCGATCGTGCCCCTGGTCAACAACTGGAACGGGCACGATTGGGAGGGTGCCAAGCTGGCACGCATGTTGGCCAGGCCGGCAGCGCGGGCGCGCACCATCGAACAATTGGTCGCCTATGTGGAACGTAACCGATTTGCCGGCATCAGCATCGACTTCGAAAACGTGTCGACCAAGGCCCAGCCCGATTTCCAGCGTTTCATGGCGGAACTGTACGCCGCCATGCACCCGAAAAACCTGCTGGTCTCGGTCAATGTCCCGGCCAGTGACCCGGCGTTTGATTACCGTCGCCTGGTGCGTAGCGCCGATTACCTGATTCTGATGGCCTACGACGAACACTGGGCGACCGGCGCGCCCGGTCCGATCGCCAGTTTGCCGTGGTTCGCCAGTGTGCTGCGGCAACGGCAGCGCGACATACCCGCCGAGAAGATGATCGTGGCCATCGGCAATTACGCCTATGACTGGCAACCAGGCCAGCCCGCCGAGGAGCGAACCTTCGAGGAGGCGGTGCTGGTGGCCAAGGAGTCGGAAGGCAGAATCAGACTGGATCCGGCTTCCCTGAATCCAACTTTCGCCTATGCCGACGACAACGATCGCATTCACCACGTGTGGATGCTCGACGCCGTGACCGCCTTCAACCAGTTGCTGGCAATCCGTAGCCTGCAGCCGCGCGGCGTCGCCCTGTGGCGGCTGGGCAGCGAGGATCCGGCGCTGTGGCAGATCTTCGGCAAGGATACCCCCCTCGATGCGGTGCGCGCCGCAGAGCTCGGCAACATCCGCTTTGCCTACGGCGTGGACTATGAAGGCAAGGGCGAGATCCTTGAAGTCACGGCAAAACCACAGACCGGCAGTCGGATCATCGAATTCGACCCCAAGCGCGGGCTGATCAGTTCCGAGCGGTTCACGGCTTTCCCGTCACCCTACGTCATCACCCGTCACGGCGGCGCGGAGCGCAAGGTCGTGTTGACCTTTGACGATGGTCCCGATCTTCAGTACACCCCGCAGGTGCTGGATGCCTTGCGCCTGGCGGGAGTGCCGGCAGCCTTTTTCATCATGGGCGTGAATGGTCAGATGCATCCGGAGCTGCTGCGCCGCATGCTTGACGAAGGCCACGAAATCGGCAATCACACTTTCACCCACCCCAACATTTCGACCATCTCGCCGATGCAGTTCCAGCTCGAACTCTCGGCGACCCAGCATCTGCTGGCCAGCGTGGTCGGCCGCCATTCGCTGCTGTTCCGTCCGCCCTACGCGGTAGACGCCGAGCCGGAGACCATCGACCAGGTGCGCCCCATCGAGCTGGCCGCCGAGCAGGGTTATCTGGTGGTCGGCATGCAGATCGATCCGGATGACTGGAAACGCCCGGGGGTCGCCGAGATCGTCCGGCGTACCGTCGAGCAGGCGGAGCGCGGTGAAGGCAACATCGTGCTGTTGCATGATTCCGGTGGTGATCGCAGCCAGACGGTGCAGGCGATCCCCCGCATCGTCGAGGAATTGCGGCGACGGGGCTTCCAGTTCGTCAGCGTTTCCGAACTGCTCGGGCGCAGCCGCGACGCGCTGATGCCGCCGGTGCCACCGGAAACCCGCTGGCGGATCTGGCTGGACGGAGCGGCCTTTGCGGTGCTCAACTGGTCGGCGGCGACGGTCCACTGGTTATTCCTGCTGGGCATCGTGCTGGGCATTGCACGCTTGTTGTTTGTCGGCACGCTGGCCATTTATCAGCGTTGGCAGCAGCGTCGCGAGGTCTTCGACCCGGAATATTCGCCAACGGTCACCCTGGTGATCCCGGCCTACAACGAGGAAAAGGTGATCGTTCAGACCATAGCCTCGCTGCTCGCTTGCGAGACGCCCCGGAAGCTCGAGATCATCGTCGTTGATGACGGTTCCAGCGATGCCACCTATCGTGTGGCGCGCGAGGCTTTTGCTGGCGACCCGCGCGTGCGGGTGTACTCGGTGGTCAATGGCGGCAAGCCGGCGGCGCTCAATTTCGGGATGGCGCAGTCCAATGCCGAGATCGTGGTGGCCCTCGATGCCGACACGGTGTTTACCCGCGACACGATTGTCAAACTGGTCCGGCATTTCGTCGAATCCAGGGATCGGCGCGGTCGCCGGCAACACCAAGGTCGGCAACCGGATCAATCTGCTGACCCGCTGGCAAGCGCTGGAGTACATCACCAGCCAGAACCTGGACCGGCGGGCCTTCGACGTTCTCAACTGCATTACCGTGGTACCTGGGGCAGTGGGCGCCTGGCGGCGAGAGTTGATCGAGCGGGTCGGCGGCTTTACCGACCTGACCCTGGCGGAAGACGCGGATCTGACCCTGGCGATCCGCAAACTGGGGTACGCGATCGTCTATGAGGACGAGGCGGTGGCCCTCACCGAGGCGCCCGATACCGTGCGCGGCTTCATCCGGCAACGCTACCGCTGGATGTACGGCACCATGCAGGCGGCGTGGAAGCATCGCGACGTGCTGTTCAGGCCCCGATACGGCGCGCTGGGCTTTGTCGCCCTGCCGAACGTGATCGTGTTCCAGGTCCTGTTCCCGCTGGTCTCGCCGATCATGGACCTGCTGCTGATCGGGTCGCTGGGGTCGGCGGCGTTCAATCACTGGCAACACCCGGAAGAGTATTCCCCGGACGCCTTGTGGCGGGTGTTGTTCTACTACGCGCTGTTCGTGACCGTGGACTACCTGGCGGCCATTCTGGCTTTTACCCTGGAGCGCAAGGAAAGCTGGTGGCTGCTGATCTGGTTGTTCTGGCAACGCTTCTTCTACCGGCAACTGATGTACTACGTGGCCATCAAGAGTACCCTGACCTCGCTGCGTGGGGTGCTGGTGGGCTGGGGCAGGATCGACCGCAAGGCAACCGTGCAGGCGGTGAGTGGATCGCGGATCCGGGAAGCGAGCGCGGGAGGTGTCGATTGACCCGCTCCGGCTTGAACATCGAAACCGCAGCGGTCATAATTCCGTGCTGTTCACCAGACGAGTCGCCGGCAGCGCCATGAATGCACAAAAAGCAAGCACGCTTCTCGAAAAGGCCGCGCAAGCATTGCGCGGACACGGCCTGATGGTTTCGGTACAGAAACAGGACGGCAGCGAAGAAGGCCGTTGGCGATCGGCGACCTGCCTGGGCGTGCACAAGGACAGATGTGGCACCGATTACGCCGCCGAAGTCCGGTGCAAGGTCACGTCCGACAGCCTTGGATCTGTGGTGACGCAGTTGCGACAGCCGGTTGACGTCGGCGATCCGCCCCTGCTCCTGATCACGGATCATGTCACGCGGCCGGTTGCCCACCGGTTGCGGGAACAGGAACAACAGTTCGCGGATACCGCGGGTAATGCCTACCTGGAAGCTCGGGGTCTTTTCGTCTATGTCAGTGGGCGGAAGCCTGACGACCGGCGGAGCTCCGTGCGCACCGACAAAGGCTTCATCGCCAGCCGGCTGAAGGTTCTTTTTGCGCTGATCTGCGATTCCGAGTTGGCGGCAGCGCCCTATCGCGTACTCGCCGGTGCGGCAGATGTTTCCCCGCGGACGGTACCGGAGGTCCTGGCCGATCTGCAGCGGGATGGATCACTGACGGTCGTCGATAGGCGGCGGCGCCTCAACGCCAGCAAGCGGCTACTCGACGACTGGGCACAGGCATATGCCCTTGGCCTGCGCGGGAGTGGCTTGACTGGTCGTTATCGTGCCGCCGGTTTTGCTGCCTGGGCCGACTGGCAGCTGAATCCGGCGCAGGCGCGCTGGGGCGGCGAGCCGGCGGCAACACTGCTCGCCTGTGACCTGCAACCGAGCGTGCTGACGATCTATGCCGACAAGTTGTCGGCACGACTGGTGGCCCAGCAGAAGCTCGCAGCGGCAGGCCCCGTCGCGTACCAGAACCTGCTTGAAGTGCGCAAGCCGTTCTGGGGCCGCTCCCTGTCCAGCATCGGGCAGCGCGACACGGTCCCGCCGGCCCTGGTCTATGCGGACCTGCTGGCTACCGGCAACCCGCGCTGCCTGGCGGCTGCGCGGGCGATCTACGAAGTCCGACTGGCGCGGCTCTTCCCGGAGGCTTGAGTATTGCCTGCAGGTGTCGGTGAGGACTCGATCGCTGGCTGATCTGGCGGTGCCGACGACCGTGTAGCCGGACTGCCGGGCGAGAAATGCGTGGCGGTAAGGCCGGAGATCACGATCAGTGCCATTGCCAGCCAGGTCCAGCCGTCATGCGCCTCGTTCCAGAGAAGCATCCCGAACACGCTGGCAAAAACGACCGTACTGTAGGCCAGGGCGGCGGCCAACAGCGTCCGGCTACCGGCGTAAGCATGGGTCATCGCCAGTTGGGCGGCGGTGGCGAAAGCCGCCACACCGAACAGCAGTGCGCCGCTGCGCAGGTCCCACGGATGGATCTCGCAAAACAACAGCCAGACGCTGGCGCATACCGAGGACACCAGCGAAAAATAGAACACCGTGCGCGTTTCCGGTTCGCCACGCGAACCCAGTTCGCGGACGCTGAAATAGGCCATGCCGGCAAGAACACCGGAAGCCAGTCCAGTCACGCCGCCGAGCCACTGCTCGGCATGCAGGGTCGGTTTCAGCAGTAGACCCACGCCGCCCAGCCCGAGCGCCAGCGCTGCGACAATTCCCACGTTCAGGCGCATGCCGGAGAGCGCCAGATAGACCGCCAGAAAGATCGCCGAGGTGTAATTGAGCGTCACCGCGGTCGCCAGCGGTAGCAGGGTGATGGCCCAGAAGTAGGCACACAGCGCCGCGAAGCCGATCGCGCCGCGGCTGATCTGCCAGCGCCAGTGCGGTGTTTGCAGCGACACGCCGCGCAGCCGGACCAGGGCATACATCAGGAGCAAAGACAGGACGCTGCGGAAAAACACGATCTCCACGGCGGAGTGCGTGGCGGCAGCCAGTTTCACGCACACCCCCATGCAGGCAAACAGGAGGCTGGCAAGGAGCATCCACAGGGATTGCATCGGTGTGCTTCGCGGCAGGAGAAGCGGCGGATCTTACCCCCAAGCCGGGGTGAGCGGGTTTCCGGTACCCGCGCCACGCGCCGAAGGCGACGCGTACCGTCACTCGGCTCCGATCGCGTTAGACTGTGCGCTTCGCCAACCATCGCCCGGCTTCAAGCCGCGCATGCCTACGCCATGGATTTCCCGATCAAACCGCTGGTCACGCTGCTGGCCATCGTCAACCCGATTGGCGTGATTCCCTTCTTTATTCATTTCACGCGCAATTTCAGCCTTGAGCAAAGGCAGAGAACGGTCCGCGTCGCGTCATTTACCGCATTTGTCGTCATCGCGATCAGCGCCCTGGCTGGATTGCGGGTGCTTGAGTTCTTCGGCATCTCGCTGGCGTCTTTCCAGGTCGGCGGCGGCTCGCTGTTGCTGATCAGCGCCATGCACATGCTCAACGCGCAGCCCGCCGAGTCGCGGGCGCAGGACGTCGACGAGGGCGCCAGTCGCGCCGATTCCGGCGCGAGCATTGCCGTGGTCCCGCTGACCATTCCGCTGCTGACTGGCCCGGCGTCTATATCGACGGTGGTGATCTACGCTGAAAAAGCCCGCCACTTCTGGGAACTCGGGGTGCTCGTCATCTATGGCCTGGTGATCGGTGTGGCAACCTGGCTGGCGCTGTCGGCAGCCGGTCGCATCGGCAGGTTCATGGGGCAGACCGGGATCAACGTCATGACGCGACTGATGGGCCTGATCCTGGCGGCCATCGCCGTCGAAGTGATGGCCGACGGGCTGATCAAGCTTTTTCCGGTTCTCGGGCGCTGATCGCCGAAAGGAGACATGCCCAGCACCTCGCACTGACGGGCTACCGCGCGCACGACGCACACGTGCCGACGATTCCCAAACCATGCTGATTAACGGGCTCGCGGGAGTTCACACCAATGGCAGGTCGGTTATAGCGGTGCTGCCGCTATCCATTTGGGGTAACTGCCACGTAACCCAAGGGGGCGGCACAAACCCTGTTTCTTCGCGAACGCCTGCCCCGCGTGCGGGGCTGGGAAGCTGATCAGCTCCTCACCACCCCCGCCTCCCGCGCTCTGACCGCGTCGGTGGGAAACGCGGGTGCAAAACGGCAGACGCTCCCGATTCGGCCGGGTCATGCGTCAGGGCTACCCGAGGTATAGCCTGACGGACAAACCACTACGGTCCGTGTAGTATCGGTTTCACGAGGTAGCGTCGTTCGCTTGAAGTTGAAACACCGGCAGGATCGGTAATTTGCTGCGCAGTAAATATGGCAAAAATGCTGAAGCAGGGCTAGTATGCGGATATTCACTGCCCAGTAAAGACTCGTCCAAGCCACGATGCCTGCATCGCCCACTGCTGAACGCGCACTGATCGATCAGCTCCTCAACGCCCTGCGGGATCTGCCGGAAGTGCAAGCCGAGCTTGATCGCGGGGAGCCTGCGGGCTCGGCCGGCGATCGGGCCCATGACGCCCGGATCGACCTGCGTGTCGCCGGCAAGACCTTCACCCTGCTGATCGAGGCCAGGAAGGCCGCGTATCCGCGGGACGTGCGTGAGGTGTTGTGGCAGCTTAGGGCATCCAGTCGTCGCACACCTCATCCATCGGGGCACGATCCCGTGTGGCTGCTGGTTGCCGAGTCCATCTCCCCCGGAGCCAAAGCGCTTCTCAGGGACGAGAGGGTCGGCTATTACGACAGCGGCGGCAGCCTCTATCTGCCCGCACCTGGTGCCTACCTCTACATCGACAAGCCGCCATCCAAGAGTCAGGTGAAGTCCGTGCGGTCACTGTTTTCCGGTCGGCGCGCGCAAGTCCTGCACGCACTGTTAGTCCATCATGGCGACTGGTTCGGCGTCAAGGACCTCGCTGAACGGGCGCTCGTATCACCGGCTACAGCCTCCCTGGTGTTGACGGAGCTGGAACGTTACGACTGGCTGGTCTCGCGCGGACAAGGGCCGAGTAAGGAGCGCCACCTCTCCGAACCTTCAGCCTTGCTGGATGCCTGGGTGAAGCAGCTCGCATCGATTCGGCTGCCCGATCTGCATCGCTACTACGTGCCTGCCATGAAGGCGGACAAGCTGCTTGAGCACGTTGGCCAGGTCTTCGCCAGTCATGAGGTTGAGTACGCGATCAGCCACGCAGCAGCAGCGCAGCACTATGCGCCGTTTCTTTCCAGCGTCTCCCAGATACGCCTCCGGTTGCTGGTCGGATCCAGCGCCGACGACGCCATCAGCGAACTCGGCGCCCGTGTCGTCAACGAAGGCGCCAACCTGGTAATCATCGAAGCGAAATCGCCTGGTGAGCTGCTGTTCCGCGAGCAAGTGCGTAGCATCTGGCTGGCCAGCCCGATCCAGGTTTATCTTGACCTGCTGGGTGGCGAAGGTCGCGCCAAGGAAATGGCCGAGCACCTGCGCAAGGAAAGGATCGGCTTCTAATGGCCAAACCGGCGACACTCGACGGCTACAGCGATCAGTACACACTCGACTGCGAACGTGTCCTCGTGACGCTGCTACGCGGCCTCGGTCCGTGGAAGGAATCCGTCTACCTCGTCGGAGGTCTCACACCGAGGTATCTGGTCGCATCCCGGCCGCCCGTTGTCCCTGCGCATGCCGGTACCCTGGATGTCGACATCGTAATTGACCTGCAAATCCTGACTGACACCGATGCGTATCACACGCTGGAGAACAACCTCACAAGGATGGGCTTCGAGCGCGCCGAGAACGAGAAGCAGCAAAAGCTCTCCTGGCGCTGGCAGGCCCGCACTGAACATGGGGCGCTGATGGTGCTCGAACTGCTCGCCGACGCCCCTGACATCGCCGGCGGCAAGGTGCAGCCACTACCGACAGAGGGCACGATCTCTGCGCTCAACATCCCGCACTCGTCCATCGTCTTCGACCTCCACCAAGTTACCGAGATCCGGGCTGAACTGCTGGGGGGCAACGGGGTTGCGACCGAGAAGGTCAAGCACGCCAATCTGGTCAGTTTCACGTGCTTGAAGTCGTTCGCGTTCGATCAGCGCTTCGAACGTAAGGACGCTCACGACCTGATCTATTGCATCGAACACGCCCCCGAGGGAATGGACGTGGTCGCAGAAGCCTTCCGCAAGGCGCGCGACGGCAAACACGGCGCCGTGATTCAGGCCGCGCTGGCAATCCTGCGCAATCGCTTCGCGCAAGACGGCACGACCGAGGGCTATCGCAAGGATGGCCCGGTGTCAGTGGCGAAGTTCGAACTCGGTGAAGGCGACGAACCCGAGCAGCGTGAGGCAAGGGCGCTGCGACAGCGCCAAGCGAGCGATGTCATCGACCAATTGCTTGGTCGAATCGGCTGATGAGGGAGTACGCATGACTTTTCCCGCAGACATCAAGGGATGCATGAAGGATTGCATTTTGTCGTTGTTTTGGCCGCGCAAAGACATCGTGGGCTTTTTCGAAAAGCATGGATGCAGCAAGGCCGAATTGAGCGGCCTGCAGATCGAAGGCGAGAGCGGCCTCAAGCGGCACGAAATCATTGATGTGCTCTTCGCCAAATTGGACGCACGCTCTGACAACGGACTCGGGCCGTTTCGCGCCATGCTGCAGTCCCTGTTCATACATCCGATCTCGGGCACAGAGAAAAAGTAGCCCATTCACCCCGTGGCCCCAAAAAAACACGATAAAAGCCGCATGGCCGACGATCACGAACAAGCTCTCATCAAATTCGGCTACCGCTGCGGCCGCAGCGGCGCGCATGCGTCACGGACCATGATGCTCGCTGAGCTTTCCACGCTGCTCGCGCATGTCCCGCCAGGCGCGGCGCGTTGCGACTATCGGCGCGAAGTGGTCGACGCCAACACCCTCGGCAAGCCAACCAGGAAAGCACGCCAACTGACCTTTCGCCATCTGGTGGAACTGTATGGCCTCGACCCGAGTCTGGCGGTGTTCCGCGTCTTCCGCCAACTGTGGAATCTGGACGAGCAGGCTCGTCCGGTCCTTGCCTTGATGGTTGCGCTGGTGCGCGACCCCCTTCTACGTCTATCCAGCGATTTCATACTTGCCAAGCATCCTGGCGAATCGGTACAACGCGCTGAATTGGAAGCCTTGCTCGCCACAGACGATCCTGATCGCTTCACGCCCGCATCGCGGAAATCGTTTGCCCAGAACATCAACGGCACCTGGACTCAGGCCGGATTCCTGGTTGGTCGGGTGCACAAGACCCGTATCGTCCCTTGCATCACCCCGACCAATGTCACTTTCGCTCTGTTCCTGGGCTACCTCGAAGGGCTGACAGGCGAGCGCTTGTTCGCCTCTGAATGGATGAATTTGCTGCCGGGTTCGCCTGATGAGCTGGTGTTACATGCAAACTCTGCAGCAAACCGTGGACAGATCGTTTTCATGAACGCGGGCGGTGTCAAGGAAGTGCGCTTCCCCGGTTACCTCTCGCCCGCAGAGGAGATGTTGCTGCATGAGTAAAGTTGCGAAGCTGGTCAGCGCGTACCGCGAGCATTTGACGGTGCCGTGGCAAGCCGGGCTGGCCTCGATACAGAAAGTGATCTTTGCCGTCTACGACAAGAGCGACGAGCTACGTCTGCGCGCCCATGTCGGCGAGTTTGAACAGGTCACCCAGCTAGCCGGGCACAAGTGGCTGCTGATCGACCTCACGCACGCCTTTCCCACCTGGATGGCGGCTCAGGAATACCGTGACGCCTATTTCGAATGCCCAGAGGATCTCGACGGCTATGCCGTCGGTGAAATCACCGAGTTCATCAAGACGCTCGTTCTGACGGTGAGAACGCAGATCCGCTCGGCCGCCGACGACAACACCGTCGTCGCCTTGCTCGGTGTCGGCTCGTTATTTGGTCTGGCACGCGTGTCTTCACTGGTCGAGGGCATCAAGGACGCCATTGGCGGTCGCCTGCTGGTCTTCTTTCCCGGCGAGTACCACGCCGAGCACCACGCCTATCGCCTCCTGGACGCACGCGATGGCTGGAACTATCTCGCTGTACCGCTCATTGCCAAAGAATAAGAACCCAGGGAAGCCACCCCATGCTGAATCGCGATGTGTACGTCAAAGCGCCCGAACAGAATCGGCCGGTCAACAACGGGGTTGCCGAAGTCTCCGAAGACCACTCGGATGCCGCCCAACAGGTGCTGCGCCATGAACTCGAAACCTTCGTTTGCGATGGTCAGTACCAGAAAGGGATGGAAACCATCCTCGATACCTTCCTGCGCAATCTGGGCAGCGGGACGGAACAACCGGGGATGTGGATATCGGGCTTCTACGGCAGCGGCAAGTCGCACCTCGCGAAAATGCTCCGCCATCTGTGGACCGATTTCTCTTTTCCGGGCGGAGCCACCGCGCGCGGTCTCGCGAAGCTGCCGCCACAAGTGTCCGACGCACTCAGAGAAGCCACCACCGCCGGCAAGCGCTACGGAGGGCTGCATGCGGCAGCCGGCAAGCTCGGTGCCGGCGCCGGCGACCACGTGCGTCTGGCGCTGCTGGGCATCGTTTTCAAGTCAGCGGGACTACCCGAGGCGTATGCGCACGCGCGGTTCGTCATGTGGCTCAGGCAGGAGGGTCTGCTCAGGGCGGTTGAGGCCGACCTCGAAGCGGCTGGCCGGAGCCTGGCCGAAGAACTACCCCATCTCTACGTCTCGCCCCGCATCGCCAAGGCACTGCTCAAGGCCTATCCCGGATTCGCCGAATCGGAGACCGCGGCGCGAGCTTTGCTCAAAGCCCAGTTCCCCCAGGTCGCGGACATCTCCAACGACCAACTGATCGCCGCGATCACCGATGCGCTGTCCATGAACGGCAGGTTCCCGCTGACCCTCATCGTTCTCGACGAGGTGCAGCAGTACATCGGCAGTGACACACAGAAGGCCTACCTGGTCCAGGAAGTGACCGAAACGCTCTGCAAGCACTTCAAGGGACAACTGCTGTTCGTCGGCACGGGCCAGTCCGCGTTGTCCGGAACCGCCAACCTGCAACGGCTGATGGCACGCTTTCCGGTACCCGTCATGCTGGGTGATTGGGATGTCGAGAACGTCACCCGCAAGATCATCCTGGCCAAGAAGCCGACGGCGCAACCGGAAGTCGACCGCACCTGGCGGGCGAATCTGGGCGAGATTTCCCGACACCTGCGAGGCACCAAGCTCGAACACGTCACCGACGACGAAACCGTGATGACTGCCGACTATCCGATCCTGCCCGTTCGGCGGCGCTTCTGGGAAAAGGTCCTGCGCACCATCGACACCACGGGTACGGTCTCGCAACTGCGCAGCCAGTTGCGCGTCGTCCATGAAGCCGTTCTGGCGACCGCCGATCAGCCGTTAGGCCAGGTCGTCGCCGGCGATTTCCTGTACGACCAGATTGCCGCCAATCTGGTCTCCACCGCGCAGCTTCCGCGAGAAGTTTTCGAGAACGTCCAGAAATTTGCCGCCGGCGACGAGCGCACGCAACTCAAGGGCCGGCTGCTCAAGCTGATCTTCCTGATCAACAAGCTCCCGTCCGAGACGGCAGTCGACATCGGGCTGAAGGCCACCGAGGATGTTCTCGCCGACCTGCTGGTCACCGATCTCAAGGCCGGCTCATCGGAACTTCGCAAGGCGCTACCCCCCCTGCTCGACGAATTGCAGCACAAGGACCGCCTGGTCATGTCGCTCGATAGTGGTGGCGGCACCGAGTATCGTCTGCAAACGCGTGAAAGCAGCGCCTGGTACGACGAATTCCGTTCTCAGGAAGCCGAACTCAGTGCCGCCCACCAGCGTGTCGAGCTGCTACGCTCCGAACTCTTCAAGACACGCTTCCGGGAAGCGCTGGCGAAGGTACGCGTCGTGCAAGGCAAGGCGAGCGAAGTGCGCGCGCCGATCGTCTGCTTCGACGAAACTCTGCCCAGGAACCACGACAAGTCGCTCTACGTCTGGATTCAGAACGGCTGGCAGACCGACGAGAAGTCCATCATTGCCGACGCCCGGGCCAAGGGGGCCGAGAACCCGACCATCCTCGTTTTTCTGCCGAAGGAACATGGTGACGCGCTCGGCAATGCCATCGTGACCCTCGAAGCGGCCAGGAATACGCTCAACCGCAAAGGGACGCCGAACACCGAAGAAGGACGCGACGCGCGACGTTCGATGGAAAGTCGTCAGCGCAACGCCGAGAAGGAAATCGACACCCTTCTCGACAAACTGTTCGCCGGCGTGCGCGTGTTCCAGGCGGGAGGCCAGGAAGTCACCGAGGGAAGCCACCTGGCCGAGCGCCTGAATCGCGCCGCCAAAGCCTCGGTCGTTCGTCTCTACCACAGCTTCGACACTGCCGACCACGAGGCCTGGGGCAAGGTCGTCGAAGAAGCGCGCAAGGGCTATGGCGAAGCGATGAAAGCCGTCGGTCACACCCAGGAATGTGACCGGCATCCCGTCTGCCAGAAGATCATGGCCTTCATCGGCCCGGGCAAGAAAGGCAGCGATATCCGCGAGAATTTTGAAAACCCGCCGTATGGCTGGCCGCGCGACGCCATCGACGGCGCACTCTACGCGTTGCTGACGACAGGTCACCTGCGTGCCAGCGACGCCGCGGGGAAGGGCATCGACGCCAGGGGCCTGGAACGGAACAAGCTCACGCAAGCCAGCTTCCGTCTTGAATCGGTCACCATCACCCCGGTGCAGAAAATCAGGATTCGCGGGCTGTTCAGTACGCTCGGCGTGCCCTGCCAGCCAAACGAGGAACTGATCCGGGTTCCTTCGCTCATCAGCAAACTGAAGACATTGGCCAGCGGCGCCGGCGGTCTGGCACCGCAACCGCAGCCCCCGAAGCAGGATCTCATTGCGACGCTGGAAGCGCAGTCCGGCAACGCGCTCCTGTTCGCCGTCTTCACCCACGTCGACACGCTGGCTCAACTGGCCAGGACCTGGGAAGACGCCGCCAAGGCCATCCAGCAGCGGCTTCCGGTCTGGGAACAATTGTCCACCCTGGTCAGGCACGCCCAGGACCTCGGGCCGTATGAGGATCTGAAAGCGGAAATCGAAGCCATCCGCAACCAGCGCAGTCTGTTGGCAAACCCGGACCCGGTGCGGCCTGTCCTCGACCGTAGCGCAGAGTTGCTGCGCCAGGCGCTAAGCGCCAAGCTCGCCGGCTACCAGAATGAGTACGACCGGCAAACCGCCTTGCTTGCCGCCGACAGCAACTGGCAAGAACTCGATGCGGAGCAGCAGGCCAGGCTGATCGCCGACCATCACATCGCAGCGCCCGAATCAGCGGACCTATCCACGCCAGAGAAACTGCAAGACACGCTCGACGAATGCAACCTGCAACGCTGGATCGAGCGCACGCAGGCGCTGAGAACCCGCTTCGACAGCGTTCGCCTTGACGCCGCGCGCCTGCTCATGCCGACCGTCCAACAAGTCACGCTGCCCAGCCGCACCCTCAACAACGCCGAAGAAGTGAAGATCTGGCTGGCCGAGGTGGAAGCCGCCCTGCTCGAACAAGTGGCGAACGGGCCGGTCATTCCCCGCTGATCGACGAATCCAGATAGACCCGTGCTCTGAAACCAGGAAGCGCCCGATGCAGAATCCTCTGTCAAAACCCCTGCGCAGCCAACTCGAAAACACGGTCAAAGCCGCACGCGACGTGGCCGAGAAGGCGGCGCTCGCGGCTTTGCATCAACTCGGCGTCGGTGACGCCAGGCTGCCGGAACATCTCGATGAGACCAGGAAAGCCCTGCGCCGCCGCCTGCGGGCGCACGGCCGCAGCCTGGGCGATGTCAAGTCTGCGGATGACAGCCAGGTTCTGACCCATTTGAAGTGGGAAGTCGCCTACGAGCATTGGCATCGGATGCTGTTCGCCCGCTTTCTTGCCGAAAACCATCTGCTGCTCTGGGAACCCGGTGCGCCGGTGACGCTGGCGGAATGCGAAGAACTGGCGCAGGACCCGAGTACCAGCCTCGGCGCCAGGAGCGGTTGGGAACTGGCCGGCAAACTCGCTGCACGCATGTTGCCGCAGGTCTTCAAAGCGAATTCGCCGGTGTTCGAGTTGCGTTTCTCCCCGAACGAACAGCGCGACCTCGAGAACCTGTTGCAGGCATTGCCCACCGAAACCTTCACGGCCAGCGACAGCCTGGGCTGGGTCTATCAATTCTGGCAGGCCAAGCGCAAGGACGAGGTCAACGCCTCCGAGGTCAAGATCGGCGCCGATGAATTGCCGGCCGTCACGCAGCTCTTCACCGAGCCGTACATGGTGGAATTCCTGCTGCACAACTCGCTCGGCGCCTGGTGGCACACCCGCCATCCCGGCAAAGCCTGCCCAGTGGAACTGACCTACCTGCGTACGCTCGACGATGGCATGCCGGCGGCCGGCAGGTTCGAGGGCTGGCCGGCTGAGTTGAGCACTTTCAAGCTGCTCGATCCCTGCTGTGGCTCCGGTCACTTTCTGGTAGCGGCCTTCCTCTTGCTGGTGCCCATGCGCAGGGCCGACGAAGGGCTGTCAGCCAGGGAGGCTGTGGACGCCGTATTGCGCGACAACCTGCATGGCCTCGAGATCGATCCGCGCTGCGTAGAGATCGCCGTTTTCGCGCTGGCGCTGGCTGCCTGGCGCTATCCCGATGAGGCAGGCAACCCGCTCGGCGTGCGCGTCGAAATGCCCGTGCCGGGCATCGCGTGTTGTGGGCTCAAGGTCGCTGCCAGTCCCCAGGATTGGGAGGCGCTGGTGCCGGACGATGCTCCCAACGCCGCTCATTTGCGCGAAGGTCTGAGTCGGTTACATGAAACCTTTGCCCAGGCACCCTTGCTGGGGAGTTTACTCGATCCGTCCAAAGCCAATAAAGGCGACTTGTTCGCAGCGGACTATCCCTTGCTCGCCGATCTGCTGGGTCAGGCCTTGGCGAGCGAACGCCAAATCCCCCTATTCCGTGATGAAGAAGATCGTTGGGAATTGGCTCTGAGCGCGCAAGGCTTGATGGAGGCCGCCCGTCTGCTGGACGCACGTTACCATCTGGTCATCACCAACGTGCCCTATCTCGCGCGCGGCAAGCAGACCGATGCTCTGAAGAAATATTGCGAGCATCACTACGCCGAAGCAAAGAGTGATTTGGCCAACGTGTTTCTCGAACGCTGCATGGCACTCGCCTTGCCCCCCTCACCAGCGGATCGTTGCGGAGAGGAAGTAGGGCGAGGCGCTGTGCAAATTGTCATGCCGCAGAATTGGCTATTTCTGAATGGTTATCGAAAACAGCGGGAAAGCCTGTTGCAAAGGTTTCAATGGCCGCTTCTTGCTCGTCTTGGCTTTGCGGCGTTTGATATAATGGACTGGTGGGCATTTGGCACAATTCTTTTGACACTCACTAACCTTAAACCTGCTTTAGATACAAAACTTCTTGGTAGATGTATCCCCACCTAGGTCGGTCGACGAGAAGGCAGAATTGCTCAAAACAATTAAATTTTCTTCCGTCACTCAGAGGTTTCAATTAGACAATCCAGACTGCCGTATTCAGTTCGACGAGCAATCTATATTTCCATTGGTTGGGCTTTTTGCGGGGTCGCAACAAGGAATAACAACTGGAGACTTAAATCGGTTTGGGCGTTGCTTTTGGGAAGTTAGCGAATTTAGATCGTGGGACTATTGGCAAGGATCCGTTGAAAGAACCCAGGATTCAGGGGTCGTCATCTTGTGTTGTTTGGGAGGAGGCACTGGCCTGCCAAGTCGGTTTAAAGGAGCCCACCCTTCGAGGACAGGAGCGTGGGGGAAAAGCTGGAGTCCATGGTTTGTCTAGTTGGCCAGATGCGCCTTACCGTGTCTACTCGGGCGAGAAGACAGATGACGAATGCTGCGATAGTTTTCCCTGGAATCCCAGCACCTTACAGCTCTATGGTGCTATTTCAGGGCATCAGAATTTGCCGAAGAAATGCGTCGAATTGACCAAGGACTAAAACCGCCACCCAGCACACGATGGTCAAAGTTCCCTTTTGACCTAGAAAATTGGCAGCAAATTGCCGAGAATGCTACCCTAACGGCCTGCCAAAACCCTGTTCCAATGACGCCACTCAGTGGGTATTTCACGGGTACCCGCAGTCAGCGACCGACCCGCTGCAGGTCGCCGTCGCCCGTCTGCTCGGCTACACCTGGCCAGCCGAATCCGATGAAACGATGGAACTCTCCGACGAGGCGCTCACCTGGATAGCCCGCTGCCAATCCCTGTCCATCCACGCCGACGACGACGGCATCGTCTGCCTGCCCGCGGTGCGGGGTGAAAAGCCTGCCCACGAGCGCCTGCTGTCGCTGCTGATCGACGCCTGGGAAACTGTCGATCCCGGAAGCTGGAAGCCTTCCATTCTCGACAAACTGCTCGCCGACGCCGACTGCGCCGGCAAAGCACTGGACGTCTGGCTGCGCGAGAAGTTCTTCGAGCAGCACGCCAGGCGCTTCCACCACCGTCCCTTCATCTGGCACATCTGGGACGGCCTGAAAGACGGTTTCGGCGCCTTGGTGAATTACCACCGGCTCGATAACAAGAACCTCGAACGTCTGATCCATACCTATCTTGGCGACTGGATTCGCAGCCAGGAAGAAAGCGTCAAGGACGGCGTCGACGGCGCCCAGACACGCCTGGCCGCCGCACGCAATCTCAAGACCCGGCTCGAAGCCATCCTCGAAGGCGAAACGCCCCACGACATTTTCGTCCGCTGGAAGCCCCTGCCCGAACAACCCATCGGCTGGAACCCCGACCTCAACGACGGCGTGCGCCTCAACATCCGCCCGTTCATGACCGCCGAGGTGCTGCGCCACAACAAGAAGCCCAAGCTCAACATCACCTGGGACAAGGACCGCGGCAAGGACGTGGAAAGCGCGCCCTGGTTTGCGGTGTTCAAGGGTGAGCGGATCAACGATCATCATCTGACGCTGGCGGAAAAGCGAGCGGCTCGATCATTGGAAGGAGATTCTTAATGCTCAAGCGACTCAGACTAAGAAATATCGGACCAGCCCCAGCCATGGATCTGGAGTTCGGTGACCGCCTGAACCTGATTACCGGCGATAACGGACTCGGCAAGAGTTTCCTGCTCGATATTGCGTGGTGGGCCATGACTCGCAAGTGGCCAGCGGAAATCAACCCCCGCCTGACATCCGGGAGAAAAGCCTTGCCGCAGCCTGCCGGCAAAGGCTGAAATCGATTTTCGTTTACCGGCAAGAGCCAAGACTGAAGAGTACGTCAGCACCTTCAATCGGCGCGAACAGGCCTGGACGGGCCGTCCTGGACGCCCTGCCAATCCAGGCCTGGTTCTGTACGCGACCGCGGACGGCAGCTTTGCTGTCTGGGACCCGGCACGCAACTACTGGCGCACGGTGCGCAATGTGGATGTGCAGGAACGGCAGCCGGCGTATGTCTTCAGCCCCAGCGAAGTCTGGGAGGGCTTGCCGCGGAGGATGGTGTCCCGCTCTGCAACGGCTTGATTCGCGACTGGGCCTGGTGGCAAAGGAAGGGATCGGCGTTTCTTTATCTGCAACCAGTACTGCTGACCTCCTTCTCCAGGAGAACAGGAAATTCGCCGGTGGGCGATCTGACGCGGGTCAGCATCGACGATGCACGCGACATGCCCACACTGCGCATGCCGTATGGCGAGGAGGTTCCGGTCATATTTGCGTCCAGCAGGGGTGCGACGCATTATTGCCTCGCCTACCTGCTGGTGTGGGCGTGGACAGAACACCGTAAAGCCTGCAGCCTACTCGGCGGCAACCAACCTCTCAGGTGGTTTTTCTGGTCGATGAGATCGAGTCACATCTCCACCCGCGCTGGCAGTTCAGCATTATCGGCTCACTACTGAAGGTGATGACCGAAATGGCCCCCTCAGCCCAGGTGCAGGTACTCACGGCGACGCATTCGCCGCAAGTGCTGGCGTCCGTGGAACCCTACTTCGATCCTGTTCAGGACGCCTGGTTTGATCTCGACTACGAACATGATGACGGTGACAGCGATGTCACACTTACCAAACGGCATTTCGAGCGGCATGGGGAGGTCTCGAACTGGTTGACCAGCGAGGCATTTGATCTGTCCAGCGCGCGCAGTCCGGATATTGCGGCGCTGTTGGTCGAGGCATCTGCCTTGCTGGAGTCTACGTCGAATACATCCCAGGCCGTGAGCGACATGCACCAGCGACTTCTGGTGGTCCTCAACCCAAAGGATTCCTTCCTTTTTCGCTGGCGCGCCATCGCCGAAAAGAAAGGGCTGCTGCCATGATTCCCGTGGCCCTACAACCGGAACCGGCGATTTTTGATGAACGGGTGAGAAAGCGGGGACAGTACTGGTTGCGTGAGCAAGGTTGGCCGCTCGAAGCGCCGCCTGTCGATGCCAGCCAGCTTCCAGCCTATTGGCGCGAAACGCAAAAAGAGCTATGGACTGCTTACGGTGGAATATGCGCGTATTTGTGCATTTACTTCGAGTGGCCATTGGGCGCCCAATCGACGGATCACTTTGTTGCCAAATCCAGTCATGCTGGCCAGGCTTATGAATGGAACAACTTTCGGCTGAGTTGTCTCGGAGCCAACCGCAACAAGAACCGGTTTGACGATGTGCTCGACCCGTTTGAAATCGCAGCGGAGACCTTCACCTTGAATTTCGACTCGGGCGAAATCAGAGTCAATTCCTCGCTTCCGGAAGACGTCAGGCTGACTGCCGACCTGACCATTCGACGGCTCAAACTTGATGCGCCGGAGTGCAACCGCATGCGAGCGGAACATTACGAGTTTTACGTTCAGGGAGACGTGTCGGCGAATTATCTGCAAAGAAAGTCTCCGTTTGTATGGCAGGAAATGGTACGACAGGGACTCATTCCATGATCTTGCGACCGATTATTGAATCGTGGTGCCGCCAAGCGGCACGACGAGATCCTCTGAGACCCGAAGACTTGCGGAGGTCGCGTGGCTAGCTTTCAACCCTTGTCCGGGGAACTGCGATCCCAACTGGAAATCGCACTACGTTCGGTGCGCGACATAGCCGAACCCGGCGCGTCGGCCGCACTGGCGCAGCTCGATGTGGCGGAGCCCGAACCTGGAGTGCACCTGACCCCGGAACAGCGCGCGCTGCGCCGGCGTTTGCGCGCACACGGCCGCTCCATGGGCGATCGCCGACAACACAATGGCGCTCAGGAGATCACGCGTCTGGTTCGCGAGGTGGCCTACGAGCACTGGCATCGGATGCTCTTTGCTCGCTATCTGGCCGAACGTGGTCTGCTGATGTGGGACGCCAGTGCCGCTGTGACTCTGGCCGAATGTCACGAGATGGCGTCGGACAAGACTCTACAGCTCGGATTCAATAGCGGCTGGGCCCTGGCCGGCCACCTGGCGTCCAGGATGCTGCCACAGCTTTTCCCTTCGGATTCGTCGGTGCTTGCGCTCGCCTTGGCGCCAGAACATCAAGTCGGCCTGGAGCGGATTCTGGCCTCGTTGCCGGCGCAGATTTTTCGTGCGCAGGACAGTCTGGGATGGGCTTATCAGTATTGGCAGGCCAAACGAAAGGAGGAAGTCAACGCCTCGCAAGCGAAGGTTGGCGCCGACGAGTTGCCGGCGGTCACCCAACTCTTCACCGAGGATTACATGGTGGAGTTTCTGCTCCGCAACACCGCCGGTAGGCACGAGAAACCTCCCGCCGAGTTGCGGCTACTCGACCCGTGCTGCGGATCGGGTCATTTCCTCGTTGCCAGCTTCTATTTCCTGGTGCCCTTGCGCCAGGAGCTTGAGGGGCTGACAAGCCACGATGCGGTCGATGCCGTGCTGCGGGACAACCTGTTTGGCCTGGAAGTGGATCCACGCTGCGTCGAAATTGCCGCATTCGCGCTCGCTCTCGCAGCATGGACCTATCCGGACGAGGGAGGACATCCCCTCGGCTATCGACCACTCCCGAGCCTGAACCTGGCCTGTTGCGGTAGAGCGCCTGTCGAAGCGGATATTACCGGCGTGGGTGCAGAACTCACAGCGCGATTCCAGCAAGCCTCCCTGCTGGGAAGCCTGATCCTTTCTGGTGTGGCGGAGGGTGTGTTGCAACCTGGCTTTGCCCAACCAGGCGCTTACCGGGCAGTCAACGAGGGGACCGTCAATGAACCAGACGAAGACGATGCCGAACGTCTCGTCGCCGCCAAAGGGTTTGCGGATGCTCTTCGCTTGCTGTCACAGCGTTACGACTTTGTGCTGACCAATCCGCCCTTCCTCGGGCGCGGTCGGATGTGCGACGAATTGCGCGCCTTTGTCGAAAGCCACTACTACGAAGCCCGGCACGATCTCGGCGCAGCTTTCCTGGAGCAATGCCTGCGGCTGACCAAGCCCGACGGCATGGTGGGGTCGGTCATTCAGCAGTCGTGGTTGTTCGCCGGTAGTTATGGCGCCTATCGGACGAAATTACTCGAGGAAGGCCGCTTGCATCTGGTTGCCAACCTCGGCGAAGGCGCGTTTCGGAGTACCGATGCGGCGGGCGCATTTCCCTCGCTGGTGATCCTCTCCAATGCCAAGGCGCCGGATGATGCTGCTATTCGCCTGCTCGATGTGGCGAGCCATCGAACGGCTGACGAGAAGATGGCCGCTCTTGCCGCTGCGACCGCAACGCTTTTGCCCTACGCCGAGGTTCGGGCGACCGGCGATTACCTGATTGCACGAACGAGCCTGGGTAATTTGCCACGGCTTTCACAATTTGCCTCTCCTTACGTTGGCTTGCAGACCAGCGACTATCCGCGCTACTGCCGGTTTTTCTGGGAACTGCCGGCGATTGGTGGCGACTGGGAGCTGATGCAGGAAGCACCGGATGATTCGGAACGTCTCACCGGGTTCAGCTCGATCTTCTTCTGGCAAGGCGGAACGGGCGACCTGATGAACAGTGGCCTCGCCTATATCCGTGGGCAGGCGGCCTGGGGAAAGGCCGGGGTGATGGTCAGCCGCATGCGGCAGTTGAAGATGAGCCGCTACGTCGGTAACTTTTTCAACCAGACCTGCGCGGCAATCATCCCGAATGATCAGGCACTACTGCCGGCGCTGATGGCCTATTGCGCTTCGGACGAGTACAACACGGCCGTCCGTGAGGTTGATCGACGAATCTGTGTCGCCAACACCGCACTGACCAGGGTGCCATTCGATCTGGAGCGATGGTCGGCAGAAGCTGCCGAAAAGTTTCCCGACGGTTTGCCTGCACTTTACTCGGATGAACCGACCCAGTGGGTGTTCCACGGTCATCCTCGGGCTTCGACGAATCCCTTGCAGGTCGCCGTGATGCGCCTGTTGGGTTATCGCTGGCCAGCCGAGACGAACCACGGAATCGAGGTTTCGGATACGGCGCGGGCGTGGATCGGGCGTTGCGAGGCCTTGGATGCGCATGGCGACGAGGATGGCATCGTTTGCCTGCCGCCGATTCGTGGCGAACGTGCGGGGCACGAGCGCCTCCTGGGTTTACTGATCGACGCCTGGGAAACCGTTGAAAGCGGCAGTTGGAAGACGAGCGTCCTCGACTCGCTGCTGACCGCTGCCGACTGTCAGGGTAAGGGCATCGAGGTGTGGCTGCGCGACAAGTTCTTCGAGCAGCACGCCAGGCTATTCCAGTATCGGCCGCCGATCTGGCATGTTTGGGACGGTCTGAAGGACGGGTTCTCGGCGCTGGTGAATTGCCACCAGCTCGACAACAAGAACCTGGAGCGACTGATCCATACCTACCTCGGTGACTGGATTCGCACCCAGGAACAGGGAGTGCAGGATCGTATCGATGACGCCCAGCTTCGCCTTTCGGCCGCCAGGAACCTCAAGGTTCGACTGGAGTGGGTGCTCAACGGTGAAGCACCGTACGATATCTTCGTTCGCTGGAAACCGTTGGCCCGGCAGCCGATTGGCTGGGCTCCGGATCTCAATGACGGCGTGCGCGTGAATATTCGCCCGTTTATGCAGGCCGAGGTGCTGCGTCACAACAAGCGGCCAAAGCTCAACATTAGCTGGGATCGGGATCGCGGAAATGACCCGGAGAACACACCGTGGTATCCGGTATTTGGTGGTGAGCGAGTCAATGATCACCATCTGACACGGGCGGAGAAGATGGCTGCCAAGGAGGTTGGCGCATGAGCACCCTCCTGGAAAAGCTCGCCGATGGACTGCGAAGAGCGGCGAATTTCAACCGCGGGGTCCAGGCGGCACCCGCAGTGATTCTGTGGACCGACGCCGATCGGCAGTGGGAAACCGTCGTTCCGCTGCTACGTTCGGAAAAACTGACGATTTTCTCGTTGGGTCCGTACGCTCCTGCGGCTTGGCAGGGTCCGGCTATCTGGTTGAAGTGCGTCCTGGCGAATTGCCTGACCGACCATACCATACCCGCTGGCACGGTGCCGGTGGTGTACTTGCCGGGAGTCAGCCGCAGCGACCTGCGCGCCATAGAAATCTGCGCACGCGAGCTACAGCCCCTGGCGGAACTCCAATACCGGGGGGTGTTCTGGAGTCAGCTCAACGCCAAGGACTGGACGGTCAATGCGTTCCTGACATCGAAGAGCGGCGGCCTTGGGCTGGATGTGGCGCAGGACCAGGCGTCTCAGAAGGCTCTTTTGCGCGCAGCACGCGGCGGCGTGCTGCTTCAGCAGAAGGTCGATGACCTCGCGCCGCGTCACCTTGATGCGGCCTGGTTTGACGGACTGCTCGCGCCAAACCCGACGCGCGATCTCCTCGCATGGATGAACGATCCGGCTGGACAGAAGGCGGCATGGGATGCTGCCCGCTGGGGGATTTTTGTCGAGCGTTGCCGCAAGGACTATCGCTTCCACCCGGATAAGGATGGCGAACTCGCGGCGGCCGAAAAACTTGCGGCGCGTACCGGCGCCTGGGCAACGATCTGGCAGCTCTACCAGGATTCCTGGACCAGTTTTCCGAAAGTGGTGGATCTGCTCGAACGGATCACGCCCCCTTCGCCATCCGGGCTCTTCGACGATTTTTCCGGCTATCCGAAATGGAACCTGAACGAGGAGATGCAACTTCGCAATTCGCTCCTGAAGTTTGACACATTGAGCGCCAAGGCTGCCCGTGACGCGCTGCTCGAAGCGGGGCGGCGCCACGCGAATCGCAGGGATTCGCTTTGGGCGCGCATGGGCCGCGCGCCGCTGGCCGAATCGATCGATCCCTTGTCGCTGATCGCAGAGCATTCAACGCAACTCCCGTCCGGAGCCACCCCCGAGGCCATCGCTACTTCCTACAAGGCAGGGCTGTGGGAAGTCGATGCCGCGGCGATGAGAGCGCTGGCCGCAGTGCATACAAAGGCGGATACCGATGCCGTGTCGGAAGCTTTGAAGGCGTGCTACGTGCCGTGGCTGGAGCAAACGGCGTCGAGATTCCAGGATGTTGTGCGCAAACAGGGGGGGCTGAATCCTTCCATGCCCGGCACCACCAGCCTCGAGCAAGGGTTGTGCACCGTCTTCGTGGACGGTTTGCGCTACGACGTGGCCGTCGATCTGAGCAAGCGCCTGGAGTCCCTCGGCAGCGTATCCATGGACACCCAATGGACTTCCCTTCCGTCTGTGACCTCATCAGGGAAAGCCTGGGTTTCACCGATTGCCCACAAGATTACCGGACAACCCACCGATGTCGAGTTTCAACCTGGCGTGACTGACAGCGGTAAGCCGCTCAGCAATTACCACTTTCGCAAGTTGCTGGATGATGAGGGGATCCAGTTCCTCACTTTCAACGAGACCGGGAAGCCTTCAGGTCGCGCATGGACAGAATGTGGTGACCTTGACCATTTCGGCCACGAACACCCATTGCGTTTGGCGCGGGAACTGCCGAATCAGATGGCGCAGATCGTCGAGCGGATCCAGGAGCTTGCCGAGGCGGGGTGGCGCCACTTCCGTATTGTCACCGACCATGGTTGGCTGCTGGTCCCGGGCGGTTTGCCCAAGGCCGAATTGCCGAAGTCGCAAGCGGAAACCCGATGGGGGCGTTGCGCGGTTCTGAAAGAGACTTCAACCGCTTCAATGCTGACCTTCGGCTGGGATTGGTGCAGGCAGGTGCAAATCGCCTTCGCGCCCGGCATCAGCACTTTCGTTGCGGGCAGCGAGTATGCTCATGGCGGCTTGAGTCTTCAGGAATGCCTGGTACCGGTAATCACTCTGGCGATCGGCGGTGGAGCGTCGGCGGCTGTTTCGGTCGAGACCACCAAGCTGGCCTGGCGTGGCATGCGCTGCCAGGTGGAGATCACCCCCGCGGTGCCAGGATTGTCGGTAGATATTCGCAGCAACGCGGCGGCTGCGAATTCCTCCGTGCTCACGGCAGCGAAACCACTGACTGACGGGAAGGCCTCTCTGGCAGTTCCCGATGATGCCTTGGAGGGCAATGCTGCGGTGGTGGTCATCCTGGACGCGACCGGCAAAGTTATCCAGAAGGCCAACACGACGATTGGCGAGTAATCAGGGTGATTGGAAATTCGATATGGAAATGGATCAACTCGACAGGCAAGCCGCCGAAGCTTTTCCCGGCTACACGGTGCGCAAGGACCTGGTGCGAACGTTCAGTCGTCAGTTTCCGGTCCCGACTTACGTCGTCGAATTCCTCCTCGGCCGCTATTGCGCGACAACGGATGAGGCCGAAATCCAGGAGGGTCTGGACATCGTCCAGCGTCAGTTGTCTTCGCGCACTGTCAGGGCCGGCGAGGAGGAGTTGTTCAAAGCGAGAGCCAGGGAGTCTGGCTCGGTCAAAATCATCGACCTCATCACGGCACGGCTCGACGCCCGGAGCGATTCCTACGTCGCGTCGTTGCCCAGCCTGCGGTTGATCGATGTCCGCATTTCGCCGGAACTGATCAAGGAGCATGAGCGGATGCTGACCGGTGGCTTCTACGCCGAAATTGTGCTCGCCTACGACGCTTCCATCGCACAGGAAAAAGGGGGGCGTCCTTTCGGCGTCGAATCGTTGCGAGCCATCCAGCTATCGAAGCGCGATGTTCTGGAATCGCTTGCCGCGGGTCGCTACCAACTGTCGACCGAAGAGTGGCGGAATCTCCTGCTCCGCAGCGTCGGCTTCGAGCCAGGCGGTCTGACGGAGCGGGCAAAGGATGCCTTGTTCTTGCGGATGGTCCCGTTTGTCGAACGGAATTACAACCTGGTCGAACTCGGACCACGCGGCACCGGCAAGTCGCACTTGTTCCAGCAGGTCTCGCCCTACGCGCACTTGATCTCAGGTGGAAAAGCGACCGTTGCCCGGATGTTCGTGAACAACGCCAACGGCCAGCGCGGGCTGGTCTGCCAGTACGATGTCGTCTGTTTCGACGAAGTCTCCGGCGTTTCCTTCGACCAGAAGGACGGCGTGAACATCATGAAGGGGTACATGGAGTCTGGCGAGTTCTCTCGCGGCAAGGAGAGCATCCGTGCCGACGGCTCCATCGTTCTGGTTGGCAACTTCGAGGTGGACGTCGAGCACCAGCAACGAATTGGCCACCTCTTCGGCCCGCTGCCCCCTGAAATGAGGGACGACACGGCCTTCATGGACCGCATCCACGGTTTCTTGCCGGGTTGGGATGTCCCGAAGATGAATCCGACCCTGTTCACCGACCACTTCGGGCTGGTCAGCGATTTTCTGTCGGAGTGCTTCACTCTGTTGCGTAACCAGAGCCGGGTTTCTGTCCTGCAGGGTCGTGTTTTTCTGGGCGGAGCGCTATCTGGACGCGACCTCAACGGCGTCAACAAGACGATCAGCGGCCTGCTCAAGCTGATGTCTCCGGACCCGGCGGTCGAAGTCGGCGACGCCGACCTGGAGTGGGCTGTTCGCCTGGCGCTCGAAGTACGGCGGCGGGTCAAGGAGCAACAGAAGCGGATCGGTGCCGCCGAATTCCGGAATACACACTTCAGTTACTCTCTTGGCGCCGAAGGCGTCGAGAAGTTCGTGTCCACGCCAGAGCTGCAGAGCCAGTCGGGGATCAGCGACGAGCCTCTCGAATGTGGTCAGATCTGGACGCTGAGCCCCGGGGGCATTGACCAGCATCCCGGCCTGTTCCGCATCGAGACCAACGCAGGGCCAGGCAGTGGCGTCCGCGTGCTGAACAACCCTGTCCCGACGGCGTTCAAGGAGTCCATCCGCTGTGCCGAGCAGAACCTCTACGCTCGCGCCATGCAACTGGTCGGCGACCGCGATCCACGCGCGCATGAATTCTCGGTGCAACTTCGAGGATTTGATGCGGCCAAATCTGGGGCGAAAACAGGAGTTGCCTGTCTGATCGCCCTCTCCAGCGCACTTCTGCGCAAATCGGTGCGGGGCGGACTGATCGTCGTCGGAGAAGTGACGTTGGGCGGAACCATTGAACCGATCCACAACGCGGTGACCTTGGCGGAGTTGGCAGTCGAAAAAGGAGCGAGATCCCTGCTCCTGCCCGTCGCCTGTCGCCGGCAACTTTTCGACTTGTCGGACGAGATGGCAACCAAGCTCGATATCGAGTTCTATCAGGATGCGAGGGACGCTTTGCTGAAGGCTTTGGTGGATTAGACCAAATGGCTCTGGAAAGACATCCCTGCAGGTCCGGAATGGTGGGTCCTGGCCGCTTCCCGATGGTCGGCTAGAGCCATGTCGCCTTTCCGCTCACTCTGGCTGTGGCTGGCCTTGCGCTTCGTGCTGGCGGGAATGCTGCCGCTGTTGCTCGTGGCTATGATTTTGTCATGGGTATTGCTGCCGCAGGTTCTCGCAGACATCGAGACACGTCACCAGGCCCTGGCGCGCGCCGTCTCCGGTCAGGTCGAGGGGCACCTGCGTAGTGCCGGGCGGGAGTTGTCCGCGGTCGCCGAGTATCTCCAGCATCGAGGTGATCAGCCGGCCCCGTTCAGGTTCGAGCCGATCCTCGATGCGCATGCCGGCAGTGGCGAAGTCTTCGCAGCGATCTACGTCGTAGATGCGACGAATACGGTGTCTGCGCTTGGATTGCCTCGGGGGGAGCGCCAGCAACGCGGGGATGGGGTGGAAATCGACCTGTCGCGCTTGACTTTCGTGCGCGAGGCGCGGCAACGACGTGCGCCCGTGTGGTCGGAGATCTTCGTATCCGTGGTGAGCAGTCGGCGGGTAGTCAGCCTTGCGATTCCGCTGGCCGATCAGGTGCTGATCGGCGAAGTCGCGATTGACCGGCTCTCGGAGTTCCTGGGCAGCCTGCCCACCGAGGCCGGCATGTGGACCATGATCCTCGATCACCGGGGGCAGGTGGTTGCTCGCTCGCAAGCCAGCCTTGACAGCCTGCAGACCAACCCTGGGCCTCTGCCGATCGTCTCCGATGCGCTGCAGGGGCACTTTGCAACGCATGACCTCTCCATGGACGGGGAAAAGTTCATCGCGACGCTGGTCAGCGTGCCGCAACTCGGCTGGACGGTCCTCGTCGCGCAGCCACGCGGGGACGCGCTGAAGCCGTTTGTGTCCACCCTGTGGGCCCTCGCTGTCGCCGCTCTGGTGGCGCTGCTCCTGGCGACGATTGCCACGCTGTTGCTGGCGCGCCGGGTTGCGCAGCGCATCGGTCGTTACACGGCGCAGACGCACGCCATCGCCGAGGGCGACTACGAGCAGCGCTGGCCGGTTTCGCGGATCAGGGAATTCGACGAACTGGCAGCGGATCTCGATCGCATGTCGCTGGCCATTCGTCAGCGCGAGCGCGAACTGGCGACCAGTGAGGCGCGCTACCGGTCGGTGGTCAGCAACGCCCCGGTGGTGATCTTTCAATTCGATGAGATGGGAGTCTTCCACTTCAGCGAAGGCAAGGGAGTAGCGGGCGCGGGTTTCGAGCCGGGCCAGGCCGTGGGGCAGTCGCTGTTCACACTCTACGGCCAGTATCCGGAGATCTGTGCGCATGCGCGTCGGGCTATCGGCGGCGAGGCGCTGCAGTTTGTCTCCCGGATCGGCGACACTTATTTCGACACCCATTTCAATTCCGTTCGGGCGGATGATGGCACGGTACAGGTGATCGGCGTTGCCTTGGACATTACCGAGCGCATTCGCGCCGAAGAAGCGTTGCGGGCCAGTGAAGCGCGCTTCCGTGATCTTTCGGCGATGGCTTCGGACTGGTTCTGGGAACAGGACGAGCAGTTCCGGTTCACCTACTTCTCTTACGGCGGGGCCATGTCCACTCTGGCAGAAAGCGGTTTTGATCATCACCAGATGATCGGCAAGACGCGCTGGGAATTGCCCGTCCTCCTGACGGCCGCGGAATGGGAGGCGCACCGGGCAGTGCTTGACGCGCATCAACCTTTTCGCGATCTGGAGTATCGGATCAGTTCGGCGTCCGGCGGGGATCGCTGGTTCAACGTCAACGGCCAGCCATTGTTCGACGCTGCCGGAGGTTTTGCCGGCTATCGTGGCACGGCGCGCGACGTCACCGGGCGCAAGCAGGCAGATCAGGCCTTGCAGGAAAGCGAGGCACGCTACCGGCTGCTCTTCGACAGCAACCCGCACCCGATGTGGGTATACGATCTGCAGACGCTGATCTTCCTGACAGTCAACGACGCGGCCGTCGCCAGCTATGGCTATTCCCGCGATGAGTTTCTGAGTATGCGGATCACCGATCTCGGCACCGGCGAGGATACGCCGCTACTGGTCGAGGACATCGTCGCGGTCGAAGAGAGCAGCGACTACTCGGGGTTCTGGCGACATCGCCGGAAAGACGGCACGACCATCGACGTCGACACCATCTCGCATGCACTCTCGTTCGAGGGGCACCAGGCGGTATTGGTCCTGGCCGATGACATCACCGAGCGCAGGCGCGCAGAGCAGGCTTTGCTGGAGAGCGAGCGCAAGTACCGGGAGCTTGTGGAGAACGCCAACAGCATCATCCTGCGCTGGACCCCGGCGGGCCAGATCACCTTCATCAACGAGTTCGGCCTCAAGTTCTTTGGCTATGCCGAGGAGGAACTGCTGGGTCGGCACGTGGTCGGCACCATCGTTCCGCTCACCGGCAGCAACGGCCGGGACATGCGTCCGTTGATGGAAACCATCTGCCGCAATCCGCAGACGTTTGAACACAACACCAACCAGAACATGCGGCGCGATGGCGAGCGAGTATGGGTTTCCTGGACCAACAGAGCGGTCTTCGGTGCGAATGGGCAAGTGGTCGAAGTATTCAGCGTCGGTTCGGACATCACCGAGCGCAAGCGGGCCGAGGACGAACTGCAGCGGCACCGGGAACACCTCGAAGAACTGGTGAGCGAGCGCACCTCGGAGTTACGGCAGGCGATGGCGCAACTGGTTCAGACCGAAAAGCTGGCTGCGCTGGGCAATCTGGTTGCCGGTGTGGCGCACGAACTGAACACCCCGCTGGGCAACAGTCGCGTCGTCGCCAGCCTGTTGGGCGAGCAGTTGCGCGAGTTTGCCGAGGCTGTCGAATCGGGAAGTTTGCGCCGCTCGCAGTTGGAGGGCTTCCTCAACCGTGGTCGCGAAGCCGTCGATCTGCTGGAGCGCAACAGTGCCCGCGCTGCCGACCTCATCGGCCACTTCAAGCAGGTGGCGGTGGATCAGAGCAGCGCCCGACGCCGCGTCTTCGACCTGCGCCAGACCGTGGAGGAGATGTTGGTCACCTTGCGGCCGACCTTCAAGCGCAGCCAGCACCGAATTGACGTGGACATTCCGGTCGGCTTGCTGATGGACAGCTACCCAGGGCCGCTTGAACAAGTCATTGCGAACCTCATCGCCAACGCCCTGACCCACGGTCTGGCGACAGTCGAGCACGGCTGCATCGAGTTGCATGCCCATACCGATGAAGATCAGACTCAGGTAGTCCTGCGCTGTGCAGACAACGGTGTGGGGATCGCCGCGGCCACGGCCCACCGCATCTTCGAACCGTTTTTCACCACGCGTCTGGGGCAGGGTGGCAGTGGGCTGGGGTTGTACATCGTCTTCAACCTGGTGACCAGCGTGCTTGGCGGAAGCATCGTGGTCGACACTTCCCCAGGCCACGGCGCATGCTTCACGCTGACCTTGCCGCGCGTTGCGCCGAACCGGACAACGTCAGTTCCCTGAGTCGAGATCGCCGCCGGTGGTCACTGCGGCAACTTGAGTTGCAGGTATTCCGGCCACTGTGCGGCGCTTTCCAGGCGGACATAGGCGACTCCCGGCAGCCCGGCCTTGAGTTGCTCCCTGTACTTGCGGAGCAATACCGGGTCAATTTGTGCCTTGCTCCGGAAGGCAAGCCGCTGGCGTTGGACGCTGGTTTCGGCCACTTTGAACTGAGCGCTGCCCTCGACCGACGCAACCCGTGCCGGAATCACGTATTGGGGCACGGCATCCAGCACCAGTCTGACCTCGGATCCGATCGCGACCTTTCCTGCGCTGCCTTCCGGCAGAAAGAAGGTCATTACAACGTCCGCCGGATCGACTATGGTCAGCAGTTTGCCTCCCGCAGGAAGCAATTCGCCCGGCTCGGTCGATCCCGACTGCACCCGGCCGCCTCGCGGTGTCCTGAGGGTGGCGTCGTCAATGTCGGCCCGGATCTTCTCCGCTGCCGCGATTGCGGCTTCGATCGAGGATTCAGGGTCGGTCGCCGGCGATTCCGAGGACCGAGCCACCGGAGGCAGTTCCGGTGCCGGGGCTTGTGCGGTTTCAATCGGTGGCATCGCGGCCGCTTTCAGTGGACGTCTTTGGGCCAGTACTGCGAGCGCGCCGATCCTGCTCTCCGGCTTCTGCTGAGCTACCGCGATTCCCAGCGCAACGGGGTTGCTGGCCTGCTTCACTCTGGTCTGGAGTTGCTGGAGCTCGAATTCCAGCGCCTGGGTGTCCATGCGGGCGACGATCTGGCCCGGCTCGACACGCTCACCGCCCCTGACCAGAATTTCCTTGACTCGCCCGGCAGTCCTGGTGGTGATATCGATTTCCACAGACTCCAGGCGCCCGCTGCCGACGACAAAGCCTGCCGGGAGAGGGGGAGGGCGTGCGTTCTGCCAGGCAAACGTCCCCGAGAGCAGGGTGATCACGGTGACGACGGCGAAAAACGCGGCGCGCCCAGAGTTGCTGTTCATGATTCGATGTTCCCGATCCTGTCCGGGCACGAGCTGGTGCGTGAACTCACGGATCGCAGTGGCGACGGTCGGGATTGTAACTCAGCGGCGCGAGCCGGGTGTCCTTTGCGGCTGTCCGGCAGGGGGCGCAGCCCCAGCTCTCAAGGCAAGGGGACGATCAGCTTGTCCCACCCGGAACCGTTCCCCTGGATGCTGCCGGCACTTTGCCGAACTGCGGCTGCGACGCGCATTTCAAGCTCGGCAAACTGCAGGTCGGGTGACGACGAAGACAGCATGCGTCTCTCCGCCTGATTCCGACGATCGCTTCCCGTGCGGCGCTCGGCCCCGGCGCGGCGATCTGCTCCGGTTCGGCGATCAGCGTGGTCTGCTCGGGCTTCATCGCACATGTGCGGCTTTCTCGAAGTCAGGCAACCGACAATCTCCCACGGCGACCTGGTCTGGTGCCGATCCTTTGGGGCACCATGGCCGGCTCGCTCGGGACGCGTGCGGCGAGTCCGCGCGTGGAGCAGCAAGACCAGGCAGTGTTTCCGATTGAGGCAGTATCATGGCGATCGCAGGTTGGCCGTCTGAAGGAAGCGAACGACCAGCATGCTAGTACAAAGTGCGCTGCTTGGCGAAGAACATGAAGCCGGTTTTACAATGGAGTGCTGGCATTGCGTGCAGGCGAAGAAACGATTCTCAGAGATATCGTACTGGTCGGCGGCGGACACAGCCATGTCGGGGTACTCAGGCAGTTCGGCAGGCGACCGCTGCCCGGCGTACGCCTGACGGTAATTTGTACCGACACGCATACTCCCTATTCGGGGATGCTGCCCGGCTACATCGCCGGACACTACAGCTACGACCAGGTGCATATCGACTTGCGCCGGTTGGCGGTGTTTGCCGGTGCCCGATTTTTTCGCGACGAGGTGATCGGCCTGGATCGGGAGCGGCGCAGAGTGTTGTGTCGCGATCGACCACCGCTGGCATATGACCTCCTGTCGATCAACATCGGCTCGACACCCCGGCTGGACGGCGTTGCCGGCGCCGCCGAGAAGGTGCTGCCGATCAAACCGATCCGCTGCTTCAACGAAGGCTGGCTGGCATTGTTGCAGCGGGTTTGCGGACACCCTGGAGGAACCACCATTGCCGTGGTCGGTGCGGGTGCCGGCGGCGTCGAACTGACGCTGGCGATGCAGTATCGCCTGCGTCGGGAATTGCAGGCGCTGGGGCGTGATCCCGACGAACTGCGCCTGCACCTGTTCTCCGCGAACCGCGAGATCCTGAGTACCCACAATGCACGCGTGCGGCGTACTTTCGAGCGCGTCCTGGCTGAGCGCGGAGTCGTCGTGCATCGCCTTGCCGAAGTCAGTTCGGTGTCGCACGCGCAGCTCGCGACGCGTAGCGGCGAGCGCCTGGCTGCCGACGCAATCATCTGGGTGACCCAGGCCGGTGGCGCCGGCTGGCTGCGCGAGACGGGCTTGTCGTTGGACAGCGGTGGTTTCATCCTGGTGGGCGACACCTTGCAGACGGTCAGCGATCCACTGGTCTTCGCCGCCGGCGATTGTGCAGCGATGATCGACGTACCACTGGAAAAAGCCGGTGTTTTTGCGGTCCGGCAGGGGCGGCCACTGGCCGAGAACCTGCGTCGATCGCTGCTGGCCATGTCCTTGCGCCGCTATCGCCCACAAGCTCGCTGGCTGGCACTGATCAGCACCGGTGACCGCCGTGCGGTGGCTTCGCGCGGCGCGGTGTGTGCCGAGGGCGCCTGGGTGTGGCGTTGGAAAGATCGCATCGACCGTCGCTTCATGGCCGGGTTTCAGGATCTGCCGCCAATCGACGAGCCACCGACGCCACTGGCGCCAGCGATCTCCCTCGACGCCAGTGAAGCCGCACAGGCGCGTGCGTCGACTGCGATCCACCGCGGTGGCGGCGCCCCGGTCGCGGCCACGGTGGTCAGGATGCTGCGCGCGCGCAACTGCGGCGAGGTGTGGAGCGACCTGGAGGATGGCCGGCACGCGGCCATCGTGCAGGTGCCGCCGGGCAAGGCAATGGTGCAGACCCTGGCCTCCTGCGGCGCGTTCGTCGACGATCCCTGGTTGTTCGCGCGCATCGCAGCAAATGATGCGCTCGACGACATCTTCGTACGGGGTGCCGAAGCACATTCGGCAAGCATTGTCGCGACACTGCCGGCAGGCCTTGATGAGAAGGTCGAAGACACGCTGTTCCAACTCCTGTCCGGAGCCGCCGAGGAGTTCACTAGCGCCGACTGCGCGGTGGTTGGCGCGCGTGCCGTCTGGGGCCCGGAACTGGCCATCGGCCTTGCCGTGAACGGCCTGATCGATGCGCAGTTCACCGGCGTGATGGGCAAGGGCAGCATGCGGCCGGGTGAGGTATTGATCCTGAACAAGCCGATTGGCAGCGCGACCTTGCTCGCCGCACATCTCCGTCTAAGGGCCACGGGCCGCTGGATCGATGCGGCACTGCTATCGATGCTGCAGTCCAACCGCTTGGCAGCCCGGTGTCTGAACGCCTACGCTGCCAGTGCCTGCAGCAGGGTCAGCACCCTTGGTCTGCATGGCCAGTTGCTCGCGATGACCCGCCGCGCGGGCGTCGCTGTCGAACTTGATCTGAACGCCTTGCCGGTTCTCGATGGCGCTGCCGAGACTGCTGCTCTGGGTTTCCCGAGTCGGTGGCCGGCGGCCGGGCCGTGCTCGGGATGCGCTCCGCGCGCATCTGACGCTGCCTGCCGGCACCCGAATCATGCGTTGTTGTTCGATCCGGAAACGGCGGGCGGCCTGCTGGCCAGCGTACCTCCAGAGACTGCAGAGGCGTGTCTACAGGCGCTGCGCGCGCTCGGTTACCCTCGGGCCACCAGCGTGGGGCGGGTGCTGCCGGCCGGCCAGGGTCCCGAGCCGATTCAGCTCAAGCTGTAAACATTCGGTGGCGAGAAACGCCATCCGGACCCTGCGGGTGCGGCACGATCTGGTGCCCTGGGGAATGCGACCGCGTTTCCCCGCTGTTCTTGCCGGACACGCTTTCTGCTAAGCTTCCGGGGAACAGGTCGTGGCGATTCGGGAGTTGCGCCCGCGCAGCCCTGTACCGCAACCCTCTGATGGCCGCCCCATGTTCGACAACTTGCGAAAGTATGCCGCCGCCTACGCCGTGGCGATCGGTGGAGTTCTCCTGACCTGCCTGTCGTCATGGAACGTGCGGCAGGAGCTGCAGACCAGCCACTTCAAGGAATTCCAGTGGGCAGCCGGTGACCGCATCCAGTCCGTGCGCGCGGTGGTCGATCAGGGCCTGGACGCGCTGCTGGAAATTCGGGGACTGTTCTATGCAGCGCAGGGAGTCGATGAAAAGGAATTCCTGGTCTTCACCGATTCGGTTCTCAAACGCCGCCCGTACATCGACAGTCTGCTGTGGGCGCCGCTGCTGACCTCGCCACGGCAAGCCCTGCCTGAATCGGCACCCGGCAGCATGGCTCGGGCGGCGCCGGTTGCAGGCCAGGCGGAGGCTGCCGGCACGTTGCGGGTGCCGGTACTGCTTTCCGCATCGCGTTCGGGAACCGGTATTGCACGGGGTGTCGATCTGAACACGATGCGCGAACTGGCAGCACTATTCCAGAGGGCAAGAGCAAGCGGCAACGTCGCGGTCAGCGGACGCATGGAAATGGCTCGACCAGGAAGGGAGTCGGCGTATGTCATCTATGCGGCACTGCCGGTCTATGCGCCGGGCGCCACGGGCACTGCCGGACCAGTGAAGCAACGGGAACCGCTGGGATTCGTGATTGGTGTGTACGACATCGAAGAACTGGTGCATGTGGCCATCAGCCTGCTTGAGCCGCGCGGCGTCGAAGTACTGGTGCGTGACGATTCGGCGGCCGGTGATGCGCAGTTCCTCCACTTCTACGCCAGCCGCCTGGAGCCGCGTGCTGCGGCCACGGCTAGCGGTCTGATGCCGGAGGGCGACGAGGATCAGCCGCGGATGGTGGTCAGGATTCCCGTCGGCGACCGTAGCTGGACGGTCACCTGCGTGGCAACTCATACCTTTCGTAGTGCCGAGGTGTTTACCAAGGCCCACTGGTCGGTGCTTCTGGGAGGTATCCTGTTCACGGCGCTGCTCACTTTCTACCTTGTGCGCAGTCGTCGCGAACTGGAAAATCGGATTCAGTTGACGCAGACCATCTACGAGCGCGAAGAGCTGTTTCGTCAGTTGGCCGAAACGGTCGACGTCGTTTTCTGGGCGACCAACGCTGCTGCGACGCGGCTCGAGTACATCGGCCCGGCGTTTCGCCAGATCGCCGGGCGCGAGGCCAGGCTCGATTCCGCCTCGCCCTCCTTGATGCTCGACGTCTTCGAAGCCGACGACCGCCGCACACTGGTTGCGGCCATCGGCCAGTTGCAGACAGAAGGTGCGCGTTTTACCGTCGTTCTGCCGGTGACACGTGCCAGCCAGGGGGTGCGCTGGCTGCGCGTCTGCGGTTTCCCGGTGCGCGAGCCGGGTTGCGAGTTGAGCCGCATCGTTGGTTTTCTCGAGGACATTACCGATCACAAGCTGGCCGAAGATGCGCTACGCGATTCGGAAGCCAAGTTGCGTACCCTGTTCAACCATTCGCCGGACCTGATCTTTACCGTCGACGGCGAAGCCAATATCCTGCTCACCAACCGACCCTTGCCCTATCCGGTCGGCGGCGCCGGCGAGAGGCGATCGGAGCTGATTCTCCCGCCGGATGTGCGTGGTGATTACCTGCATAAGCTGCGGCAGGTTTTCGAGAGTGGACGAATTGAGCATTTTCAGTATCGGTCGAGCGACGCCACGTGGTGGGAAATCCGGATGGTGCCGATCAGTTCGGCGAAAGCGGTGATGGCGGCGATGGTGGTGATCACCGACATCACCGAGAACCGCAAGCTGCAATGGCAGGCCATCCGCAGCGCGCGCCTGGCCTCGCTCGGAGTACTGTCGGCCGGCATCGCGCACGAGATCAACAACCCGAATCACGCCATTCTGGCGAATGCCTCGCTGTTGACGCGGATCTGGCAGGATGCCTTGCCGATCCTCAACGAGTACGAGCAAGAGCAGGGCAGCTTCGTTCTTGCCGGCCTGGGCTTCGAGCGGGCGAGGCAGATCATCGCCCGTGGTATGAACGACATCGGCGAGAACGCCAAACGCATTCAGAAGATCGTCGATAACCTCAAGCACCTGGGCAAACAGGATCGCGGGCACATGGACGAACTGGCCGACGTCGGGAAAATCCTCAGTGCCGTGGTGACGCTGCTCGACACCCGTATTCGCAAACACACCGACGCCTTTTCGCTGGCACTGCCGGAAGCGCTGCCGCCGGTCAAAGGCAATGTACAGCAACTGGAGCAGGTATTCATCAACGTCATCGTCAATGCCCTGGAGTCGTTGCCGGACCGCAGCCGGTCGGTCAAGGTTTCGGCGACAGCGGAGCCGGCCAGCGGCCGGATCGTCGTGCAGGTCGAGGATCAGGGAAAAGGGATCGCCGAGGACGTCATGGCGCAGATCGGCGAACCCTTCTTCACCACCAAGGCGGAAAGCGGTGGCACCGGACTGGGCCTGTCGATTTCGTCGTCGATCGTCGAGAGGCACGGCGGAATATTGCGCTTCGAGTCGAACAACAATCCCGGCACCACGGTAAGCATAGACCTGCCGGTGAGCACGGAGGAGTGAATGAAAGAAAAGTCGTTTGCCAGCCTTCCCGTTTTTCTTGTCGATGATGAGGAGTCGGTCCTGCATGCCACAGCCGCGGTACTGCACAGCGCCGGGGTAGCCAACATCCAGATGGTGGGCGACAGCCGCGACCTGTTGCCGGCACTCGAGAGGCAGCAGGCCAGCGCGGTACTCCTGGATCTCTTCATGCCGCACATTACCGGCAACAAACTGCTGCCGGACATCGTCCATCTCTATCCAGAAGTGCCGGTGATCGTCATGACGGCTGCCCAGGATGTCGAAACTGCCGTCCGCAGCATGAAGGAGGGGGCCTTCGACTATCTCGTCAAGCCGGTTGAAGAGAGCCGCCTGGTGGCCAGCGTCCGGCACGCGCTCGAGGTGCATTCGTTGCGGCGACAGATGGGCGTGCTGAAACATTATCTGCTCTCCGACTGCCTGCAGAACAACGAGGCTTTTGCCGGCATCGTCACCAACAGCCGCAAGATGCGGGCGCTGTTCCAGTACCTCGAAGCGGTGGCCGTCTCCGCCGAGCCGGTGCTGATCTCCGGCGAGACGGGCGCCGGCAAGGAGATGTTCGCGCACGCCCTGCACAAACTCAGCGGTCTGACCGGACAGTTCGTACAGGTCAATGTCGCCGGGCTCGACGACACCCTTTTTTCGGACACCCTGTTCGGCCACAAGAAGGGGGCCTTCACCGGCGCCGATCAGTCGCGCGCTGGTTTGATTGCCCAGGCCGGCGGCGGCACCTTGTTCCTGGACGAAATCGGTGACCTGTCGATGGCCTCGCAGGTCAAACTGCTGCGCCTGCTTCAGGAACACATGTATTTTCCGCTGGGCTCCGATGTTGCCCGCCCCAGCGATGCGCGCGTGGTCTGCGCGACCAATTGCAATCTGGCGCAGATGATGCGGCAGAGTCAGTTTCGCTCCGATCTTTTCTTTCGCCTCTCGGTGCACCAGATCGAAGTGCCGCCGCTACGCCAGCACAAGGAGGATATCCCGCTGCTGCTGCAGCACTTTCTCGACGAAGCTGCGGCGTCGATCGGCAAGCCGGCTCCCGAACCTTCGAACGAGTTGATCACGCTGCTCTCGAACTATCATTTTCCCGGCAATGTCCGCGAACTGCGGGCGATGGTGTTCAACGCCATGGCCCTGCATCGCGGAGGTGCGGTGCTGGCCATGGACAGTTTCCGTCAGGCCATCCAGAAGCAGCAGAAGGCGACTGCAGACTATCAGCCGGCAGAACCTTCCGACGGGCTGCCGGTGGTCATCCCGGGACGCTTTCCGACACTCGACGAAGTGGAGGAGGCGCTGGTCATGGAGGCCCTCAAGCGGGCAAAGGGTAATCAGGGCGTCGCCGCAACGCTGCTTGGACTGTCACGCCCAGCACTCAACCGACGCCTGGCGAGACGTGCCATGCATTCGGAGTCCTGAGTCTGGGAAGTTTCCAGGTCGGCGAACGCGACGGCAGTGCAGACGCCTGTCGCGAGCACAAACCGTCCGTTCCGACACATGCCTTTGCCGGGTCGGCTTGCCGTGGAGGCCATGATGAGCATCCCAGCGTCACATGGGGTGTTACGTTTCGACGATTTGAATGAAATTGCGTGCATTCAAGTAACTAATTATGCCAAAATTGATAAAAGTACATTTATAGAACAATGGTATAGTTGTGGTGTGCATTTTGTAACACCCCCTTAAGAGCCCGCGCATACTTCCATTTAAGATGTAACTTGTTGTATTTCAATATATTTTAAAATCTCCCCGGTTTCGGCACAAACATTGCTAGCGAGAGTAGGCTAAGCGTCGATGGACGCGTCGCTACTTGTGGTCGGTAACTGCCGGCTGCGTATGGCGACAGCAAGAGTCAGTCTGATATCTGGGGGGATGTCATTTGGGAACACGACGCGAACTGGAAGGTGCTTTGCTGCCCGACGCCGCTTGGCGAACGGTGGCATGTCGTCGTGCGCCCGGAATCTCTCGGTTGCTGCAAGTTCCGGCAAGGAGGGTCAACAGTACGCGAAAACGAATCCAGGCATATTGCCAGTCGCAACCCGGCTGGCGCACTTCGCGGCATAGACATTCCTCAGACCCCCGCGATTCAAAACACGACATCCACCACAGGGCCGCTGCATGAGCACACTACTGATATTGACGATAATCACTGTCGCCATCGTCCTTTTTTTCGACTACACCAACGGCTTTCATGATGCCGCCAACATCGTGGCGACGATTATCGCGTCGCGTGCGATGACCCCCGTGCAGGCAGTGATCATCGTCGGCACTTTCGAGTTTCTCGGCCCCTTGCTGGGCGGAACGGCGGTAGCCAACACCATTGGCAAGTTCGTCACCCTGGGCGACGTCCAGGCCGTTCTCTCGCTGGCCATCCTGATCAGCGGGCTGATGGGAGCCATTGCCTGGAATCTGGCCACCTGGTATTTCGGCATCCCGTCGTCGTCGTCGCACGCGCTGGTCGGTGGCCTGATCGGCGCGGTGGTCGTTTCTGCCGGCGTAGACAATGTGGTCTGGGGCTTCTCGCAAATGATGCACGGGCAATTGACCGGTATCATGAAGGTGTTGGCCAGCCTGGTTCTGTCGCCAATCATCGGCTTCTGGGCTGGTTTCCTGATGCTGCGCTTGCTGCACATCGCTTTATTTACCGCCAAGCCGTCGGCCAATACCGGCCTACGCTACGCGCAGTTCGTAACCGCCGCCGGGCTGGCTTTTTCGCACGGGGCCAACGACGCACAAAAGAGCATGGGCATGCTGACCCTTGCGTTGTTGCTGGGCGGCTTCATCCCGAGTTTTGAAGTTCCCTTCTGGGTCATGCTGGCGTGTGCCGCGGCGATTACGCTGGGGATTCTTTCCGGCGGATGGCGTATCGTTCGTACCCTCGGCTTCGCGATCTACCGCGTTCGCCCGATTCACGCCCTGAGTTCGCAACTGACCTCGGCGATAGTCATCATGACCGCATCGGTGATCGGCGCGCCGGTGTCGACCACCCACGTCGTCGCGACCTCGATCATGGGCATCGGCTCTTCGGAGCGACCGAAAGCCGTCCGCTGGAAAAAGGCCAAGGACATTGCCATTACCTGGCTGATCACCATTCCTGGTTCGGCCCTGGTTGCCATTCAGACATTCGCTCTCGTCAATCTCTTTATCGGAAAGGTCTAAACATGTCCGCAAGCACCGCTTCACCCTCACTCACTCGCCGGATCCTGCATCGGGTTTTTCCGAAAGTACCCAATTTCTTCGCGCTGCTGGCCGAACAAAGCGCCCAAGTGGGTGTCAGCGCCGGTCTGCTCGTGGAATACATGGGCTCCGGAAGCTCCGAGGTTGCCAAGAGGGTCATTGACGCCGAGCATGAGGGCGACCGCCTCAAGGTTCGCAACCTGACGCTGCTCAACGAAGCGTTCTCGACACCGATCGACCGCGAAGACCTGCACCGGGCGATCATCAATCTCGACGAAATCATCAACAGTTGCAAGACGATCGTCGCCGAAATGGACGCCAACGTGCTGGCTCTGAAGGCCGACAAATACTGCCTGGAAATGGCGGTATGTCTGAAAGACGGTGCTGAGGCGGTGGCTGCGGGTTATGGCCGCTTGGGGAGCGATCCGAAACTTGGACGTGCCGACGCCGAGAAATCCGACAAGGCGGTGCGCAACCTGACCAGAACCCACCGTCGCGCGCTTGCGGAGCTGTTCAACGACACCGACTTCCAGAACATCTTCCGCCGTAAGGAAATCTACGGCCAACTCCTGCGTGCAGGCGATCGTCTGAACGTCTGCAACAGCACGCTGCTCGACATCGTCGTCAAACTCTGCTGAGCAGCGTGTAACCGTCTTCGCTGGCCGGTTCCTGCCTGGGTCCGGCCGGCAGGGCATGCTGAAGGGCGCCTCACCCGCTCCGTTGCGAGTTGGTGAGGCGCCCTTTATTTTCGGCCATCGCCGGGCGTGATTCGATCGGCCCGTCAGCCATACGGCGCGCACCGCGCAACCGGCTTGCGCCCCGGCGCGACATCCCTGCGCCCTTCCGATACCTGACGCCGGGATCGATCTCGACAGGCGGATTGCAGCCCTTCTGGCACGTAACCTCATGAATGACCCCGAGATGATCATCCCGCCCGGCAGGTGTAACGTTTCCGTGTCTCACGGGGGGTCTGCATTTTAATACAACAAACTGATTTATTAACATAAACTAGATGCACGCCGGGTTCTACGGTGTGCCGCACATCCGTTTTGTTGCACCCGCTCCGAATCCGATGAGGTCTTCACAGCAGTGCCTGCAGGCTTGTTTTTCCGGAGGAATTTATTTCTTTAAGAGGGATGGCATGGCTTGTGCTTGAACTGACAATAAAGATGTCCCGTTCGGCTGCGTTCGCTATTGATGGCTGTCCGGGGCAATTTGATGCTGATGTAGTGTCAGTTCATTTCTCAGGAGCTAGTCAGATGGGTGTCGAAAACGAACTCAATCTTTCACTTACGCCCGGAGTGGCGAGCAGGCTGGTCAAGCACCCCCTGCTGACCGATGCCAAGCCAATTCGCCAGCGTGTCATCAATACCTACTTCGACACCCCGGACCAGCGCTTACGGCGGGAACGCGTCGTGGTTCGCTACCGCAAAAAAGGGTCGACCTGGCTGTCTTCGGTACGGCGGATGACGGTTTCGGAGAGCAGGCACACGGAGCCCAGCGAGTGGGAAACGATTGTTGCGCCGGGGAAACTCGATTTCTCGCATGTCGCAGACGGAACCCTGCGGGAATGGCTGGAGTCACTGCGCGACGAGTTGCGGCCGGCATTCACGACCAGTTTCACTCGCAATGCCTGGCTGCTCGAACCACGCGACGGGGTGCGCATCGAAGTCGCACTGGACCGCGGCTGGATAGAAGCCGACGGGCGGCGGCGGCCGATCTGCGAGGTCGGACTCGAACTGCTGTCGGGCGGCGTGGCTGATCTTTTTTCGGCGGCGGGGGACCTGCAGACCGATTTGTCCCTGCACCCGGAAACCACCAGCAAGTTCCAGCGCGGCTACAGCGTGCTGGCAGACGAATCCTTGCAGCCGGTCAAGGCACTCCCCATCGCGACCACTGCCGAAATGACGGCCATGGCTGGTTTTCGCGCCATCGCGCTGGCGTGTCTGAATCATCTGCAAAGCAATGAGCAAGGGCTGCGCGAGAGCGACAATCCTGAGTTCGTGCACCAGGCGCGCGTTGCGATCCGTCGTCTGCGCTCCGCGATTCGCGTCTGGAAGCCGCGCTTGCCAGCGGAATTTGTGGCCAGCTTCGATCCGCGCTGGCAGGCCCTGGCCAGGCAGCTTGGCGAAACGCGCAACTGGGATGTGTTTCTTGCAGAGACCCTGCCTGCGGTCGTCGCTGCCTTTCCAGAGGGCGTCGAGGTCGGTCGTCTGTCGCACTACGCCGTGCGGCGTTGCGCGATCAATCGAGCGGCGGCGCGCAGTACCCTCAAATCGGCAGATTACTCGCGCCTGCTGCTCGAATTCACTGCCGCCGTGCTGGCACTGCCCGAAGTTGAAGCTCGTCTGCTCGGCGCGTTTGCCCCGCGTTGTCTCGACAAGCGTGCCAAACAGGTCAGCCTGTTGGCAGGCGAGGCTCTGGACAGCGATGCTACTGCCCGACATCGCTTGCGCGTGGCCTACAAGCGACTGCGTTACGCCCTTGAATTCTTCGCTCCGCTCTTCCCTGCCGACCGGTTGCGTGCCTACCACGTGTCAGCCAGCGATCTGCAGGAAATGTTGGGTCGCCTCAACGATCTGGCCGTGGCCGGCGAGTTGACCAAAGAAGCGCTTCCAGGGGAACAAGGGGAAGTCATTCTCTACTGGCTGGATAGGCAGACGGAGCGGCTGTTGCCGGAACTTGGCGGCTTGCTGGAGGACTTTGGTCGTCAGGCCGTGCCTTGGAATGCAGTCTGATCGTCGCTGCAACTCTGTTGTCGGAGCCTGCCGGCAGGTGTCACCCGACGAGCCCCGTGCTGTCGACCAAGCGTTCGCCCATTTCATTGCCGCTCCAACCTCCCGGAAAACTGCCCATGTCCCGTAAAGCGAAGACTTTGACCCTCACCGCGGAGCAACGCCGCCAACTGACGCAGATAGACGAGAGCGGTAGCGACTGGCGGGAGCGTCGCCGAGCGCGGACGGTGCTTCTGCTCGGCGAGGGAAAGTCGGTGGCGGGAGTTGCGGCGGAGCAGAACATACACAAGGAAACCGTAGCCTGTCATCGGGATGCCTGGCTGGCGAGAAGCTTCGAAGGGCTACGTGACCTGCCGCGTAGCGGCGCGCCTCGCAAGCTGTCCGAAACCCATAGGCAATTGCTATGCATCTGGGTACAGGAAGGGGCCGTTACGGCCCCTCAATTGCGAACTCGCTTTTCGGCGGAGCACGGCGTGCAAGTGTCGTTGTGGCTCGTGCAGAGTGCCCTGAAGGAGCAGGGCCAGGTCTGGAAGGCGAATCGGCGCGAGTGGCCCCGGCGGACGCAACCAACCTCTCCGACGCCCATGCCGGAATAGAGAGGAGCAGCCAGGCTTGCAGGCCTCAAGCCTGGCGAAATCACGCGCCCGGAGTGGACCCCAGGCTGAGCTTGCTCGGCATTCGAATGGAAAGCATTGGGCCGCGGCAGCCGACTGTTCGCCAGAGCATCTTCCCCGGCGCGACTGGCCCCACCAGTCATGGTCGGCCAACCATGGCCGACCATGACATTTATCTCCAGGGTACAGGGCGCACGCCCAAGAAGTGCCTGCAGAGGTGAGCGCCTGCCTTGGCAGGTGCAGCCTCCCGTTGGTTGCGGGCCGGCGTTGATCGGTGTGTTCCCTCGGATGGCGACGATGGCGGGCGGCCACAGGCAAGGCTGCCGTTCAGGGCGTCACGGTGTAACGCTTCGTTGCCTGGTCTCAAGTCCTTCAAAATCTCCTAAGTCTCTGTATTAAAGCATAAACAGGGAGCCGATTCAGGAATTTGCGGGTTCGGTGCCAGCGTTTTGTTGCACCCCGGGGTCCTTCCCGAAAGCCCTGTGTTCAGCATCCATGTCGTTGCTTTTAAACGATAGTATAGAATTACATCTGTGTGGCTCGATTTGTGCTTAATCCATGTTGGGAGAGCAGATGTGCTCAAGGGCGCTCCCGCTGACCGACCCTTCTTGTCTTGATGACCCTTCCGCCCTCCGCGAAGCAGAATACAGGTGAATGCCGTGACAACCATCGCCATTCCGCAATTTGTGCAGAGAGTTCGCCCGCCTGCTTTTCCTGCCGAGACCCCCGACTTCTTCAGCATGATCGACCAGCAGGCAAGAATGGTGGTCAATCTGGCCAGGACTGCCAGCGAGGTTTTGCAGGGGAAGGAATCCGCGCATTCGCTTCGCTTGCTGGATCTGGAGCAGCGTCGGGAGGAACTGCAGCGGCGCAATCGTGCGGCCGTTGACTCGATGCTTGAACTGCGCTCCGGAATAGAAGAGATTCACTGGACCATGGAAACCCTGGATCGGGCCGCTGCGGGCCTGTTCCGCACTGCACGCAGCTTTCATCAGTTGCTGTCCGGTCCCGACGAAGTTGCCGGTCAGATGCTGGGAGTGATTCAAAAAGCCGCAGAGAGCCTGCAGCATGGCTACGCCAGGCTGGCCAATGGGTCTCCTGCAGCCGAATGCGATGCCGATGAAGCGATGGCGAGCAGGCATGTGCTGGGCCGCTATCGAGCCCAGACTCTCTGGGGGAGGGCGGATCAATCCCCGGTGTCGTCTCGGGATCAGTCGTCGGTGCCTGCGGAAGGGAGATCCCCTGGCCGTACGTACTACTGGCTGTACGAACTCTACGAGAACCTGAACGACATCGCGCAGGAACTTTCGGGCGCAGGGGCCATCCTCAAAGGATGGTCACGGCAGCTTTCTGCCGGCCTGCACGACCAGAATGCCAGAACCGGCATGTGCTCACCGATCTCGCCACCGTTGGTGACCAGTTGAGATGAAAGCCATGGCAGGTATTTCAAGAAGGGTTGACCGTCCAGGGCAAGGTACCCAAGGCGTGTCAGGCTCCAGTTTTTTACTTCAAGCAGGAGAAGTCATTGTGGAAACTCATGTGCAAACGGCAGAGAGGCCGTCCATCTCGAGGGCGATAGAAAGCGATCTGGAAGGCTATCTTGATGCGATAGCAGGCGCTACCGGCATTTTCAGGGAGGCGGTGGATGCCTACCTGCATACAGGTCCTGACGGGGGCTGCTGGCGGCAGGCCCGAAGCATTGCCGAGCACATGCGCACGCTCGACGACATGCAGCAGAGGCTCGAAACCGGGGTGCGTCCGCAGTCGACTCTAGGTGACCTAGTTGCTGAAATGATCGATCCCCTGACCGGTGTTGGTCGCCTGCTGAAGGATATGAAGCGACAGGTGACGGGTTTCGCCATCGAATCGGGGTTTTCAGGCCCTGGCCGTTGCGTACCGGGGTATCTGGTCGAGGGCATGCAGGAATTGGCGGACGATGTCTGTGCGGCGGTGGATGCGCTGATCGAGAGCTACCGCCCGTCGATGCTGTGGTGGGAACAGCCCTCATCGGTTGCCGAAACGCAGGGCGTTGCTTGGTACGAAAGCCAGGCCGACCGTCTATCAATGCAACTGCTCAAGAAGATCTTCGGTGATGAAACACTGGAACTCAAGATGCAGTTATCGCTGGCGCAACTTGTCGAGGAAATCGACCGTGTGGCGGACCAGGCGGAGAGCATCGACAAGGCGCTGCGAGCCAGCCGTGCGGTCGCTCTGCCCACTGCCGGTTCAAGAGATTCTCACTGACTCCTCGACAGCCTGCGCAGATCGCGCAGCTCGTCTTGCCCGGCAGCGTGCGGGCGGGATCGTTTCCCGCTTTGTTCGGCAGGCACCCGGCACCACGTTGTCGGGTTTCCGCCTGCCGTCGGAAAAGCGGCTAATCGTGTTACGATCGAAGATGGCCCAGGCTGTTTAGTCTGGGTCGCGTGCTTTTGGGAGCCGCGTCGCTTGGGCTCGAGCAGGCCATAGTGCCTGCGGCGAGGCATTTATTGATGTCGGACTGAAAGGGCCTGCGCTTATGGAACTGGCAATCAAGTTCAAGAATGACAAGCTGGTCGGTGATTTCTGGGGCGGTCTTGCAGCAATGCTGGTCGCCCTGCCGTCGGCGATCGCCTTTGGCGTTACCATCTATGCGGCTATCGGACCGGCTTACGCTGGTCTGGGCGCTCTCGCCGGCATCCTCGGGGCGACCGCCCTCGGGTTGGTGGCACCGGCGCTTGGCGGCACCAATCGCCTGATCACTGCGCCGTGTGCGCCGGCTGCGGCAGTACTCTCGGCCTTTGCGATCGAACTCGTGCAGCACGGTGTTGCGGCGCCATCGATCGTTCTGATGTTGACGGCGCTCGGTCTGGTGTCGGGGCTGGTGCAGTTGCTCCTGGGTTTCATGGGCATTGGCAGCCTGATCAAGTACATTCCCTTTCCGGTGGTCAGTGGCTATCTCACCGGCGTCGGCCTGATCATCATCGGCAGCCAGATTCCGAAGTTTCTCGGCGTTCCCGGCGGCACTTCCTGGTGGCGCGCCCTGATCTCGCCGGAACTCTGGCAGTGGCAGAGCGCGGTGATCGGAGCCGTCACCGCCGGGGTGATGGTCTGTGCCCCGCTGTTGACGCGCGCCATCCCGGCAGCCATTCTCGGGCTGCTGGCCGGCGTGCTGGCCTACTTCGGACTCGCCTCGATGGACGAATCGCTACTCGTCATTGAGGGCAACAAGCTGATCATCGGTCCGCTCGGCGGCACCGCATCAAGCATGTTCGAGGCGATTACCGGGCGTTGGCAGGAAATCGGCGAACTCAAGTTGAGTCAGATCGGCAGCCTGCTCGGAACCGCGTTTACCCTCGCGGTTCTGCTTTCGATCGATACGCTCAAGACGGCCGTCGTGCTCGATGCCTTGACGCGTAGCCGCCACGATTCCAACCGCGAGCTGATTGCCCAGGGGCTGGGGAATGTGGCTTCCGCGTGCGCCGGCGGCATGCCGGGTGCAGGCCAGATGGGTGCAACCCTGGTCAATCTGGCGAGCGGTGGCCAGACGCGGGTCTCCGGGGTCGTCGAAGGCGTCATGTCGCTGGTGGCGTTTCTTGCCCTGGGCGCATTCATCGCCTGGATCCCGGTAGGTGCACTGGCCGGCATCCTGATCATCGTCGGGGTGCGGATGATCGACCGGCACAGTCTGCACCTGCTCGAATCGCCGTGGACCATGATGGATTTCATCGTCATCGTCGCGGTGGTCGCCGTGGCGGTGGGTTACAGCCTGATCGCGGCATCGGGCGTCGGTATTGCCCTGGCCATGTTCCTGTTCATTCGCGAACAACTGAGCAGCACCGTGATCCGTCGCAAGGTCGACGGTGGCAGCCGCTTTTCGAAGCGCGTGCGCCTGCGCCAGGACATGGAACTGCTCGAGAAGCAAGCCGGTCAGACGATCATCCTCGAGTTGCAGGGCGGCCTGTTTTTCGGCACCAAGGACCAGTTGTACACGGCCCTTGAGCCTGAACTCGGCAAGCGCCGCTACATTCTGCTCGACATGCGGCGCGTGCAGTCGGTAGATGTCACGGCCGTGCATCTGTTGAGCCAGATTCGCGATTCGCTGATCGAGCGCGACGCCTTCCTGATCTTCAGCAGTTTGTCGCATGCTTTGCCGAATGGCCGCAATATCGCGGAGTTCTTCGACCAGATGGAACTCACGACCATGACCGAACATGTCAAGGTCTTTCCGGAACTCGACGACGCGGTCGAGTGGGTCGAGGACCAGATCCTTGGTCAGAGCCCGACGCAGCAGTCCGATGTCGAAGCGCTGGACCTCGACGATCTCGAACTCTTCAGCGATCACAAGGAAGAGACCCTGATCGACCTTGAGGCGTGCCTGGAGAAACGCTCCTTGGCCAAGGACGAAAAGGTTTATTCCTTTGGCGATCCCGGTAATGAGCTCTACGTGATACGCAAGGGGGCGGTACGGATCACGCTGCCGAGTTCAGGAGAGTCGGCTGGCCATCACGCCCTGACCTACGGGCGTGGTGACTTCTTCGGTGGTATGGCGTTCCTTTCACAGATGACACGCTTCAACGATGCGACGGCGCTGGAAGACACCGAACTTTACGTGCTGCAACGCGAGCAGTTCGAGAAACTCAAGGAGGAGCACAAGCGGCTGGCATTTCACTTGGTCGAGGCGGTCGCCAAGGTGCTGGCCTTGCGCTTGCGCTACTCCGACAAGGAACTCATGGCCATGCAGGAATAGGCCGTCGATAGAGTGAGGAGGAGAGAAACCACACTTTCCCTGGAATGTCGTGGCGGCCATTGCTGAGTTCTGGCTGTCGGCGGATTTGACCTGGTCGCAGCGGTGGTCGAAAGGCAGCCGCTCTCCGATTACGGCGGGTACCCCCTTTTTTGTGGCGGGATCCGCCGTTGATGGATGAAATTAAGCTATCATCACGCGCGCCGAATAGCAGTGATCGGCGCCAACCCGTGGGAGACAAGAATGTTCCAGCGTATATTGCTGCCGACAGATGGCAGCCAATTGTCCCGAGACACCGCAGAACGCGCGGTCGTTTTTGCCAAGGCAGCCAATGCCACGATCACCGCCTTGTACGCCAAACCGGTGGGAAATCCTGAAAATTACGGCGATCTCGTCGAACCCGCCGTGCTGGACCGCCTGGTTTCGGGTTCCGATGGCAAATCCAAGGAGTATCTGGGTTTCATCAAGAAATTATGCAAGGACGCCGGGGTCGAGTGTACGACACTGGCAGTGGTCAGCGATACGCCGTGGGAAGCAATCGTGAACGTCGCCGACGATTGCAATTGCGATCTTATCTTCATGTCCAAGCACGGCCGCGGCGGTCTGTCATCGCTGCTGCTCGGCAGTGAAACCTACCGGGTGTTGACCCACTCCAGCGTGCCGGTGCTGGTCTATCGTCCCCCTGAGGTCGACGCTGTTCGGCGCAAGGCCAAGGCCAAGGAAAAGGAGCGGAAACGCGCCTGACCGGAACCACGCTCCCTTACTGACCAGCGCCGTTTTGTTCAGGGTCGGGTAAGGGTGGGTACACTCCGCCCCTCCCTGTCGGATTCCATGTTCATGCCCGCTGCCGTCGACGTGCAACGGCAAATGACCCCTACGTACTGGCAGCAGGCTTCCGTGGACCTGGCGAAAGCCGATCCTGTGCTGGCTCAGTTCGTCGAGCACTTTGCCGGCGGTATGCTGGTTTCCCGCGGCGACCCCTTCGCGACCCTGGTGCGCTCCATCGTCGGTCAGCAGATTTCGGTGAAGGCCGCCGACAGCGTGTGGACACGTTTGCTGGCGGTCTTGCCCGCGGTAACCGCTTCGGAGTTGTTGATGCGCGAACCCGCAAGCCTGCGCGCCTGCGGTCTGTCGGCGCGCAAGGTCGAGTATGTGGTCGATCTTGCGCGACATTTCGATGAACGACAGATCCACGACGATCACTGGTCGGCGATGAGTGATGCCGAGATCATCAGCGAACTGACCGCGGTGCGCGGCATCGGCGTGTGGTCCGCCGAGATGTTTCTGATCTTCAACCAGCTGCGTCCCGATGTTTTCCCGCTCGACGACATCGGCCTGCAGAAGGCGGTGGCCCGGCATTATTGCCGCGGCGAGCGGCCGGGGCGACGGCTTCTGGTCGAACATGGCGAGCGCTGGCGACCCTGGCGTTCGGTGGCGACCTGGTATCTCTGGCGCAGCCTCGATCCGCTGCCTGTCGAATACTGAAGGCCGAGTTCCGGGCTGCAGCGGTGCGCGCCAGCTAGCAAGGCGGATGGCTGCCCTTTCGGGTTAGAATAGCAGGCTTTGATGGCAGCACGTCTGCAAGATGGTTGGGCTTGATGAAAACCAGTTTCCTCGACTTTGAACAACCCATAGCCGACCTCGAAAGCAAGATCGAGGCTTTGCGCTTGACGCAGGACGATTCCGCCGTCGACATTTCGGAAGAGATCAAGCGTCTGGAACAGAAGGGCCAGACCCTGGCCGAGGAGATCTACTCCAAACTTTCCGCGTGGCAGATTTGCCAGGTGGCGCGTCATCCTCAGCGACCTTACACGCTCGATTACCTGCGACTGATCTTTACCGACTTCGAGGAACTGCATGGTGACCGGGCCTTCGCCGACGATCACGCGATCGTCGGTGGGCTGGCGCGACTCAACGATGAGCCGGTGATGGTGATCGGTCACCAGAAGGGGCGCGATACCAAGGAGAAGATCTTCCGCAACTTCGGTATGCCTCGCCCGGAGGGCTACAGGAAGGCCTTGCGGCTGATGCGCCTGGCCGAAAAGTTCGGCATTCCGGTGCTGACTTTCATCGATACACCTGGGGCGTATCCGGGCATCGACGCCGAAGAGCGTGGCCAGTCCGAGGCAATCGGCCGCAATCTCTACGTGATGGCTGAACTGCAGGTGCCGCTTATCGTCACGATCATCGGCGAGGGGGGATCAGGCGGTGCGCTGGCGATTGGCGTCGGCGATCTGGTGCAGATGCTGCAGTACTCGACCTATTCGGTCATTTCGCCGGAGGGCTGCGCATCGATCCTGTGGAAGAGTGCCGAAAAAGCGAGCGAGGCGGCTGAAATCATGGGCATCACCGCGCCGCGTCTCAAATCCCTGGGCTTGATCGACAGGATCGTTGAGGAACCGACGGGTGGCGCCCATCGTGACCATTTGACGATGGCGCAGAACCTCGGCGAGTCCCTGCAGGACGCGTTGCAGAAACTTGCGTCCATGTCGACTGCCGACCTGCTGAAGGCGCGTCTTGATCGCCTGATGGCGTATGGTCGGGTCAAAGAGCAGGCGTAACGCTGAGTTCGCCTTGCCGGCAGCTTCGCAACAGGTCCTTCAGACGCTCTCGGTATTCCTCGATGCACGCCGGTTGCCGGGAGATCGCCTGTGCGTAGGCCTTTCCGGCGGCAGGGATTCCGTGGTCCTGGTGCACGCACTGGCCGCCTTGCGTGGCTTCGGGCTGGCGGTCGATCTGTCGGCTGTGCACGTTAATCATGGTCTGAGTGCCAACGCCGACACCTGGGCCGCGTTCTGCGACACCCTCTGTAGGGCTCTCGGGATACCGCTTGCAGTCGTTCGCGTAGAGGTGCCGCGGTTTGGCTGCGGCGAAGGGCTTGAAGCAGCGGCGCGTCGCTTGCGGCATGCGGTGTTTGCCGGGTGCGACGCGGACTGGCTGGCGCTCGCCCATCATCGCGACGATCAGGCCGAGACCATCCTCTTCAGGTTGTTGCGTGGCGCCGGGGTCAGCGGTGCTGCCGGGATGCCTGCCGAACGGCTACAGGCCGGCGGTCCGCGCCTGATCCGGCCACTTCTCGACCTGCCGCGATCGTTGCTCGCCGCTTATGCGGAAGAAAACGCGTTGCACTGGGTCGAAGACGAAAGCAATGCCGATAGCCGCCACCGCCGCAACCATTTGCGGCGCCAGGTAATGCCGCGCATCGAGGAGCGCTTTCCCGGGGCAGCGCAGGTGCTGGCGCGTGCCGGGCGTCACTTTGCCGAGGCAGCCCTGCTGCTCGAAGAACTCGCGAAGATCGATCGCGCGGCTGCGGTCGGAGTGCAGGGACGCATTGATCTGGCAAGGTTCAAGATGTTGAGCAAAGCGCGCGCTGGCAATCTATTGCGTTCCGAATTGCTGGCAGCCGGCTTTCAGGCCCCGGAGGCGCGCTGGCTTGAAGAGGCGCTGCGGCAACTCGCAACTGTCGGCACGGGTTCAGAAACCTGCGTCGCCACGCGCGACGGCGAAGTCCATGTCTATCGGGGTGAACTGCATGTGGTTCGCCACCGCCCGCCGGTTGCCGAGGGCCCGTTACCCTGGCGCGGCGAGGCGAGATTGCCCTGGGGAGGTGACCAGGTGGTGCTCGGATCGACCCACGGTATCGGCATCAGCTATCGTTTGCTGCGTAGCGCCCCGGTCTGTCTGCGGCGCAGGCTGGGCGGTGAGCGTATTCAGCCTGATCCGCGGCGACCGCTCCGAAGTCTGCGCAAACTGCTGCAGGAAGCCGGCGTCCCACCCTGGGATCGGGCCCGCCTGCCGCTGTTGTGGAGCGGTGAGCGGCTGGTCTGGGTGGCCGGGATCGGCATCGATGCGGCGTTTGCCTGTGCGCCCGATGAGCCGGGCGTCATGCCGGTCTGGGAAACGGCGCCGCAGCCCACGGCATAGCTCGGTCTGTCGGCTGCGTAGGCGCGACCAGTCTCGCGTTCAACGTTTGCCTGCCAGGAGTTGTGCGAGCTCTACGGCCGTTCTGACGCCCATCTTCTCGAACAGATTGGCCCGATGCACTTCAACGGTACGCATGCTGACCTGCAGTTCGTCGGCGATCACCTTGTTGAGTTTGCCGGCCAGGACCAGATCCATGACCTGTTGCTCGCGGGTAGTCAGTCTGCTGACGAGCGAGTTCACCGAATCTGCGCCCGAGGCCGCCGCGCGCTGGTTTTCGTCGAGTTTCAACGCTTCGATGACCCGATTGACGAGTTCATTGTCGTTGCAGGGTTTCTCGACGAAGTCAAAAGCGCCTTTCTTCAGTGCCGAGACGGCCATCGGTACGTCACCATGACCGGTCAGAAAGATGACCGGCAGCCGGCTGCCACGCTCGCGCAGGACGTCGAACAACTCGGGGCCGCTCATGCCATCCATGCGGATGTCGAGCAACACGCAACCGGCAAGTGAGGGGGACCAGGCGGCCAGAAAATCCTCGGCCGAAGGGTAGCTGACACAGGTGACACCGCGCGACTCGAGCAGCCAGCCGAGCGAGTCGCGGATTGCTTCGTCGTCGTCGACGAGATAGGCGTGCGCACTCATTGTCGGGTAATCGGCAGGGTGATGACAAACACCGAGCCGCCTTCCGGGTTGCTTTCGACCCACAGACGGCCGTGATGAAATTCGATGATCGAACGGCAGATATTGAGGCCCATGCCCATGCCGTCGACTTTGGTGGAGAACAGGGGGGTGAACAGCTTTTCCACGAGTTCTGGCGGGATCCCCGGGCCACGGTCAATGACCCGGACTTCCATCTGTTGGTCCACCTGGCCAAGCTTGATCGTCAATCGCCGCTGCTGGGTCGGGGCCTCGCTCATCGCCTCGATGCCGTTGCGCATGAGATTGAGCAGGACCTGTTCGAGCATCACCGGGTCGGCGAGCAGTTCCGGGCGCATGCCCTGGATCTCGCGGACGATACGCACACCGCGGTTCTTCGCAGCAGCCTCGATGAAACCGATGCTGTCGTCGATGACCTCGGCAAGATCGCAGGGCGCGAGCTTGGGCTCGCTCTTGCGAACAAAGTCGTGCACCCGCCGGATGATGTGGCCGGCGCGTTGCGCCTGTACCGCGAGTTTTCCGAGCGCCTCCTTGAGCTGCATGGCGGTGAAGTTGCCGGATTCGAGCTTGTTCAGGCAACCGGCGTTGTAGCTGGTGATCGCCGCCAGCGGCTGGTTCAACTCATGGGCCAGCGTTGAAGCCATTTCGCCCATGGTCACCAGGCGTGCGGTGATCTGCAGTTTCTCTTGTTGCTGGCGGGCGAGTTCCTCGGCGTGTTTGCGGGCGGTGACGTCGATGATCGAGCCCATCCAGCCGGTCTGGGCGCCATCGGCGTCGATCAGCGGGGCCTCGTAGATCAGGGCATCGAAACGGCTGCCGTCCTTGCGCATCAGACGAATTTCGAAGCCCTCGTGCGGAGCCTTGCCCTCCATGACCTTGTTGTGCAACAGCAAGGTCTTCTCCATTTCTTCGGGAGCCCAGTAGGGCATGGGTGGTTCCTGGCCAATCAGTTCTTCGGCGCGGAAGCCCACCATCTGCAGGAACGCCGGGTTGACGTAGGTGACGCGGCCATCGAGGTCGCGTGCGCGCATGCCGACCATCAGCGAGTCCTCCATCGCCTTGCGAAACGCGTATTCCGAGCGCAGCGCCTGCTCGGCGGCGAGGCGCCTCTGGATCAGTCCGCGCACCGCCCAAAGGCTCCAGAACACCGCCGCGCCGAGGACGACAATCAACGTGGCAATCAGGGTCTGTGCCAGGTTGTCCGCGCCACGGTAAACGGTGACCTGCAGCACCATGCCGTAGCCGGGGGGATCCAGGCTGACCGGATAGCTGAGCGTGGTGGCTGAGGCATCGATCCTGGACTTGCTGGCCAGCAGATTGCCGTTGCCGTCGACGATGCGCACCTGGTACTTCTCGGCAAACCACCAGGGAACCTGTTGCTTGAGCAGGCCATTGAGCGAGTACACGGCAAGTAATGTGCCGCGATAATGGCCGTCATCGAAGATCGGCACGTAAACCTCGAACTGGGCTGCCTCCGTCGTCCGATAGGCATCGCTGTAGATGGGTTTGCCCAGGCGGGCGAGCTCAAGCGACCGGTTGATCGGGTTCTCGCCTGGAGAGTCCTGCCGCGGCTGCGGCAGGTCCAACGTCGGCATGCCGTGCACCGTCCTGGCGGAAGTGTCCAGCCACAACAACTGCCTGAGCTCAGGGTTGTTCTTGAGGAGATGGCGAGCGCGCAGGTCGAAGAGTTCGCCCTGTCGCTTCGCCCGCGTCAGGTCGAGGGCAAGCTGCTGCAACTGTTCGGAATTTCCATCGAGGTGAAAGCGGAGGCTCTGTTCAAGCCAGAGCACATCGGCAATCAGCGTCGAACGCTGTTCATCGATTTCGTTGCGGTGCAACAACCACAGCAGCGTGATCAGCAGCACCAGAAGCAAACCCACCGCCAGTTTGAGGATCGACAGATACCAGTGCGACCACCGCAAGGGAGTCGGGCGTCGGCGCTCAAAGTGGTAGGGGAGGGTAAGCTGATTCATCGTCGTGCATCTTACCGAAGTTCCCCGGCGGGCGGGCATCGGGTTGGCGGCTTCCGGCAGGGGCAATACTGCCTGTCAAGCCCGGTTTGCACCTGCGGATTTCCACAACATTGCGGATTTCCACAATATGCGCGGCAGGTTTTTTTTGTGATATTGGCTTCCGCAAGACGGGCACTGCCCAATTTCAAACAAAGTTCCCCTGGAGGAGACAAAATGAAGTTTTCGAAGCTGCTGTTCGGTCTGATCACCTGCACCCTGTCCGCCGCACCCCTCAGCGTTTTGGCGCAACAGCCGATCGTCATCAAGTTCAGTCATGTGGTGGCGCATGACACGCCCAAGGGCCTGGCCGCCGAATTCTTTGCCAAGCGCGCAGGCGAACTGACCAAGGGCAAGGCCAAGGTCGAGGTCTACGCCAACTCGACCCTGTACAAGGACAAGGAAGAAATGGAAGCCCTGCAACTCGGCGCCGTCCAGATGCTTGCGCCGTCGTTGGCCAAGTTCGGTCCGCTCGGCGTCAAGGAATTCGAACTCTTCGATCTGCCTTATATCTTCGACAACTACGCGGAACTGCACAAGGTGACGCAGGGCCCACTCGGGCAGAGTCTGCTCAAGAAGCTTGAGCCCAAGGGGGTTACTGGTCTGGCGTTCTGGGACAACGGTTTCAAGTCGTTTTCGGCGAACACGCCGATCAAGGTGCCGGGTGATCTGAAAGGCAAGAAGCTGCGCATTCAGTCGTCGAAGGTCCTTGAAGAAGAAATCCGCGCACTCAGCGCTCTGCCGCAGGTGATGGCTTTCTCCGAGGTCTACCAGGCGCTGCAGACCGGCGTGGTCGATGGTACCGAGAACCCGATTTCGAACCTTTATACGCAGAAGATGTTCGAGGTTCAAAAGCATCTGGCGCTCACCGAACATGGTTATCTGGGTTATGCCGTGATCGTCAACAAGAAGTTCTGGGAGGGTCTGCCGGCGGACGTGCGTGGCCAACTGGAAGTGGCGATGAAGGAATCGACCGTGTACGCCAACAAGATTGCCAAGGAGCAGAACGACAAGGATCTGGAGGCCGTCAAGAAGACCGGCAAGACCCAGGTCTATGTGCCGACCGCCGAAGAGAAGCAGGCCTTCAAGAAGGTCCTGGCCCCGGTGCATGTGAAGATGGAGTCACGCATCGGCAAGGACCTGTTGCAGGCGGTCTACAAGGAGACCGGTTTCGACCCGAACAAGCTCTGAGCACACGGAGAAGCGAAGAAAATGGCCCGTTGGGATGCCTGAACCCGACGGGCTTTTTTTCAGGCAGGCGGGGGAGTTTTCCAAATGAAGATACTGGATCATCTTGAGGAGTGGCTGATTACCTTCCTCATGGCGGCGGCGACGACGATCATCTTCGTGTCGGTGGCGCATCGCTATTTGTCGGGACTGTCGATCCCCGGTTTTCAGGACTGGCTGTTGTCGCTGAACTTCGGGTGGACGCAGGAACTGTGCATCATCATGTTCGTCTGGATGGCCAAGTTTGGTGCCGCCTACGGTGTGCGTACGGGTATCCACGTCGGTGTTGATGTGCTGATCAACCGGATGTCTGGCCGTACGCGCGCCAAATTCGTGGTCTCTGGGCTTGTTGGCCGGTGCCCTTTTTACTGGCGTGGTTGGTACGCTCGGCGCCCACTTCGTCTGGGAAAACGGCTTTCACTATGCCTTCTATACGCTGATGGGCTGGGAACTGGTCGATGTTCCCGAAGGGCCGACCACGCCCGATCTCGAGTGGCCAACCTGGATTGTCTACAGCGCGATTCCGCTCGGATCAAGCCTGATGTGCTTCCGCTTCCTGCAGGTGACGGCGAGCTTCATCAGAACCGGGGAGTTGCCGCACCACGACCACGGCCATGTGGACGGTATCGACGAGGCGACCATTGCCGAGGAGATCAACGCCTTCGAAATGGAGGACAACCTGCATCCGCACGATCTGACCTACAAGAAACGTCATCCGGAAGAGCAATCGGGCCAAGGAGGCAAGAAACAATGAACGCCGCAATCATCTTCATCCTGTTGATGTGCCTCATGCTGACCGGCATGCCGATCTCGATCTCTCTCGGCCTGACCGTTCTCAGCTTCCTGTTCCTGTTTACGCAGGTACCGCTCGAATCGGTGGCCCTGAAGCTGTTCACCGGCATCGAGAAGTTCGAGATCATGGCCATTCCGTTCTTCATTCTTGCCGGCAATTTCCTGACGCACGGCGGAGTGGCGCGACGAATGATCAAGTTCGCGACCAGTATGGTCGGGCACTGGTACGGTGGTCTGGGTCTCGCCGGCGTGCTCGCCTGTGCACTGTTCGCAGCGGTCTCGGGTTCGTCGCCGGCAACGGTGGTGGCGATCGGGTCGATCCTGATGCCGGCAATGCTCAAGGCTGGTTTCCCGAACCGTTTCGGGGCCGGGGTGATCACCACCTCGGGCGCGCTCGGCATCCTGATCCCGCCGTCGATCGTGATGGTCATGTATTCGGTGGCGACCAATACCTCGGTCGGCGCGCTGTTCATGGCCGGCGTCATTCCCGGCATCGCTCTGGCTTGCGTGCTCGGCGGCGTGACCTGGTATCGGGCCAGGAAGTTCGATTACCCGCGCATGAAGAAGGCGACTTTCGGCGAGCGCTGGACCGCTTTCCGTGAATCGGTCTGGGGCCTGCTGCTGATCGTCGTGGTCATGGGCGGCATCTACAGCGGCATGTTCACACCGACCGAGGCGGCGGCGATGAGCGCGGTTTACGCCTTCTTCGTCGCCGTCTTCGTGTACAAGGATCTGTCGATGAAGGATGTGGCGCGGGTGCTGCTGAACTCGGCCAACATGTCGGCGATGCTGCTGTACATCATCACCAACGCCGTGCTGTTCTCGTTCATCATGACCAACGAGAACATCCCGCAGGCGCTGGCCGACTGGATGCTGGGCCATGGTCTGGGCATGATCGCCTTCCTGCTGGCGGTGAATATCATCCTGCTGCTGGCCGGCAATTTCATGGAGCCATCATCGATCGTGCTCATCTTTGCGCCGATCCTCTTCCCGGTGGCGATGAAGCTTGGAATTGATCCGGTGCACTTCGGTATCCTGATGGTGGTGAACATGGAAGTCGGCATGTGCCATCCGCCGGTCGGCCTCAACCTCTACGTCGCCTCGGGTATTACCAAGATGGGGATTACTGAACTCACCATCGCTGTCTGGCCGTGGCTGCTGTCGATGCTCGCCTTCCTGGTCGTGGTGACCTACGTACCGATCATCTCGACCTGGCTGCCGAGGACGCTCGGCATGATGTAGCCGACAACCGGTGGTTTGATGCCTGACCATGGCGCGCGTACGGGAAACCCGTACGCGCGCCATGCATTTTGGCATCCAGGTCGGCATTCGTGCCCGAGTCTTGGTATAATTTAAGGTTGTGTGTCTAGCGATATGATTTCTCGTTGTTTTTCCTGTCTACCTGCCTTTGGAGAATAGCTCATGGCCATCGAACGCACCCTTTCCATCATCAAGCCCGACGCGGTTGCCAAAAACGTGATCGGCAAGATCTACTCCCGCTTCGAGTCGAATGGCCTGAAAGTGATCGCCTCCAGGATGGCCTGGTTGTCGCCGCAGGAAGCCGGGGCGTTCTATGCCGTGCATCGCGAGCGTCCCTTCTTCAAGGATCTGGTTTCGTTCATGATTTCTGGCCCGGTGATGATCCAGGTTCTCGAAGGGGAGAGCGCGATTGCCAAGAACCGCGAGTTGATGGGCGCCACCGATCCCAAGAAGGCCGAGCCGGGAACCATTCGTGCGGACTTCGCCGAGTCGATCGACGCCAATGCCGTGCATGGCTCCGACGGCGAAGAGACTGCGAAAGTTGAAATCGCCTTCTTCTTTCCGGCGATGAGCGTCTATTCGGGACGCTAGCCCGAACCAAGACAGATGGCCGTTGCAAGCACCATGGGGCATACCTCTCTTTCATCGCCGGCCCTCTTCGCGCGTGCGCGAGAGCGTCGGCGCGCGGGTCGCGTCGGCGACTGCTTCCCTGACATGCCTCGATGACGGTAAATCTGCTTGATCTCGATAGCGCTGGCCTGACGGCCTTCTTCGCCGAACACGGGGAGAAGGCTTTTCGCGCTACGCAGGTGCTGCGCTGGTTGCATCGTTGTGGGCAGAATGATTTCGATGCGATGACCGACATCGCCAAGAGCCTGCGCGGGAAGCTCAAGGACATCGCCGTGGTTGCACCGCCGGCGGTGATCTCGGACCGCGTCGCGGACGATGGTACGCGCAAATTCCTTTTCGATGTCGGCGGCGGTAACGCCGTCGAATCGGTCTTCATTCCTGAAGTCGAACGGGGGACGCTCTGCATTTCGACGCAGGCGGGATGTGCCCTTGACTGCTCGTTCTGCTCTACCGGCAAGCAGGGTTTCAACCGCAATCTGACGGTGGCCGAGATTGTCGGTCAGCTTTGGCAGGTGCGGCAGGCCCTGGGTGCCGACCCAGGACAGGATGCGCAGGGCGAGCGGGTGATCAGCAACGTCGTCCTGATGGGCATGGGCGAACCGCTGGCCAACCTTGAGCATACCGTAACGGCCCTGCGCGTACTGCTTGACGACAATGCCTATGGTCTGTCGCGTCGCCGGGTGACGGTATCGACCTCGGGCCTGGTGCCGGCGATGGATCGCCTGCGCGACGAGTGTCCGGTTGCGCTGGCGGTTTCCCTGCATGCACCGAATGACCGTCTGCGCGATGAGTTGGTGCCGATCAACCGGAAGTATCCCTTGCGCGAGTTGCTGGGGGCCTGCCAGCGCTACCTTGAGAAGGCGCCACGCGACTTCGTGACCTTCGAATACGTGATGCTCGACGGGGTGAACGACACCGATGCTCAGGCACGGGAGCTGCTGGCCCTGACGCGCGGGGTACCCTGCAAGTTCAACCTGATCCCGTTCAATCCCTTCCCCGGTTCAGCCTACCGGCGCTCGCCGGCCGCGCGCATTCGCCGTTTCGCAGAGATTCTGATCGAGGCCGGGGTAGTGACCACCACGCGCAAGACGCGTGGCGACGATATCGACGCCGCTTGTGGGCAGTTGGCGGGACGGGTTTTCGACCGAACCAGGCGTACCGGCCAGCAGATCCTGCGTCTCGATCGAGTGGATCTGTGTACATGAGGCGGCTGCTGCCCGGGATTCTCGTCTGCCTGTGCCTTGGTGCCTGCTCATCGGGAACGGCGACTTCGTCGAGCACACAGAAAGCTTCCGAGGAAGCTGCCGACTCGCGTACGCCGACCAAACCTCGGGATCCCCGCACACGCGCCAAACTGCACACGGAGCTCGGTGCGCTTTACCTGCAGAATGGCAATCTTGCGGTGGCCCTCGAAGAGTTGACCCTGGCCATCGTGATCGACCCGGACTATGCCAAGGCCTATGCAACACGCGGACTGGCAGGTTTCCATGTGCGCGAGATGCAACTCGCGGACCAGGATTTTCAGCGCGCCCTGAGTATTGACGGCAACGACCCCGAGATCAACAATAACTATGGCTGGTTCCTGTGCCAGGTGGGACGAGAGAAGGAAGCGATCACTTTCTTTCAGCGCGCCATCAGGAACCCGCTGTATGAGACTCCGGAACGCGCCTATCTGAATGCCGGCGCCTGTTACGTCAAAATTGGCGATTTTGCTGCGGCTGAGAATTTTGTCCAGCACAGTCTGCGGATCGCTCCGGACAACCCGCAGGCCTTGTTGCAAATGGCCGGCATCAACTATCGACGCGGTTACATCGAACTGGCGAAGCAGCAACTCTCGGAGTTGCTGCGCAAGACCGAGCCCAGCGCGGAGGCGTTGTGGCTCGGGGTGCGGGTCGAGCGCCGGCTTGGTGAGCGGGTCGCCGAGGCACGCTACGGTAGCCAGTTGCGGCGCAAATTCCCACTCTCGCCAGAGACCCAGGAACTGCTCAGAGGCAACTACGAATGAGTGAACCATCCGCACCCCCCAGTCCAGCGGAACAGAGCTTCCCGACCGTGGAAATCTCGCCGGCGCAAGGCGTGGCCGGCGAGGCCGCGCCGCTCGTATCCCTTGACGTCGGGCAGCAACTGCGTGCTGCCCGCGAGGCCAGGAACATGAGCCTGGCCGAGGCGGCACAGTCGCTCAAGCTCGCTCCGCGACAGGTGGAAGCCCTCGAAGCCGAGGACTGGGCAGCGTTGCCCGGCAATACGATGATCAGGGGTTTCGTTCGCAACTACGCACGCCTGCTGAATATCGACTCGGATCTGCTGATGCGCGGGCTGGATGCCGCGCAACTGCAGCAGACGCTGCACCTCGAGATCTCGGCCGGCACCAGTGCCAGTTTGCCGCAAGCGGGTCGCCGCGTTGAACGCCGCGATTATCTCGCCGTGCTGGCCGGGCTGTTACTGCTGAGCCTTGCCGTGCTCGCCTATTTCTACGTCCCCGCCGATTTCTGGCGGGAAAAAATCGGCGGCCTGCTCGGCCGCGGCGCCTCGCAGGCGCCAGTCGAGGAGCCGGCACCACCGCCACCAGTCGTTGCCGTGCCCAAGGCGGCTGCCGTTGGGGAATCGGTGACGGTCCTCGCGACCCCGCATGCAACCCTGCTGTCCGACATGGCGGCGCCAACCCGACCCGCGGGAGGTGCCGCCGCACCGACCGGCGGCGGCCTGAAGCTGAGCTTTGCGCAGCCGGCCTGGGTCGAGGTACGCGATGGGCGAGGGCAAACCATTTTCGCCGAACTGGGTTCGGCGGGTAGCCAGCGGGAAATCGATGGACAGCCGCCTTTCTCGCTGGTGGTTGGCAATGCGGGGCACGTCAAGCTCGAGTACCGGGGCAGGGCGATAGAGCTCGCGCCACGCAGCAAGGATGATGTGGCGCGGCTCACAGTCGAATGAGCAAACTGGTGGACCACACTCCGTGAGCAACCCGACATACTCGGCACCGCGTCGGCAAACGCGAACAGTACGTATTGGCCAGGTCACCGTCGGCGGCGCGTCCCCGGTGGTGGTACAGTCGATGACCAACACCGATACTGTCGACGTCGTCAGAACAGCGATTCAGTGCGCAGAACTGGCACGTGCCGGTTCGGAACTGGTGCGTATCACCGTCAATACCCCCGAAGCTGCCGCAGCCGTGCCGGCGATCTGTGCCCAGCTCGAGCGCATGGGTGTCGCGGTTCCCTTGATCGGAGACTTTCATTACAACGGCCATCGTTTGCTGGCAGCGCATCCCGACTGCGCGCAGCTACTTGCCAAGTACCGCATCAACCCCGGCAATGTCGGGCACGGCCGAAGGCGCGACGAACAGTTCGCGCAAATGATCGAACTCGCCTGCCAATACCAGAAGCCGGTGCGCATCGGCGTGAACTGGGGAAGCCTGGATCAGGACTTGCTGGCGCGCATCATGGATGAGAATGCCCGTCGTCCCGAGCCGCGCGATGCGGTCGAGGTGATGCGCGAGGCGATGGTTGCTTCGGCGCTGGAGTCTGCCGCCCGCGCCGAGTCCCTGGGCATGCCCGGCGAACGGATCATCCTCTCATGCAAGGTGTCCGGCGTGCAGGATCTGATTGCCATCTATCGCGAGTTGTCGCGCCGTTGCGATTATCCCTTGCACCTCGGCTTGACCGAGGCCGGCATGGGCTCGAAAGGCATCGTCGCGTCGACTGCGGCGATGGCGGTACTGTTGCAGGAGGGCATCGGCGATACCATTCGTGTTTCGCTGACTCCAGAGCCCGGTGGCAAGCGTACGCAGGAGGTGATCGTTGCCCAGGAGATGCTGCAGACCATGGGGCTGCGCGCTTTCACACCAATGGTTGTCGCCTGCCCTGGTTGCGGACGCACGACCAGTACATTCTTCCAGGAACTGGCACAGTCGATCCAGGAGCATGTCCGCCTGCGCATGCCGCAGTGGCGGGCCGACTACGATGGCGTCGAGAACATGACGCTGGCGGTGATGGGCTGCGTCGTCAATGGGCCGGGGGAGAGCAAGCATGCCAATATCGGCATCAGCCTGCCGGGTACCGGCGAAGTACCGGCCGCGCCGGTGTTCGAAGATGGCGCCAAGACGGTTACCCTGCGCGGCGAACACATCGCCGAAGAATTCACCGCCATCGTCGATGCTTACGTGGCGCGTACTTACCAGAGAAAGTTTGCCGGCTGATGATGACTCCGAAGATCCAGTCGGTGCGCGGGATGAACGATATCCTGCCCGACGAGGCCGAATTCTGGGACCTTTTCGAGGAAACCATCCGCTCGTGGCTCAAGAGCTATGGTTACCGCCCGATCCGCCTGCCGATCGTCGAGCCGACACCGCTGTTCAAGCGCGCCATCGGCGAAGTGACCGACATTGTCGAGAAGGAGATGTATTCCTTTGTCGATGCGCTCAACGGCGAAGCGCTGACCCTGCGTCCCGAAGGTACCGCCGGCTGCGTACGCGCCGCCATCCAGCACAATCTCGTGGCGCAACAGCCGCAGCGGCTCTACTATATGGGCCAGATGTTCCGGCACGAGCGACCGCAGAAAGGGCGTTATCGTCAGTTTCATCAGGTCGGCGTCGAAGCGCTCGGCTTTTCCGGCCCCGACATTGATGCCGAACAGATCCTGATGGGCGCGCGTTTGTGGGGCGACCTCGGCCTCGACGGCGTAGCGCTGCAAATCAACACCCTGGGTCAGGCGGCCGAGCGGACGCGCCATCGCGCCGAGTTGATCAGCTATTTCGAGCAGCACGGCGAACTGCTCGACGAAGACGCCAGACGACGCTTGCACAGCAATCCACTACGTATTCTCGACAGCAAGAACCCGGCGCTGCAGGAGATCATTCGCGGCGCACCCAGGCTGATCGACCATCTGGGAGCGGAGTCGATGGCGCATTTCGAGAGCGTGCAACAGGTGCTGCGCGATGCGGGGCAGCCCTTCGAGATCAATCCACGCCTGGTGCGTGGTCTCGACTACTATAACCTGACCGTTTTCGAGTGGGTCACGGATCGGCTGGGAGCGCAAGGGACAGTCTGTGCCGGTGGGCGTTACGACGGCCTGGTGCAGCAACTGGGCGGCAAGTCGGTTCCGGCCTGCGGTTTCGCCATGGGTGTCGAGCGGTTGCTGACGCTGCTTCGCGAGGCCGGTGGAGAAACCACTGCAGCGGCAGTGGACGTCTATCTTGTGCATCAGGGCAGCGCTGCTTCGCGTCTCGCGGTACGGGTCGCCGAGGGGCTACGTGATCAGGGCATCGACGTGCTGTTCCATTGCGGTGGTGGTGGCTTCAAGGCGCAGATGAAGAAGGCCGATGCCTCGGGGGCGAATTTTGCCGTGATCATCGGCGACGACGAGGCAGAAGCCGGCGAGGTAACGCTCAAGGCACTGCGCGCGAATGGGGAACAACCGAACGAGCAGAAGCGGGTCAGTGTCGATGGCCTTGCCGACGCAATCATGGGTTCTATTTTGGATTGGGAAGAATCGTAATGGCTACTTACGACCTCGAAGAACAGGAACAAATTGCCGAAATCAAGGCTTGGTGGCAGCAGTACGGCAACCTCCTGGCCGGCATCGTGACTGCGGCAGCGATCGTCGTTGTCGCCTGGCAAGGCTGGAACTGGTATCAACGCAATCAGGCGGCACAGGCCTCGATGGTATACGGCTCACTACAGAAAGCGGTTCGCGACAACGATCTGCAGCGCATCAAGGCAAGCAGTGGCGAACTGCTTGAAAAGTTTGGTGGCACGGCCTATGCCCCAATGGCCGCCATGACCACTGCCAGGATGCTGTTTGCTGCCGGCGATGCCAAGACCGCCAAGCTGCAGTTGCTGTGGGTAGTCGAGCATGGCCAGGATGAATGGCGTGATCTGGCACGTTTGCGCCTGGCGACCTTGCTGCTTGACGAGCAAGCCTACGACGAGGCGCTCAAGCAAGTCGATGGGGCTGTCAGCGGCGGTTACGCTGCGCGTTTTCAGGACACGCGTGGCGACATTCTTGGTGCCCAGGGCAAGAAGGTCGAGGCGCGTGCCGCATATCAGGCGGCACTGGCGAAACTCGATGAGGCCGATCAACAATCCGGCAGGAGTGAAAGCACGCTACCGGATCGACAGGCGAACGCCGCCTATCGTGAAATCCTGCACCTGAAGCTGGATGCGCTCGGGGAGTCGAACTGATGCAGCGGCGCATGCTGGCAGCAGTCTGCTTATCTGCCTTGCTGGCCGGCTGCTCGACACTCGACGCCCTGAATCCGTTTGCGAGCAGTGGACCGAAGATGGCCGAACTGCAGCCGATCCAGGCGAGCGCTGAAGTGCGTGTGCTTTGGAACAATACTGTCGGCAAGGCGGAGGAACTCACCTTCGTCCCGGCGGTGGTGGATGCTTCGGTTTACGCGGCAGCTCGGGACGGCACGGTCGCCCGCTTCGACGATGGCCAGCAAGTCTGGCGGATCAAGCTCGAACAGCCGCTTTCGGGTGGCGTCGGCGCCGATGAGCGACGGTTCGTGGTCGGTACCGCCAAGGGTGAGATCCTGGCTTTTGCCACGGCTGACGGCAGCCCCTTGTGGAAAGCCAGGGCCAGCAGCGAGATCGTTGCCCCGCCCCTGGTCCGCGACGGGTTGGTGATCGTGCGCAGTGGCGACCATCGCCTGGCGGCTTATGATGCCGTCGACGGTAAGCGCAAGTGGGTCTATCAACGTCCGAGCACGCCGCTGTCGCTGCGCGCGACCGCCAGTCCGGTGCTGGTCGAAAAGTACGTCTTTGCCGGCTTCCCCGGCGGTAAACTGATTGCGGTGAAGTGCAGAAAACGGGGCTCCGCTGTGGGAGGGAGCGGTGGCACTGCCGAAGGGAGCCACCGAACTCGATCGCGTTGCCGATGTCAGCAGCATGCCGGTCATTGATGCGCGGATGATCTGCGCGGCTGCTTTCCAGGGGCGCGTTTCCTGCTTCGATCTGGGCAGCGGCAGCCTGGTCTGGGCGCGCGAGATCTCGTCTGCCGCCGGTTTGGCGATCGACAGTCGCTTCGTTTACGTGTCCGACGACAAGGGTGCCGTGCATGCGCTCGACAAGGCAAGCGGTGCCAGTCTCTGGAAGCAGGACAAGCTCTTCCTGCGCCGGCTTACGGCGCCGATGCCGCTGCGCAATCTGGTTGTCGTGGGCGATGTGCGCGGGGTCGTGCACTTCCTGAATCGCGATGACGGCTCCTTCGTGGCCCGCTTGCCAACCGACGGCAGCCCGCTGCGCGCGCCACTGCAGCGCCTGGGATCCAATCTGCTGCTACAGACCAGTAACGGAAGCGTGCTGGCAATCGAGGTGCAATGAAGCCGAGCATCGTTCTGGTCGGACGTCCCAATGTCGGCAAGTCGACACTCTTCAACCGCCTGACCCGGACGCGCGACGCGCTGGTGGCCGACCTTCCGGGCCTCACGCGTGACCGTCACTACGGTCATGGCAGGCTTGGCAGCAAGCCCTATCTGGTGATCGATACTGGTGGCTTCGAGCCGCTGGCCAAAGACGGCATCATGTACCAGATGGCGCGCCAGACCGAGCAGGCGATCGACGAGGCCGATGTCGTGGTGTTTGTCGTCGACGGCCGCAGCGGGGTGACCGCGCTCGACAAGGAAATTGCCAACCGCTTGCGCAAATCCGGGCGGCCGGTCCTGGTGGCGGTCAACAAGTCCGAAGGCATGAGCCAGGGGATCGTCGTCTCGGATTTCCATGAACTCGGTCTCGGCCAGCCGCTGGCGATCTCGGCGGCGCATGGCGAGGGTGTGCGGACGCTGATCGACGAGGCACTCGATCCGTATTCTGAACAGGTGGAGGGCGAGGCCACCAGTGACGTGGTGAAGGTGGCCATCGTTGGCCGCCCGAATGTCGGCAAGAGCACGATGATCAACGCGCTGCTCGGCGAAGATCGCGTCATCGCCTTCGATCAACCGGGAACGACTCGCGACGCCATCCATGTCGATTTCGAGCGCGGCGGCCGGCGGTATACGCTCATCGATACCGCCGGTCTGCGCCGTCGCGGCAAGGTGTTCGAAACCCTGGAGAAATTTTCGGTAATCAAGACGCTGCAGGCGATCGAGGACGCGCAGGTGGTGATTCTGGTGCTTGACGCACGCCAGGACATCTCCGACCAGGATGCGCATATCGGCGGTTTCATTCGCGAATCCGGCCGCGCGCTGGTCATCGCCGTAAACAAGTGGGACGGCCTCGATGCCTACACCCGCGAGCAACTCAAAGGCGCTCTCGAAAATCAGTTGTCGTTCATCGATTTCGCGCGTTTCCACTATGTGTCCGCGCTCAAGGGGCATGGGCTCGAAGCGCTTTTCCGTTCGGTCGATGCGGCCTACAAGGCGGCAACTGCCGACCTGCCGACGCCGAAGCTGACGCGTGCCCTGATCGACGCGGTCGCCAGACAGGCGCCCCCGCGCAGCGGTCTGTTCCGACCGAAGCTACGCTACGCTCATCAGGGTGGCAGGAACCCGCCGTTGATCGTGATCCACGGCAATGCCCTGGACAAGGTCCCGGAGTCGTACCGACGCTTTCTCGAACACACCTTCCGGGAGGTTTTCCAGTTGCAGGGGACGCCACTGCAAATCCAGTTCAATGTTTCCAGCAACCCGTTTGCCGACAAAAAGCCGCCGGAACAGAACCGTCGCAAACCGAAGCCGGTCGACAAGCCGAAAATTGCCGGCAGAAGCGTGGCCAAGCCCAAGCCCGGAGCAGGCGCCGCTTCTGGCGCAACCAAGCCAAAAACCCCGCCGCGCTCGCGTTGATGGGCGGCGCAAGGGTGTTGGCCCACGACACCGAGTGGTTTTCGCGAAGTGGCGCGCACCGGGCGGCGGTGTGCATGGCGATTGCTGGCTGCTTATCCTTGTGTGCCGTGGCTCTCTGCGCTACCACCCTCATATAGGCAACTCCGATGTGCCCCGCAGTGCGGCCGAAAGGTAAATTTGCCGCTGCGATGTTGCGCTGCCTCTCTTTTCGACGGATGATGAAGCCCTCGTCGGAATGCATCGAGGGTCGGCAAGCGTCAGGCTAAAGGCGGGTGGCTTGGTTGCCGGTGAGGTGCAACTGAACAAGATCAATGTACGTATCTGGAAAAGGAAAGGTGATCAAGGTTCTATTTGTTTGTATGGGAAATATCTGTCGCTCGCCGACCGCAGAGGGCGTATTTCGTCACATCCTGCGACAGAAGAACCTCAGCGACCAGGTTGAGGTGGATTCGGCCGGAACGCACGGCTATCACGCCGGCGAAGCGCCGGATCAAAGAACGCAGCGCGCCGCAGCCATTCGCAACTACAATCTGTCGGAGATGCGCGCCCGCAAGGTGGCGGCCCAGGATCTCGACTACTTCGATCTGATTCTGGCGATGGATCACAACAACCTCGGGGTTCTGAAGCGCATCTGTCCGCCGGACAAGCACGACCGCCTGGGTCTGTTGATGAGCTACTCGAAGAACTTTGACGACGATGAAGTGCCCGATCCGTACTACGGTCTAGGGCATGGTTTCGATCTGGTCCTCGACATGATCGAGGACGCCGCCAATGGCCTCGTGGAAAGCATCGAGCAACGTCTCAGGGATGCAGCAAACACAGAGACTGCCGACGACGATTCTGCCCAGTTGGACGAGTTGGACAGCACGGCCTGAGCGGCTACGCGTTCATCTGCGGCTTCTAGCGCCCTATGCTCCGATGCCCCGTCGCGCCATGCACTCGGGGCAGACGCCATACACCACCATCAGCGTCGCTCCAGCATCCCGCGGCAAGCGGCCTGCGCGGACGGCGTCGTCGACTTCGCTCCAGGTTTGCCCCACACGCACGCGGTTGCAGATGCTGCAGCGCTTGATAAAGTTCGCGGCAGCGCCGCTAGCAGTGCTCTTGAAGGCCAGCGGGTAGCGATACGGTTCCGAACGGAGCTGGCGGTGACAGACCTCCAGCACGCCTTGCGCTCGCGGCACGATGGTCATTTCCATGCTGCGTTTGAGTTGTGGCGAGTCGCAGCGGTATGGGCGCCGGATGACGTACTTCAGCGTTCGCGCCGACATCAGCATCGTGCGCACGAACATCAGGGTCACGTCGCCGGTGATGAAGTCGTCGAGCCGGCGGCCGATGATCCGCCTGGAGATAATCTGTTCGCCACCATTGTCGAGAGCGACGCGATCCCAGTCACCACTGACCGCTATGATCGCATTGCTCGCATCAAGTGTATAACTCAAATCCATAATGGCCGTGTCAGCGGCGTCGGCAGGGCGGTCGGCCTCCTTTTCTTCCATCAACTCAGGGTGCGGGAGCGCAGCCATTCAGCAAAGACATCCGGTGGCAGGGGGTGGGCATATAGATAGCCCTGGCCGTTGTGGCAGCCGGAAGCGTCGAGCTCGCTATGCTGATCGACCATTTCGACGCCTTCGGCGACGACGCTCATGCCGAGGTGGCGCGCCAGTGAGATGATCGCCGAGCCAATCGCCCGATCATCGGCGCTGGTCGAGATGCCGTCGATGAAGCTGCGCGCGATCTTGAGTTCGTGGATCGGGAAGCGTTTGAGGTAGGACAGTGATGAAAACCCGGTTCCGAAATCATCGATGCTGATCATCACACCGAAAGCAACCAGTTCGGCGAGCATCCGTTGGGCGCGATCGAAATCCATCAGCACGCCTTCGGTAATTTCAATGCACAGCCGCTGCGGTGCGACGCCATGCGCGTTGACGATGCGCATCAGGTCGGCGGCCATGCCCTCCTTGCGGAAGTGCCGGGCCGAGATGTTGACGCTGATACGAACCGGCGGCAGTCCGTCCTGATCCCAGGCGACGATCTGCCGACAGGCCTCACCCAGCACCCACTCGTCAATGGCCACGATCAGATTGCTTTGCTCGGCGACCGGAATGAAGACCACCGGTTCCACCAGTTCCCCGTTGCAGTGCCAGCGAACCAGAGCCTCGGCGCCGACCACCGTGTGGTTCTCCAGTTTGATCTGCGGCTGGTAGTAGATGAACAACTCCTTGTTCTCGATCGCTCGTCGCAGGCCCGTCTCCAGTGCCAGCCGCCGCGTCGCCTGGTGGGCCAGGTCGGCGGTGAAGAAGCGGAAGGCGTTCTTGCCGTGATCCTTGGCCCGATACATGGCCGAGTCGGCATTGCGCATCAGCGCGTTGGCATCGGACGCATCCTCGGGGTACATGCTCAGACCGATGCTGGCACTGATGAAGCATTCGTGCTCGTCAAACTGATAGCTGGCACTCAAGGCGCTGAGCAGGCGCTCTGCGGTCAGTGTCGCCTCGCGGCGATCGGCGGTTTCGAGCAGGACCACAAACTCGTCACCCCCCAGGCGGGCGACGGTGTCTTCGGCGCGCACGCAGTCGAGCAAGCGCATCGCCGCCTGTTTGAGCAGCTTGTCACCGGTGACATGGCCGAGGGTGTCGTTGACCACCTTGAAGTTGTCGAGATCGATGAACACCACGCCGATGCTTTCGCGCGAGCGCTCGGCACGCGCCAGAGCCAGATGCAGGCGGTCATTGAACAGCGCACGGTTGGGCAGCCCGGTCAGTTCATCGTGTGTCGCCAGGTATTCGATACGCTGCTGTGACTCGCGCACCTTGGTGATGTCGCTGAACATGCCGACGTAGTTGACGACCTTGCCGTTCTTGTCCTTGACCGTATTGATCGACAACCATTCGAGGAAATGCTCGCCGTTCTTGCGGCAATTCCAGATCTCACCCTGCCAGACGCCGAGGCGGTTGACGCGGTCCCACATGTCGACGTAGACCTCGGGCACGGTTCTTTCCGAGCGCAGGATGCTCGGTTTCTTGCCGACGACTTCCTTTCGAGGGAAACCGGTCAGGGTGGTGAAAGCGTCATTGACGGTCAGAATGCGCTGCTCGGTGTCGGTGACCATGACGCCTTCGGAAGCGCGCTCGAAAACCATCGCCGCCAGCCGCAAACGTTCTTCGGCGCGCTTGCGGGCGGTAATGTCGGTGGCCTGGAAACACAAACCGGTGATTGCACCGTCGTCGTCGAAAAGCGGAAAGCGCACGGCAAGGAAATGACGATCGCCACCGGCCAGCGGCAGCGCCTCTTCGCGCTCGATTTCCCGGCGCAGACGCATCGCCTCGATCTCGCTGTCGCGGAACAGATCGCACACGGCTTCGGGAAAAAGTTGCCGATCGGTCTTGCCGATCGCCTGTCCGGCCTCAAACCCGAAGGTCTGCTCGAACTTGGGGTTGGCAAACTGGTAACGCCCGGAAGCGTCCTTGACCGCCATCAGCGATACCGAATTGTTCATTACCGCGAGTAACCTGATCTGCGTTTCGCGCGCCGAGCGCTCGATTTCGTAGAGGCTGGTGTTGTCGGTAAAGAGCATGATGACTCCGGCAATGCGTTGCGTGTCGCGCAGCAGCGGAGCGATGTGCAGTGCGTAGTGGCGACGGTTGGCATTGACGATCTGGCGGTCGAGTGCATTCTGGGTGTCGATCACCTTCTGACTGTCGGCCACCAGATCCGGCATGTCCGGGGCCAGAGGCAGATCCCGCAGATGACGACCGACTTGTGCAGCACCCAGTTTGAAGAGCCGTGCAGCTCCACTATTGAAGCGCAACAGGCAGGCATTGCGGTCAAGCACCAGCAAGGGATAGTCGACACTGTTCTGGATACACTCCAGTTCGATATTGAGTTCCTGCGTTTCAGCGGTCTTGATCTGCAGTTCTTCGTTGACCGTTGCCAGTTCTTCGTTGGTCGATTGCAGTTCTTCGTTGGACGCTTCGAGTTCCTCGTTGGAGGCCTGCATTTCCTCGTTTGAAGCCTGGATCTCCTCGTTGAGTGCCTGCATTTCCTCGTTCGAGGTTTCGAGTTCCTCGACCAGCGTCTGCAAGTGCTCGCGCGTGGCCGCCAGTTCGTCCTCGAGTTCCTTGTCGGTGACGTTGGTGCTGTCCTCGACGGTGTTCTTGCCTGCCGGCGGTGCGATCCACTCGATGCAGACCATGAACAGCGCTTCATTACCGGCAGCCAATACCGGATGCACCGAAAGGCGGACGCCGCGATTCGGGTCGAGCGCCTTGATGTGCCGGGGACGTCCGGGTGCCACGGCCTGTTTGACTTGCGCCTGGCGCATCAGGACCTGCACTTCGGTGCGCAACTCGCGACGTATCAGCGAGATCAGGTCGAAGGCCGGTCGGCCGGGAGAAACGTTGAGCAGGCGGCTGGCGTCGCCATGGATATGGCGAATTTCGAACTTGCTGTTGATCAGGATGCTGGTCGGGATGAAATGGCGTCCGGCGGCCTCGAGCAGGATGTTTTCGAAACCCAGCGGCGTTGTCGGCTTGCTGACGCGCTGGTGCTGGTTGAGGCCCGCGGCAGGGAGTTGCATCTCGGAACGTAGCAGCGGCAGACGAGCGCCGACGCCATGACGACGGTAAAGTCGACCTTCCTTGTCGACCACGCCGAACAGCGCTTCCTGCTGGAAGATGCCTTCGGACTTGCCGAGGAACAGGTAAGCACCAGGGTTGAGTGCGTAATGAAACACTGACAGCAACCGTGCCTGCAACTCGCTCTGAAAATAAATCAGGACATTACGGCAACTGACCAGATCCAGGCGAAGAAAGGGCGGGTCCTGCACCAGATCCTGACGGGCGAAGATCACCACGTCGCGGAGATTCTTGTTGATCTCGTAGCGGTCGCCGTGCGGTGTGAAGTTGGCACGCAGGCGGGCGCGGTCCATGTGTGCCAGGCTGGACGCGGCAAAAACGCCGCGCCGGGCCAGCGCCATGGCATCCAGGTCAATGTCGGTGGCGAAGATCTGCAGCCGATATTGGTCGAAAGAGGCACCCAGACGTTCGGAAAACAGGATGGCCAGCGAATACGCCTCCTCGCCGGTGGCGCAGCCGGCGACCCAGACGCGGATGTCGTCGCCTGGTTGCTTGTTGGCGAGAATGTCGGCCACGACCTTGTCGAGCCGAAGAAAAGCTTCGGTATCGCGAAAAAAGGCGGTGACCGAGATCAGAATGTCCTTGCACAGCTTGTCGAGTTCGACCGGCGTCTGGTCGACCACCTGCAGGTAATCGAGCAGCGTGCTGACGTGGTTGGCAGCCATGCGCCGCTCGATGCGCCGCCACAGGGTCGGCTCCTTGTACTGCGAGAAATCCACCTTGGTACGGGCGCGAACCTTGCCGAGCAGCGTTTTCAGCGTCGCCGGGGCGCTCGCCGCCTGTGTGGCAACAGGAATCAGGCCGCGGTTGAGGACGATCAGGCTGATCTCGGCGCCCATGTTCTCGGGTGGTAGTATCCAGTCCACACTGCCGGTGTCGATTGCCGACTGTGGCATGCCATTGTATTTGGCGGTTTCGGGGTCCTGAGAGAATGTGAATCCACCCGCCGCCTTGATCGCATGGATACCGGCCGCACCATCCGAACCGGTACCGGAGAGGATGATGCCGATAGTCGATTCGCCGACCTCTTCGGCGAGCGAGGCAAAAAATCGGTTCACCGAAGGCTTGGGCAGCGATTCGCGCGCCGGTTCGACGAGGCGGAAATGTCCGGCCACCAGCGTCAGGTTGCGATTCGGTGGGGTGATGTAAACCGTGTTCGGCTCCGGCAGCATGCCGTCCTCGATGTCCCGGACCGGCATCGTCGTCTCGCGACCGAGCAACTGCGACATCATGCTGCGGTAGGTCGGTGACAGATGCTGAACCACCACGTAGCTCAGCCCGAGATTCTTCGGCAGGCCCGGCAACAGCAGTCTCAGTGCCTCCAGACCGCCGGCCGAGGCGCCGATGCCGACAATGAATGGCCGTTCGTCGTTCCTGACCGGATGGGCCTCGTCGCCATGGGCCTTGGCCGCGGGCAACGGCGGTCGTGAAACACTGCGCCGCTTTTTGGGTTCTTCTGCGTTGCTGATGGTCATCGTATTGGTTGTTCTGCCCTGTAATGCACTTCGCGTCTCGTCCATGCTGGAAGGGACCGACGCTGGACGGCCGTCGGAAACCCAGCAGTGGACCTGTGTCTTCCAGATCTGGTTCCCCTTCAGGCCGGCGGGGGCGTCGCAGGAACTCTTCGGCTCAGCTCGGGCGGCAACGCATTGTATTCCTAAGCGGCATCTGCCGGAATCAGACGCCGTTCTGTTTGAACCAGGCCTGCAGGCGGCGCCAGCCATCTTCGGCCTCGCTCTTGCGGTAGCTCGGCCGGTAATCGGCATGAAAAGCGTGCGGGGCCTGCTCATAGACGTGTATCGTCGAAGCCTTGCTGGGCGGATTGGCAGCCATGACGAGAGCCTTGCGCATCTGCTCCAGGCTGTCGAGCGGGATTCCCTGATCGGCTCCTCCGTAGAGTCCCAGCACCGGCGCGTACAGTCTGGCGGCGATGTCGATCGGCTGTTTCGTGGTCAGTTCGCTGGACGGACCGACGACCCGGCCATACCAGGCGACACCGGCCTTCAGATGTGGATTGTGCGCCGCGTACAGCCAGACGATGCGTCCTCCCCAGCAGAAGCCGGTGATCCCCAGGCGACCGACGTTGCCATCGTGCGCTTTGGCCCAGGCCACGCAGGCGTCGAGATCGGCCATCACCTGGGCATCCGGGACCTTGCTCACCACCTTGTCGAGCAGTTCCTGGACGTTGCTGTACTGGCGCGGGTCGCCCTGACGGGCGTAGAGTTCTGGCGCGATCGCCAGGTAACCGAGTTTCGCCAGCCGACGGCAGATGTCCCTGATGTGTTCATGCACCCCGAAAATCTCCTGCACCACCAGAATCACCGGCCACTGGTTACCCTGCGCAGGCTGCGCGCGGTAGGCCGGCATCTCGCCACCGGCCGCAGGAATCTTGATCTCGCCGGCGTTGAGGTCGACGCTGTCGGTGCTGATCACGCTCTGCGCCGCCACCGGTTGCACCGACAGGGCAAAGCCGGCGCCCAGGGCGCTGACCATGAAGCTGCGGCGGCTGAATGGAACGGCGGGCACAAGGCTGTCAAAATCACTGCTGCGGCTCATGAATATCTCCCCTCTGATGAATACGTCGATTGTGTATCATGGCACGATCTGCAACCCACGGACCATGGAGATAGTGATGAATTCACTTGGCGGCTACAACATCGAAGATCTGCAAACCGGCATGAGCGCGAGCATTGCCAAAACGGTTACCGAGGCGGACATCGTCCTCTTCGCCGGCATCTCGACCGACGTCAACCCGATGCACCTCAATGAGGAATGGGCAAAGACCACCCAGTTCGGCGGTCGCATCGCACATGGCATGCTTTCGGCCGGCTTCATTTCCGCCGTATTGGCCAACAAGCTGCCAGGACCGGGGACCGTCTATCTCGGTCAGACGCTCAAGTTCAAGGCGCCGGTGCGTATCGGCGACACCGTCACCGCGACGGTCACCGTCCGTGAGTTGAATGTAGGCCGACGGCGTTGCGTGATGGACTCGGTATGTACCGTTAACGGCAAGACGGTCATCGAAGGCGAGTCGACGCTGTACTGCACCACCGGCGAGGCCTGATTGATGGCGCCGCCGATCAGCCGCTTCCCGGTGCCGGCACTCGATCAACTGCCGGAGGATGTGCGCAGCCGCATCCTCGCCGTGCAGGAGAAAGCCGGTTTCGTTCCCAATGTCTTCCTCGCGCTGGCGCATCGCCCCGACGAGTTCCGCGCTTTCTTTGCCTATCACGATGCGTTGATGGAAAAGGAGAGCGGTCTCAGCAAGGCCGAGCGGGAAATGATCGTCGTCGCCACCAGCGGCGCCAACCAATGCCAGTATTGCGTCGTGGCGCACGGCGCGATCCTGCGGGTGCGCGCCCGCAACCCGCTGATCGCGGACCAGGTGGCGGTCAATTATCGCAAGGCCGACCTTAGCGCCCGCCAGCGCGCGATGCTCGACTTCGCGCTCAAGGTTTCGCTGCACGCGGCCGAGGTTGGCGACGCCGATTTCGCTTCGCTGCACGCGCATGGCTTCACCGAACAGGACATCTGGGACATTGGTGCGGTGGCTGCATTCTTCGCGATGTCGAACCGGCTGGCGAACATGACTTCGATGCGGCCAAACGAAGAATTCTTTCTGATGGGCCGGTTGCCCAAGGCCTGAAGCGAAACTGCACCCGCCCGCCGCCTGTTATGGCAACAGCAACACTGCGTTGCGGCCGGTCGACGATTGCCGCACAATGCCATAGCGGTGGCAACCGCACCACCGTCAACCTTATTGGCTGCGGTACTGGAAGGAGACAAGCTCATGGCTAGGAAGAAAGCGCTCTTCGTGGGCATCAACAAGTTTGCCAATTACTCTCAATTCACCCTCAATGGCTGCGTCAACGACGCCAAGGACATGGCGGCGCTGTACAAGGAACTGTTGGGTTTCAAGACCACCGAGATGAGCGTGCTCACCGACGCACAGGCGACCAAGGCGAACATCATGGCCAGGCTGAACACCATGGTTGCCGATGCCAAGGCCGGCAAGCTCAATTATCTGGTTTTCAGCCTGTCCTCACACGGCACCCAGATGAACGACAGCAGCGGCGACGAACCGGACGGCAAGGACGAAGCCTTCGTACCGCACGACATTGCCGAGAAGGACGGCGCCTGGGATCCGGCGCACATCATCAGCGATGATGAACTGCACGATCTGTTCGTGCAGTTGCCGGCCAATGTGCTGCTGGAAGTCTACCTCGATACCTGTCACAGCGGCACTGGTTTGCGCGGCGCGGAGTTCGGGCTGCACGCGCCCAGGGCGCGTTTCATCGCACCGCCCGAGCATGAGTTCGGCACGAAGTTCGCCAGCGTGCGGGGCTTCACGCTCGACCGTCCGGCTGCCGGCAAGAAGGGCGCTGCCGTTGCCGAGAAAGCCCCGGTTGCCGGCGCCAATCATGTCCTCTGGACCGGCTGCAAGGCCGATCAAACGAGCGCCGACGCGTATTTCAGTGGTCGCTATAACGGCGCCTTCACCTACTACCTGATCAAGGTCGTTCGCGAGTCGCAGAACAAGCTGTCGCGCAAGGAAACGGTCACCAAGATGCGCAAGCTGATGAAAACCGGTTTTGCCCAGAGCCCGCAACTGGAAGGCAATGCCAGCAATCGCGCGCAGGCGATCGTCTATTGAATTCTGCGCGGCGCAGGGCAGGGGGGCTAGGCAAGACCCCCTGGTGATCCGGGCTGGCGGGCGCGCCCTGCCGACGCGGCGTGCTCGGGAAGGTGTGCGGCAGCAGAGCATTGTCCCCATCTGCGCCGGCAGGGTGTGTAACAGCCCCTGGCCAGTGTATGATTTTGCCTCTCAATCTCCATACGGGGGAACCCACGATGCCTGCCGTCCTGCGACTCCTGCGCCTGCTGGCGGCCGTGTCGTGCCTCCTTGTTGCCGGCGTGACAGCGGCGGCGCCGGGCAAGGCGCAGGTGGCACTGGTAGTGGGTATCGGCGCTTACCAGAATGCACCGCCACTACCGAATCCGCCCAATGACGCGCGCGCTCTGGCCGAATCCCTGAAGAAGCTCGGTTTCCAGGTTGAACTGGCTGTCGATCCGGACAAGGCGCGCCTCGAACAGGCGATCAAGCGCTTTGGTGATCAGTTGCAGGGTGCCAAGGTCGGACTGTTCTTCTACGCCGGCCATGGCTTGCAGGTCAACGGCCGCAACTTCCTGGTGCCGGCGGATGCCAAGATCGACAACGAACGCTCGCTGCCTTTCGCCGCCGTCGATGCCGACCTGGTGCTGACGCAGATGGAAACCTCGACACCGGTCAGTCTGATCTTCCTCGACGCCTGCCGCGACAACCCTTTCTCGCGTTCTCTCGCGCGCAGCATGGGTACCCGCTCATCGGCGGTCGGGCGTGGACTGGCCCAGATCGCCGCCGGCGAGGGCTCGCTGATCGTTTTTGCCACGCAGCCCGGCAATGTGGCCGAAGACGGGCAGACCGGTCACAGTCCGTTCACCGAAGCCCTGCTCAAGAACCTCACGGCGCCCGGGCTCGAAGTGCGGCAGATGCTGACCCGCGTACGCCTGCAGGTGAAGGAACAGACCAACGGCAAGCAGATTCCCTGGGACCATTCGTCGCTGACGCAGGATTATTTTTTTATGGGGCCGACCACCGTGATCGTGCAGCCGCAGGCCGCACCGGCGGCCGAGCCGAAGGCGACGGGCGTCGATCCGATGGCGGTGCAGCTCTCGCTCTGGGAATCGGTACGCAGCAGCCAGGATCCGGCAGACTTCGAGGACTATCTCAAGCAGTACCCTGACGGCAAGTTCGCCGCGATTGCCCGGCGTCGCCTGGCGGCCCTGAAAACCGCATCGCTGAAAGAGCGGGAACCGGCGCCGCAGCCAACCCGTCCGACACCCGAGATCGAGCGGCCGCCGAGCAAGACTTCACCAGCGCCGCCGCCGATCAGCAAGCCGCTGCCGCAGCAACCGACTGCCTTCGAAGTGATGATGCAGGGTACCGCCACCAACATGACCGTCGGCACCACCGCGCAGGTGCAATTCCAGTTGCGCCGTACCGGCGACGGGGTGACGGCGGCAATCCGCGTCTTCCCGCCGCTGTTTGCGACCGGCGTCCTGCAGGGACAGTACCGCGAAGGACAATGCATGCTGCAGGGCAGGATGAACGAAGGTTTCATTCTCAAGATGATCGGCGCCTGCTCGCCAAGCGGCTTCTCCGGCCAGTATCAGGCCGAAGCGCCGGGTCAGGTCCAGCAGGGCGTCTTCCGCTTTCAGTCGATGGCTTCGAACTGAGCGCGCGGCGCAGCGTCGACAGCATGGCTGGGAGACGTCTGGCCTGGTCGTCGTTTCCTCTCCAGCCTCCGATACCATGACTGAACCCGACATCCAATCGGCAGGGTTCCCCCTGCAACCGCTGCGCATCGACCGCAGCGGCAGCGCTGCGCGGCCGGTTCGTCACCGCCGCTGGCTGTGGATTGCCGTCGCCTTGCTGGTGGTCGCCAGCGCGGTCTGGCTGCTGCTGCCGCGGACGTCCGAGGTGCGTACCAGCAGCGTCCTGGTCAGCACCCCGTCACAGCAATACGTGCAACTGGTGGCCTCCGGTTACGTGGTTGCGCAGCGACGGGCCGCGGTCGCCTCCAAGGCGTCGGGTCGGCTGATCGAACTGCACGTGCGTGAAGGCTCGGTAGTGAAGAAACAACAGGTGATCGCGCGCATCGACGCCAGCGATGTCGAAGCCGCGATCGTCGCCGCTCAGGCCGGTGTTCGCCAGGCAGAAGCCGGCGAGAGCCAGGCGGCGGCGACGCTGCAGCAGGCGCGGGTTGAACAGGCCAATGCCGCTGCCGACCTGCAACGCACGCTCGGCCTGCAGAGCAGGGGCTTCGTCTCGCCGCAGGCGGTCGATGGCGCCAGGAGGCGCGCCGACAGTGCGCTGGCAACAGTCGCCGGTGCGCAGGCCGGTGTCAATTTGGCGCGCGCGGCGCGCGCGCAGGCGCAGGCACAGGTGCAGGTGCAGCGGGTCAACGAGGACTTCACGCTGATTCGCGCGCCCTTCGATGGCGTGGTGCTGGTCAAGAACGCCAACGTCGGCGACATCATCACGCCGTTCTCGAGCGCCGTCGGCGCGCAGGGCGCAGTGGTGACCATGGCCGACATGAGCACGCTGGAGGTCGAGGCTGACGTTTCCGAGAGCAATATCGGCAAGGTGGCTATCGGGCAGCCAGTCGAGATCGTGCTCGACGCGCTGCCCGATGTGCGTTTTCGCGGCAAGGTCGCCGGCATCGTGCCGACCGTCGATCGCGCCAAGGCGACGGTGATGACCAAGATCCAGTTCGAGAAGCTCGACCCACGCATCCTGCCAGAGATGAGCGCCAAGGCGAGCTTCCTCTCCAGAATGCCGGATGACGCCGACCTCAAACCGGTGCTGGCAGTCAATCCGCAGAGCCTCCGCGAACGCGACGGCCGTACGGAAGTGTTGCGCGTGGGCGCCGACAACCGCCTCGAAGCCGTACCGGTACAGCGCGGCCGCAACCTTGGCGAACTCGTCGAAGTGATCGACGCCAGGAGCGATGGCGCCGGCGCATTGAAGTCGGGCGACAAGCTGGTGCTCTCGCCGGATGCGGGGCTGGCCAGCGGGACGATGGTCAAAGTGGCGGCGAAGTGAACGCCGCCGCTGCCGACGCACTGCCACCGCCGCTGATCCGCATCCGGGCGTTGTCGAAAGCCTACCAGCGCGGCGCACAGCATATCCCGGTGTTGCAGGGCGTCGACCTGGACGTCCAGCGCGGCGAGTTCATTGCCCTGATGGGCCCCAGCGGCTCCGGCAAAAGCACGCTGCTCAACCTGATCGCCGGTATCGACCAGCCCGGCGGCGGACGCATCGAGATCGGCGGCATCGACATCGCCGGCCTGAGCGAAGGCGAACTCGCCGACTGGCGCGCGGCCAATGTCGGCTTCATTTTTCAGTTCTACAACCTGTTGCCGGTGCTCAGCGCCGCCGAGAACATCGAACTGCCGCTGTTGCTCACCGACCTGACGCGCCGCCAGCGTCGCCAGCATGTCGACGCCGTGCTGGCGATGGTGCGCCTGAGCGACCGTGCCGACCATTACCCCAACGAACTCTCCGGCGGCCAGCAGCAGCGGGTGGCAATTGCCCGCGCCCTGGTCAGCGACCCGCAACTGATTGTCGCCGACGAACCCACCGGCGACCTCGACCGCGTCACCGGCGGCGAGGTCTTGTCGCTGCTTGCCGACCTGCACCGGCAACTCGGCAAGACCATCGTGATGGTCACCCATGACCCCAAGGCCGCGGAACGCGCCGAGCGCCTGGTGCATCTCGAAAAAGGCGTGCTCGTTGCCGGTACGGCTTTCGGGCACTGAGTCAACACCGATGATGAGCCACGCCCGATGTTGCTGCTGCTGCGCCTGTTGCTGAAAAACGCCTTCCGCCACAAGCTGCGCAGCGCGCTGACGCTGATCGGCCTGGTGGTGGCGATCTGCGCCTTCGGCCTGCTGCGCACCATCGTCGATGCCTGGTACGCCGGCGCCGAGGCTTCGGCGAGTACGCGTCTGGTGACGCGCAGCGCCGTCTCGCTGACGTTTCCCCTGCCGCTCAACTACGGCGAGCGGATTCGTGCCGTGCAGGGCGTCAGCGGCCTGTCGTGGGCCAACTGGTTCGGCGGCGTCTATGTCACGGAGCGCAACTTCTTCCCCCAGTTCGCCGTCGATCCGCCGTCTTATCTGGCGCTGTATCCGGAATATGTGCTGCCCGACGCGCAGCGGCAGGACTTCCTGCGCGACCGCCAGGGCGCTATCGTCGGGCGCAAGCTGGCGGACAAGTTTGGCTGGAGGGTCGGCGACCAGATTCCGCTGCGCGGCACCATCTACCCCGGCACCTGGAGCTTCACGCTGCGCGGCATTTACGACGGCGTCGACGCCAGCACCGACGAACAGCAGTTGCTGTTCCACTGGAAATACCTCAGCGAATCCATCCGCCAGCGACCGGGCGCAAACCCGGCGCGCGTCGACAGCGTCGGCGTGTACGTCGTCGGCATCCGCGAGGCCGACGACGCAGCACTGATCTCGCAGCGCATCGACGCGCTGTTCCGCAACTCGCTGGCCGAGACGCTCACTGAAACCGAGAAGGCCTTCCAACTCAGCTTCGTCTCGATGAGCGAGGCAATCCTGGTCGCCATCCAGGCGGTGAGCCTGATCATCGTGGTGATCATCATGGCGGTGATGGCCAATACCATGACCATGACTGCGCGCGAACGCCTGGCCGAATACGCTACGCTACGCGTGCTGGGCTTCTCGCCGGGCTTCGTGGTACGCCTGCTCGCCGCCGAGAGCCTGTTGATCGCACTTGTCGGCGGCCTGTTCGGCATCGCCCTGACCTTGCCGCTGGCCGCTTTCGTCGGCCAGGCTGTCGGTACCCTGCTGCCGGTGTTCCGGGTGTCGGAATTGACGCTGCTGCTGCAGTTGCTTGCCGCGCTGCTGGTCGGCGCCGTCGCTGCCGCCTGGCCGGCCTGGCGCATCAGCCGCATCGACATTGTCGCCGGTCTGCGGCACGTCGGATGAAAGCCCTGCCACTCAGCTATATTGCGCGCAACCTCTGGGTGCGACGGGTCACCACCGTGCTCACCGCGCTGGGCATGGCGCTGGTGGTCTTCGTCTTCGCCACCGTGCTGATGATGAGCGAAGGCATCCGCGCGACGCTGGTCGCCACCGGCCAGCCCGACAACATGCTGGTACTGCGCAAGGGCGCCGGGGCCGAGATCAATTCGGCGATTGCGCGCACGCAGGCGGCAGTCGTCGAGAGCCTGCCCGGCATCGCCACCGACGCGCTCGGTCGTCGCCTGGTCAGCAAGGAGCCGGTGGCCCTGATCAACCTGCCCAAGCGGGGCAGCGGCAAGCCAAGCAACGTCACCGTGCGCGGCACGTCCGACCTCGGTCTGACATTGCGGCCGCAGGTGCGGCTTGCCGAAGGGCGCATGTTCCGTCCGGGCACCAGCGAGATCGTCACCGGCCGCGCGATTGCCGACGGGTTCGTCGGCGCCGGCCGCGGTGAAACGCTGCGTTTCGGCGGACGCGACTGGACCGTTGTCGGCGTCCTCGACGCCGGGCGCAGCGGTTTCGACTCCGAGATCTGGGGCGATTCCGAGCAGATGATGCAGGCCTTTCGCCGCCGCGACTTTTCGAGCATGGTCGTACGCCTGGCCGACGCCGGCGATTTCGAGCGCACGCGTGCGGCGATCGACAGTGACCCCCGGTTGCTGCTCGAAGCCAAGCCCGAGATCCGCTTCTACGCCGAACAGAGCGAGGCCCTGGCCACCTTCATCTCGATCCTCGGTACCGCGCTGTCGGTGATCTTCTCGATCGGCGCCATCGTCGGCGCGATGATCACCATGTTCGCTGCGGTCGCGCAACGCGTCGGCGAGATCGGCACGCTGCGCGCGCTCGGCTTCCGGCGCGGCGCGGTGCTCGTCGCCTTCCTTGCCGAGGCGATGCTGCTGGCCCTGGTCGGCGGCTGCGTCGGCCTGGCCGCGGCCAGCCTGATGCAGACGGTGAATATTTCGACCACCAACTTCCAGACCTTCTCGGAACTCGCTTTCCGCTTCACACTGACGCCGGGAATCGCTGTCGAAACGCTGCTCTTCGCACTATTGATGGGCCTGCTCGGCGGCTTCATCCCCGCCTGGCGCGCCGCGCGTCTGAGCATCGTCGATTGCCTGCGTGAGGCCTGAGTCTTGCGCCCGCGGCCCGAGCACCAACCAGAGCTGCGCATCGAAAGGGACCTTGAGTCTTGCCGAGGCACCACTGACCGAGGCGTACTCGCTGGCCGGCCCGAGCAGCACCTTCTCGACGGCGACGCCGCGCACCTGCAGTGCACTACCGACAAATGGCCGATCCAGGCGTTGCAGCAAGGTGGACTCGGAGAGGAGGGCGGCGACGAAGGCGTTGTGCCGCCCCGGCGTGGCGCGCACGCGGCCGTACCTCCATGCGGCACTGTGCATGGCGGCATCGGCCAGATAGCGAGAGATCCACGGATACTCCACGGCTCGGCCGAGCGCCAGCGAGTCTGGTGGTGGCGTCGCTGCGTCGCGGGTCTGCAGCCATTCGGCGAGCACGCGTCGGTAGCTCTCCTCGCTGACTTTACAGGCTTCCAGTGCCGAGTGATGCGGACGCAGCACCGCGCCGGGCGCGTTCCCCTGCTGTTCGACGTAGGGCGTACAAGCCGCAGCCGGCAGCACGCTGCCGAGCAGAGCGGCTGTACCAAGCAGCGCGGCCGCGACCCCGCGCCTGTACCAGCGGTCGCACTGGCCCAGTGCCCGCGCGACCTGCCGCGAATGTCCTCTCCGCAAACCGCCGTGCGCGTGCATGCCTAGACCTTGAAGCGGCTGTGATCCCCAACCCGCGCTGGCCGGAAACACTCAGCGATACCCGATGGCGAGCCGGAACCCGCTGCTGCGCGGCCGATAGGCGGGTTCAATTCGACTGCGGTTGGCCGAGCGAGCGTAGCGGGCAGGGTCACTCCAGGTACCCCCGCGAAGCACACGCATCTTGCCGAAGGTCGGGCCACGCGGGTCGAGTTGCGGCGTCGAAGGGTAATCGGCATACCAGTCGCCACACCATTCCCAGACGTTACCGTGCATCTCGTAGAAGCCCCAGGCGTTCGGCGGGAGTGAGGCCACCGGCACCGTCCGCTGGCGGTACAGCCCCTTTCCTCCGCCGGCACACGGATAACCGCCGTGGTAGTTGACTTGCTCGGGATCAATCAGGTCGCCGAATGAAAACGGCGTCGTCGTGCCGGCCCGGCAAGCGCACTCCCATTCGGCTTCGCTTGGCAGGCGCGCCGCCAATCCTGGAAGGCGCCGGTTCAACTCGGCGATGAAGCCCTGTGCGTCGTGCCAACTGACGTTCTCCACGGGGTTCTGCGGGTGGTCCTGGAAGTGGCTCGGATTCACCGGCCATACCGCCTGCCAGAATGCCTGCGTGCATGCGGTTTCGGCAAGCCAGAAGCCGTGGCTCAGTGTGACTTCGTGCAGCAATTCAGTACTGCCCCGATCCGCAGCGTCAGGCGGTGATCCCATCAGAAAACAGGCCGGCGCCACCCAACGGAAGACCTGTCGCGCCTGGCCGACGTTCAGGACCATCGACAGGCCGAAGTGGTCTTTGACGAAGTCGCTGGTCCATGGTACCCGGAATGGATCATTGGACAAGCTGCCGGCCTTGTCAGGGCAAACTGGCATCATCGGATTCTCCAAATTACCGCCCTCCGCAAGGCGATGTCCGCGGTAGGATCGTGTCTGCTGCCTGGTGATACCGAGAGTGGGTATCCTGGGCGCGTTCGACGGGCGGGGGAATCCGGTCTATGAGGCAGGGTCATGGTCCTGTATCGCTCGATGATGGCCATCGCAGGCCAGCTGCCGACGATGGGCTCTCAGTGTACCCGTCCAGGGACCTGTCGGGAAGGCCTCGCCCTTGTCAACCCGGCATGGCCGAGTGGCCACCTGCGCCCAGGTCACGAGGCCGGGGTTCCCCGCGCCCACTTCCTCGTGAACCGCTGTCCGGTCTCGCTGGGTCATTCGCGAGCCAGCGTGCATGATCAGATTTTTCTGGACAGCAGCCCCCAGTGCGTGCTTGCAAACAATGCTATAGACTCGCCGCTGACGTGGATCGTCAGACAAGGATCAACGATTTCTCATACTGGAATGAACGGCACGAACACGGGGGTGTTGACATGAACGACAAGATACAACCTGAAAATGTACCGCCTGTGCAGGCGGATCCCGATCTTCTGGTGGGGCGCGAGGATCGGCGCACAGGGCTGGGTGTGGATGCATTGAAGCGTGCGTTGCTCGACAAGCTGGTGTACGAGCAGGCACGCTTTCCACAAGTTGCGACGCGGCACGACTGCTTTGCCGCGCTCGCCCAGGCCGTGCGCGACCGCCTGCTGCAACGCTGGGTGCAAACCGCACGCACCTACCGCGACCAGGGCAGCCGTACCGTCTGCTACCTGTCAGCCGAATTCCTGATTGGCCCGCAGCTCGGAAACAACCTGATCAATCTCGGCATCTTCGACAACGCCGAGCAGGCGATGCGGGAACTCGGCCTCGATCTGGAAATGCTGCTCGATCAGGAGGAGGAGCCTGGCCTCGGCAACGGCGGCCTCGGGCGCCTGGCCGCGTGTTATCTGGACTCCCTGGCAACGCTCGAAATTCCCGCCATTGGTTATGGGATCCGCTACGAGTTCGGCATCTTCACGCAGGCGATCCGCGATGGCCGGCAAGTGGAACTGACCGACAAGTGGTTACGTTCCGGAAGTCCCTGGCTGATTCACCGTCCGAGCATCGCTTTCGAGGTCAAGCTCGGTGGCTACACCGAGCATCAGTACGAAGCGACGGGCAGTCGCCGCCTGCGTGTGCAATGGGTGCCGGGGAAAGTCGTACGTGGTACAGCCTGGGATATGCCAGTGCTTGGCTACGGGGTGAACACGCCCAACCGGCTCAGGCTGTGGAGCGCCGAGGCGCCCGAGACCTTCGATTTTGCCGCATTCAACGCCGGCAACTACTACCAGGCGGTCGATGCCCAGATCTCCTCGGAAACCATCACCAAGGTGCTCTACCCGAACGATGAAACCGAAGCCGGGCAGGAGTTGCGGCTCGAGCAGCAGTACTTTTTCGTTTCCTGCTCACTGCAGGACATGATTCGTCTGCAACTGCAACGAGAACAGAACCTTGATCTCTTCAATGAAAAATTCGTCGTCCAGCTCAACGACACGCATCCGTCGATCGCCGTGGCGGAACTGATGCGCCTGCTGGTCGATGAGTACATGATGGATTGGGACCAGGCCTGGTCAATCACCCGCAAGACCTTTGCCTACACCAACCATACGCTGCTGCCCGAAGCGCTCGAGAAGTGGCGGCTGAATCTGTTCCGGCGCGTGCTGCCGCGACATTTCGAAATCATCTGTGAGATCAACGAGCGCTTCCTAGACGAGGTGCGCATTCGCTTTCCTGGCGACGACGCGCGCCTCGCCCGGATGTCGCTGATCGATGAACATGGGCCACGCTATGTGCGTATGGCGAATCTGGCGGTAGCCGGCAGCTTCGCGGTAAACGGGGTGGCGAGGTTGCACACCGAATTGCTGAAATCCGATGTCCTCAAGGACTTCCACGAAATGTGGCCGGAAAAATTCAGCAACAAGACCAATGGCGTGACGCCGCGGCGCTTCGTCCTCCTGGCGAATCCGACGATGTCGACCCTGATCAGCGACACGATTGGCAGCGGCTGGCCTACCGATATGGGTCGGCTGCGGGAACTCGAACCGTACGCCGACGACCCGGCTTTCCGCGAGGCCTGGCGGCGGATCAAGGCCGGCAACAAGGAACACCTGGTGCGCGAGATGAAACGCAACGCGCATGTGGATGTCGACCCGGCGTCGATGTTCGACATCCAGGTCAAACGCATTCACGAATACAAGCGGCAACACCTCAACCTGCTGCACGTGGTTTCCCTGTACAAGCGCCTCAAGGACAATCCGAACCTGAATGTCGCGCCACGCACGGTGATTTTCGGCGGCAAGGCTGCTCCAGGCTACGCACTCGCCAAGATGATGATCCGGCTGATTACCGCCGTCGCCGATCTGATCAGTCGCGACCCCGCGATGCGCGGCAAGTTGCAGGTCGTCTTCTATCCGAACTACAACGTCAAGAATGCCCAGGCGATCTTCCCTGGCGCCGATCTGTCCGAGCAGATTTCGCTTGCCGGCAAGGAAGCATCAGGGACCGGCAACATGAAGTTCCAGATGAACGGTGCGCTTACCATCGGTACGCTCGACGGTGCCAACGTCGAGATGCGTGAGGAGGTTGGTGAAGACAACTTTTTCCTGTTCGGGATGACCACTCCCGAAGTCATGGAACTCAAGAGCAGGGGTTACCGGCCCCGCAGCTACTACGAGGCCAACCCGCACCTGCGCGAGGTCATCGACCTGATTGCCGCCGGCTTCTTCACTCGCGGCGATCGCGAGGTCTTCCGGCCGATGGTTGACAACCTGCTCAATCACGACGAGTACATGCTGCTTGCCGACTTCCAGTCGTACATCGATTGTCAGGCCAGGGTTTCGGAAACCTACCTGGATCCCGAGCGCTGGTCGAGAATGTCCATTCTCAACGTTGCCCGTTCCGGGTTCTTCTCTTCCGATCGGGCGATCCGTGAATACTGCGACGAGATATGGAAGGTGAAGCCGGTGCGCATTGAACTCAGCGACCTGTCGGGAGAGGACATGCAGTTCAGACGCGCCGCGGCTGGAGCAGATTGAGCGGTTGCCGGCAGGGCAGGGGGCGGCAGCCCCGCCCTGCTGCCCCGTCCGTTCCGCGAGCGCGTGTACTGCGTGCGCCCCCGACGCTGCCTTCTACCAGCGACGGATCTTGATGATGTGTGCCACCTTGGTGCTCGGGTCGAGTTCGACGTAGGCGGTTGGCCCGCGCCAGCGGTAGCGCTCGTCCGAGAGCAGGTCGTGCGCCTGATACTGTTCGTCCTCGCCGATACCAAAGGTGCCCAGTGGCACGTGCAGCGTTGCCACTTGTTTGTGGAACGGATCGAGGTTGACCACGCAAACGATGATGTCCGACCGGTCCTCGTTCATCTTGGCATAGGCCATGAGATTGGGGTTGTCGGCAGCGAGGAAGAGCACGTTGTTGTAAGAGTGCAGGGCCGGCGAATCATGGCGAATCTGGTTGATGCGGGTGATGATGTGGACGATGTTGCCGGGCGCTTTCCAGTCGCGCATCCTGATCTCGTACTTCTCCGAGTCGAGGTATTCCTCCTTGCCGGGAATGGCTTCGTTCTCGCACAGTTCGTAGCCACTGTAGATGCCGTAAACGCTTGACAGCGTGGCTGCCAGTACGGCGCGCATGATGAACGCCGGGCGACCGCCGTACTGGAGAATCGGCGGCAGGATGTCGGGAGTATTGGCGAAGAAGTTGCCGGTGAAGTACTCCTTCATTTCGCCACAGGTCAGTTCGCTGACATACTCGCTGAGGTCATGCTTGTGGTTGCGCCAGGTGAAGTAGGTGTAGGACTGGGCGAAGCCTACCTTTGCCAGCAGCCTCATCATCTTTGGCTTGGTGAAGGCTTCGGCCAGAAAGATGACTTCGGGGTGCTGCCGATGGACTTCGCCAATCACCCATTCCCAGAACGGTACGGGTTTGGTATGCGGATTGTCGACGCGGAAGGTGGTCACCCCCTTGTCTACCCAGAACAGGAAGATCCTGAGCATTTCCTCCCACAAGCCGTTGCGGTCAGTCGTGCCAAAGTTGAGCGGATAGACGTCCTGGTATTTTTTGGGCGGGTTCTCGGCGTATTTGATCGATCCATCGGGGCGATGGAAGAACCAGTCCGGATGCGCGGCCACGTAGGGATGGTCGGGTGAGCAGTTCATCACATAATCGAGCGCAATCTCGATACCCAGTTCACGACAGGTGCCGACAAACTGGTCCCAGTCGTCCCAGGTTCCGAGCTGTGGCTCGAGCGCCATGTGACCGCCATTCTCGTTGCCGATCGCCCACGGGCTGCCGACATCGCCCGGAACGGCCGTCAGACTGTTGTTCTTGCCCTTCCGGAAACTGTGTCCAATGGGATGGATCGGCGGCAGATACACGACATCGAAACCCATCGTCCTGATCTCGCGCAGACGACGGATGCTGTCCTGCAGGGTGCCATGCCGGTACGGCATATTGGACTGCGAGCGCGGAAAGAACTCGTACCACGCAGCAAAGCGGGTGATTGGCCGATTGACCATGATCGGCAACGCTGGCGCCAGTTCGTAGCCCTCGCTGCGATCGGGGTAGCTGGCCATCATGCTGCGCATCACACTGCCGACTCCCAGGTCTACAGCGCCCTGCTGCTCGCCAGCAGCGAGTGCGCTCTCGATCGCGGCGATGACGCTGTGCATGCGTACGCGATCCTCGCCTTGCGCGACGGCCGCAGACCTTTTGAGGATTACCAGCCCCTCCAGCAGTTCACTGGTAAGGTTGGCACCCGGTATGTTCTTTTTGCCGATTTCGTCGGTCCATGAAAGGTAGCGCTCGGCGTAAGCCTCGATGGTGTACTCCCATCGACCGATCGCAGTGACGGTAAACTCGCCGTACCAGCGGTCGTTGTCACCCTGCGTCATCGGGCTTTCCTGCCACTGCTGGTGGCCGATCTGGCGCACCTTGAGGGCGGCAGCCAGCTTGTCGTGGCCTTCCTTGTAAATGTCGGCGCTGACGACCACTTTCTCGCCGACCACGCGCTTGATGGGGAAGCGTCCGCCGTCGACTCTTGGCTCGACTGCTTCTATGATCACGCGAGGATATTCTTTGGGAACCATCATGCTGCTCCTAAGTCTGGCGCCAGCCAGGCCGGCAGACGCCGGTGGAACGTGAATCTGGACGGCCCATTCGGACCGTCGGTGGGTAAACCCGCTCGATGCACCGGCAAGCGACGCCATGGTCCGATCGAGCGCAGGGGGATTATTTCACCAGAGAATCGTAGAGTTTCTTGGTTTGCTGCGCAATGCTCGACCAACTGAAGACTTCGCGTGCGCGCTGCTGGCCTGCCGCAGCCATGGACTCGGCGAGTTCCGGATTGTCCAGGACCTTGTTGATGGCCGCTGCCAGATCACGCGAAAAGACATCCGGGTTGACGGGCTCGAACGGAGCCACATGCCATTGCTCGAGCGGTACCAGGAAGCCGGTGACGCCATCGACGACGACCTCCTTGATGCCCCCGACGGAACTCGCCACGACGGCCGTTCGACAGGCCATGGCTTCGAGATTGATGATCCCGAAAGGTTCGTAGATGGACGGGCAACAGAAGACCGTGGCGTGCGAATACAGTTCGATCGCCTCCTCCTTGGTGACCATCTCCTGAATCCAGATCACGTTGTTGAAACCTTCATGGCGAATGTGCCTGATCGCGGCTTCCATCTCCGCGAGCACCTCCCTGGTATCGGGTGCGCCGGCACAGAGCACGATCTGAGCTGTGGGGTTGATGTACTGGACCGCATTCACCAGATGGACGATGCCTTTCTGGCGCGTGATCCGGCCAACGAAAAGAACGATCGGCTTTTGTGGATCGACGCCGTATTTTTCCAGTGCGGTCGTGTCCTCGGTTGGATGGTACTGCTCGACATTGATGCCGTTGTAGATCACCGTAATCTTCGCCGGGTCGATGTCGAAATGCGCCAGGATGTCGTCCTTGGTTCCCTGCGAGACGGCAATGACCGCATCGGCCATACCGAGTGAAGTGCGTTCGATCCACGACGACATGTCGTAGCCACAGCCAAGCTGCTCGCGCTTCCACGGACGCAGCGGCTCCAGCGAATGGACCGTATGCACCAGCGGGATGCCGTACAGGGTCTTTGCCAGGATACCCCCGAGGTGTGCATACCAGGTGTGCACATGCACCAGATCGGCGTCAACCTGCTCGCTGAGGGTCTCGAGGTTGGTTTCGAAGGTGTCGAGTGCGCCGCTGAGCTTCTTGTCGACGTGTGCAAAACTGCCCTTGCCGAACGGGAAACCCCGGACCCGCACACCCTCTCTGACCGTATCCTGATCACCAAAGGAGCGGACCTCGACATGCATCAGCTTGGCGAGTTCGCCAGACAGATACTCGACGTGAACACCGGCTCCGCCGTAGACGTAGGGAGGGTATTCTCGCGTCAAAAACAGTACTTTCATTGCGGGACTTTCTATGCTGTGGTTGTCAGGTGGACGCGCTGGCGGCGCATCGTTGGAAGTCCCTGCCATTGTATCGGGAAAGCTGGGGACCGACCAAGCGACCGCCAGGTTTGCCAGCGTCCGTCGCCACCGGCACCGCGAAGCGAGGGCGCATCGCTCGGTACTGCTGACCTTGCCCTCCGCAGTTGGGACGCGCAACGAGCGCCGTCGGTGATAAGGCGGGGTAGAATACGTCGCATGAATCTCCTGGCCATCGAGACTTCGACCGATCTCGGCAGCATTGCCATCTGGCGCGACGGCGAGTTGTTGCGGCGTGACTGTCCGGCTGGACGGTCCCACTCCGAAACCCTCCTGCCGCTGATCCGGAGTACGCTGCACGAAGCGGGCCTGGGGTTTTCCGACCTGGGCGGGATCGCGTTTGCTGCCGGTCCTGGCTCATTTACAGGGCTGCGCGTCGCCTGCGGCGTGGCGCAGGGCTTGGCATTTGCGCACGCCTTGCCGGTCATTCCGGTCGGCACGCTTGAGGCCATGGCTCTGGCCAGTGGTGGGGAAAAAGTGATTATCCTGCTCGACGCACGCATGGGCGAGGTTTATCACGGCCGTTTTGCCGATAGCGTGCCGCTCGGCGAAGTGGTGGTCTGTCAGCCGTCGGCGCTGCCGCTCCCGGACTCGGGTGGCTGGTTGGCATGCGGCAACGGACTCGCGGCCTATCCGGTGCTGCGTGAGCGCTTGGCTGGCTGCGTAAGCGGCTGGCTTCCCGAGTTGATGCCCGATGCCGGCGCCGTCGCGCGCCTCGCCGCACCACGTCTGGCGCGTGGCGAAAGCGTCGATGCCGCGGCAGCGGCTCCGATCTACGTCCGCAACAAGGTGGCGCTGACGGTGGTCGAGCGCCTGGCCATCGGTGGCAAGGCGTGAGCGCCGTCCTCGCACCGCGCGTGGAAATGCTGCGGATGGGCGGTGGCGACATCGACGAAATGCTGGCTATCGAGAATCGCGTCCATCCGTTTCCCTGGACGCGGGGGAATTTCCTGGACTCCATCGCTTCCGGCTACAGTGCCTGGGGGTGTCGCGTGACCGGTGAGCTGGTAGGCTACTGCGTGTTGATGATCGCCGTCGACGAGGCACACCTGCTCAATATCTCTGTCGCCGAGAAGCGGCAGGGGATGGGATTTGGTGCGCGTGTGCTATCGCATGCCATGCGCGTGGCACGCCAGGCGGGGGCGTTGATCTTGTGGCTGGAAGTGCGTCCATCGAACGGCAAGGCGCTGGCACTCTATCGAAACTTCGGCTTTCAGCAGGTCGGCGTACGCCGCGGATACTACCAGGCGACCGACGGAACCGAGGACGCGCTGGTGATGAAGCATGATCTGGCTGAGGTTTCGGCGTGATGACCGGCAACCCGCCCATTGCGCGTCTGACGCGTGCGGAGTTGTTGCGCGAGATCGGGCTGTCGCCGTTGTGGCAGTTGCGCCCGCAGCCCACAGTCGCGGTCACCCGCCACGTAACACCGGCCAGGCCTCCCGCCGAATCGATTCCCGAGGCGCGCGAGGATCTTGCACGCCGACCCCCGTCCACTCCTGTTGCGGCGCCGGCGGCGGCCAGACCAGTGGCGATTGCCCGTATGGGCTGGGATGAACTGCGGCAGAGCGTTGCGGGCTGCAACGCCTGTGCGCTCTGCCAGGGGAGGAAGCAGGCGGTGCTTGGTGTTGGCGACGCGTCAGCCGACTGGCTGTTCGTCGGCGAAGGCCCCGGCGCCGAGGAAGACGCACGCGGCGAGCCTTTCGTGGGACCGGCCGGCAAACTCCTTGATGCGATGCTGGCGGCGATCGACCTGCGCCGTGGCGAGGATGTCTACATCGCCAACGCCGTGAAATGCCGCCCGCCAAATAATCGAACACCGGAGGTGGCCGAGATTTCCGCCTGTGCCCCCTATCTGAAACGTCAGATTGCGCTCCTGCAGCCGCGACTGATTGTGCTGCTCGGCCGCGCGGCGGCACACGCGGTTCTCGGTAACGTAGGTCCGCTGGGTGCTCTGCGTGGCAAGCCATTCGAGTTTCCTGCGTCCGAGTGCAATGGGCGCAGGATTCCGGTGGTGGTGACCTATCACCCGGCGTATCTGCTCCGTACACTGCCTGACAAGGCGAAGGCATGGGAAGACCTGTGCCGCGCCCGTGCCCTGATGCGGATGGAGAAAGCGTCTGCGGCCGAGAGCCCTGTCGGCCCTGCTGGTCCGCTTGCCCCTTGAGAAACGAACGAAAACCGCCATCTGGAAGTTGTCTTGTTGATTCCGAGTAAAGGAGAATCTGTGATGCGTATGCGAATTCTGGCCATTCTTGTCATGCTCGCCGGATTCCTGTCCGGCTGCGGCTACAACTCTTTTCAGAGTGGCGACGAGGCGATCAAGTCGGCGTGGTCCGAGGTGCTCAACCAATACCAGCGGCGGGCCGACCTGGTCCCTAATCTGGTCAGCACGGTGCAGGGCTACGCCAGCCACGAAAAGGACGTCCTGACGCAGGTGACGCAGGCGCGCGCACAGGTTGGTGCCATTCAGGCGACGCCGGAACTGGTCAACAATCCGGAAGCCTTTGCCAAATTTCAGCAGGCGCAAGCGGGTCTTTCCGGCGCGCTGTCACGACTGCTGGTGGTCGCGGAGAACTATCCGCAACTGAAGGCCGACGCCGCCTTCCGTGACCTGCAGGCACAGCTCGAAGGGACCGAGAACCGCATCACCGTGGCTCGTAACCGCTACATCAAGGCGGTTGAAGGCTACAACGTGTCTGTGCGCACTTTTCCGAACAATCTCACGGCGATGATTTTCGGGTACACGGTCAAGCCAAACTTCAGTGTCGACAACGAGAAAGCGATCTCGACGGCGCCGAAGGTCGACTTCACCAGGCCAGCCCCAGCGGCACCTGCTCCTGCAAATCCTGCAGCAGGCGGCAAGACCGCGCCCGCACCGAGTTACTAATCAATGCCAGGGCTTCCTGGGCGCTTGCTGGCCTGGCTGTTTGGCCTGCTCCTGCTGTTCGGCGCGGGGCTCGCCGCCGGCGACGAACCGCAGGCGATTCCTGGGCTGGCAGCGCGGGTCACCGACCTGACCGGCACGCTGGCCGCCGATCAGAAGGGGAAGTTGGAGGCCAAGCTGGCGGCCTTCGAGCGCAACAAGGGGTCGCAGATTGCCGTACTGATCGTCCCGACGGTCAAACCCGAGTCCATCGAGCAATACGCGCTACGCGCCGTGGAGTCGTGGAAGCTGGGTCGCCGGGGTGTTGACGACGGCGCGCTGCTGCTGGTGGCGAAGGAGGACAGGAAACTGCGTATCGAGGTGGGTTACGGCCTCGAAGGAGCGCTCAACGATGCCACAGCGAAACGGATCATCAGCGAGACGATCAGCCCGCGCTTCAAACAGGGAGACTTCTCTGGTGGTATCGACGCGGGGATCGACGCGATGATCCGGGTGATCGGCGGCGAACCGCTGCCGCCGCCAGGCGTTGCTCCCAGTCGGCGTGCCGACAGCGACGACAACTTCGAAACCTTGTTGTTTGTCGGCTTCGTCCTGGTATTCGTGGTTGGTGGCGTGCTGCGCGCGATTTTTGGACGTCTTCTGGCCGCCGGCATGGTCGGTGTTGCCGCCGGGGTGATTGCTTCGATGCTGATCTCCTCGGTACTGGTCGCCGCCTTGCTCGGTTTCGTGGCGTGCGTGATATCCCTGTTTCTCGGGATGCTGGGTGGGGCCGGCTGGTCGTCGGGTGGTGTATCTTGGGGCGGCGGGGGTGGTTCCAAGAGCGGGTTTTCGGGCGGCGGCGGCAGCTTTGGCGGCGGCGGCGCATCGGGAGACTGGTGATGTATCTGAGAAGACTGTTCCGCCATCTGTTGCTGCCGCACTGGTGGGTGTTGCGTGAATTTCCACCCCGCCTGCTCAGCACGATCGAGCAGGCGGTCAAATCCTCTGAGTCAGGACATTCAGGCGAGTTGCGCGTGGTGGTCGAAGCCAATCTGCCACTGGCCGCGCTCTGGCACGCCCAGTCGGTGCGTGCACGGGCGGTTGAGCTGTTTGCGCAGACGCGGGTCTGGGACACCGAGCACAACAGCGGCGTACTGATTTACCTGCAACTGATCGACCGGCGTGTCGAAATTGTCGCCGACCGGGGAATCAACGCCAAGGTCGGGCAACCGTACTGGGAGCGCGTCTGCCGGGATATGGAAGCAGCCTTCCGGACTGGGGATTTCGAGGGTGGTACGCTGCTGGCGCTGCGGACGATCACCGAGGCGTTGGCTGAGCACTTCGCCGCGTCTGCTGAAAACTCCAACGAGTTACCGGATGCACCGCTGCTGCTCTAACCTTCGGCATAACGCACGCGCTGACGCGGCTTGTTCGGCTGCGTCAGGTGATCAAGCGGCAGGACGTGCGTCTGCTTGATCGTCTGCAGGGCAATGCTGGTCTTGATGCGGGCGACACCAGGCAGGCGCAGCAGGCGTTTCATCATCAGTTCCGAAAATTCGGCCAGATCGGGAACGACGATGCGCAGCATGTAGTCGGCGTCACCACTTACCGAAAGGCAGTCCGTTACTTCCGGCATTGCCGCCACCGCGTTTTCAAAGGCTTCACTGGCGGCTTCCCCGTGCCGCTCCAGGATCACCTGCGCAAAAGCGGTGATCCCCAGGCCCAGCGCCGAGGGGGCGAGCAACGCCACATAGCCGGCGATGACCCCGTCTTCCTCCAGACGCTGGATACGTCTGCTGATCTGTGACGCCGACAGACGGATCTGTTCGCCGAGCGTGGCGTTGGTGGCGTTGCCCTTGCGCTGCAGGGCGTCGAGCAGTGCAAGATCATAACGATCGATGGTGATTTTGGACATTATTCGCCATATTGGTGCATGCAGTGTGCGCAGTATAGGGGTTTATGCCGCCATGTGAAACACCACCCTGAAACGTTTCTTGGCTGGCGTGAAACGGCTCAATGCCTGGAAGTGGATCCGGCCGCGAATGGGCACAGTTCAGTGTGTGCTGTCGTCGAGTTGACTGACGTCGTCGTGGATTTCCTGATTGGCTTCATGGCGGCCTTTGACCAGCCACATGGCACCACTGACAAAGACGCCGAACAGGGTGATCACCAGATAGATCGACAAGTCGGCGCGGATCATCAGAAAGTAGAAACCGGTCAGGGCAAGGATTGACAGGTTCTCGTTGAAGTTCTGCACAGCAATCGAATGTCCGGCCCCCATCAGGATGTGGCCCCGGTGCTGCAGCAGAGCGTTCATCGGCACGACGAAGAAACCGGAGAGGGCGCCGATCAGGACCAGCAGCGGCACGGCGAGCCACAGGTGATGCACGAAGTTCATCACCAGAACAATGATCCCCATGGCGATCCCGAGCGGAATCACGCGCACCGATTTGCGCAAGGTGATCATTCTCGCCGCGCCGGCTGCCCCCAGGGCAACCCCGACGGCGACCACGCCCTGCAGCATGCTCGACTTCGACAAGCCGAGCTGCAGGGCGCTTTCGGCCCACTTGATCACAATGAACTGCAGCGTCGCGCCGGCACCCCAGAACAGCGTCGTGACCGCCAGCGAAACCTGACCCAGGCGGTCCCGCCACAGCAGTGCCAGGCAATGATTGAACTCGCGCACCAGATACCACGGATTCTTGTGCAGGACCCGGTGATCGACGCCAGTGTCCGGAATGTAGATGTTGAACAGCGCGGCCAACAGGTAGAACGTGGCGACAAAGCATAGGGACATCTCGCCGATGCTGTCGACGCCGGTGTCTATGACTGGGAAGTCGATGGTTAGCAGGCTGCTGGCCACCGCGGGCTGGATCAAAGTACCACCAACGACGACACCGAGAATGATTGCTCCGACCGTCAGACCCTCAATCCAGCCATTGGCGACCACCAGCAGGCGGTGGGGCAGGTACTCGGTAAGTATCCCGTACTTGGCCGGAGAGTAGGCGGCCGCACCGAGACCGACCACCGCATAGGCGAGCAGCGGGTGAACATCCCAGTACATCATCGCACAACCGATAATTTTGATGCCATTGCTGATGAACATCACCCGCCACTTGGGCATCGAGTCGGCGAAGGCGCCGACGAAGGCCGCCAGCGCGACATAGGAAACCGTGAAGAAAGTCTTGAGCAGCGGTTCATATTCGCTGGGCGCGTGCATTTCGCGCAGGATCGAGATGGCAACGATGAGCAGGGCATTGTCGGCCAGCGCCGAAAAAAACTGCGCCGCCATGATGATGTAGAAGCCGAAAGGCATTGGATGTGATGAATGCGCCCGTTCTCGAAGTGCAGGCCTTATACCATGAAAGCCGGCAACTTGTTAGCACTGCCGGGCTTGCCGCACGCACGACTCGCTGGACCGAGCATCCCACGGAAACGTTCCCGGCGGCGTCGATGCAGATCTGCCAGGGCATTCTGAGCCTGCACCTTGCGACGTGCGAGGTTTGCGGGCATGGGGAAGGGTTTCGGCATGCGCTATTCGGGTAGACCAACATGGCTATCAGCTCTCTGGCCGGCGGCGCGGATTTGTGTTTGAATCTGCGCATAAGTCGAAACAAGGGGATGACTGATGGCTGATCGTCGTTTACAGGTGTTTCATGCGGTGGCCAGGCACCTTTCGTTCACCAAAGCCGGTGAGGCGCTGCACATGACTCAGCCGGCCGTGACCTTCCAGATCAAACAACTCGAAGAGCGCTTCAATGCACGCCTTTTTGACCGGGGAGGCGGACGAATCTCGCTGACGCCGGCCGGTGAACTGGTGCTCGACTACGCTGAACGTATCCTCGGACTATCCAACGAACTCGACATCCGCGTCGCCGAAATGACCGGGGAGATGAGCGGCAGTCTGCTGGTCGGCGCGAGCACCACGATTGCGGAGTTCATGCTGCCACCGATCCTCGGCGAATTCAATGTGCGTCACCCGCAGGTTCGGGCACGCTTGACCGTCGCGCATTCGGAAGCGATCGGTAACGCCATCGCTGCACACACGCTCGACATCGGGCTGATCGAGTCGCACGCCAATCACCCGAGCCTGCAGAGTGAGATCTGTGGTGACGATGAACTGCAGGTCGTGTGCACGCCCAATCATCCGCTGGCCAGGCGTGGCGAAGTCGATGCGCGCGGCCTGCTGACACACGACTTCATTGCCCGAGAGCCAGGCTCCGGTACCCGCGAAGTCACCGACGACTACCTGCGAGCCTGCGGCGTCGAGCCTGAGAATCTCAGGATTTTGATGGAACTGTCGAGCCCGGAAGCACTCAAGGGCGTGGTCGCGACGGGCCTCGGCTGCTCGATCGTGTCACGCGCGAGTTTCGAGAAGGAGCGGCAACTCGGGACGCTGATCGCCGTTCCGCTGCGACCACGTCTGAAACGCACGCTGTCGCTGGTTTATCCCAAGGACCGATTTCGCTCCAAAGTGGTGCTCACCTTTGTCGACTTCGCCAGGAAAAAATTGCGGGAGCTGTCCGTCTGATGCCACGCCCAATCGAAGCCTGTATCGATCTTGCCGCACTGCGTCACAACTATCTGGTCGCCAGGAAACACGCCCACAGCGGTGCCGGCGCGGCGAAGGCCTGGGCAGTGGTCAAGGCCAACGCCTACGGCCACGGCTTGCTGCGCGCTGCGGCGGCGCTAGGCGATCTCGCCGATGGTTTCGCACTTCTCGATCTCGACGAGGCGGTGACGCTACGCGAGGCCGGAATTCGGCAACCGATTCTCCTGCTCGAAGGATTCTTCGAGAACGCAGACCTGGCGGTTTGCGCTCGACATGGTCTCTCCGTGGTCATCCATCGCCTTGAACAATTGCAGAGCCTGCGACGTGCAGGTCTGCGGCTGCCAATCTATCTCAAGCTCAACAGCGGGATGAATCGCCTGGGTCTCGGCGAGGCACAACTGCCGGCAGTCCGGTGTGAGCTGGCCGCGATGGCGGCGGCTTCGGCGCTGGGCCCGGTAACGCTGATGACGCATTTCGCCGAGGCCGATGCTGCCGGGGGCGAGGCCTGCATCGCCTGGCAACTCGAACGCTTTGCCCGGATGACCACCGCCTGGCCGGAAGCCGCCGGTTTTGCGGTTTCCGTTGCCAATTCGGCGGCGATCCTGCGCTACCCGCAGACCGCCCACGACTGGGTGCGACCGGGAATCATGCTCTATGGCGGCAGTCCGTTCGCCGACCAGGATGCCGCCAGCCTGGAGCTCAAGCCTGTGATGACGCTGCGCAGCCGGATTCTGGCGGTGCAGGAGATCGGCATCGGAGAGCGGGTCGGTTATGGCGGCACTTTTATCGCGCACCGGCCGACGCGCGTCGGTGTCGTCGCTTGCGGCTATGCCGACGGCTATCCGCGGCATGCGCCAGGCGGGACGCCGATTGCCGTCGCCGGTCAGCAAACCCGGACGCTGGGACGGGTGTCGATGGACATGCTGGCCTGCGACCTGACCGATCTGCCGGATACCGGGGTCGACAGTCCGGTGGTCCTCTGGGGAGACGGTGTGCCGGCCGACGCAGTCGCCACTTCTGCCGGTACCATCAGCTACGAGTTGTTCTGTGCCCTGGCGCGTCGCGTGCCGGTGCGCACGGTCTGAAGGGCGTGTCCAGGGCCAGCCTGAAGACCGTATTCACCTGCAGCGATTGCGGTGCCAGCACCGGCAAGTGGCAAGGGCAGTGTCCCGGCTGCGGGGTCTGGAATACGCTGGTCGAAACGCTTCCCGAAGCGCCTCTCGGCGGTGGCCAGAAACGCTTTGAGCCAATCGGCGGCGCGGCGGTACTGCAGACCCTTTCCGACATCGAGGCGCGCGAGGAAGACCGCCTGCCGACCGGGATCGGAGAATTCGACCGGGCACTGGGAGGCGGGTTGGTCAGCGGTGGCGTGGTGCTGATCGGCGGCGATCCGGGGATCGGCAAGAGCACGCTGTTGCTGCAGGCGCTTGCGGCCTTATCCACGGCGCACGCGGTGCTTTACGTCAGCGGCGAAGAGTCCGGCCAGCAGATCGCGATGCGCGCCAGACGCCTGTCGCTCGAAACCGGCCAGCTCAGACTGCTCGCCGAGATCAATCTCGAACGCATCCTGGCCACCCTGCGGTCGGCGCAGCCGCAGGTGGCGGTAATCGATTCGATCCAGACGCTGTGGTCCGAGCAACTGAGCTCGGCACCGGGATCGGTCGCGCAGGTCCGTGAATGCGCTGCGCAACTCACGCGCCTGGCGAAACAGACCGGCATCACGGTAATCCTGGTTGGCCATGTGACCAAGGAGGGTGCCCTGGCCGGTCCACGCGTGCTCGAGCACATCGTTGACACGGTGCTTTATTTCGAGGGAGACACGCACTCGAGTTTTCGTCTGATCCGAGCGGTCAAGAACCGCTACGGCGCGGTCAACGAGATCGGAGTTTTTGCGATGACCGACCGCGGTCTGAAAGGGGTGAGCAATCCCTCGGCGATCTTCCTGTCGCAGCATGGTACCGATGTTCCCGGCTCCTGCGTGCTGGTCACCCAGGAAGGTACCCGGCCACTGCTGGTCGAGATCCAGGCGCTGGTCGATCAGGCACATGGCAACCCGCGTCGCCTGACAGTGGGGCTCGATGCACAGCGTCTGGCGATGCTGCTGGCGGTACTGCACCGCCACGCCGGGATCGTTTGTTTCGATCAGGACGTTTTCGTGAACGCGGTCGGCGGTGTCAAGATCGCCGAACCGGCGGCCGATCTCGCAGTGTCGCTGGCGATTGTATCGTCGCTGAAGAACAGGGCGTTACCAGCGAAACTCATCGTCTTTGGCGAAGTCGGCCTGGCCGGAGAAATCCGCCCGGCGCCACGTGGCCAGGAGCGCCTCCGGGAAGCCGCCAAGCTCGGTTTCACACGCGCGATGATTCCTGAAGCCAACAAACCCAGACAGGCCATTGCCGGCATCGAAGTCTTGGCCGTGCGACGCGTCGAGGAAGCCGTACAGCGGCTGCGCGAGCTAGACTAGAAGCGCTCGAGCGAGGCGCAGCGAGTTTGATCACCGGCAATGGAGGCACCCATCCTTGAATTGCCCCACCCTTTCCCAACCGGACAGGTAGCATCATCCGATACGGGATCGCACGCACGCGCCGGGACTTTTCCTTGCTTCCTGCAGGTATTTGTTTACCATCCTAGCGATTGAGTCCAAGTCCTGAAGCGCTTGGGCTTTTCGCCTGAAGCGTGGCACACCATTCTGTGGAGAGAAGGAAATATGGCCGTAGCGCCCGAAACCGCCATCATGGCGCTGTACTGTGACTTCGAAAACGTTGCGCTCGGTGTGCGCGATGCCAAGTACGACAAGTTCGACATCAAACCGGTGCTTGAGCGCTTGCTGCTCAAGGGCAGTATCGTGGTCAAGAAAGCCTATTGCGACTGGGAACGGTACAAGGGTTTCAAGGCCACCATGCATGAGGCAAGCTTCGAGTTGATCGAGATTCCGCACTTGCGTCAGTCGGGCAAGAACTCGGCCGACATCCGGCTGGTCGTCGATGCCCTGGATCTGTGCTACACCAAGTCACATGTCGATACCTTCGTGATCATCAGTGGCGACTCGGATTTCTCACCTCTGGTTTCCAAGCTGCGTGAGAACGCCAAGTACGTGATCGGGGTGGGTGTCAAGCAGTCGACTTCAGACCTGCTGATCGCCAACTGCGACGAGTTCATCTTTTATGACGACCTCGTGCGCGAAATGCAGCGATCGGCACGGCGGGATTCGAAGGAGGCGCAGCCAGTAGTCAGGCGCTCGCCTGAAGAGGATGCGCAACGCCGGGCCGAGTTGGAGGAGCGCCGAAGCAAGGCTATCGAGTTGGCCGTCGCCACTTTTGATGCGTTGGTCGCGGAACGTGGCGACAGCAGCAAGATTTGGGCGTCGATGCTCAAGGAGGCGATCAAGCGGCGCAAGCCCGATTTCAGCGAATCGTATTACGGCTTCCGGGCCTTTGGGAACCTCCTTGAAGAGGCACAGGCGCGTGCGTTGCTCGAGATTGGCCGTGACGAGAAATCCGGGACCTATGTCTTTCGCAGCAACGGAATATCAACACGCGCTGAAGCAACTGCCGAAGCGGTGGCTGAAACGCTGCCGCTGGCACCGGTTGAGCCGGTCGCGGATGCAGATGCAGCAGTTGCCGAGGAATCCCGCCCTCAATCTGGCGCGCCGCGAAAGGGGGAGGGCCGGCGCAAGGTGGCAGAGAAGGGCGTCAAGCGGGTCAGGGAACCCCGGACGGTCAAGCAGCAGGGAGTGGCGACGGTCGAGCTCGCTGTACCAGTCACGGAAAGCGTGGCGACCGACGAGGTGATTCCCTGCGCGACCGTCGAAGCGGTGCAGGTCGCTCCGGAAGCCGAAACCCGGCAGGACAGCCCGGAACTGCCGCCCATCGCTGACGCACGCGTGGCAGAGACTCCTGCCGACCCGATTGCTGCTGCCACCGGCGCGGCCGAACCGGTGACGGCGGACGACGGGACAGAAGAAGCCAAGCCAGTCAAGAAACCGGCCAGCCGCAGTCGTCGCCCGCGCAAACCGAAGGTGCTGCCGGAAGAAGCGCCCTGATCTGTACCCTCTCCAGTGACGGGAATGGGTCAGCAGAAAAAAGCCGCGACCAGTGTCGCGGCTTTTTCGGCAGGGTAGCGGCGTGTGCCGTCAGGCTGCCGCCTGAGTCGGAACTTGGCCGGCGATGCGCACAATGCGGTTTTGCGTGTCAACGTAGATCAGTTGCGGCGCGTATTTGGCAAGTTCGACTTCGGTATACGCCGCGAAGCTGGCGATGATCAGGATATCCCCCGGCGCCGCGCGACGCGCTGCCGAACCATTCACCGAGATGACACCGGATCCGCGCTCGGCGCGCAGAGCGTAGGTCGTGAAGCGTGCGCCGTTGTTGACATTCCAGATGTCGATCTGTTCGTACTCACGAATGTTCGCCGCATCGAGAAGGTCTTCGTCGATCGCGCATGACCCTTCGTAGTGAAGTTCGGCGTGCGTGGCGCTGACGCGGTGCAGCTTCGACTTCAGCATGGTTCTCTGCATGGAATTTCACCGGTTTAGAGTTTGGGGAAGCGAATTGTAGCGGCTAATGGCCACCTGTCAATGCCCGCTCGCAGCGTTGATTTCGACATTGTCGATGAGTCGCGCGACGCCCAGGCGGCTCGCCGCAAGGACCACCAGCGCCTGTTCTTCGGGGGCTTGCGGCACCTGCAGGTCTGACTGACGCCGCACTGCAACATAGTCCGTCTTCCAGCCGTTGCGGTCGAGTTCGCCAACGGCTTCGCTTTCAAGGCCGACAAAATCCCGGTTACCGTCGCAGATTGCCGTTCCGATGTGTTTCAGGAGACGTTGCAGGCGGGGAGCCTCGGCGCGTTCGGCCGCCGACAGGTAGGCGTTGCGCGAAGACAGTGCCAGGCCGTCGTCGGCACGCACCGTTTCGCCACCGACGATCTCGATCGGCAAGGCCATCTGGCGCGTCATGTTGCGCAAGACCAGCAGTTGCTGATAGTCCTTCTTGCCGAACAACGCCACCTGCGGTTGGACAATGTTGAACAGCTTGAGGACGACGGTGGCGACACCGCGGAAGTGACCCGGGCGGAACGCGCCGTCGAGTTGATGCTGAATCTCCGGCGGGTCGACATGGTACTGCTGTGGCTCGGGATAAAGATCGGCCTCTCCGGGTGCGAACAGGACGTCGACTCCGGCGGCGGCCAGCTTCTCGCAATCGGCCTGGAAGGTGCGCGGATAACGGTCGAAGTCGTCATTGGGCCCGAACTGCAGTCGATTGACGAAGATGGTGGCCACCACCGTGTTGCCGTGGGCGCGGGCCTGGGTCATCAGCGCGATATGGCCGGCGTGCAGATTGCCCATCGTTGGCACGATGGCGATACGGCCACGGTTCTGTAGCGCTGCGCGCAGTTCGGGGATCAGCGAATGGATCTGCATGGTCTTGGCCAACCTCTTTCAGTAGCAGTGTTCCGGGCCCGGGAAGCTGCCGTCCTTGACCGCAGTGACGTAGGCGGCGATGGCTGCGGCGATGGATGCCTGACCGTCCATGAAGTTCCTGACAAAGCGTGCCTTCCGTCCGGCGGAGATGTCCAGCATGTCGTGCAGGACGAGCACCTGGCCCGAGCATTCCCGGCTGGCACCGATACCGATCGTCGGTATCGTGAGCTGGCCGGTCACTTCGGCCGCCAATGCCTGCGGGATGGCTTCGAGGACGATCAGGCCCGCGCCCGCTTCCTGTTGTGCAAGTGCATCGGCGATCAGACGGGTGGCTCCCGAATCATCCCGACCCTGAACACGGTAGCCTCCGAGCTGATGCACCGATTGCGGGGTCAGCCCGACGTGCGCGCACACCGGGATTCCACGTGCGGTCAGGAAGTGGGTCGTTTCGGCCATATCGACGCCGCCTTCGAGTTTCACCATCTGTGCCCCGGCGGCCATCAGTGTAACGGCATTACGCAGGGCACGCTGGGGACTCTCCTGGAACGTGCCGAAGGGCATGTCGGCGATCACCAGCGGACGCCTGCACCCGCGAGTGACGCTCGCCGTGTGGTAGGCGATGTCGGACAATGCGACCGGCAATGTCGAGTCGTGGCCCTGCAGGACCATCCCGAGCGAATCGCCGATCAGCAGGGCGTCGACGCCGGCCGCATCGCAGACCTGTGCGAAGCTCGCATCGTAGCAGGTCAGAACGGCGATCTTTTCACCATTGGCACGCATCCTGGCAAGATCGAGCTGCGTCAATCGGCGCGTCGCAACGTGGGTGGACATGGGTTTACTCTCCCGGGTTGTAGTGGTCGCGGATCAGTTTTCGGTGAGCGGGGTCACGGGGCTGGTGCCACCGGCGCCCCTCGCCATTCCTCTTTGAAACGGCGCCTAGGATACACAGAGCGGCCCGAAGATGCTCAAGTTTGAGGGGAGCCTGACTGAAAAAAGGCGAAACGAACCCTGGTCGCCGGGGTCGTGGATTTGCCAGGTCGCGCCACCGGCGCGGGGTCGCCGTGGCCGCCGGAAACATCCGGTAACACGTCGTTACGGACCGAACCGCCGCTGCTGCGTTAATCGGTTGTGACCCGTTGGAGAACCCCATGAAAATTCTTGTCCTCGCTCTTCTTGCCGTTGCCGGTCTGGCTGGATGCGTCGTTGTTCCCGCCGAACCGGCGGCATTTGTCGGAATGCCGCGGGCGTATGTCACCCCGCTACCGCTGGTCGTGGTCCCGGGACGGCCGTCCTACTACGGTTATGGTGGGGGCTATGGTCGTGGCTATGGAGCACCACGTTACCGTCCTTACTATTAGGCCGCCAGTTTTTCGATGCGCTGCATGCTGACTGCCGGCAGCCAGGCGACGGCGCTACCGCGGCCGGGAATGCGGCAGTGCGGCGCAATCTCGAGCAAGGGCGCGAGCACGAAGGCGCGCAAGTGCATGCGCGGGTGCGGTACGCTCAATGGCAGGCTATCGACGACGAGTTCATCGTATAGCAGCAGGTCGAGGTCGAGGGTTCGCGGCGCCTGATAAAACTCGCGGCGCCGACCAAAGCGGCGTTCGACCGCGAACAGGGCGTCGAGCAGCTGCGGCGGCGGCAGTCGGGTCGCCAGTGCGGCCACGGCATTGATGAAATCGGGTTGACCACGGATTCCGACCGGAGCAGTGCGGTACAGCGAGGAGAGGCGCAGCAGGCGGGAGTCGGGGACGTTGGCCAGGGCAGCACTGGCCGCCCGGACCTGGGCCACCGGATCGTCCAGATTGGCGCCCAGCGCGACGAAGGCCAGGTTCATTCAGGGAGGCTCGCGCCGCTGCCCGATGGCGGACGGCGACGGCGGCGCTTTCTTGCCTCGCCGGGCGGTTGCGGCAACAGCATGTCCGCTCGACCCTCGTCGCTGGCATGCAGGAAATCGGTCCACCACGTGCCAACCTCCGGAGCCACTTCGCCGGACTCGGCGCGCAGCAGCAGGAAGTCATAGCCGGCCTTGAAGCGTGGCTGTTGCAGCACGCCGTAGGGCCGTTTGCCGGAGCGCTGCTCGAAGCGTGGTTGCAGTGCCCAGATATCCTTGATGTCTCCGGCGATACGACGGGTAATCGCGAGCTTTTCCGCCTGCACGTCGAGCACTTCGTCCATCGCCAGGAAGAGGGCGGGGATCACCGGTTCGCCGCGACTCTTCAGCAGATCCCACTTGACCAGCACCTCATTCCAGAGCAGCGTCGCAAAAAGGAAACCGGGCGACACCGGCTTGCCTTCGCGAACGCGACGATCGGTAGCGTCGAGTGCCAGCATGACAAAACGTTCGCCGAGCGGCTGATCGAGAATCACGTCGAGCAACGGCAGCAGGCCGTGGTGCAGTCCTTCCTCGCGCAGCCGTGTGACGCAGCGTACGGCGTGCCCCGACGTGAGCAGCTTGAGCATCTCGTCGAACAGACGCGAGGGGGGCACATTCTCGATCAGGTCGGTCATCTCGCGGATCGGCCTGCTGGCCGCCGGGTCGATCAGCAGGCCAAGCTTGGCCGCCAGGCGAACGGCGCGCAGCATGCGTACCGGATCTTCACGGTAGCGCGTCTTCGGGTCGCCGATCATGCGCAGCGTCTTCTGCTGCAGGTCGGCGACGCCATGGTGATAGTCGACGGATGTTTTCGGAGGTCGGGTCGTAATACAGCGCGTTCACCGTGAAATCGCGGCGTGCCGCATCTTCCGCCTGGCTACCGAAGACATTGTCGCGCAGGACACGGCCTTGCTCGTCAGTCTGTGCCGTGTTGCCGCCCTGTTCGCCGTGATGGCCCCGGAAAGTGGTTACCTCGATGGTTTCCGCACCCATATTGACGTGCACGATCTGGAAGCGGCGGCCGATGATGCGTGACCGACGGAAGCAATGGCGAACCTGTTCTGGCGTGGCGTTGGTGGCGACGTCGAAGTCCTTCGGCGTCAGCCCCGCCAGCAGGTCGCGCACGGCACCGCCGACGACATACGCCTGGTAGCCGTTCTCCTGCAGCGTGGCGATGGTCCGCTGACAACCGCGACTGATCTGGTCCCGTTGCAGCCCGTGCTGGACGACGGCGATGACCGCCGGTTGCCCGGAACTGGCGGTACCTTTTCGTCCGAGGACGCGGGATATGAACTTGCGGATCATCGCTGGTGATTTATTCTCTTGCGCTGTAGGCGCGGCATGATAGCGGATATTACGCTGGCCGGCAGTCCTAGATTGGCCAATTGCTCAACCGCGGAGGCTGATCACCGGCCATCCGGCGGCCTCCGCGTGTGCGCACAGGGTAGGGTCGGGATCGACGGCCACCGGGTTGCTGACCGTGGACAGCAGCGGCAGGTCGTTTTGCGAGTCGCTGTAGAACCACGAGCGCTCGAAACTGCTCCACCAGAGGCCCATCGCCTCGAGCCAACTTTCGACGCGGGTGATCTTGCCTTCGCGAAACGATGGCGTGCCCCGCGGCTGTCCGGTGAATTGGCCGTTCACCTGTGCCGGGATGGTGGCGATCAGATGCGCGATCCCGAACTCGTGGATGATTGGTCCGGTGACGAAACTGTTGGTAGCGGTAACGATGGCGCACAGGGCGCCGCGTTCGCGATGCTCGCGGACCAGCGCCCGTGCCTTGTCGCCGACCAGCGGCAGGATATGTCGGGACATGAATTCGCGCCGCCAGGTGTCGAGCAAAGCACGCGGGTAGCGCGACAGCGGCTGTAACTGGAAGTCGAGAAAGACGTCGATATCGAGTGTCCCCGCCTTGTATTGCTCGTAGAACTCGATGTTCCTGGCTTCGTACAAGGCGCGGTCGAGAATCCCCTTGGCGATCAGGAACTGCGCCCATTCAAAGTCGCTGTCTCCGGCGATCAGCGTGTTGTCGAGGTCGAACAGGGCAAGGTCCATCATATGGCTTTCGGGCAGATCAGAGATTCAGGGACGTCTGCAGAACCTCTCGCAGCAGCGGCAGGGTGATTGGGCGCTTCTGCTCCAGCGAGTAACGATCAATCGCCACGAGCAAGGCCATGAGGCTACGCATATCCCGTGGCGCGCGCGAAAAGAAATAGTTGAACGCTTCAGGAGGCAGGACCAGGCCGCGGGCACTGGCCAGCTCGGCGAGTGTCGTCAGCTTCTCGATGTCGCTCAAGGGTTGCAAGCGGTACAGCAGGCCGCTACCGAGGCGCGTGCGCAGATCTTCCCGCAGAATCAGTCGCAAGGGCGGCACGCTGGCCGCAGCGAGCAGGCGCCCGGCGCTGGCCCGCAGACGATTGATCAGGTTGAAGAGCACAATCTGCCCGCTCTCACCGAGCGCCTCGACGTTGTCCACAGCACAGAAGTCCGTCGCCGGATCCAGGCCTTCCAGCTCAGGGTCAAGCCGGGCATCGCAGTAGGGCGCCTGGCACGCCTGCAGGAGATGCGACTTGCCGGCTCCCGCGTCACCCCAGATGAAAAACAGCGACTCGCGGTTGGCTGGCGCCAGCCAGGCGGCCAGACCCGTCAGCGTTTCAGCGTTGCTGCCGGCGACAAAATTCTCGAAACTCGGGGGGGCTTCGGGCAGCAAATCAAGGATCAACTGGCGCATCGGGAATGGCTTGAACTCAGATGTGGGCGCGACGAGCAGCACGCGGGAGGGTCATTTCGGATAAGATTGTGCTTTTCAGGCGATCAGGGTGCCGTGCCGCATTCTACCACTGCGCGGCAGTCGCCAGCCTTGCTCGGGACCAGCCACAAGATGACTCAGGACTCTTTATCCTATCGCGATGCCGGTGTCGACATCGACGCTGGCGATGAACTCGTCGAACGTATCAAGCCGTTCGCGAGAAAAACCATGCGCGCCGGCGTGCTCGGCGGCATCGGTGGTTTCGGCGCCTTGTTCGAAGTGCCCCGGAACTACCGCGAACCGGTGCTCGTTTCTGGTACCGACGGCGTCGGCACCAAGCTGAAGCTGGCTTTCGAACTGCAGCGGCACGACACGATCGGCATCGACCTGGTGGCGATGAGCGTCAACGACATCCTCGTGCAGGGCGCAGAGCCGCTGTTCTTTCTCGATTATTTCGCCTGTGGCAAGCTTGACGTCGATACCGCCGCGGATGTCGTCAAGGGCATCGCCAGGGGCTGTGAACTCGCAGGCTGTGCACTGATTGGCGGCGAGACAGCCGAGATGCCTGGCATGTATCCCGTGGGCGAATACGATCTGGCGGGCTTTGCCGTCGGTGTCGTCGAGAAGTCGAGGATCATCGACGGCTCAACGATCGTGCCTGGTGATGTGGTGATTGGCCTGCCGTCATCGGGCGCACATTCAAACGGCTATTCGCTGGTCCGCAAGATCATTGCCCGCGCACAACCCGATCTGACACTTGCCTTCGACGGTGAAGCCACGCTCGCCGATGCGATCCTGGCGCCGACGCGGATCTACGTCAAGCCGGTGCTGGCGCTGATGCAATTGCTACCGGTCAAGGGCCTGGCGCACATTACCGGTGGCGGCCTGACCGGCAACGTTCCGCGCATCCTGCCGCCACAGGTCAAGGCCGTGATCGCGACCGCCGCGTGGCCGCGCCCGAAACTGTTCGACTGGCTGCAGCGCGAGGGCGGCGTCGCCGACTGCGAAATGCACCGCGTTTTCAACTGCGGCATCGGCATGGTCGTAGTCGTCGCTCGCGAAGACATGCAACAGGCTCTTGAGATCCTCCGCGACATGGGAGAACCGGCGGCGGTGGTCATCGGCAGCATCAAGCCGCGCTACGATGGAGAAGCGGGGACCATTGTTGTTTCCGGGTAGCTGCGATTGCACCGTTGCATAGGTGCATCCTATAGTTTACATAATATCAATTATACGAAGTTGATTAGCTGCCGGAGCTTTTTCTCCATGCCACAGGTTACGGCCAACAATCTTCAAATCGAATACGAATCCTTCGGTGACGAGTCGGCGCCGACCATTCTGCTGATCATGGGGCTCGGCGCGCAACTGGGGCGCTGGAACATTGAACTCTGCCAGGCGCTCGTGGACCACGGTTATCGAGTCATTCGTTTTGACAACCGGGACTGCGGCCTGTCGAGCAAGTTCGATACAGCCGGGGTGCCTGATATTGGCGCTGCGCTGCGCAGAGGCATGCCGCTGACCGCAGCTTACACCCTCGAAGACATGGCGGCGGACTGTGTCGGTCTGCTTGATGCGCTGGGAATCCCGAAGGCCCACATCGTCGGCGCGTCAATGGGTGGTGCCATCGCGCAGATCGTCGCCGCCTTGTATCCGCAGCGCACGCTGTCGCTGACCAGCATCATGTCCACCAGCAGTCATCCCGACCTGCCACCACCAACTCCCGCGGCGGCACAAGCGCTGTTTGCACCCCTGCCGGCGACGCGCGACCAGGAATCGCTGGTGGAGGACGCCATCAGGCGCCAGCTGGCGGTGGCCAGCCCCGAGTATCCAAGCTGTCCGCAGCGGCTGCGTAGCCTTTTCGTCGAGGAGAGCACGAGCGCGGCTTCCACCCGCGCGGTGTCACGCGTCAACTGGCAGCCTTTCTGGCCAGCGGTGATCGGCGCACGTTGCTGGCAACGATTCGGGTACCGACGCTGGTCCTGCATGGGGCCGACGATCCGCTGATCCCGGTCGCCTGTGGTCACGATGTCGCGGCCCACATCCCTGGCGCCCGGATGCGCGTGATCGAAGGCATGGCGCATGACTTTCCCTTGGCGCTGACCGAGGTCTTTGCCGAGGCCATCACCACCGTGGCGAAGGCCGCGGACCACTGAGTTGCCGCGCCGTCCTGTCCGTCCGGCGAGCCGCGTTTCGGTGATCGTCGGGCACGCCGCCGTGCTGCGACCTTCATCGACACCGCCGTGGCGAAACTGTCGATGAATACCCTCCTCGCCCCGGAACCCCTGATTTTTGTCGACCTGGAGACCAGTGGCGCCAATTTCGCGAATGACCGAATCATTGAAATCGGCCTGATCGAAGTCGATCAGAGCGGGACACGCGAATGGAGCGTGCTGGTCAATCCGGAAAGGCCACTTTCTCCATTCATTACCGCCTAAACCGGGCATAGATGATGCCATGCTCGACTCCGCCCCCCCTTTTCGTGAGGTGGCTCCTGCGCTGCTCGACCGTCTGCGCGGGACGCTTGTTCATCGCCCATAACGCGCGCTTCGACTACGGTTTCCTGAAGTCCGAGTTCAGTCGGCTAGGGATGGATTTCCGATCGCCAAACCTATGTACCGTCAAACTGTCGCGCAAGCTGTTTCCGCAGCATTACCGGCACAACCTCGATACCCTGGTCGAGCGCCATGGCCTCAGCGTGGCCGGTGATCGCCATCGCGCGCTGGCCGACGCGCGCGTGCTCTGGGACTTGTGGCAATGCTGGCACCGGCTGCTGCCGGTCGATGCGATCCGGGACGCGGTGACGACCATTGTCGGCCGCCCGCACCTGCCCGCGCAGCTCGACGCCGCGCTGCTCGACGATTTACCCGAAGCGGCGGGCGCCTACGCGCTGTACGATGAGCACGATCACCTGCTGCTGGTCCGGCACAGCAGCAATCTTCGCCAGCAGGTGCTGGCACACTTTACGATCGGCAACCGCGACACGGTACTGTTCCGCAACACCCGGAGAATCGAGTGGCGTGACGCCGCTGGCGAATTGGGTGCGCGTCTGCGGGCGATCGAACTCGCCGGCTCGGCATCGCCTGGCGACCCGGCACCACCCGCCACGCGTCGCGGCCAGCGCATCGGCGTGGCGGCTACAGAGCTCTGTTCGTGGCAACTCCGGAAGCTTGCGGAGGGTGACTTCCGACCGCAACTCGTTTTTTCACAGGACATCGATTTTGCTCTGGCTGACGACCTGTTCGGCCTTTACCCGAATCGTCGAGAGGCCATGCGCAGCCTGCGCACACTGGCTGATGCCCAGCATCTGTGTCCCCGGCAGCTCGGTCTCGAGGACGCCGCAAAGGCGGGAGCCTGCACCGCCTATCGGCAGAAGAACTGCCGGGGTGTGTGCATTGGCAAGGAAGCCGTCGGGCTGCACAGCGTCCGGTTGATGACCGCCCCTGGCCAAGTCCAAAGTCGAACCTCGCCCTACAAGGGGCCGGTGCCGCTGATCGAGCAGGGATGAATTCGGCATGCGACACCACCACCTTTGTCGACCGCTGGCGCCTCGTGGCCACGCCACAGCGAGGAGGCTTTGCAGGCGTGCCCGCGCAGGTCCCCACGGACCGCGGATCTTTGATCCCGAAATGTACTGATTTCACAAATTGGCTCTGCAGGCCGGCAAGGTCCGCGTGCGTCCCCTGCCCCCGTCCTCAGTCACCATCATAGCGGTATGCGATGAAGCCGAGAACATGAACATCCGGGCAGAAAACGGATAAGAAGACCTGTGTGGCAAAGCTGCCTTCGCCCACAACTGCAAGCCGCAAGCCGCCCCTCCTCAATACACCTTCGGCACCATTTCCCGAAGCCTCTCCCACACCGCCGCGATGATCACCATCGACACATCATCAGGGTGAATCGCCTGGTCAAGCTCCCTGATCGCCTGCATCAGCTCGCCGTTCCCCTGCCACAACCCCAGGTTGTTCCGAATCCACATCCCCAGGCCGAAGTGTAGCCCGATCAGTTCCGACTCCGCCATGGCCGCGATCGCCGCTTTCTCCTGGTCCGACAGCGAGGCAATCACCACCCCGACCGCTTCGTCAATCGTTGCCGGCCACTGTTTCAATGCTCGCCCTTCCGCCAATCCCACGGCGGTACCGGGTGAGGGTCTGACCACAGGCCGGCATGCTTCGCTTTCGCCTCGTGCTCGGCGAACTCGTACCGCCCCGCGTCCTCTGGTGATTGCTCCTTCGCGTATTTCTGGTACCACCAGGCGAGGCCGACTGTGATCTGCGCGAGGCCGGCGTCTAGAGTCTTGGGGCAATGGCTCGTCCGACAGTTCGTATCCGCGACCATGACTTTGCCAATGATGCGCTGGTAGCGGTCGTACGCAGCCGGTGCACATCGACCTCTTGCCGAACACGAGCGCCAACAGAGAAACTTTCGGAGCGCTGGCCGTACGAGTGGTGCTTAGGCATCGATGGCACTCCAGCCTGATCTTATGCTGCCTCGTGGTTGGTGTCGAGGACGGTGTTGGTGTCGCCGTCGGCTACGGAGATGACGGTACCGGTGAGTGTGTGTCGGCGTGGATGGGGAGGGAGAGCGGAGCAAGCAGTGGGAACAGCAGAACTCTGGGGTGCATTTTCCGCCTCACACAACTAGCCACAGTCCGACGCCAGGCACCATGCCTGCAGCTCGCCGCCATCATAACCAAAGGGCCAACGCCGGAGAGACGCAAGCCCGTCCCGACCGAACCTCGGTCCAACCTCAATTTCCAAGTGCATCAGACAGCCAACTTGAAGCGCAACTCATTGAGCCGTGTCAGCAGCCTCGTCAGTTGTTCCAGTTGCTCCTGCAGGTCTTCGATCGAATAGTACACTTCCCTCTGATCGAGTGACGTTGGGAGACCGATCACGTTAAAGACTTGGTTTCGGCGGGGGTCTGTTCCCCATCGACCGTGTACCAATTGGTTTCGTTTGGTACGCATCGCGTGCGCGTCGTCAAGCCATTCGATGTATGCAGAGTGTTCCCTCGATCCATGTTCGAAGGCTTCATCTACCAGGTCCTTGAGGAGCACAAGCTTCTTGTGGAATGAGTAGTCCGCAACCTGCTTTGTAAGCACGCCCACTTGCCGGCCTTCACCGGACCAGACAAGACACAACCCCAAAGATGTATCAAGGCGAGCGAACTCGAAGAGCATTTGGCCAAGCCGTGTCGCGGCAGCCAGCTCAAGCTCCGCCTGCGCAGCCGACAGTTGCGCGCCAGTCATCTGGTCATAGGATCGGCCCAGGATTGCGGCCGAGACCGGTGCCGCAGGAAGGTTCACTACGACCCGCCACGCATTTTCTGCTCAATGGAGCGGAGTGTGTTTTGAATCTCGCGCTCGCGGAGTTCAGGGTCGATGTCCTGGATGTACTCAACTGCCGAGAAGTCGTCACCTCGCTTCCGGTTCTGCGGCGGTTCAAGCGATTCAATCAAGAGCGCCTCTAGTGTACCAATCATCGACGCGATGCTGGCCACAACGGGGACTTCACGGAGTGCACCTTCAGGAGTGACATCCAATAGGCCAAACCACGAAAACCGATTCCACCGACTCCCCAGGCGATCAATCGTGTGTTCATACAATCGCCTACCGAGAGGGCGATCAATTGACCTGCCAACGTAGACGACCGTGTGATGATCGTAGAGTATGTAGATACCCTTCTGCTTCCCAAAATCGACGGGCTTCGCCATCGCCTGCTGTTTACCGAACATCCGTGGCTCGCCACGCCACACAACCAAGTCTCTCTGCCAATACATGCCGAACGAGCGGATGATCGAGTCGGAGTTTTCAACCTCCGTCTCAGTGACCCGAGCCGCCACCTTGACAGGTGGCACATCCTGCCACCGCTGAACGGCGTCGTCTTCCAAGGCTTCTTTGAGGCCGAATACACCTCGGCCGACTTTGACGAAGGGTGATGCAGCGCCATCGTGCTTGATCGAGCCCGTGATCTGCGCGTTCACCGTCGCGTGAGGGGTAGCCGCATCTGTCTTGTAGTAGCCCTGGGTGAGAGCTCGTTCTGAGATCTCTGAGTAGTCAAGCGGCGTTTGCGCTTCTCGCAAGACTCGAATGATTGCGTCGCGCCAAGTACGTTCCACGTGCAGGTCTCCCGAAGTCTAACAAACAGCGCTCACTTGCCGCGCCAACGGGGTCTGAACCCAGCCGCCTCGACCTCTGGACTGGGACGGCAAGAGCCCAGCACTCAGGGAATTGTACGCGCCCATCGCCTCGCGTCAAAGCCTCGGCAGGCACCATACCCCTCACTCAGCGGGGCGGTGCTCTAAGCGGAACAGCATACATCCAGCGATCTCCAGGAGCGTTCTTACCAGAAAGTCGCCTGAGCACCTTACGCGTCGAAAGAGAGCGCGCGGCCTGGGTAGTTCCGGTGCTCAACTCCGGGAGGCGAGGCGCGTCAATGTGGGATGATAGACTGGTGAATGTCGGCAGTCGGCCACAACCGGCCGTAGTAGCCCTGAAAACTCGAGCTGCGCAAACGGCAGCTAACTCATAAGAAACCGGCCGTCCGACCTCTGTAAGTTCGGCTCGGCTTTGCAGGAAACCAAGGGCATCATTGTCGAAGGGATTGAACTTCGGCAGCATTGCTCAACTGTGGATCTTGCTGCCGAGCCTGCAAGCCCACCGAACGATTTGTCACTGCGTGTTCGAACGACGCCATGACACCCAGCGCCTCGAACATGCGGCCAACGTAAGCTCGCCCCTCGATGAACGTAAGCAATCCCGCCTGCCGCTATCAGTAGACGCTTGCTCCAGGCCACGTCACTTATATAATCGGGCCATGGAACGAATCCAATCGATCAATGTGCCGCGGATTGACTGGTGTTGTGCTGATCGGGGCATGACGCGGGATGAACTCGCCCACGAGGTCGGTATTGCGCCTGCTTCCATTGCCAAGGTAATGGAAGGCGAGGCTGGATTGACGTTCAATCAACTTCGGAAGATTGCTGCCTTCTTCGGCCGTGGCACACTGTTCTTCCTTGAGACGGAACCCGTAAATGAAGCCAAAGTGCACACCCTGCAGTTCCGTACCCTGGCGAACCAGAAGCCAGAGCTTTCGCCCCGTCTGAAACTGTTGATCGAGCGAGTAGAGCGGCAGCGTGCAATTTACCTCGCTCTCCGCGACGAACTCGACCCAGCGGATATGGTGGTGTTTTCGCCTCCCAAGCTGGAAGGCTTGAGAATTCCGAATGTAGCACGAACGGTAAGGTTATGGCTTGGGCTTGCGGACCGAAACAGCTTCGACTCTTATCGGCAGGCGATTGAAGCACGCGGCCTGCTGGTTTTTCGCAGCAATGGTTACAACGGCAAGTGGCAGATCGGCAAGGAGAGTCCGATTCTTGGCTTCTCGCTGTATGACTCCGCTTGCCCTGTCATCATGGTCAAGAAGCAAGAATCGGAGACACGGCAGACGTTTACACTAATGCATGAACTGGGTCACCTCCTGCTACACAAGACCAGTTCGATCGACGACGAAAGCGATCTGCATGCGCAGGAAGGTGAAGAGCGGGAGGCCAATGCCTTTGCCGGCCATCTTTTGGTCTCGGATGCCTTTCTGCTGAGTATTCGTGACGACGACCGGCCTGCAGACGTTGCCGAGTTCGATGATTGGCTCGAGCCGCAACGCCGGGAGTGGGGCGTGAGCAGCGAGGTGATTCTGCGCAGACTGATGGACGGCAAACGATTACCACAGGCGCAATACGTGGCTTACCGACAGTGGTGGGCAAACCGCATCGTGCCGGAAAAGGACGGCGGAAGCCGTCAATACCGCAACCGCGAGCCGAAGCACATTTTTGGCGATGGTTACGTGCGCACTGTTCTCGATGCACTGAATTCTCGCCGCATCCTCTTCACTTGCCAAAGCCAGCCTCGTACTGACAACCTGACCATCAGGGACCTCCACCAGTTGGAGCGTCACTATGCAGTATTTGACGCGTCATCCATGATCGAGGCTTGGGACAATTATCCACCCGGACAGTTTCCGGGGCTCTGGGCATGGATGGCGGACCGGGTGGAAAAGGGCTTGATCCGAATGTCCGACATAGCAGTCGAGGAGGTCGGGCACAAAGTACCGGAGTGTATCGTCTGGCTACGTAATGCCAATCTACGGAAGATTTCCGTAAGTGGGGCGATTCTTCTAGAAGCCTTTCGCATCAAGGGGATGCTGGATATCGAGGAAGACAAGTATGGCAGCGGTGTTGATGAGAACGACCTGATCATCATCGCTACCGCCAAACTGAATGACTGCGAGCTGATTACCAACGAGGCTTTTCAGGCTTATGCGAGCAAGCAAAAACGCAACTGGAGAATTCCACTGGTTTGCAATATGGATACAGTGAACGTTCCTTGGATTGACTTCCTTGGCTATCTCAAGCGCTCGAAAGCGGTATTTGGCTGACCGAGATTTGCACTGCTCCAGTGTCGGCGTCCTTGACCTGTAAAACCACCGGCTTTAGCCGGTCAGCTTTAGCTGAGAAAATATGCTGTGCTAGGGGAGGTGCGGCATGGATTACAGATATGGGAGCCATACGGTATTTCAAATCGAGTATCACTTTGTTTGGGTGACGAAGTACCGTTACCACATGACCGCGATTTATCGATACGAGAGGGGCGGAATGGGTGAAGGTGTCGATCACCATCAAATGACGTATAGGATTTGTCATCGGTGGTTTCTGCCCATCATTCCGAAAAAATGCCGCAAAGCGCCACAATAAAAACGCAACACATTGAAAAAAAGGTAATTTTCCTCTCAACCGTTCTCACTTTGAGCGCTCGATGGCTGCCGGATCGCCCGCGCGGCCGCCAGCCTTGCGCAACAAGTCGGCAATGTCGGTGTTGTCTGTTTTCAATGCCCAGTCGATGGCCGTCGCGCCGCGCTCGTTGGCAATGTTCGGGTCGGCCCGGTTCTGTAGCAGCAGTTTGACGACCTCAATGTGGCCAAAGCGTGCGGCAAACAGCAGGGCTGTAGAACCATTGGCCGTCGTCGCGTTGACTTCGGCGCCTTTCTTGAGCAGGTAGTCCACCACCGCGGCATGGCCATTGAAGGCGGCGTAGATCAGCGGTGGCCAGCCATACAGGTTGACGTCGGCGCCCGCTTCGACCAGGCTTTTCACGTACGGCAGCCGGCCCTGGTAGGAGGCCAGGCTGAGTGCTGTTTCGCCGTTGCGGTTGCGGACATTGATGCGCGCTCGCCGCTTCAGCAGGTAGTCGAACAACTCCATGTTGTCGCGCTGTACGGTTTGCATCAGCAAGGTGTTGCCCGCGGCATCGACCGAATTGACGTCCATGCCGCGGTTGATGAGTTGGATGGCCCAGGGCGTGTCCCCGGAGATCAGTGCCTCCTCCATGTCTTCATACACGCCGGCGGAGGCAAAGGCTGGCAGGAGCAGGGCAAACAGTAGAGCAACAGTCTTCATTGGGCAACTTTCATGCGGGCTTCCGGAAACAGACGAAAAAAATTGGCGGTGGTGGCATCGACAAGGTGTTCATAGCTCAGGCCGCGCAGGCGCGCCACCTCCTCAGCGACGTGCTTCACGTAACCCGGCTGGTTGGTTTTCCCACGGTAGGGCACCGGCGCGAGGTAGGGCGAGTCGGTTTCAATCAGTAGACGGTCGAGTGGTACGCGCTGCGCCACATCGTGCACCGTGCCGGCATTCTTGAAGGTGGCAATGCCGGACATGGAAATGTAGAAGCCCTGATCGAGGGCCGCCTCGGCCACCTGCCAGCTCTCCGTAAAGCAATGCATGATGCCGCCTGCGTCGCTGGCACCCTCCTCCTGCATCACTCGCAGAGTGTCGGTTGCCGCCTCCCGGGTATGAATCACCAACGGCTTGCCGGCGACACGGGCGGCACGAATATGGGTCCGAAAACGCTCACGCTGCCATTCCGGAGCGTCCTTGTGCCAGTAATAGTCAAGCCCGGTTTCGCCGATGGCAATCACGCGTGGGTGGCGCGCCAAATCGACGAGTTCGTCGACCGTCGGTTCGCGTACATGGGTCGCCTCGGGATGGACGCCAACCGTAGCCAGAATCGCCGGCCAGGTCTCGGCAAGCGCCAGCACGCGCGGCAGATCTTCAAGGTTGACGGCAATACAGACGGCGCAGCCCACGCCATTGTCCTGCATCAGGTCGAGCACCTGATTGATCCTCGCGGACAACTCGGGGAAGTCGAGGTGACAGTGGGAATCGACCAGCATCACGGCGCCATCAGACGGTATGCGTCGGACGGCCGGACTGCATCACGCCACCCAGCAGCCCTTCGATGCGCCGACGCGCTTCGACGCCACTTTCGTCACTCTTGAAATGCACACCAATGCCCTGCGCCTTGTTGTTCTGCGCGCCAACCGGGGTGATCCAGACGACCGTACCGGCAATCGGGAGCTTGGCCGGGTCGTCCATCAGCGACAGGAGCATGAACACTTCATCACCCATGGCATAGTTGCGAGTCGTCGGAATGAAGATTCCGCCGTTGCGCAGCAGTGGCATGTACGCTGCGTACAGCGCAGATTTCGAGTTGATGTTCAGCGACAGTACGCTTGGGCGCGGTGCTGCGCTCGCTGTCGGTTTGGGGGGGGCTGCGTCTGCCATATCCCTCTCAGGAGGTTCGGAAGAGCCTGGCGTAGCTCAGGAAGAAGTCTTCGAGAAACAGACGGCTATTCAATGGTTGTTCGCACTGGGCCCGATATTGTAGCGCCTTTTTGTTGAACGCCAAGAGCTTGCGGGTATCGGTCGCCTGTGCCAGCCGTTGCAGCAGCGGTCCCTGCGGCAGAAAGTAACGCGGTGGCAGTCCTTCACAGGCCAAAGTCAGATCGAACAGCCACTTCTGAGCCCAGTCGATGACCCGTTTCAGAGCTGCCGGACGCTTTTCGGCCCTGACTGTCTTGTCGAGATTTGCCGCCGCAGCCAGGGCATCGAGCCCGGTGCCACGCGACACCTGCGCCAGCAGCGAATCAAGCAGGACCCTTTCGCCGCTAACGCTGAGTTCCAGTGCCAGCAGCGGTGCCCCCCCGGCGAGTGCCAACCAGTCTCCGGCGTCGCGGACGCCGGCATCACTGAGCCAGCGTCCAGCAAGGGCACGGGTCGGGCAGCGCACAGGAACCGCCTGACAACGGCTACGAATCGTTGGCAGAAGGCGTGATGGTTCACTGGTAACCAAGATAAACAACGTGTTGTCTATCGGTTCTTCAAGTGATTTGAGAAGTGCGTTCGCAGTCGGGCGGTTCATCGCCTCGGCCGGGTTCAGCAATACCAGGCGCGCGCCATGGCGATGGGTACCCACGTGCAGAAAGTCATCCAGCCCCCTCACCTGATCAATCGTGATCTGCTGGCTGGGCTTCTTCTTGCCCGCATCACTGCCTTCGGCTACCGCGCCCCCCGCATCGGCGGCCACGACTTCCGGCTGCAAACGGCGCAGGTCCGGGTGGTTGCCCTGCGCGAGCCAGCCGCAAGCCAGACACTTGCCGCAGGCCTCACCAGAATCGGTGAGATTCTCGCAGAGCAGCGATTCGGCGAAGGCGCGTGCCAGGTCGAACTTCCCGATCCCGCGTGGGCCGGATATCAGGAGGGCATGCGGGAGTTGCTGGCGCCTGGCGCAAAGCTGTTGCCAAACCACATGGTGCATCTCAATTATTTTCATAAACAATAATCTACAACAGCTTTTTTAATCAGATTCTCGATGATGTCCGGGGCCTGATCGGCATCGATCACCCGTATGCGCTGCGCTGCTGCGGCCGCGCGCTCAAGATAGGCCTGTCGCACACGTTCATGAAAATCGGCCTGCTCCCTTTCGAAGCGGTCCAGCGAGCGTTCCTGCGCCGCGATGCGTCGGCGAGCAACGGCGGACGGCAAGTCGAAGAGCAGTGTCAGGTGCGGCTGCAGATGCCCATGTACCCACTGCTCGAGTTGCAGGAACTTGGATTGGTCGAGGCCGCGTCCGCCGCTTTGGTAAGCATAGGTGGCGTCGCTGAAGCGGTCACAGATCACCCAGTCGCCACGCGCCAGGGCCGGCTCGATCACCTGCTCGAGATGCTCCCTGCGGGCGGCAAACATCAGCAGGGCCTCGGTCTCCAGGTGCATGGCCTCGTGCAGCAGCAGTTCGCGGAGCTTCTCGCCAAGCCGCGTACCGCCGGGCTCGCGGGTGCACACCACCGTTTTGCCGTGGCGGCGAACAAACGCCGCGGCAGTGGCAATATGGCTGCTCTTGCCGGCGCCGTCGATGCCTTCAAAGGTGACGAATCGGCCGGGCTGCTTGTCCTCAGCGTGACTCAAGGTTTCGCACCCCTCTGATAACGTGTCACGGCCTGGTTGTGTTCCGCGAGCGTGCTGGAAAAATGGCTGCTACCATCGCCGCGAGCGACGAAGTACAGCGCCTCGGTCGGAGCCGGATGCATCGCCGCCTGCAGGGACGCCAGGCCGGGCATGGCAATCGGCGTTGGTGGCAGGCCAGGACGCGTGTAGGTATTGTAGGGCGTATCGGCGAGCAGGTCGCGCTTGCGCAGGTTGCCGTCGAAGGTTTCACCCAGGCCGTAGATCACGCTGGGGTCGGTCTGCAACAGCATTCCCCGGCGTAACCGGTTGACGAATACACCGGCCACCAGCGAACGATCCTCCGAACGCCCGGTTTCCTTTTCGACGATCGAAGCCATGATCAGGGCCTGGTAGGCATCACGATAAGGCAGCATTGCCGCCCTCCCCTGCCACTCGTCCAGCAGATGCCGCTGCATGGCGCGGTACGCTCGCGCCAGCAGATCAACATCACTGCTGCGCTTGGCAAAAAGGTAGGTATCGGGAAAGAATGCCCCCTCGGCTACCCCTTGCGGCGCGCCCACCATCCGCATGATCTCCGCCTCGGGCATGCCCAGGGTGTCGTGGCGAAGGTCCGGGTGCGCGTCGAGGTGCCGGCGCAACTGGCCAAAGGTCCAGCCCTCGATGAAAGCCAGTTCCGCCTGCGTGAAGTCGCCACGCGTCAACTTCTTCAGCAGGTCGACTGGCGTGATGCCGCGGGTGATTGCGTAGCTACCGGCCTTGATCGAGCCGTCGGCACGCATCAACCTGGCCAGCAGGAGCAGGATCCACGGGTCCAGTTCAACGCCTGCGGCGGAGATCTCCCGGGCCGCGCCGCGCAGGCTGCTGCCGGGCAGGATGGTGAATTCGACCGACTCCCGCTGCAGATCCAGTGGCGTCAACGCCAGAGCGGCGACCAGCACGGTCAGCAGCGTCAGCGCCAAGGTAAAAAAAACCAGCAAGCTGCGGAGAAGTTTGCGCATCAATCCGGCGCAGCCGGGGAGGCTGCAGGGCGGTAACGGGGAATGGGCTTCGAGTCGTCCTATAATAGCCGAAAGCCGCAGCCCTGAACTCACGACGCACCCGGATGGTCAGAGCTGACGCCCGGCGGGACCTTCATGAAAACCGCTTTGCCGCGGTATGCGACGAGTCCACACTTCCGAAAACCACCTGATGAAAATGAAGCGACAATGAGTTCGAGCTGGCTGGAATTTCTTGGCACCTGTGGTGCACACACGGCACAGGGCGTGGTTACCGATTTTGGTGATGCCGCTGCGGAACTCGCCGCAGCGCGTACGGCGACCATCGTCTCACCGCTGCGCCACCTCGGCGTACTCGAAGTCAGCGGCGCCGACGCCATGTCGTTTCTGCACCAGCAACTGACCAGCGACGTCAAGCACCTCGCCGAAGATGCGGCGCAGCACTCGGCCTGGTGTTCGGCCAAAGGCCGGATGCTCGCCAGTTTTCTTGTGTACCGCAAGGGTCCCGCCTATCATTTGCAATTGTCCGCAGACCTGCTGCCGCTGGTCCGCAAACGCCTGCAGATGTTCGTCCTGCGCAGCAAGGTGCATATCGCCGACCTGTCGGACACCCAGGAACTCCTCGGCGTGTCCGGTCCGCAAGCCGAAACCGTCCTGCGCATGGCCGGCCTGCCGATCCCTGCAGCAGCCCTGGGCACGGTTGCTTTCGCTGCGGGAATCGTCATCCGCCTAGACGACGCCCACCGCTTCGAGATGGTGGTCGAGCGCAACGCCGTCAGCGACCTCTGGCCAGCCCTGCAGTCACAGGCTCACCCGGTAGGAGGTATGGTGTGGCAGTGGCTCGAGATCCAGGCCGGTATTCCACTGATCACCGAACGGACGCAAGAACAGTTCGTTCCGCAAATGGCCAATTTCGAAAAACTGGGCGCGATCAGCTTCCACAAGGGGTGTTACCCCGGTCAGGAAATCGTCGCCCGCACCCAGTATCTCGGCAAGGTGAAGCGCCACCTCTATCGCGTGCACTCGGCCAGCCCGCTGGCCGCCGGTCAGGCGCTCTGTTCATCGGCCAACCCCGAACATCCGTGCGGCATGATCGTCAACGCCGCGCCGGCACCGGCGGGCGGTTACGATGCCCTGGCGATTGTCCAGGAGGCTTTTGCCGCTGCCGGTGATCTGGAACTCGCCGTTCCGGGTGGCGCGCGTATCGCTATCCTGCCGCCGGGGGCCTAGGTCGCCGCCCACCGCCGCCGACGATGTGTCTCATCCTGATCGCCTGGCAGGCACACCCGGACTATCCGCTGGTCGTGGCCGCCAATCGCGACGAATTCTTTGCTCGTCCCACCGCCGCCGCCGCGTTCTGGCCGGACGCCCCGCAGGTCCTGGCGGGACGCGATCTCGAAGCCGGTGGAACCTGGCTAGGCGCCAGCCGGCAGCGGCGCTTCGCAGCTGTGACCAATTACCGCGAGGGTGGCCGACAACGCGTCGACGCCCGCTCGCGCGGTGCCCTGGTCGCTGATTTTCTGACCAGCCGGGCCAGCCCGGTCGCCTATCTGACCCAGCTTGAAACGTCTGCTGCCGAATACAACGGGTTCAACCTCGTGGTCGGTGATGGCGAGTCTCTGGCCTACTACTCGAACCGTGGCGACGGCCAGCCCCGCTGGCTGAAACCAGGCCTCTATGGTCTCTCCAATCATCTCCTCGACACGCCGTGGCCGAAGCTGACCAGCGCCAAGGCGGCCTTTGCCGCGGCACTGCTGGCGTTGCCGGCGCAGGAACTGTTCCTGGATCTGCTCGCCGACCAGGAAATCGTCCCCGATACCCACCTGCCTGAAACCGGCGTACCGCTGGCCTGGGAGCGCATCCTGTCGGCGGTGTTCGTCTGCTCGGAGAACTACGGCACGCGCGCCTCGACACTGCTGACCATCGATCGCGATGGGCGGACCACGCTGCTCGAGCGCAGCTTCGACGCTGCTGCCCGGGCGTCCGGCGAGGTCTGCGAAACCTTTCAGTCTTCGCTGATATCGACCGAGGTGTAGGGCGGGACCAGTTCGAAAAGTTCGACGATATCGGCGTTGTGCATGCGGATGCAGCCGATCGACCCCGGACAACCCATCGGCGTGCTGTCCGGGCTGCCGTGGATGTAAACGTAGCGACGCATGGTATCGACGCTGCCGAGGCGGTTGCGGCCCGGCTCGCAGCCGGATAGCCAGAGGATGCGCGTGAGAATCCAGTCCCGCTTCGGGAAGCGCCTGGCGAGGTCTTGGGAGTAGATTTCCCCATTCGGCCGCCGACCAACAAACACCGTGTTTTCGGCTTGTCCCGCGCCAATCTTGGCACGGATCACATGTCGGCCGCGCGGCGTGCAATAACTGCCATTGATTTCACCTGCGCCCTTCGTTGCCGTTGACACGCTGTAGGTGCGCAGCACCTGGCCGGATGCGTCGGACAGGCGCAGCGTCTGCTGCTTGATCGAGATATCGATGTGCACCCTCATTCCCCTCGACGGCTGCGCCGTGCGGCAAAAAAGTCGGAAAGCAACTGCCCGCATGCTTCGGCCAGGACCCCACCGACGACTTCGGTGTGATGGTTGAGGCGTTCGACGGCAAAAAGATCGACCACGCTGCCATGCACGCCCGTCTTAGGATCACGGGCACCATAGATCAGGCGGGAAATGCGCGCTTGCAGGACGGCGCCGCCACACATCGCGCAAGGCTCGAGAGTCACGAACAGTTCGCAGCCGGGCAAACGGTAGTTACGCAGATTGCGCGCGGCGTCGCGCAAGGCGGCAATTTCGGCATGCGCCGTCGGGTCGTGTTCGCCGATGGGTGAATTGAAGCCGCGCCCGACGATCACCCCATCACGCACGACCAGCGCACCCACCGGCACCTCGCCCAGACATTCGGCAGCACGCGCCAGAGAGAGCGCCTCGCGCATGAAGTATTCGTCTTCCATCGCCGGCATTCTACCCCAGCGCCGGGCACCCTACTGACGTGCAGTGACCGCCCCAGGTCTTGCGCCGGCCGGGGTGAATGCCACTTTTCCAGAGGAAGGCAGGGTCGGCAATGCTCGCAACCCCCCGCGAGCCGGTGGACTGCCGAATTGGGGGAAGGGTCCAGCAACGAGGGCGAGCGCGGTCTTCAACGCCCCCCTGCTGCAGTGCTCAGGACGCGGGTGGCCGGACGAAAATCTCCACGCGACGGTTTTGCGCACGACCTTGATCGGTGTTGTTGGGGGCAATCGGTTCGTCCTGGCCACGCCCGAACTGCTGCAGGCGCGCGCCGTCGACGCCGCGAGCCATGAGGTAGCTCGACACCGAGCGGGCACGTTCCAGGGACAATTTGCGGTTGCCGTCGGGTGTCCCGGTGCTGTCGGTGTGGCCGATCACGGTCCCCGTCACGCCACAGTACTCCTTGATCGTGTTGGCCACGGAGTCCAGTGTGCCCGCAAAGGCCGGGCTGATTTCGGCGCTACCGGAGCGGAACATCACCGAACCGGGAATGTTCAGTTTCACCGAGCCGTCGTCCTGTTCGGTCATGCCGATCATCTTGTTGTATTGCGAACCGACCAGGGCGCCGGCAAGCGCGCCCAGCAGGATGCCGTTGCGCGCCCCGACGCGCGAGTTCTTGGACACCGAACTTCCGATCACGCCGCCGAGTACGCCGCCGGCGACGCCGCCGATGACGGCGTTGGTCGTGTCGCTGTTGCCCCCGCCGCCGCCGAGCGGCTTGCAGCCGGCTGGCCCTGCCGCTTGCTGCTGTGGCCCGACAGCGCAACCGGCAAGCGCCACACCGGCCACGACGATAACGGCAAATCGATTCAGTATCACTGGTTTCTCCCCTTCCTCATGAGTAAGTCGACCGCAGTTGCGGCAGACGATGAATAGTCCCGCTTTTTATCCTGCTCTTGCCGCACGCGTCAACTCCAGAATTCGCCACGATTCGCCACCCGCCGATTCCCGCGGTCAGATGCCCACCAGCATTCCTCATCGAGTGAGGGATGCCGAGGCACCAAATGCCGCACCGGCAGGCTCCCGCGTGCCCAAGGACTGTGCGCCGTATCCAGGCAGGGCCGCACGACGTGCCGGGAAGCCAAAAAAATCAATTCACTACAATTCTGGTACATCCCTTGCTTTTGGGGTCTCATCAAGACGAAGCAATGGGGAGTCATGCTCATGCGCAAGAAGAAACTGGTGATGGTCGGTAACGGCATGGCCGGCGTACGCACGCTCGAAGAATTGCTGAAGATCGCGCCCGAGCAGTACGAAATCACCGTTTTCGGCGGGATGCTGCAGAAGTCGCTCGAAGACCGGGGGCTGAAGTTCCTGCTCGGCAAACAGACCGAAATGCTGATCGCCGGCGAGAGCGGGCGGGTGGCGGCGATCCGCCTCAAGGACGGTCTGCAGATCCCGGCCGAACTGGTGGTGATGGCCGTCGGCATCCGCCCGAACACGGCGCTGGCGGCGTCGGCGGGTATCTACTAAAACCGCAAGGCGCTTTACGGACGCCTGCTGGCCGAGTTGCAGGACGCCCGCGACCCGTGGGCCGAACGCATCGCCGGCGTTGAGAAGAACGAGTATGAAATGCTTTCGCTTTGAAGGACTGGAGAACAGAAATGGCTGAATGGAAGTCGATCTGCACGCTTGAAGAAATTCCGCGCCTGGGTAGTCGCGTGGTGCGCTCGACCAGCGGCAACATTGCCGTTTTTCGCACCTCGGGTGGCGAGGTGTTTGCGCTGCGCGACCAGTGCCCGCACAAGGGCGGGCCACTGTCGCAGGGCCTGGTGCATGGCAATCAGGTGACCTGCCCGCTGCACGGCTGGAAACTGCGCCTGGATTCCGGCGAGGCCGTCGCCCCCGATCAGGGCTGCTCGCGGCGTTACCCGGTGCGGATGGAAAGCGGCACCGTCTTTCTTGAAATCTGATATGAACCGACTGGAGAAACACGATGGACAAATCATTCTGGAAGGTCGGTCATCGGCCGACGCTGTACGCGGCATTTCTCTATTTCGATCTCGCGTTCATGGTCTGGGTGTTGCTCGGCCCGCTCGGCGTGCAGATCGCCAAGGATCTGGGCCTCACACACGCCCAGAAGGGCATGATGGTGGCCACCCCGGTGCTCGCCGGCGCGATCCTGCGCCTCTTCATGGGCGTCCTGGTCGACCACCTGAAGCCGAAGCTGGCTGGGGCCATCGGCCAGGTGATCGTCATCGTCGCCCTGTTCTTCGCCTGGTACTTCGGTATCCACAGCTACGCGCAGGCGCTGATTCTCGGTGGCTTTCTGGGCGTCGCCGGCGCGTCGTTCGCCGTCGCCCTGCCGCTCGCCTCGCGCTGGTACCCGCCTGAGCATCAGGGTACGGCCCTGGGCATCGCCGGTGCCGGCAATTCGGGGACCGCGCTGGCCGCCCTGATCGCCCCCAGCCTGGCGATCGCCTTCGGCTGGACCAACGTCTTCGGGCTGGCGCTGCTGCCGCTGATCGTGGTCTTCGTCTTCTACCTGCTGGTGGCCAGGGACGCCCCGGAATGCCCGCCACCGAAGTCGCTGGCCGAGTACCTGAAAGTGCTCCAGGACAGCGACGCCTGGTGGTTCATGTTCTTCTACTCGGTGACCTTCGGCGGCTTCGTCGGCCTGGCCTCGTCACTGACCATCTATTTCAACATCCAGTACGGCCTGGACGCGAAAACCGCCGGCTTCTTCACCGCCGCCTGCGTCTTTGCCGGCTCGATGGTCCGACCCATCGGCGGCAACGTCGCCGACCGCATCGGCGGCATCAAGAGCCTGTCGGTGATGTACGTGCTGGCGGCGATCTTTCTCGGCATCGCCAGCATTGGCCTGCCGACCGCGTGGATGGCGCTGCTCGCCTTCGTCGGGGCGATGCTGGCCCTGGGCATGGGCAACGGCGCCGTCTTCCAGTTGGTGCCACAGCGCTTCCGCAAGGAAATCGGCGTGATGACCGGACTGGTCGGCATGGCTGGCGGCGTCGGTGGTTTCTATCTGGCGTCATCGCTGGGTTACGCACGGCAGATCACCGGCAGCTATCAGATGGGCTTGCTGATCTTTGCCACCCTCGCCATCCTGGCGCTGGCCGGGTTGAGCGGCGTCAAGACCCGCTGGCGGACCACCTGGGGGGCGGCGCACCTGACCGCGGCCAGGATCTGATTCGCAGCCATGGCGAGCGGGCGGCAAGGTACAGTGCGACCTGCCGCCCTTCCCTTTCCGGAGCCGTTCCACGATGCCACTTGAAATCGACGCCGGTCATTCCTCGCTGACCGGTCCGCGTGAACGCAACGAGGACTTCTGCGGCATGGTCACCCCGCAGGGCGGGGAACTCGAAAACAAGGGGCTGATCGCCGCCGTCGCCGACGGCATCGGCGGCCACAAGGGGGGGCGTGAAGCCGCCGAGTACACGGTACGCGGCCTGCTTTCCGATTACTACGCGACGCCCGACACCTGGAGCGTGCCGCATGCCCTCGAAAAGGTGGTGGTCCCGCTCAACCGCTGGGTGATGGCCGAAGCCGGTCGCCAGCCCGACCTCGCCGGCATGGCGACGACGCTGACCGTGCTGGTGCTGCGCGGCCGCCGCTACGTCTGCGCGCACGTCGGCGACTCGCGTCTGTACCTGCTACGCGACGGCCTCTGCACGCGGCTGACCAGCGACCACGTCTGGGAACATCCGGAACTCAAGAACGTGCTGTCGCGCGCGGTCGGCCTGGACCGTCACTTCCATCTCGATTTCCTCGACGGCGAGTTGCAGGAAGGCGACTGCTTCCTGCTCTGCTCCGACGGCGTCTGGGAACCGCTCGGCGCTGGCCGCATCCGTGCCGCCTTGCTGGCCCATCCCGACGCACAGCAGGCGGCGGCATCGCTGACCAGTCTGGCGCTGGCCTCCGGCGGCCAGGACAACGCCAGCGCCGTCGTCCTGCGCGTTGCCCGCCTGCCTCCGGAGAATTTGCGCGACTCGCTCGATGGAACGGCGAGGCTGCCGTTGCCGCCGCGTTTCAAGCCGGGCCAGATCTTCGACGGACTACGCATCGACGAGGTGTTGCACGATTCGAGAACGACATTGCTCTACCAGGTCACTGACCAGCTCTCCGGCCGGCAACTGGTGCTGAAAACGCTGCGCCCGGAGCTTGCCGACGATGCCGAGGAAATCCGCGCGCTGATCATGGAGGAGTGGCGCACGCGGCGCGTCGTCTCACCCTTCTTCGCGCAGCTCGTACCGGCCGAAAATCGCAGTTGTCTCTATTTTCTGCAGGCCTGGTACGAGGGCGCAACGCTGCAACGGATGCTCGACGCCGATCTCCATTTCACCGTCGCCGACGCCGTCCAGCACGGCATCCGGTTGATGAAAGGGCTGTCCGCCCTGCACCGACTCGACGTTGTCCATCGTGACATCAAACCGGCGAATATCCACATCGGCCGCGACGGTCACCTGCGCATCCTCGACCTCGGCGTCGCGCTCAGCCTGTCGGAAGACGAGTCTCCACCCGGCAACCCGGGAACGCCGAGCTACATGGCGCCGGAACTGTTCGCCGGCGACAAGGTCGGCACGGCGCACGACCTCTACGCCGCCGGCGTCACGCTCTACCATCTGCTGACCCGCAAGTATCCCTACGGTGAGATCGAGCCTTTCCAGCATCCGAAATTCAGTGAGCCGGTGCCCCCGACGCGCTATCGCCCGGACGTCCCCGGCTGGCTCGAAAACGTCGTGCTCAAGGCCGTCGCCAGGGATCCCGCGCAGCGCTTCGAAACTGCCGAAGAGTTCCTGCTGGCGCTTGAACGCGGCGCCAGTCGGCCACTCAACCGACCACCGGTGACCCCATTGGCGATGCGCAACCCGCTGCTCACCTGGCGCATCATCGCCGGCATCTCGCTGCTCCTCAACCTGTTCCTGCTGATGCTGCTGACGCACTGAAGCAAAAGGCCATGATCACCGCCAACCAGTGTCGATTACTCGTGCCGCAACCGCCACTGCCGGCAATGCCGGACGCGCGGCGGGAAGCTGGCCTGCCCGCTGATCCCGCAGGACCTAGGGCGACCGGGGCCGCATGTCGTTCCAGCTCGCTGGCGCGTCCGGCAAGAGGCCACGGGACGAGCGACAGCGGCGGCGCGTGACGCGGCCGCATGCCTGCCCGAGGCATCCGGATGCTTGCCTGACAGGCCAGGAGGCTTCCCTGAGGCATCAGGATGCTTCCCTGGGGCGTCAGGATGCTTTCCTGGGGCGTCAGGATGCTTCCATGAAGCGTCCGGATACTTCCCTGAGGTCAGGATGCTTCCCTGAGGCATCAGGATGCCTTCCCGGGCGGTCGCGATGCCTTCCCAAAGCCTCAGGATCGCTGTCGCGGGCGTCAGAGACGCGGCGCGTTGACAGCATTGCCTGCGACAACCTACCATTTTTGGCGAGGGGCAATCCGTCTCTCGGCAACTTCATATTCCAGGGGGAGCAACATGGCAAAGAACGAAAAAGTCCGCCTGTCGCCGGAAATACAGCAGGCCGATGAAAACACCTTTCTGGCGCTCAAGGCGATCGCCGGCTACAGTCCGGCCAACCCGGCCTACAGCCTGGCAACGGTCACCGCCCGATACGACGCCATGCGCGCCGCCGCGGAGGTCGAACTGCGCGCCCAGAACGCGCTCGACGCCGCACGCGACGCGGCGATTGCCGCGCAGTGGGAACATCACAATCTCATTCTCGGCGTCAAGGATCAGGTCATCGCCCAGTTCGGCGCCGATTCGGACGAAGTTGCTTCGCTGGGCCTGAAGAAAAAGTCCGAGCGCAAGGCGCCCGCCCGCAGCGTCAAGACTTCGAAGTAGATCGCCGCGTGCCGGGCAACGGCGGGGAAAGG
>JADKBU010000010.1 GCA_016714935.1 Candidatus Accumulibacter propinquus | reverse complement strand
GGTGAATTCCGCACGCGCCTTGGCGATGGCACGCGGGTCCAGATCGTCCAGCGTCGCCTGCTCGCAGACCTGCGCGCTCCAGTCCACGCGGCGGTGCCAGATCGCGCGCTCCTTTTCCGGGTACTTCGACAGTTCGGTCTTGCTCGTGCCGTCGCGGACATACGCTGTTCCGGAGAAATGGACCGGACGATCGAAGGCTGGATGTACTTCGAACAGCACCACCCGTTTGCCCTGGTAGATGAACGTGTGGGTTTCAAAGCCGACATTCGGGTGCAGCCCGAGCGACAACCACAGCGAGAGTAGCTGCGTCCCCTTGCCGATTTCGCCATGCGGGTCAAAGGTGGTGCCTACCACCGCATGGCTGCCGTCCTCAATGCCGAACACCAGGTAGGCGCGCGGTTTGCCGAGCAGGCAGGCCGAGTTGGCCAGCGCTGACAGGTATTCGCCGAGCACTTGAGGCTCGTGGCGATTGGCCTTGAACTCGAGCCATTCGGTTTCGCGTGGCTCGGCGCGCAGGCGGTCGAGCAGGGCGGTGAGTTCAGCGGTGTTCATGTTGCGGAGGTCTTGGTCAGCCTGGCCTGCGGTAGCGTCAGAGTGCGGGTAAGCTCGGCTCTCTGGGTTTTCGTTGGGCGACCGGCGCCCTGGCGTGACCTGGGCTTTTGCGGTGTCGCCGTGCGTGCGGCCCGGATACGTTCGAGCAATTCGCCTGCCGGTTCGTCGTTGGGGTCTTGCGGTACCAGTTCGCCGCGAAAGGCTTTGGCGAGCAATGCAGGCGTGAGACGTTCGACCCGAGCGCGCGCGGCGGCGTAGCGGGCTTCGAGGCGGTCGGCGTAGGCGAAGAGTGCTTCGACTCGGCGGCCCTGAACCGTCGCGATGTGCACCGCCGTATCGCTATCGGGCGACTGCTCGTCGAGTTCCTTGATGCCGAAGACCTCGGCGAAGGTCTGCAGGCTTTCCATGCGCTTGTCCTTGAACGCGTTCGCCGCCTGTTCGCCGAGTGCGGAACGGTCCACCAGGAAGAGCACACGCCGGCAGCGCTGCGTCTTGAGCAGGCGGTAGATCAAGGCGATGCAGGTCCTGGTCTTGCCGGTGCCGGTGGCCATGGCCAGGAGCATCTCGCGCTGTCCCCGGGCGATCGCGCTTTCCGCCGCCTGGATCGCCGCCTGTTGGTAGTGGCGAAGCGGGAAGCCATAGGCGAAGGGTTCGCTCTGGAGTTGCGTGTCCGCACGTCTTTCGTCGCGTTTCAGGAGCGCGCTCAGGCCCGCGGGCGTGTACCAACCGTCGAGCGCGCGGCCGAGGCTGTCGGGCCGGCGAAGATCGCAGAACCAGACGCCGCTCCTGGTGGCGAGCTGGCACAGATAGGGGCGGCCGTTGCTGGCGAAGGCGAAGGGCAGGCGGTAGGCGCTCTCGCTGTTCGCGGCGTCGGTGGTCGACGTCAGGGTCGCGTCGCTTGCCGTGAAGTCGCGGCTGTAGCGCTTGGCCTGCTGCAATGCCGCCGACACGTCGATGTTCCTGCGCTTGGCTTCGACCGCCGCCATCGGTGTGAGCCCGACAAACAGCAGGTAGTCGGCCGGGCCGCTGGCGGTCGGCCACTCGGCGATCGCCAGATTCCTCCCCTTCTCGGGACGTGCGCCCCTGGCATAGCGGAGACTGGTCGAGTCCACCGTCCAACCGGCCTGACGAAGTTGCTCGTCGATCAGCTTGCGCGTCTCGGTCTCGTCGAGGACCAATTTTGCAGCGGCCGTATGCGCCGCGGTCACGAAACCGGCAACGCTTTCCTTTCCTTGCGTCGCGGATTGGGCTTGCAGCGTCGCCAGTTGGGCGGCCAGTGCCGCCCTGGCATGGTCCGCTTCCAGCGCCAACTGCTCCCAGAACGCCTGGTCGTCGCGCGCCTCGCGAAGTTGCGAGTCGACTGCCGCGAGTTGCTGTGCAGCCGCATGGTGTGCCTGTCGATACGTCGCGAGTTCGCTGTTCAGGCGATCCAGTTCGGCGTGCAGTTCGCCGGATTCGCTGGCCGGTGCCGCCGGGGAAACGAAAGGGCCACTTCTGAAACCGGGATCCTGGAAGCTACGATGAAACCAGACGCCGAGTTGCCAGGTAATCTTGAGCGCGGTCAGCGCGCTGCGGTGGTCGCCGGCCAGGGTATGGCTTGCCGCGTTGCCGGCCCGCCGGACCTCGCCGAAGAGCTGGGCAATCTCGCGGGTGAGGATGCCCTGTTCCAGAAGGCGACGAATCAGTTCGTACTGGGACTCCTCGGCAGAGACGAAAAGTCCGATACGCGTTGCGACGTGCTGTGCGAGCAATTCCGCCAACTGCCGCAATTTCAGCAGCGAGGTATTGGGGTCTTCAGCGAAGTAGCGCTCCGCCAGCAAGCCCAGGCGCACGAGCTGCTCGTCGTGGGCCTTGAGGTGGGCGAAGTTGTCGCGCAGTGATTCGGCCGGCTTCATCGACTGTCGTGCCCTAGGAGTCCAGGTTGCGGGTGGCGGTGGTTGCGCACTCGCAGCGAATGGAACATCGATTCAGGCTCCCCGTTCTGGTTGTTCCTTGATTCTGCGCCGTGCAGGGATTTGGCGCGCACCCTGGAGGGGGCCGGCGGACGCGGCGATCAAGCCGACATGTTGCCACAGCGATGCGCGGAAAGCACTTGCCATTGAAGCCACATCGACTGCCGGAGGACCTGCCCGGACGCACCGCGGATGCCGCGCCCGCGCGATGTTCGGGCCTTTCCCGGCTGCCGTCCAATATAATGTCGGGCATTCGCCCTTTTTGCCGGACGCTCTGTTGCCTACTGTTCTCCGCTGGTTGCTTTACCCGCTGGTCGTGATCCTCGGTCTGGCGGCGATGGCGGTGGCCATGGCCGCCGTAGTCCTGAGCATGACCTACCCGAACCTGCCGTCGCTGGAGATCCTGACCGACTATCGGCCGAAGGTGCCGTTGCGCGTCTATACGGCCGATGGCTACCTGCTCGGCGAGTTCGGCGAGGAGCGGCGCGCGGTGGTCAGCATCCAGGACGTTCCGGCGGTCATGAAGCAGGCGATCCTGGCCGCCGAGGACGAGCGCTTCTATCAGCACGGCGGCGTCGATACGCAGGGCGTCCTGCGCGCCCTGTACGCCAACCTGGTGAGCGGCGGCAAGCGGCAGGGGGCATCGACGATTACCCAGCAGGTGGCGAAGAACTTCTTCCTTTCGTCGGAAAAGACCTATACCCGCAAGCTCTACGAAGCGCTGCTGTCGTTCAAGATCGAGCACAATCTGAGCAAGGACCAGATCCTCGAGCTGTACATCAACCAGATCTTCCTCGGACAGCGTGCCTACGGTTTCGCCGCGGCCGCGCAGATCTATTTCGGCAAGCCGCTCGGCGAACTGACGCTGGCCGAAGCGGCGATGCTGGCCGGTCTGCCCAAGGCTCCCTCGACCTTCAATCCGGTGATCAATCCGAAGCGCGCGCGGCTCCGTCAGCAGTACGTGCTGCGGCGGATGAACGAACTGGGATTCATCACCGATGCGCAGCAGGAAGTCGCCCTGCAGCAGCCGCTGGTGATCAAGCGCGAGGTCAACAGCACGCCGGTGCACGCCGGGTTCGTCACCGAAATGGCCCGCCAGATTGCCGCCGAGCGTTTTCCCGACGACGTCTATACGCGCGGCCTGCGGGTGTATACGACGATCGTCAGGGAAGATCAGGAGGCCGCCTACAACAGTGTTCGCCGCGGCGTCATGGATTACGACCGCCGGCACGGTTATCGCGGTGCTGAGGCCTACGTCGACATCAGCGAGATCAAGTCCGAGCAGGACGAGGCGCTCGACGAGCTGCTGCTCGAGTTCCAGGACGCCGAGGATCTGCATCCGGCGATCGTCCTCAATGTCGACAGCAAGCGGATTCGCGCCTATCGCCGTGGTGGCGAGATCGTCACTGTCAGCGGCGAGGGCCTGAAGTTCGCGGCCCGGATGATCGATGACAAGGCGCCACCGAACAAGCGCCTGCGGCGCGGGGCGGTGATTCGCGTCCAGACCGACGACAAGGACACCTGGCGGATCGTGCAACTCCCCGAGGCCGAAGCCGCTTTCCTGGCCGCCGATCCGCACGACGGCGCGATCCGCGCGCTGGTCGGCGGTTTCGACTTCAACCGCAACCAGTTCAATCACGTCACGCAGGCGTGGCGGCAACCGGGGTCGAGCTTCAAGCCCTTCATCTATTCCGGCGCACTCGAAAAGGGCTTCACCCCGGCCTCGGTGATCAACGACGAACCGATCAGCTTCCCGTCTTCGGTCACCGGCAGCCAGTCGTGGGAGCCGAAGAACTACGACGGCAAGTACGAGGGCCCGATGCGCATGCGCACCGCGCTCGCCAAGTCGAAGAACATGGTTTCGATCCGCCTGCTGCAGGCGAGCGGCGTGCGCTTTGTGCAGGACTATGTCACCCGTTTCGGCTTCGAGGCCAGCAAGCACCCGCCGTACCTGACCATGGCGCTGGGCGCCGGCTCGGTCACGCCCTGGGAGATGGTCACCGCCTACGCGGTGTTCGCCAACGGCGGTTACCGCATCCGGCCCTACGTCGTGCGCGAGATCCAGGACGACAAGAAACAGGTGCTGGCGCGCGCCGAACCGATCACCGCCGGCGACGAAACCCTGCGCGCGATCGATCCACGCAACGCCTACCTGATGGACAGCATGCTGCGTGACGTGACCATCTACGGTACCGCGGCGCGGGCATCGTCCACGCTCAAGCGCCGGGATCTGGCGGGCAAGACCGGCACCACCAACGAGCACGTGGACGCCTGGTTCTGCGGCTACCAGCAAACCGTCGTCGCCTGTTCGTGGATCGGTTTCGACCAGCCGCGCAATCTGGGCAGCGGCGAAACCGGCGGTACCGCCGCGCTGCCGACCTGGATCAGCTACATGGCCAAGGTTCTCAAGGACGTTCCCGAGTCGTTCCTGCCGGCTCCCGAGGGCGTCGTCGCCGTCGCCTCTCCGAGCAGCAGCGGCAAGGGCCCGGCCGAGGAGCTGTTCTACCAGGAAAACGCGCCTGCCGAACTCGAACCGGAGCCGCCGGTCGACCACAGCATCAAGCCCGAAGACTGACGACCAGCGCCGGCGGTACGGCTGCCAGCGTACGCTGCCGCGGTCGGCGTCTCGCCGGTGCGGCAGGGTCGGTCTGCGGCGCCGGCTGAGCGGTCGGGACGGCGGGTTACCGTGTTATACAGTGTTACACTCCGGCCTCGCAGTTCCCCGCAGGCCGCCGTCCCCAATGTCCTCCGCCAGCCAGCCCACGCCTTCCTCGTTGCGCATCTATTTTCGCTTGCTCGGCTACTTGCGGCCCTTTCTCGGGCTGTTCGGCGTCAGCCTGCTCGGCTACCTGATGTTCGCCTCGTCGCAACCGATGCTGGCCGGGATTCTCAAGTACTTCATCGATGGCCTGAACGCAGCCGGCGGCAAGATACCGTACGCACTGCCCCTGCTCGGCGAGATGGACCTGATCCACGCCCTGCCGGTGCTGCTGGTGGTCGTCGTGAGCTGGCAGGGCCTTGGCTCGTTCCTCGGCAACTACTACCTGGCGCGGGTCTCGCTCGGCCTGATCGACGACTTGCGGCGCGGTCTTTTCGACAGCCTGCTGCGGCTGCCGAACCACTACTTCGACCAGCAGAACTCCGGACACCTGATCTCGCGCATCACCTACGACGTGACGATGGTCACCGGCGCCGCCACCGAGGCGATCAAGGTGGTGATTCGCGAAGGCATGACCATCGTCTTCCTGTTTGGCTATCTGCTGTGGATGAACTGGCGACTGACGCTGGTGATGGTCGCCATCCTGCCGATCATCGCCCTGATGGTGGCCAGCGCCAGCAGGAAATTCCGCAAGCAGAGCCGCAAGATCCAGGTGGCCATGGGCGATCTGACGCATGTCGCGTCGGAAACCATCCAGGGTTACCGCGTGGTGCGCAGTTTCGGCGGCGAGGACTACGAGTCGGCGCGTTTTCGCGCGGCCAGCGCCGACAATACCGCCAAGCAGTTGCGCATGGTCAGGACCGCCGCCAGCTACACGCCGGCGCTGCAGTTCGTCACCTTCAGCACCATGGCCGCGCTGCTGGTGCTGGTGTTGTTGCTGCGCGGCGACGCCTCTGCCGGCGACCTCGTTGCCTACATCACCGCCGCCGGCATGTTGCCGAAGCCGATCCGGCAGATTTCCGAAGTCAGCGCCACCATCCAGAAGGGGCTGGCGGGCGCCGAGAGCATCTTCGCCCAACTCGACGAGGCGCCGGAACCCGATCAGGGGACCGTCGAAAGGGAGCGGGTCGAGGGCCGGCTGCAAGTCAGCGATCTCTCATTCGCCTATCCCGGCAGCGCGCAATGTGTGCTCGACCAGGTCAGCTTCTCGGTCGAACCCGGACAGATGGTGGCCCTCGTCGGGCGCTCGGGCAGCGGCAAGTCCACACTGGCGAACCTGATCGCCCGCTTCTACAACCACGATTCCGGCCACATCCTGATCGACGGCGTCGATGTCGAGGACTACACGCTGCGCAACCTGCGTAGGCACATCGCGCTGGTGACCCAGCAGGTGGTGCTGTTCAACGACACGGTGGCCGGCAACATCGCCTACGGCGACCTGGCGTCGGCGCCGCGGGCGGCGATCGAGGCGGCCGCCGAGGCAGCCTTTGCCCGCGAGTTCATCGACCGGCTGGATGCCGGCTTCGACACGCTGATCGGCGAGAACGGCGTGATGTTGTCCGGCGGACAGCGGCAGCGCCTGGCGATTGCCCGCGCGCTGCTCAAGGATGCGCCGATCCTGATCCTCGACGAGGCGACTTCGGCGCTGGACACCGAGTCGGAACGCCACATCCAGAGCGCGCTCGACCGCGTGATGGCCGGGCGGACGACGCTGGTCATCGCCCACCGCCTGTCGACCATCGAAAGGGCCGACCTGATCCTGGTCATGGACCAGGGACGCATCGTCGAGCGCGGCACGCACGCCGAACTGCTCGCCGGCAATTGCCACTACGCCCGCCTGCACGCCCTGCAGTTCGGCGATGAAAATACACCAGTGTAATCAGTTGGTCGTCTTGCAGCGTTGGGGATTCGAGCGGAATCCGCCCGTGCCGTAGCGGTGCCAGGCGTCACGTCCGTGGACATGGACCAGCTGAAGCGATCGCTCGCGACCCACGGCTGCCTCTGATCGCTCAGGCTGGCGGCAGGCGCGCGTCGAGCCAGCGCTGCAGAACGCAATCGGTCGGCCAGTTGCGCAGCAGGCGGGCGCGATCGCGCCGCCAGGCGCGGGCATGTGTCGTCGGCGAGCGGTGCTGGACGACGGCGTCGAGGTCGATGAGCAGCACCTGGCCGGCGTCCCACAGCAGATTCGTCGCCTTCAGGTCGCCATGGCTGATCCGCTGCCGGTGCATGGCCGCGAACAGGCTGACGATCGCGTCGGCCTCGGCGGCCGGCGGTTCGCGATCGGCGGCGAGGTGGCTGAGCAGGTTCGGTCCGCTGCAGAATTCGCTGACCAGCCAGGCGCGCCGGCGCAACGGCCCGATGCGTTCCTCGACCAGCGCCAGCGGCGCCGGTGTCGGGATGCCGAGGAACTGCAGGCGATGCGCTTCGCGCCACGAGTGCCAGGCCCGGGTCGGTCGCCAGCAGCGGTTCAGGGCGTGCCCCAGGCTCTTCAGGTTGTAACGCTTGAGCAACAGCACGCGCTCGTCGACCACGATCCTGGCCACCGTGCAGGTGCCGCCGTCCTTGAGCACCACGGCGCTGTCGAGCGCGGCATCCGGGTCCGGCAGCAGGGCGGCCAGCGCGTCGGCCTGGCGGCGCAGCACGGCCGTGAACCGGGTCAGCGTCTGTTCGACCGCAAACAGCGTGCAGTCGCGCACGGTTTTTCCGAGAAAGTCTCGGAGGCGCCAGGCCCGCACGTGCGCGATCCGGGCGCGCAGGTCCTGCGGCTCGGGAAAGGCACTCGCCGCGGTGGCGCAATAGGGGGCTTGCAGGATGCCCAGCCGGTCGTCCCATTCGGCAGGCAGTTGCGCCAGCAGCACCGCCAGATTGGCGCAGGCGCGTGCCATCGGCAGCGGCTGACCGCGGCCGACGCGGCGCAGCGCGTCGCCGTCGATGACCAGCACCTCTCCGGCGTGATGCAGGAAGTTGCCGAGATGCAGGTCCTCCTGGATCAGGCCGGCGGCGTGCAGGCGGCCCAGCAGGCGCACTGCCGGAGCCAGCACGGCCAGGGCGGCGGCGTCATCCGGCGACTGCCGCGGCAGGCGCGCCCACGCCTCGGCAAGGGTTTCGGCGGGATCGAGGAAGGCGGTCAGCAGTGCGTGGCCGCCGTCGGCCAGCGGCGCCGCGGCGAGCAGCGCCGGGGTTGGTACGGCGGCCGCGACCAGTGCCGCGAGGCCGGTGCGTTCCTGCCGCCAGTGTTTCTCGCTGCGCCGTCCGACGAAGAGCTTGGCGAGGACGCGGCAGCCATCGATTTCGGCTTCGCCGACCAGACGCTTGCCCGGCAGCACGCGCAGCAGACGGCGCATGCTGATTTGTCGGCCGTCGGCCAGGGCGATCCGGAAGGGTAGTCCGGGGTTGCGGCCGGCGGCGCGCAGGGTGGCGGCATCGATCAGGACGGGGAACTCGTCGCCCGGGCGTGCTCCCGGTGAGTCCGGCTTAGTCGCGGCCATTGAAGAAGTTCACGATTTTGCCGATGCGCCGGCGGTCGCCAGCGGTCGCGCGCGCGTGCTGCGTGTAATGCAGGTAGAAACGCAGTCGCTGGCTGCGCGACAGGCACTTCTTGCCGACCTTGTCGAGGCAGGCGAGATCCTTGATCATCCGGTAGTCGAGCAGCGCGCCGCGGTAGAAGCCGCCGCTGGGACAATCGATCAGGTAAACCGTCGGTTGGTCGCCGCCGGAGACCAGCAGGTTGCGCCACTTGAGATCGTTGTGCGCGAAGCGTGCCGCGTGCAGCGTGCGCGTGATGTCGGCGACCTGCCGGGAAACCTGTTCGACCCAGCGGCGGTCGCGCAGACGCGGGTCGTCGGCCCGCGCCATCCCGGCCAGATCGAGCGTGTCGGGAATCTCCTCGGTGACCAGCGCGCCACGGCTGAAGCCGCCGCAGCGGCGTTCCAGGCCGTAGGCGACCAGCGTCGCCGTCGGAATTCCCCAGGCGCGGAAGGCCAGCAGGTTCTGCCATTCGGCGCGTACCCGCGGCGGACCGAGCCAGCGGCGCAGGCCGAACCAGCGGCGCAGCGGGCTTTTCCCGGTGCCGCTGTAGCATTTGACGTAATAACGCTTGCCGGCAGCGCTGACCCGCAGCACGCGGCTCAGCGAATCACTGGTGATCCGCTCGCCGGCGAGCGCAAAGACGCGATCGATGTCACCGAACAGGGCTGCCGCCGACGGGTATTGCGGATTCATCCACCAGTCGATCATGACATTTCACCGGCGGCCGACTTGCGCGCGAAACGCGCCTGCAGGCGCTGTGCCTCGTTCGCCAGCCTGGCGAGCAGGGGCGCCTCGTCGCGCAGCACCCGCCGCAGCGGCTGGGCGAAATACGCGGAGAGAAAACGCAGCCGGTCGTGGCGGGTGAGGGGCATGTCGAGTACCGAAAAATACAGGGCAGCGAGATCCTTGTCGCGCCAGCGGCGCGGCGTGATATCCCGGACCTGCGCCCGGTGCAGGTCGATCAGCGACAGCCGCAGCCGGTCGGCAGTCGGTGGGGGTTGGAGATGCAGGAGGAAATGGCAGATATAGAAGTCCCGATGGTTCACGCCACCCAGGTGCATGCGCCGCGCCGCCTGCGCCACGGCGACCAGCAACGCGCGCTTGAGGCGCAGCGACGGTGGGTGCTGCGCCCAGCCCAGGCAGTAGTCCTCGAGACTGATCGTCGGCGCCAGCTCCTCGGTAATGATGAACGACAGTTGCCGCGCCGGATTGCGGCCGCGCAGACCGAAGGCGACGGCGCGCATGCTGTCCACCCCGAGGTCGCGCAGGCGCTGGATCGCCAGCCACTCGTTCGCCGCCCCGAGCACGGGCAGGCGCAGCGTGGCGAGGTTCTTGGCGATTTCAGCCCAGCCGATGCCGCGATGGATCTTCACGAAGTAGCCGCGCCCGGCGACCTCGGTGCGCAGCGTGCGTCGCCCTTCCAGCTCGCGGTAGACCTCGCCGTCGAGCGCCTCGACGGCAACGAACGGGTCTCTGCCGGCCCACAACGAGCGGAACGGTTCGTCGAGAAAGACTTTGCCGGCGTCCATCAGCGCGCGCTGGTGATCACGTCGGCCGCACGTTCGGCATTGCTGTAGATGTCGGCCCGACCGGCATAAGCGAGCGCGTTGCGGCGCCAGCACCGGCGCGCGGGTTCGTCCTCCAGCATCCGAGCCAGCGCGGAGTCGAGCGCGTGCTGCGTGAACGGCTCGGCGACCACCACTCCGGCATCGGCCTCCGCGATATGGTGGGCATAGCCGCAGACGGCGGTGGTCAGCACCGGCAGGCCGGCGACCACCGCTTCGAGCAGGACCGTGCCGGTATTCTCGTTGTACGCCGGATGCACCAGCAGGTCGGCACCGAGCAGAAAGCGCAGGATGTCGCTGCGCCCGCGCAGGATGCTGACGCGCTCGGCGATTGCCAGCGCCTGCGCCTGTGCGCGGAACAGCTTTGGATCATCGTCGCCGATGGCGATCAGTCGGCAACGCCTGGCAAGGGTCTGCGGCAGGGCGGCGAGGGCCTTCAGGCTGCGGTCCAGCCCCTTGGTCTTGAATCCGGAGCCGATCTGCAACAGCAGCAGGCCGTTCTCCTGGATACCGAACTCGCTGCGGAATTCGGCCCGGATGGCCGCGGCGTTGATCGGTGCCCGCCGGTCGGCGGCGATTCCCGGCGGCAACAGGTGCAGGCGCGCGTCGGGCGTGCCGTAGTACTTCTGGAACAGCGGCATCTGCAGCGGCGAGATCATCAGGATCTCGGTCCTGCTCTCCGCTCCGAAGACCGCGCGCTCGTAAGCGGCGAAATGGCGGTAGCGCCCCGAGAGGCGGTACAGCGGGTTGCGCAGGGTGCGTGCCTTGTCTTCGTAACAGGGGTCGGCGGCAAAATAGACGTCCAGGCCCGGCATCTTGTTGAACCCCACCAACCGGTCGGCGGGGTCGCCGTGTAGATGCGCCGCGACCCAGGCGCTGAATTTCGCATAACGGCGGCAGTTGCTCAGCGCGCGCACCGGTACCAGCACCAGTTCGAAGCCGGCGGGGATATCGCCACGCCATTCCAGTGTGTAGACGCGTATGGCGTGGCCGCGTGCCTGGCAGGCGAGCGCGACGCGCAGAAAATCGCGCTGCAGACCGCCGAAGGGGAAGTACTTGTACAGGCAGAAGGCAATTCGCATCAATGTCTGTCCGCGCTGTGGCTATCCGACGATCGCTGCGCCACGTGCCTGCTCACGTCGGTCCGCCGGCGTTCGGCAGCGGCGGCGCTTCGCTGCCGCGGCGCCCCTTGTAGCGGTTGTAGCCCCACAGATACTGGCTGGGACACTGGCGGATCAGGTGTTCGATCTCGTGGTTGATCTGTTGTGCGCGTTCTTCGATCGTGCCGCGGATCGGTCGAGTCGGTTCCTGTAGGTGGAAATGATAGCCGCGACCGCCGGGCAGGCGTTCCGCCCAGACCATGATCACGCTGGCGCCGCTGTCGACCAGGCGCGCGGCGAGGGTCATGGTATAGGCCGGTTTGCCGAAGAAGTCGAGCCAGCGACCTTCACCCGCCTTCGGCGCCTGGTCGGGCAGCATGCCGACCGCCTCGCCACGCTTGAGTGCCTTGAGCAGGCTGCGTACGCCGGACAGGTCGGCGGCTGCCAGATGCAGTTGCGCGCGCGCCCGGCCGGCTTCGATCATCGCCTGTAGCCAGGCCTGCCGGGGCGGCCGGTAGAGGACGGTGATCGGGGCGTGCGTGGACAGGTACTGGGCGGTGATCTCGAAACAACCCAGATGCGGCGTCAGGTAGAGGATCCCCCTGCCGCGCCGCGCCGCCGCCTCGACCAGTTCCCAGCCCGAGATCTCGACGACCCGCGCGGCCGTCTCGGCGAGCGGCCGCAGCCAGATGCGCGTCAGTTCGAGCGCGCCCTTGCCGGCTTCGCCGATGGCCGCGGCGCGCAGCCGCCGGCTCTCGGCTTCCCCCAGCGCGAGCTGCATGTTCTCGCGCAGGTGCCGGCGGTAGGTCGGCGACAGTAGCCAGGTGAGCCAGCCCAGCAGGGCGCCGAAGGCATGCAGCCACGACAGTGGCAGACGACTGAGAAGACGGGAGAGAGTGAGCACGCGACAGGATTTCCAGGGAGCGTCAGAAGAGCGAAGGAAGACTGCAAGAAGGTTTGACCAGCCGGCAGGAGAAAAACTATAATTATCCATCCGCCGAGTTAATCAGGACAACTTGCAGGGCGGAAGGAGCCGGGTAATCGGCCACCAAATACTGCTAAAGCGTCGTCTGCTCGAACCCCGGAGCCGGCAACGCCGCCGTTTCGGGGTTTTTTTATTGGAGCAGACGCAGCGTGAGCAAAGAGTACCTCTTCACTTCGGAATCGGTTTCCGAAGGTCATCCGGACAAGGTTGCCGACCAGATTTCCGATGCCATCCTTGACGCCATTCTCGCTGAGGATCCGCCCGCGCGGGTCGCCTGCGAAACGCTGGTGTCCACCGGTCTGGTCGTCATCTCCGGCGAAATCACCACCAGGGCACATATCAATTATCGCGAAATCGCGCAGGACGCGGTCCGCCGCATCGGCTACGACAATTCCGATATCGGCTTCGACTACAAGAGCTGCGCCATTCTGACAGCAATCAACCGCCAGTCGCCGGATATCGCGCAAGGTGTCAATGAAGGGCAGGGCCTGGATCTCGATCAGGGCGCCGGCGACCAGGGGCTGATGTTCGGTTACGCGTGCAACGAGACCGCGTCGCTGATGCCGCTGCCGATCCACTACGCGCATCGCATCATGGAGCGTCAGGCCGAGGTCCGCCGCGACGGCCGTCTGCCGTGGCTGCGCCCGGATGCGAAGAGCCAGCTCACCGTCCGCTATGTCGATGGCCGGCCGCAGTCGGTGGACACCATCGTGGTTTCGACGCAGCACGATCCCGAAGTCTCGCACGCGCAGATCTCGGAAGCGGTGATCGAGGAGATCATCAAACCGGTCGTTCCGAAGGAACTGCTGACCGGCAACACCCGCTACCTGGTCAACCCGACCGGGCGTTTCGTCGTCGGCGGTCCGCACGGCGACTGCGGCCTGACCGGCCGCAAGATCATCGTCGATACCTACGGCGGAGCCGCCAGGCATGGCGGTGGTGCCTTCTCGGGCAAGGACCCGTCGAAGGTCGACCGCTCGGCCGCCTATGCCGCCCGCTACGTGGCCAAGAACGTCGTCGCCGCCGGTCTCGCCGAACGCTGCGAAGTGCAGGTGGCGTACGCCATCGGCGTTGCCCGGCCGGTGTCGCTGATGGTCAATACCTTCGGCACCGGCAAGGTCAGCGACGAAATCATCGTCGACCTGATCGGCAAGCACTTCGACCTGCGTCCGAAAGGCATCATCCAGTCGCTCGATCTGTTGCGCCCGATTTACCGCAAGACCGCTGCCTACGGGCACTTCGGCCGTGACGAACCCGAGTTCACCTGGGAAGTCACCGACAAGGCGGCTGCCCTGCGTTCGGCCGCCGGTCTCTAGGCTCGCCGCAGCACGGTAAGGAAAGGGGGCCTTCGGCCCCTTTCTTGTGTCTGGTGCGGCGGAAGTCTACACTGCAGCCTTCACGGCGCAGCCCCGTAATCCGCGATATTGCCATGCTCAAGCGAATCAGCGTTCACCAGCTCACGGTGGGCATGTACCTCAAGGAGTTCTGCGGTTCGTGGATGGAACATCCGTTCTGGCGCTCGTCATTCGTCATCACCGACCCGAAGGACATCGAGGTGGTGCGCGCGAGCAGCATCCGGGAAGTGTGGATCGATTGCAGCAAGGGGCGTGATCTGCCGGCAGGTCAGCCCCTGGTCTCGGAAGCCGAATCGGAAGCCCAGGTGGACGCTGAACTGGCCAGCGCGGCCAACGCCGAGCGGGAGGTCGCCCGCACCACGCTGGCTGCCGAATTCACCCGTGCGGCGAAGATCGTGGCCAAATCACGGCAGGCGGTGACCTCGATGTTCGAAGAGGCGCGCATGGGCAAGGCGGTCGACACCCACGGGGCGCAGCGACTGGTCGAAGAAATCTCCGACTCGGTGAGCCGCAATCCGGGGGCAGTGATCAGCCTGGCCCGTCTGAAGACCGCCGACGACTACACCTTCATGCATTCGGTGGCCGTCTGCGCGCTGATGATTGCCCTGGCCAGGCAACTTGCGCTCGACGAGCAGCAGACGCGTTCCGCGGGAATCGCCGGGCTGTTGCACGACCTGGGCAAGGCGGCGATGCCCATGGAGGTGCTCAACAAGCCGGGCAAGCTGACCGATGCCGAGTTCGCGATCATCAAGTCGCATCCCGAGGAAGGCTATCGGATGTTGCTGGAAGCCCGGCAGGTGGACGATGTGGCCCTGGATGTGGTCCTGCATCACCACGAGAAGACCGACGGCTCGGGTTACCCGAAGCGTCTGAAGGGCGCCGAGATCAGTCTTTTCGCCAGGATGGGCGCGGTCTGCGACGTCTACGACGCGATCACCTCGAACCGGCCTTACAAGGCCGGCTGGGACCCGGCCGAATCGCTGCGCAAGATGGCCGAGTGGAGCAATGGTCATTTCGACCCGATGGTGTTTCAGGCCTTTGTCAAGAGCATCGGCATCTATCCGATTGGTTCGCTGGTCCTGCTGAATTCCGGTCGTCTGGGGGTGGTCACCGAGCAGGGTGAAAAATCGCTGCTCAGCCCACGCATCAAGACCTTCTTCTCGACACGTTCGAATAGCCGTATCCGGCCGGAAGTCATCGATCTCTCGCGTCCGGGCTGTCCGCACAAGATCGTCAGCCGCGAAGATCCGGCGAAATGGAATTTTCCCGACCTTCACGAAATCTGGTCCGGCGTGCCGCGATCACCGGGCTGAAACGCCAGTCGGTCCCGGTTACCCGACGGCAATTTCCTGTACGCAGCGTCGCCCGGTCACCGTGGCCGTGTCAGCCATTTCAGCAAGGTTGCGTAGAGTCGGTCCGGCTCGACAGGCTTGGAAATGAAGTCGTCCATCCCGGCCTGCAGGCAGCGTCGGCGGTCTTCCTCGAAGGCGCTGGCGGTCATCGCCAGGATGGGAACGGATACCGGTGCACTGACCAGCCGGATCGCGCGCGTCGCCGCCAGGCCGTCCATTTCAGGCATCTGCATGTCCATCAGGACGGCCGCATAGTCGTTCGTCTGTGCCATGCGCAGCGCCTCGACTCCGGTCCCGGCGAGATCGACCTCCAGGCCGACCTCTTCCAGAAGGAACTGCGCCACCTCCTGATTGATCGGCTCGTCCTCGGCGAGCAGAACGCGTTTGCCGCGATGCTCGCGACGCAGGACGAATTCGGCCGGCTCCCCGACGGGCTCGGTAACTGCCCCGGTCGATTCCTGTTCCTTCGCCAGCCGCACGGTCAGCCAGAAGGTACTTCCCTGCCCCGGCGTGCTGTCCACGCCCACATTGCCGCCCATCAGTTCGGCGATTCGCCGGGTGATGGCCAGTCCCAGGCCGGTGCCCCCGTACTTTCGCGTCATTGAGTGATCGACCTGCTCGAAGGTCTGGAACAGATGTGTCATCTCGGCCGCGTGCATGCCGATGCCGGTGTCGCTGACCGCGATGCGCAGCAGGTAGTCGGCGTCGGTTTCCTCAACAACGCCGACAGTCAGCGTGATGCTGCCCTGTTCGGTGAACTTGACGGCGTTGCTCATATAGTTGATCACCGCTTGCGAGAGCCGGGTCGGGTCGCCGCGCAGCGCCTGCGGCATGCCGGGAGCGTGGACGGCAATCCGCAGTCCGCGTGCCGTCGCGGAGTCGCCGACGACGGCGACGACCGAGTTCAGCACGTCGGCGAGGTTGAAATGGGTCTGTTCGAGCAGTAGCCTGCCGGCCTCGATCTTGGACAGATCGAGGATATCGTTGATCACGCTGAGCAGGTGTTTGCCCGACGCCGCGATCTTGTCGAGCTGGGCCGCCTGGCGGGGCGTGACACTGCCGCGGCGCATGATTTCCGCCATGCCGAGGATGCCGTTCATCGGCGTACGGATCTCATGGCTCATGTTGGAAAGAAAGGCGCTCTTCGCCAGATTCGCCTGTTCAGCCGCCTCCTTGGCGGCTGCGAGTTCGGCGGTGCGGGCAGCAACCCTCTCCTCAAGGAGTTGGCGATGACGTTCCAGTTCGACGAGCACCCGCTTGCGCTCGCCGATGTCTCTCCAGATGGCGACGCAGCAAAAGCGGCCGCGCAGTTCAATGAAGCGCATGCTGACCTGAACCTCGATCACGCTGCCGTCCTTTCGCCGGTGCCTGGCCTCGAAATGGCGTTCTTCGCCGACCCTGGCGTCGGCCACCAGCGCGCGCGTCTGATCCCTTGGCAATTCGGCCTGGATGTCGAAGACCGTGAGCCGTGCATACTCCTCACGGGTGTAGCCGAGGAGGCGACAGGAAGCATCGTTGAACTCGATGAAGCGGAAGGTTTCCAGGTCGGTGAGTTCGATCGCATCCACCGCCTGGGAGACGATCGCGCTCATCACTTCTTCCCGATCGTGCAGGGCCTGCTCGGCCTGTTTGCGCGCACTGATGTCCCGGGCGGTGCCACGGTAACCGAGTAGTTCGCCGGTTGGCGACAGGATGGGGACGCCGCTGGTCAGCAGCGTTATCAGCCTCCCGTCGTGATGTCGGCAGAGGTTCTCCAGATCGCTGAAAGACGCCTTGCGTTCGGCCAGGCCCTGGAAGATGCCGCGCACCCGCGTGGCTTCCTGTGGTGGCATCAGGTCGAAGGGGGTGCGGCCTGTCAGTTCCGCCGGCGCATGACCGAGTATGGCCATAACATTGTCCGAGGCAAAGGTGTAGCGCCCCTGCGCGTCCATTTCCCAGATCCAGTCGGCGCTGGTGAAGGCGATATCGCGAAAGCGTTGTTCGCTGCTGCGCAGCGCTTCCTCGCCTTGTCTTTGCTCGGTGACATCCCGTCCAGCCGACTGAATCTCGGTGCATTGCCCCTGCGCGTCGAAGAGCGATACTTCAGCCCAATGAAACCAGCGCACACTGCCATCGGCGAATACCACCGAGTGCTCGTATTCGAGGATGTCGGGTGCTTGCGACAAACGCGCATGTTGTTCCAGCACGGCCACCCGTTCCTCCTCGGGAACGAATTCGATCCACCGTCGGCCGAGCACCTCGACTTCGCCGCCAGCGAACAGGCGACGATACTCGTGGTTGGCGAAGGTCAGCGTGGTGTCGGGCAAGGATCGACAAACCGCATCCTGCTGCGCTTCGATGATGGCCCGGTAACGTGTTTCGCTGTCGCGCAGGATGGCGTCGCTGCGCTTCAACCGACGCAGCAGGCCGCCCAGCGCGAGCAATCCGGCCACTGTCAGCGCCGACGAGATCAGTGCCGTGTCGCGCCAGGCCGCAAACTGTTCGTGAACGGCACGGCCGACCAGTACGTAGAACGGATAGGCGCTGACTTTCTGAAAGGCGAATATGCGATCCACCTGGTCGACCTGGCCCTTGTAACGGACGATGCCTTGCGTCTTGCCACTCTGGATGCTCAGGTAGGGTGGCGTCTGGTCGGCCGGTTTGTTGATTTCTTCGGGGGCCTCAGGCCAGCGCACGACCAGGCGGCTGTCGTCGCTCCTGCGGATGCTCACCATTCCATTCTCTCCGACCTGCAGTTCGGAAAACTCCCGGGAAAAATGGCGCAGGTCTATCGGTGTGATAACCAGCCCCAGGAATGCTCCACTTCGGTTCAGGATGGCTCGGTACGCGACGATGCTCGGCGTCCCCGTGGTCCTGGCGTTCAGCGTCTCCGAAAAATGCAGTTCGCGATCCGGGCGGTTCCTGATTTGTCGGAAGTACTCGCGGTCGGCAATGCTCAGGTCCTTGCGGCCGAAGGTGTTGCCGAAGAGGGGATTACCTTCGCTGTCGATGACCAGATAGACCAGAATTTCGGGGAAGTTCGTGGCCAAAGCGCTCAAAGTGGCGTTGATTCGTTGCGGGTTCAGTGTCGAATCCTGCTGGGAAGCAGCGCCTGGGGACACGCTTTCGGCGATGAACGATGTGTTGGAGTCGATTCGTCGCAGGGTTTCACTGACCTGGTTGGCGAGAATGTGCGCTTCGTTCCGCGAAGAAGTTTCGACCGCCTGTTCGGTCTGTTGATGGCTGAGATGCAGAAAATAGCCGAGCAGCAGCGCGGTCAGGATCGACAGCAGCAGGAAATAGGCAAGGTAGGGCGTACGTCCGCTTTCGCTTCTGATTACCGACTGGGACAGGGCAGCGCGTGTCATGCGGTTACGGTTTCCGGTTTTTCGAGGGGTAATGTGGCCTGTAGAAAGGCCACCTGCGGCGGGCAGGGATTCGCCGTCTCCGCAGTGCCTCACGCTGGCTGGAGTCTGCGCCAAAGGCGAACGGACGTGCAAGCAGCCGTCAGATAAAGAGCCGGGCGCTCAAGACACTATAGCCGGCAACGATTGACCGGGCCAGGTAACTTTTCACGCTCTGGTACCGGGTGCAGGAAGCGCCATTGTCCGAGCGGCGGGTCACCGAGCCGGACCGCGCCGATGCGGACACGCTTGAGGTCGCTGACGCGCAGCCCGAGCAGTTCACACATCACCGAATCTGCCGTTTGCGTCCCTTATGGAGAACGAAACGGAGCTGGTCGTCGTTGAGCCATTCGACCCTGGCTGGTTTCAGTTGCCGCGCATCGAGGTGAGGCCGTGGTTCAGGAGAGCGAGGCCCCTGGCGTCGACGAAGACCCAGCCGCGCGTGATGTCGGCGTCCGCGTCACGACGCGAACAGAGGCCATGTCAGCCATCAGCCTGGAGATCCATGCGCCGCTCGGTGCTACGATAACCGTGCAAGTCGCCGGCCGGTGACCCGCTGGGGACAGCGCTGGTCAGCAAGGTGGCGGGCGGCTGGCGCGGGTCGAATCGGGTAGCCCGGACCATATCTCGTTCAAGTCGGGAAAGTTCCATTTCGCCGGATCTTCGCGGCTGACGATCTTGTCCTGGCCACGCGCGAGGTCGACGATTTCCGGGCGGATGCGCGCGTGGCTTCGTGTCGAGAAAAAAACCCGGATGCGTGGACTGAGCAGCGACTTGTCGCCCTGTTCGATGACGGTGCCGAGCCGACCACTGCTCAAGATCACCAGCGATCCGATCGGGTAGATGCCGACGCTCTTGACGAAGGCCTGAAAGACCTTGGGGTCGAAATGTCCCTTGGTCCACTCGGCCATCTTGCGCAGCGATTCGGATGGGCACCAACCGGCCTTGTACGAACGATTCGAGGTGATCGCGTCGTACACGTCGCAGACCGCCCCCATCTTGGCAAACAGGCTGATCTGGTCGGCTTTGAGGCGCTTCGGGTAACCCGATCCATCGGTCTTTTCATGGTGGTGGAGGACGACGTCGAGCGCAATGGCATCGACGCCGCTGCCCTGGAGCAACATCCGATGCCCTTCTTCAGGATGCGACTTCATGATCGAAAACTCCTCATCGGTCAGCTTGCCCGGTTTGTTGAGAATTTCGATCGGTATCACCGCCTTGCCCAGATCGTGCAACAGGCCGGCGATACCGGCCGAACGGATCTTTTCCTCGTCGAGGCCCAGTTGCCTGGCGAGCGCGATCATCAGAGCACAGACGGCGACCGAGTGCATGTACGTGTAATCGTCGGTACTCTTCAGACGAGCGAGGCTGATCAGGGCGCCAGGGTTGCGGCTCACCGAGTCGGCTATTTCGTCGACCAGTCGTTGCGCGCCCGACGAATTGAAGGCGTTGCCCATACGTGCTTCCTCGAACATCGAGGTCACTGCCTGCCGTGATCTGGCAACGATTTTCGCCGCACGGCCAAATTCGACGATGCTGGGGACACGCTTGAGCTGGCGCACTTCGCCAACCACACTGGCCAGTTCGGCATCGACCTCGGCTTCCGATTCTGCGAACGAGACCAGCGGCTCACCAGGTGCCAGATCACGACCCTTGTCGCAATCGATCCACACTTCCCGGATGCTGCTGGCCAGGATGGTGGCGATATCCTTCGGGTCGGTGATGACGAACGATGAGCGCCAGAACGGATGCTCCATCCAGGAGCCACAGAACTCTTTGAGGAACATGCCGACGCTGAGTTGATTAACATTGATTCGCTTCAGCATGGTGACCTCCCGAGATATTGCTGACTGAAGTTGACTACAGTGGCGCGCGTCGGTACGTTCCCGTCCGAGTTCTGCATCAAGCTTCATCACTGCCTCGGGCCGAAAGGCAATCGCGAATCCCGGCAGCGTCTTCTCTACTGCCTCCGGCGATGGACACCGGCTCATTTGCGCTTCTATTTCGGCGCTTGCGCGTATCTGGTATGAATTCGCTTCATCAACTCGGCCATTTCGGCGAGCTTGGGGTGTTCCGGGCACAGCGCCTCGACGTTTTGCTGGAAGGTTTGCGCCGTGCGCAGCTTGGCGGCGTCGGGACCATTCCTGAAGATGTCGAAAAGGAGTGCGGTCGCCGCGTTGCCCACGACCTGCAGGTTGCCGGGCAGGCGATGCGCGGCTGCGCTGAGCATCTCGGCCGCGATGGCGAGTTCGCCGGCCTTGGCCCGCCGCACCGCCTCGTTGTTGAGTTGAATGATTTCGCGAATGCTTTCCTTGACCAACTGGTCGGCAAGTTCTGGCGCACCGTTGTCGCGCAGGACCGCCGAAATGCGTGCATGCAGATCCTTCGATTCCGGGTTTTCCTGCACCAGGTTTTTCAGTATCTCCTGCGCCGCCTGCTGATTGCCGGTCGCCAGGCAGGCCTTGGCAAGCGCCATCGTCACCGCCTCGGGCAATCGGGACGGGTCGCTCTGCATGGCACGCGCGAGCGCTGCCGCGGCTTTTTCCGGGTTGCCCGATTTCTGCTGCGCGATCGCCTCGACGGCGGCGAGCAGCGGATCGTTGGCATCGTTCCTGAAATTCGTGCGGACCTCCTCAAGCAACGCGACAGCCTTGCCAGGCTCGCCCATCTCGGTCAGCGCGTTGCCCAACTGGGCAAAGTCGCGGGTTTCGCGCAGCGGCGAATGACGCGTCTTCCGGATCACGTGGCCAAGCGCCTTCTCGACGCGCGCAAAGTCGCCTTTCTTTTCGGCGACCCTGGCGATGGCACGGTGGCGCGTCAGCGAGTTCGGGGAAATGACGCAGGCGCTGTCGAGGATGGCCATCGCCGCGTCGGCGTCGCCGCTCGCGAGATGCACCTTGCCGAGCAGGTCATAAGCGGCCATCAGCTTCGGCGACTCGGCGATCAGTGCCTTCAGGGTGGTCTTGCAGTGCGCGCTCTCGCCCAGTTGATTCAGCGCCCGCGCCAGCCCCAGGCTCGCCCAGGGAAGGGAACGCATGCGCAGCACCTGCTGGTAGAAAGCCGCGGCGGTTTCGGCTTCGCCCGCCTGCAGCAGGGCGTTGCCCTTGATGCGCAGGGCGTCGACCAGGTAACGATCCTTGGTGGCAATGATTTCATTGCAGGCGTTGATCACCCCGTTCCAGTTCTTCCTGTCGCGCATCCGATCGACTCGGGCGAGTCGTTTTTTCTTGTCGAGCAGGCGTTCGATGCGCATTTTCAGCGTATCGGCGGTGAACGGCTTGAGGAGGTAGTCGTCGGGAAGACACTCGGCGGCCGTGACGACACTGTCGTAGCTTTTCTCGCCGGTGACCATGACGAACAACACGCCACTGCCGATGATGTTGCGGCCACGCACGAATTCGAGGAATTGTTGCCCGTCGGTACCGCCGGCGAGGTAGTAATCACACAGGATGATATCGAAAGCACTGCTCTCGAGCTTCTCCAGCGCATCCTTGACGGTGCTGCTGAGCACGACGTGTTCACATCCGAGACTACCCACCTGGCGACGTAACGAAAAACGCATCTCGGGTATGTCGTCGATAATGAGGAAGCGTTTGTCTTTGCAGGCAGTATTGAATGGCATGGCGATCAGGGTGGCGAAAGTTTCTCCGGAGTGGGCGCCAGAATGCGCCCGCCGGCTCGGCAAGCCGGGTAGAGGTCATCGTCACTTCCCCGAGTTGATATCGCCTCAACCTGCATCTAGGATCTCATCGCCTTGCGGTGGTGTCCAATACCTCTGTTGCACGATTGTGATACGCTGCACGTATGATTATTGAGTTGCGCCTCATCCGCCACGCCCTTGCCCTCGGCAAGCATGGCAACTTTGCGCGCGCGGCCGAAGCCCTGCATCTCACGCAGCCGAGCCTGTCGCGGAGCATCGCCGCGCTCGAACAGGCGCTCGACGTGCCGCTCTTCGACCGCGCGCCGCGGAGCGTGACGCCGACGCCGTTTGGGCGCGTTCTGCTCGAACGCGGCGAGAACCTGCTCAGCAGCGAAGCCGAACTGCGCCGCGAAATCCGACTCCTCGCCGGACTCGAGGCGGGAAGCCTGGCCATCGGCGCCGGCCCTTATGCCAGCGAGATCTCGGTCGCCACCGCCATCGCCCGTGTCCTGAAGGCGCATCCCCGCCTGAAAATCCGGTGCGCTACCGCCGATCCGGCAGAAGTTGTGCATGACGTTCTCGCCGAACGAATCGACGTGGGCATCGCCGAGATTTCTGGCGCCGATGACGACAAGCGCCTGATCGTCGAGACGCTCCCCTCGCACCGCATCGTTCTCGCCTGCCGGCCAGGCCATCCGCTGGCAACGGAAATCCAGCCTTCGCTCGCCCGGGTGAATGCCTTTCCGCTGGTGACGACCCTGCTGCGTGGCGCCGCTGCCGCTACGGCGTCCGAGCGGGGTTCGGGAGTGGCCAACGGGGGCGATTCCGAAGATTTCGTTCCTCCGATCTCGGTGAACTCGCTGGCCCTGGCTCGACGGATCGCCCGTGACAGTGATGCGCTTTTCCCCAGTACGGTCGGCATGATCGCCGACGACCTTGCGGCCGGGTTCCTCGCCGTGGTCGATTTCGCTGCGCCGGTCATGCGCACGAACTACGGCGTGATCTACCTCGCCGGCCGCACGCTGGCGCCGTCGGCCCGGGTGTTCATCAAAGCCTTGCACGCGGTCGAAGCGGAAGCCCGGCAAGCCGATTCACAGCCACCTTCACAGCCACCTTCGGTCACCAGGAGTGCGCCGCAAGGCGCGCTGCGACCCTGTTGAATCAACCCCTGGGGTTGATGAAGACACGCCAGCTCGCAGCACCGCCCGGCGCCGCAACGACGAGCCGGCGCTTCGTCACCGCGTGGATCTTCTACGACGTCGCGCTGCATGGTTACGGCCTGATGATTCCCGGCGTCGCGTATGCGATCTATTTCACGGCATACGTCGCCACCGATTCCGGCCAGGCCGACGCGCTGTGGTCGCTGGCGATCGCCCTGTCGCTCGTCATCTCCGGCCTGCTTTCGCCGTTGATCGGTGCGGTCGCCGATACCGGCGGACACCGCCGATCGCTGCTGGCAACTGTGACGCTGGTCTGCGGCGTCGCCACCGCACTGCTGACGGACGTCGGCCGCGGCGACCTCATGGCCGGTGTCGCGATCTTCGTCGTGGCCCAGGTCGGCGCGACGGTCGGCAGCAGCCTGTACAACTCGTACCTGCCGCTGATCACTGCTCCGCAAAGTGCGGCGCGCGTTTCGGGGTTGGCGTGGGGGCTTTCCTACCTCGGTGGAATCGCCTGTTTCCTGTTGTGCCTGCCTTTCACACGCGCTGGAATGACCACCGACAACGCGGCGAACTTCGCCAACGCCTTTCTCGTCAGCGCCGTTTTCCTGCTCCTGATCGGTTTGCCCGCGGTCGGCGCGCTGCCGAGCGCTTCGCCCATCCAGGCCGACACCGGTTTCACTGCCCAGTACCGGCGCATCTGGGCCACCGTCAGGCAATGGCGCGAGAATCGCGAAGTGCCGAAATTCCTCCTCGCCTACTACCTCGTGAACGACGCCATCGTCACCGTGATGTTCTTTACCGCGGTGATGATGAAGAAGACTTTCGGACTCGAAGTTCAGGAGGTCCTGGAACTCTCGCTCATGTTTCAGGCGATCGCCATCCCGTCGACGATGTTCTTCGGCTGGCTCGGTGGTCGGTGGTCACAACGTGGCGCGATCTACGTCACCCTCGCGCTGTGGATGATGACGCTGGCGCTGATGGCGCTGGCGCGGGGATGGCTTGGAGCGATCCTGATTGCCGTGTCGCTGGGGCTCGTTCTCGGTTCGACGCAGACCCTGTTCCGCAGCCTCTTCACGACCATGATTCCGAAGGAGCGGGAGTCCGAATACTTCGGCTTTCACGCGCTCGTCGGGCGCACTTCAGCGGCGCTCGGCCCGCTCTTCTTCGGCGGCGTCAGCGCAGCGACCGGCAGCCAGCGCCTGGCGATGGCTTCGCTGGCGCTGTTCTTCATCGCCGGCGGAATCATTCTCGCGTGGGTGCGTATCCCGAGCAGCGAGCAATCATGAGTGCAAGCCGCTCTTCACCGTCCAGTCGGCTTTTGCCAAATCTTGTTGCGCCTGCGAGCTGACCTTGCCGGCGACGAGCAGGAGCAGCTTTTTGCCGCCGAGTTCCTTGCGTGGTGCGAAAGTGGCTGCGGTTTCGTTCCAGTACGCGTAGTCGGTCGCCACAGCGACGACCAGCGTTCCGTTTCCATCACCGGATTGAGCGGGTATAGTTGCGGACAGGCAAGACGTGGGGGTGGCATGCGCGAGCGGGTAATCATCGATTTCGAGACCACCGGGCTGTCGGCGATGATGGGCGACCGGGCCACCGAAGTGGCGGCGGTGGTGATCGACGAAACGGGGATCATCGACCGCTTCCAGAGCCTGATGAACGGTGGTCGCCGCATTCCGCCCTGCGTCCAGCAATTGACCGGCATCAGCAACGCGATGATCAGCCGGGCGCCGAAGGCCGAGGTGGTGATGCACGAGCTGCTGGACTTCGTCGCCGGGCGACCGCTGGTGGCCCATAACGCGGCCTTCGACCACGGCTTTCTGGGCGCCGAACTCGACCGCATCGGCGCTGCTTGTCCGAGCGTTTGGCTCTGCTCGCTGAAAGTGGCGCGCCGGGTGTATCCGGAAGCGCCGAATCACCGCCTGCAAACGCTGATCCGGCACCTGTGCATCGAAACCGTCGGGCAGTACCACCGGGCGCTGGCCGACGCTGAAATGACCGCCTTGCTGTGGCTGCGCATGGAGCAGAAGCTGCAGCACGACTTTGCTTTGCCGGAGGTGCCGCTGGAACTCATGCGGCGCATCCAGGCCGCGCCCTGCAAGGGCCTAGGCCAGTGTGTCGGCAGCTTCAAGCGAAGCGTCTCGTCGGCATAGCCGGGAAAAGCAATGACTGCCGCTCACGCGATTGCCGTCAGAAGCTTTCATCCGGGCGCAGGAAGCGCCATTGCCCGAGCGGCAGGTCGCCGAGCCGGACCGCGCCGATGCGGACGCGCTTGAGGCCGGTGACGCGCAGCCCGACCAGTTCACACATCCGCCGGATCTGCCGCTTGCGTCCTTCACGGAGAACGAAACGGAGCTGGTCGTCGTTGAGCCATTCGACCCTGGCCGGTTTCAGTTGCCGCGCATCGAGGCTGAGGCCGTGGTTCAGGAGGGCGAGGCCTCTGGCGTCCAGATGGCCTTCGACGCGCACCAGATATTCCTTGTCGATTGCCGAGTCCTCGCCGATCAGCTGCCGCGCCACCCGCCCATCCTGGGTCAGAACCAGCAGGCCGGTCGAATCGATATCCAGCCTGCCGGCGGGCGCCAGTCCCTTCAGGCAGGCCGGATGAAACAGCGGCGTGTCCGGCGTGCGGTATTGTCGTTCCGGCTGGATCAACGTCACCGCCGGCGTAAAGCCCGGTTCCGGTTGCCCGGAGACATAACCCATCGGCTTGTGCAGCAGGATGGTCAGGCGGCTTTGCTGGTTTGCCTGGGCTTGTCGGTCGAGGGTGATGACGGCGCTCGCATCGGCGCGGGTTCCCAGTTCGCTGACCCGCTTCCCATCGACGAAGACCCAGCCGCGCGTGATGTAGGCGTCGGCGTCACGACGCGAACAAAGTCCGCGCTCGGCCATCAGCTTGGAGATCCGTACGCCGACCGGTGCCGGGCTGCTCGCCGGCCCCGCGCCGGTTGTCGCAGCCGCGGCCGGCACGCGCACCATGTTCCGACGTTCGCCTCGGGGCGGGCCCGGCGAGTCGCCTTTGGCGAGTTCTGCCGTGGGTTTGTGCCTGACCCCGCCGCCGCGTACCGTCGGGCGATCGCTCACGGGCTGCGGCGGTTGCGCGGCGGGCGGGCGCGGGGGCTTGCGGGGCCCGTCGGCCATCAATCAAACATCATCAGGCAATATCGAGGAGCTCGATCTCGAACACCAGCTTGGCGTGCGGCGGGATCATCTTGCCGGCGCCACGCGCGCCGTAAGCGAGTTCGGGCGGAATGGTGAGTTTGCGGACACCGCCGACGCTCATGCCGGGAACTCCTTCTTCCCAGCCGGGAATGACATGTCTGCCGTCGAGCGGAAAACGGAAGGGTTCGTTGCGATCCACGCTCGAGTCGAATTTCTTGCCATCGGCCAGCCAGCCCGTGTAATGCACGATCACGTGTTGGCCAGCGCTGGCCGTGGGACCGCTGCCGAGAATGATTTCTTCGATCTGAAGTCCGCTGGGTGTGGTGACGATGGGCATCGGAGATCCTCTTGAACAAAAAGAGCGAAGTTTAGCCCAGCATGCCGGTTCTCTGCCAGTTCCTATTACACTCTACGAAACTTGCCAAGGACAAGCGCCATGGACAGACACGAGGTCACCGCGCCGGTCGCCAGCGACGGCGACGGCTTGCGGGAATGCATCGATCCCCGGCGCCGCTTCGCCGGCGTCGCGCGCCTCTACGGGGCCGACGCCTTGCGGCGTTTTCAGCAGGCGCATGTGGCGGTGGTCGGTGTCGGCGGCGTCGGTTCGTGGGCGGCCGAGGGCCTGGCGCGTTCGGCGATCGGCCGGATCACCCTGATCGACCTGGACATCATCGTCGAATCGAACGTCAACCGACAGGTGCATGCGGTCGACGGGGAATTCGGCAAAGCCAAGGTCAGTGCCATGGCGCAGCGCATCCGTACCATCAACCCTGATTGCGAGGTCAGGGAAATCGACGATTTCGTGACGCCGGAGAACGTCGACAGCCTTCTCGGAGGGGGTTTCGACTACCTGATCGACGCCATTGACCAGGTACGCAGCAAGGTCGCCATGATCGCCTGGTCGCGGCGCTGCGCGGTACCGCTGATTACCGCCGGTGGTGCCGGTGGCCAGATCGACCCGACGCGCATCGCGGTCGCCGACCTCGCGTTCACCATCCAGGATCCGCTGCTCGCCAAGGTGCGCGCACTCCTGCGCAAGGAGCACGGGTTTACCCGTGAAGCCAGGAAGAAGTTCGGAATCCCGGCGGTGTTTTCCAGCGAACCCCTGCGCCATCCGGAGCGCAGCGATAGCTGCGAGCCGCCGCGGACGCTGACTGGCCTGAGCTGTGCCGGCTTCGGTTCGGCGGTCTGCGTGACCGCACCCTTCGGGCTGCTGGCCGCCGGAGAGGTCCTCAAGCACCTGGCCGACAGTTCACCGCAGGGCGCCGGAGGTGGACCGCCCGGTGAATAGGGCGGGCGCACCGGGAAGATCGCGGCGCTGCCGGCCTGCCGCGATTCGACCGGTGCGGTGCGCGGCCATGCCCGGCGTGTGGGGATTGTTCATTGAAATGCCGGGCCATCCATGGCACCATGCGTCCCAGACAAAATCCGGCTGAAGCATGGCGCTGAAAAACAAGAAAATTGTGGTGGTTGGCGGCGCCACCGGCATCGGCTTTGCGGTGGCTGGCAAGGCGTTGGACGCCGGCGCCAAAGTGCTGATCGCTTCGCGCTCGCAGGAAAGTCTGCAGGCGGCGCTGTGCCGGTTGGGGCCGGGTGCCAGCGCCGATCGGGTCGATGCCGGCGACGAGCAGTCGGTGAGGGATTTTTTCCGGCGCGTCGGGTCCTTCGATCATCTGGCCATGATCATCAAGGCGGCGCTGCCGCACGACACTTTCCTGAGCAGCGACCTGAACGCCGTGCGTGCCGCTTTCGAGACCAAATTCTGGGGTCAGTATCGCCTGGCCCGGCACGCCGCGGAATGGCTACGACCCGACGGTTCGATGGTGTTCACTTCGGGCGTCGCGTCGCGCCGGGCCACCCCTGGCATGTCCGTGGTCAGTGCGATGAACGCCGCGACCGAGGCGCTGGCGCGGGTGCTGGCGGTGGAACTCGCGCCGATCCGCGTCAACACCGTATCGCCAGGGCTGGTCGACGCCCGGCCGCTCGATCCGGCGCAGCCCGAACGGTTGCAAAAGCTGGTGCAGTACGTGCCGCTGGCACGCCTGGGTGGCACGGCGGAAATCGCCGAGGCCTACCTCTACCTGTTCGGCAATGCCTACACTACCGGCAGCGTGATGGTGGTCGACGGCGGCGTCGCCTGCTGAGGGCGGCGACACCATGTCTGCGACGATCGCCCGGAAGACGGTGTTTCTGATGTCGGGGCAGGGCTCGCAGTACTTCCAGATGGGCCGCCTGCTGTATGACAGCGAGCCGGTGTTCAGGGAGCAGATGGATCGCCTCGACGAAGCCGCGCAGTTCAGCCTCGGCGACTCCATCGTGCGCATCCTGTATACCCAGGGCAAGGGTCGGGGTGGCGACTTCTCGCGCACCGTGCATACCCACCCGGCCATCTTCATGGTCGAGTTCGCGCTTGCGCAGGCACTGATGGCGCGCGGGGTGCACCCCGATTACCTGCTTGGCAGCAGCCTGGGCGAATTCGTGGCGGCGGCGCTGACCGGGGCCGTCGCGGCCGAGGCGATGCTGGCTGCCTTGATCGAGCAGGCGCATGCCGTCGAACGACACTGCCAGCCGGGCATGATGCTGACCATACTGCACGACCCGGCTCTCTACGACAGCGACCCGGTACTGCACCAGCGCAGCACCCTGGCCGGTATCAACTACGACCGGCATTTCGTGGTTTCCGGCGTCCGCGAGCAACTTGAAATTGTCTTGCGCCACCTGCAGGGGCTGGGCATCAGCGCCATCAAGCTACCCATCTCGCACGGCTTTCACTCGCCGGCGATCGACGCCGCCCGCGCGGCCGTGCCCCTCGCCAGCGCATCGCTTGACTTTGCTCCGCCGCGCGTACCGGTCATTTCCTGCCGGACCGGGGCGCGGGTCGAGGCGCTGTCCGATGAACATTTCCGGAAGGTCGGGCGCGAGCCCATCCTGTTTCGTGAGGCGCTGCAGCACGTGCTCAAGACGGAGTCCGGGGACCTCGACTTCGTCGATATCGGACCGGCCGGCACGCTGGCCGGCTTCGTCAGGCAGCATCTGCCCGATGGCGGTGGTCACCGCACCTTCACGGTCATGTCGCCCTTCATCGACGACCGCGAGGGATTCAGGCAGGTCACGCAACAACTCGCGGCCGGCGCAGTCGGGACGGCCACCGGCGCAAGGAGCCAGCAGATGATCGCCTATATCTTCCCGGGCCAGGGCGCCCAGAAAAAAGGCATGGGGCAAGGCCTGTTCGAGCGGTTTCCCGATCTGGTCCGGCAGGCCGACGCGCTCCTCGGCTATTCGATCCGCGAGTTATGCGTAGACGACCCGCGCCGGCAACTGGACCAGACGCTGTACACCCAGCCGGCCCTGTACGTGGTGAATGCCCTGACCTATCTGTCGGAGCGGGCCAGCGCGGTGCGCGGCCCCGATTTCGTGGCCGGCCACAGCCTGGGCGAATACGATGCGCTGTTCGCGGCCGGCATGGTCGACTTCGAAACCGGCCTGAAGCTGGTGCAGCGCCGCGCAAAGCTGATGTCGCAGGCCAGGGACGGCGCCATGGCGGCGGTGATCGGGCTCGACGCGGAGGCGATACGGCGCTCCCTGGCGGCCGCCGGTCTCGATCAGGTCGACCTGGCCAACCTCAACACGCCGTCGCAAATCGTCATTTCCGGAGCTCGGGAAGACGTTCTGAAGGCGCGGCCAGTGCTCGAAGCGACGCCGGGTTGCCGCATGGTCATGCCGCTGACGGTCAGCGGCGCGTTCCATTCGCGCCTGATGGCCGCTGCGCAGAGCGAGTTCGAAGCCTTCCTGGCGCCCTTCGTCTTCTCCGAACCCCTGGTGCCGGTGATTTCGAACGTCAGCGCCCGTCCGTACACACTCGACAGCGCCAAGGCGCTGCTGGCGCGCCAGATCACCCAGCCGGTGAACTGGGTCGAGTCGATCCGCTACATGTGGGGCCAGGGCGTCGAGGAATTCAAGGAATGCGGGTACGGCAAGGTGCTGACCGGGCTGGTCACCAAAATCCGGGCGGAAGCGGCGCCCCTGCTGGAGGCAGTGCCGGCACCGGCGGCCGTGTCGCCGGCCAGGGTGCTCGCAGAGCCGCTGATCGCAGCACCTCCGGGCACGCTCGAGCCGCCTGCGCGCCAGGCCGGCATCAGCGCCGCCAGCCTCGGTTCGCGGCATTTCAAGGCCGACTACCAGGTGCAATACGCCTATGTCGCTGGCGCCATGGTGCATGGCATCGCCTCGGCGGCGATGGTGATCCGCATGGGCCGCGCCGGCATGCTGTCCTACTTCGGCAGCGGCGGCCTTGCCCCCGGCGCGGTCGAGCAGGCGATCGTCCAGATCCAGCAGGCGCTGCAGCCGGGCCAGCCATACGGGGTGAACCTGCTGAACGGCTCGCACGAGGAGGCCAGCGTGGCGCTGTTCCTCAAGCATGGCGTGCGCAATGTCGAGGCGTCGGCCTATCTGCAGATGACCAGTGGCCTCGTACGCTACCGCCTGTGCGGCCTCGAACGTGCCGGCGACGGCAGCGTGCTGGCTCGCAATCGCATCATGGCCAAGCTGTCGCGCCCGGAAATCGCCGCCGCCTTCCTCAACCCGGCGCCCGAGCGGATCGTGCGCAGGTTGCTCGAACAGGGGCTGGTCAGCGCGCAACAGGCGGAATGGTCGACCCAGGTGCCGATGGCCGACGACATTTGCGTCGAGGCCGATTCCGGTGGCCATACCGACCGCGGCGTGGCCGCTACGCTGCTGCCGGCGATCCAGCGCCAGCGCGACGCAGCGATGGCCGCGCATGCCTACCGCAAGTCGATACGCGTCGGCTGCGCGGGTGGCATCGGCACCCCGGAAGCGGCTGCTGCGGCCTTCGTGCTGGGTGCCGACTTCATCCTCACCGGCTCGATCAACCAGTGTACGGTCGAAGCGGGTACCAGCGAGCTGGTCAAGGATCTGCTGCAGGAAATGCAGGTGCAGGACACCGATTACGCGCCGGCCGGCGACATGTTCGAGATCGGCGCCAGGGTACAGGTGCTCAAACGCGGCCTGTTCTTCCCGGTTCGCGCCAACAAGCTCTACGAGTTGTACCGGTCGGTCGATTCGATCGAGCAGATCGATCAGGGAACCGCCAGGATGATCCAGGAAAAGTATTTCCAGCGTTCCTTTGCCGAGGTCTATGAGGAATGTCGGCGCCATCATGACGCCGCCCAGATTGCAGCGGCGGATCAGCATCCGAAGAAGAAGATGGCACTGATCTTCCGCTGGTATTTCGGCCATGCCAATCGCCTGGCGTTGCAGGGTGACGCCGACCACAAGGTCGATTTTCAGATCCATTGCGGGCCGGCACTGGGAGGCTTCAACCAATGGGTCAAGGGCACGCCACTGGAGAACTGGCGCCGGCGGCATGCCGACGAGATCGGCTTGAAACTGATGGATGACACCGCGCGCCTGCTGATGCGGCGCTTTGGCGCGCTGTTCGAGCAGGATGCCGCGCCGCCGATCGAGCGGCGCGTGGCCGATTGCGTGGAATGACGAGGAAGACGATGGAAGAGAAAATCCGGCGGTTTATCGAAGAGACCTTCATGTTCGAGTTCGGGGAAGAGATCACGACGGAGACCGACCTGTTCAAGGCCGGCGTGATCGATTCCTTCGGCTACATGCAATTGATGCAGTTTCTTGACAGTGAATTCGGTGTCCGCTTCGCGGACGAAGAATTGCTGAGCAACATCCTGGTCAGCTACGACAATCTGATCGCATCGGTGCGCGCCAGGATGGCGACGCATGGTGTCCGCGAAGGCGCCGCATAAGCGGGATATCGCCCAGGAATATGGGCATCGGGGAGAGCTGATGTGTGGGATTTCCGGGATCTACGGCGCGCCTCCGCAGGGTGTCGAGCCGGCCGAAGCGGTCAAGAGGATGCTGGCGCTGATCCAGCATCGGGGGCCAGACGAGGCGGGTTATTACGTCGACGACCGCCTGGCGATGGGTACCGTCCGTCTCAGCATCATCGATCTCGCCTCCGGCACGCAGCCCTTGAGCGATGCCGGCGAGCGGCACTGGATTTGCTATAACGGCGAGCTGTACAACTACCGGGAATTGCGCAGGGAACTGGAAGGTCACGGCTGCCGGTTCCGCACCCAATCGGACACCGAAGTTGTGCTGCAGGCCTGGCTGTACTGGGGCGAGCAGTGCCTGCCGCGCCTGAACGGAGCCTTCGCCTTTGCCATCTACGACCATGTTGCCGGCAGTCTGCTGCTGGCGCGCGACCGCTACGGCAAGCGCCCGCTGTTCTATGCGCAACACGCCGGGGCCTTGATCTTTGCGTCGGAAATGAAGGCCTTCCTGGCGTTCAGGGATTTCCAGTTCGCCGCCGACCCGCAGCAACTGTCCTCGATCTTCGCGCAGTGGACGCCGCTGCCGGCGCAGAGCGGCTTCAAGGGTATCCGCCAGTTGCCGATGGCCTGCTTTCTGCGCGTCCAGGAGGGTCAGCGCAGCGAAGGCTGCTACGAGCGGCTCGACTTTGCTCGCGGGCCGGCGGTCGCCAGCGAAGCGCAAGCCGTGGAGATGGTCAGGCAGGCGCTGACCGACAGCGTGCGGCTGCGCCTGCGCAGCGATGTCGAGGTGGGCGTCTACCTGAGCGGCGGGCTGGACTCATCGATCATCACCCAACTCGTCACGCAGATGTCGCCGCACAAGATCCACACCTTTTCGGTGGCCTTCGAAGACAAGTATTTTGACGAGTCGGATGACCAGAGCGAGGTCAGCCGCTGGCTCGGTACCGAGCACAGTGCGATCACGATCGGCCACGCAGACATCGCCGAAAACTTTCCGGCGGCGCTCTATCATGCCGAGATGCCGGCGTTCCGCAGCGCCTTCGTGCCGATGTTCCTGCTCTCGCAAGCGGTGCGCGCCAAAGGCATCAAGGTGGTGCTCAGCGGCGAGGGGGCTGACGAGGCCTTCCTCGGCTACGACCTGTTCAAGGAAACGCTGCTGCGCACGGCCTGGAAAAGTTACGACAACGAGGAGCGCAAGCGCCAGATTGCGCGCATGTATCCGTACCTGCGCCATTTTGACGAGGGGCACGCGGCGCCATTGCTGGGGCTGTTTCAGCAGTTCTCCGAAGAGCAGTTGCCGGGCCTGTTTTCGCATGAAATCCGTTTTCAGAACGGCCGCTTCGCCAACCGCCTGCTCCGGGACCGGGCCGATCCCTTCGGCGCCTTGCTGCAACTGACGCGCGCAGACGCTCATTTCGCCGGCATGGGGCCGATCGAAAAGGCGCAATGGCTGGAATTCAAGACCCTGCTGGCGGGTTACCTGCTGTCGACGCAGGGCGAGCGCATGAGCCTGGCGCACGGCGTCGAGAATCGCTGCCCTTTCCTCGACCCGCAGGTGGTCAGGCTGGCGGCGACGGTGAACCTGCGCTTCGACAACGGCAGCAACGAAAAGCACCTGCTCAAGCAGGCCTTCGCACAGGTGCTGCCGGCATCGATCATCAACAAGCACAAGCATCCGTACCGCGCGCCCGACAGCGCCGCTTTCGTGAGGCATCGCCCCGATTACCTCGAAGTGCTGCTGTCCGAGGCCGAACTGAAGAACATCCCCTTTCTCGACACCGCCTTCTGCAAGGCCCTCACCAGAAAGATCTTCAACAGCGAGCCGGCCACGATCAGCACGCGCGAGAATCAGGCCTTCATCTTTCTGCTGTCGGTGGCCTTGCTTGATCGCCAGTTCGTGCGCCGGGAGGGCACGCCGGCGGTGTCCGTGAATAGTCTTGAGCGGGTACTGGTCCGGGCCATCGACCGCAGAAGTGGAGTTCATTGATGTTCAGTTTCCTCCGCAAGCCGGTCACCCCGCCGCCGCGCAACGACGCTGCGCCCGACGACGTGGCCATCATCGGCCTGGCTTTGCGCCTGCCGCAGTCGGACACCCTGGAACAGTTCTGGAGCAACCTGGTCGAGCAAAAGTCGTCGATTACCGAGGTGCCGGCGCAGCGCTGGTCGAAGGACGATTACTATGGCGACCCGCGCCGGTTCGACGGCAAGACCAACAGCATCTGGGGTGGCTTCGTCGAGCATGCCGATTGTTTCGACGCCGAGTTCTTCAGGATCTCGCCACGCGAAGCGCAGAACATGGACCCCCAGCAGCGCTTCGCGATGGAACTGTCGTGGCAGGCCATCGAGGACGCCGGCTACCGTCCGAGCCAGTTCGCCGGCAGCAACACCGGCGTGTACATGGGCGTCTGCCACTGGGACTACGCCGAACTGTTCGAACAGACCGGGCAGAAGGTCGATGCCTATTTTCCGACCGGTACCGCCTATTCGATCATCGCCAACCGCATCTCGCATTACTTCGACCTGGCTGGTCCGAGCCTCATCAACGACACCGCCTGCGCCAGTTCGCTGGTGTCGGTCTACCAGGCGGTGCGCGCCATCCAGAACGGCGAAGTCGAGGCCGCGCTGGCCGGCGGTGTCAACCTGTGCTGGTCGGTCAACCATTTCATCGCCTTCAGCAAGAACGGCATGTTGTCCAGGGACGGCCGCTGCAAGGCCTTCGACGGCAGTGCCGACGGTTACGTGCGTGGCGAGGGCGGGGCGGTGCTGCTGCTCAAGTCGCTGCGCAGCGCGCTGCGCGATGGCGACAGCATCCACGCGGTAATCAAGGGGATCGGTACCAATCACGGCGGCCGCACCAATTCCCTGACGGTCACCAATCCCAGGGCGCAGGCACGCCTGATCACCCAGATCTATGCCGCCGCCGGTGTCCCCCCGGCCAGCGTCAGCTATATCGAGGCGCACGGGCCTGGTACCCCGCTCGGCGACCCGGTCGAGGTCCTCGGACTGAAACTGGCGTTCCAGGAACTGCACCAGCGCTTCGGCTCGGCGATGCGGCCGGCCAGTTGCGGCATCGGTTCGGTAAAGACCAACATCGGTCATCTCGAGGGCGCCGCCGGCGTCGCCGGCATGCTCAAGGTGGTGGCCGCGATGCGGCACCGGACGTTGCCGGCCAACGTCCATTTCACGCGCTTGAATCCGATGATCAAGCTCGATGACAGCCCGTTCTACGTGGTCGCCGAAAGCGTCCCCTGGCAACCGGACGGCATCCGCCGCGCCGGCGTGAGTTCGTTTGGCTTTGGCGGCAGCAACGCGCACGTGCTGTTGGAAGAGTTCATCGCACCGGCCGTCACCGTCGCGGCGCCGGCCGACGCACCCGTGCTGGTGCCGCTGTCGGCGCGCGACCCGGAGCGCCTGCGCGTTCTGGCGCAGGCCTTGTCGGCGGAGTTGCAGGCGCGTCCTGCGGTCGAGCTGGCAGCGCTCGCCTGCACCCTGCAGTTGGGACGCGAAGCGATGGCCGAGCGTGTCGTGTTCGCGGTGAGCGAACTCCCTGAACTGGTCGGCAAGCTCGAAGCCTGGCTGGCGGGCAAGCCGGCCATCGCCGCATGCTGGGGTGGCAACTCAAGCCAGGGGGGCCGGCTGGTGAGCCTGTTGACCGACGATGACGCTTACCGAAGCCTGCTCCGGCAGTGGATCGCCGACCGCCAGTTGGCAAAGATCGGCGAATTCTGGGCGCATGGCGCGGCGATCGAATGGGAGCTGTTCTATCCGGCCGGCAAGCCGCGCAAGCTGCACCTGCCGACGTATCCGTTTGCCAGGGTTCGCCACTGGTTCCCGGATCCTGTCGGCGGTGTCGGTGTGGCGCAGGTTGAGCGGCTGCATCCGTTGCTGCACCAGAACATCTCGACGCTTCGGGAACAGGCCTACAGCGTCCGTTTCAGCGGGCGCGAGTTCTTTCTGGCCGACCATCACGTGGCCCAGGAGATGGTCCTGCCCGGTGTCGTCTATCTGGAAATGGTGCGCGCCGCGCTCACCCTGGCGCTGGAGCAGGCCGAGCCGCTGCTGCTGAAGAACGTGGTGTGGACGCGGCCGCTGGTACTCGCCGACGGCCCGGTCGATCTGCGGCTCAGCCTCACGCCGCAGGCAGATGGAGAACTCGCCTATGCGGCCTCCAGCGGCAGCGGCGAACAATCGCAGGTGTACAGTCAGGGTCGGGTGACCCGCGGCGACAGCGCCAGGCCGGCCGCGCTCGACCTGGCGCGCCTGCGGGCCGAATGCCCGGACAGCGTCACTCCTGCCGCCTGCTATGGCATGCTCGGCGCTGCCGGCATCGAGCACGGGGCCAGCTTGCAGGGCCTGCAAACGCTGCACGTCGGTGAACGCCAGGTGTTGGCCGAACTGCGCCTGCCGGCCGGGCTCGCGCCGGCAGCGGCCGAGTACGTCCTGCACCCCAGCCTGCTCGACTCGGCGATTCAGGCCACCGTGGCCCTGCTGCGCGGCGAGGGGCCGGCGCTGCCGTTTGCGCTGCGCGAACTGCGCGTCGATGCTCCGTGCACGCTACAGATGTGGGCCTGGGTGCGCTACAGCGACAGCGCTTCGCCGATGCCGACCTTCGACATCGACCTCTGCGACGGGCAAGGCCAGGTCTGCGTGCGCATGGCGGGCCTGGCGCTGCGCCGGCTGGAAACCGCGACGGCCACGCCCCGCTCCGAGCCGGAGCTGCTGTACAGCCGTAACGAATGGCAGGATCAGCCGCGGCTGCCGGGCGACATCGACGCCGCGCAGACGCTCAGCGTCTTCGTGGCGCTGTCCGACCCGCAGCGCATCGCCGCGCTCGGGGAACAACTGGGGGATGCGCATGTCGAGGCTTTGCCGCTCGCCGCCGACAGCCTGGAAGCGGCCACCCTGGCCGTGCTGCGGCACCTGCAGACGCGGCTCGGCGAGCATCGCAAGACGCTGGTGTGCATCGTCGTCCCCGATACCGAGCAGGGGCACCTGCTGACGCCGCTGCTTGCCCTGCTCAAGACCGCACGCCTGGAAAGTTCGCGCATCGACGGCAAACTGATGCGCGTGGCCGGCCTCGCGGCGATGCGTGCCGGGCCACTGGCCGAGCTGATCGGCGCCGAAAGCCGTGCTTTCGGCCAGCATGTGCGTATCGACCCGCAGGGGCGGCGCCAGGTCCGGCTTCAGGTCGAACTGGCCGTCGCTGCCCCGACCACCCCGGTGTTCAGGGAGGGCGGGGTCTACTGGATCACCGGCGGTGGCGGTGGACTGGGCCAGATCGTCGCCCGCGAACTGGCACGGGCCGGTGACGTCAGGCTGGTACTCAGCGGCCGTTCCGGCGCGCCTGCCCACGATCTCGCGGTCGATTACTTCGCAGCCGACGTCAGCGATGCCGCCGACGTGCGCCGCGTGGTCGCCGCCATCATCGACAAGTACGGCGTGCTGAATGGCGTCATCCACTGCGCCGGCGTGCTCGACGACGCCTTCATCGCCAACAAGAGCGAACGGCAGGTGGCCGCCGTGTTCGCACCGAAGGTGCGTGGCGTGCAGCATATCGACCACGCCACCCGCGACATCGGGCTCGACTTTCTGCTGCTGTTCTCCTCGGTGGCGGCAGTCCACGGTGGTGCCGGTCAGGCCGACTACAGCGTCGCCAACGCTTTCCTCGATGCCTACGCCGAACAGCGCCAGGATCGGGCGCGCGCCGGCCAGTGCAGTGGCCGCACCATCGCCATCAACTGGCCCTTGTGGGCCGACGGTGGCATGCGCATGCCTGCCGCCGGCATCGCAGCGATGCGCCGCCGCGGCATGCTGCCGCTGCCGACCGAATCCGGTTTGAGCGCGCTTGCCGCAATCCTCGCATCCGGCCATGGCGGCGCGATTGCGCTGGCCTATGGCCAGGGCGACGCGCTGCGCCGGGACTTGCGCGCGGAATCGGAGCCCCCGGCTCCGGCGGCGGCAGTGGTGCCCGTCGATGTGCCCGGTCTGGAGGCGCGGACGATGACGCTGCTGAAGACCATTCTCGGCAGGGTGCTGAAACTGGATCCGCAAAAGATCCGGCCGAAGGAAAAGTTCGAGCAATACGGTTTCGATTCGATCATGGCCGTAGACATGATCCTGCAACTGGAGGAATTGCTCGGCTCGTTGCCCAAGACCCTGTTTTTCGAATACGTCGATCTGCAGGGTGTGGCCGGTTACCTGATCGAGGAACACCGGGCCGCGCTGGTCGCCAGCCTGGACCCGCAGTCCGCTGTGGCCGACGTCGGGCCGGCTCCGGCCGCGGGGATTGCGAACCGCTTCGTGGCGTCGTTGCCGACGCGGCACGACAGTGGCGATGCGCCGGATTATCACGATATCGCCGTCATCGGCCTGGCCGGCCGTTATCCGCGCGCCGAGACCATGGAGCAGTTCTGGGAAGTGCTCAGCAGCGGCCAGCACTGCTTCGAGAAGATCCCGTCCGAGCGCTGGCGGCACGCCGGCATCTACCACGACCAGCGTGACATCCTCGGCAAGACGACCATCCGCAACGGCAGCTTCCTCAGCGATATCGACCGCTTCGATCCGCGCTACTTCAATATCTCGCAGCGCGACGCCGAGCTGATGTCACCCGAGGTACGCCTGTTCCTGCAGGTCGGGGTCGAAGCCTTCGAAGACGCCGGCTATTCGCGCGAACAGATGCACCAGCGCTTCGACGGCGACGTCGGGGTGCTGGTCGGGACGATGAGCAACCATTACGGCCTGTACGGCTTTCAGAACATGCTGGTCCGTGGTGCGCGTGCCAATGGCAGCTACACCGGCACCCTGCCGAACATGCTGTCCTATTTCTACGGGTTTTCCGGTCCATCGATCTTCATGGATACCATGTGCTCGGCCGCCGCCACGTGCATCGACCAGGGCGTGCACATGCTGCGTTCGCGGCAGTGCCGGATGGTGCTGGCGGGCGGCGTCAACCTGCTGCTGCATCCCTACAACTTCATCTCCAGTTCGCAGGAGCACTTCACCACACGGACTTCGGAGTTGATCCGCAGCTACGGCCAGGGCGCCGACGGCACCATTCTCGGCGAAGGTGTCGGCGCGGTGCTGCTCAAGCCGCTGGTCGAGGCGGTCAGGGACCGGGACCACATCTACGGCGTCATCAAGGGCACGGCGATCAACAATGCCGGCGTGCGCAACGGCTTTACCGTGCCCAGCCCGGCGATGCAGGCCCGGGCGGTGGACAAGGCGCTGCGCGATGCGGCCGTCGACCCGCGCAGCATCAGCTATGTCGAAGGGCACGGATCGGGTACCAAGCTCGGCGACCCGATCGAGATCAAGGCCCTGACCCAGGCCTACCGTTCGTATACCGAGGCGCGCCAGTTCTGCCCGATCGGTTCGGTGAAATCGAATATCGCGCACTTGCTGGCCGCCGCCGGGGTGGCCGGATTCACCAAGGTGCTGCTGCAGCTCAAGCACCGGCAGATCGTGCCCTCGCTGCATGCCGAGGAACTCAACCCCGACATTCCGTTCGCCGATTCGCCGTTCTACGTTCAGCGCGAGCTGTCCGGCTGGGAGCGCCCGAAGGTCGATGGCCAGGTTTATCCGCGGCGTGCCGGTGTCACTTCCATCGGTGCCGGCGGCATGAATTCGCACATCATCGTCGAAGAGTACAGCGCAACCCTGGCGCCGCGCCTGCCAAGCCAGCCACGCCTGGTGGTCGTGTCGGCCGGGAACCGGAGCCTGTTGCTGAGCTACCTGGAACGTCTGCGCGGATACCTGGAACGGCATCCCGACTGCGACCTGGCCTCGCTCTCGTATACGCTGCAGGTGGGCCGCAACGCCTTGCCGTGCCGCCTGGCCGTGGTCGTCGCCGACGCTGCGGCGCTGTTGCGGGCAATGGCCGATTTCGCGCGCGACGGTGTCGCGGACGGGCTCTGCCATGGCGACAATATCGTCACCGGCAATCAGGAATTCGACGACGCCGACATCGAGCGCGTGCTCGACGCCGCCAGCCTGGAGCGCATCGCCGATTACTGGGTACGCGGTGCGGCGATCGACTGGGATCGCCTGTGGGGCACGCAACTGCCGTACCGCATCTCGCTGCCCACCTGCCCCTTTGAAAAGATCCGTTGCTGGTACGCCGTCGATGCGGATGCCCCGACGGTGGAAAATCCCCTGTCTTCGCAACGCAAGTGGCACCCCTTCATCGGCCGCAACGTGTCCGACCTGGCCTCGGTGCGCTACGAAACCGACTTTCGGATCAGTGAACTGCTCGACTACGCTTTTCATCACGGCACGCGTCGGCAGATCCTGCCGAGTTTCGTGATCGACACCGCGCTGGCACTGGCCGGCATCGCCGGCGTCAGGGGCGAGTTCGTGGTGGCCGACCTGAAGTGGCATCAGGCCGGCGACTGGGAAGCGGTCGCTACCCTGCACATCGCCATTGCCGCAGCCACCGACGGCACCCATGCGGCGCAGATCGCCTGGCAGGGGCCGGACGACGCGCCGCGCTTGCTGGCCGAATGGCAGTTGCGGCCGGCGCTGCTGTCGCCGGCGCCGGCGCAACTGCCGGCAGCGCAGCAGACCATCGACGGCGCCGACTTCTACCGGGAACTTCAGGAGGGCGGTCTCGACTACGCGCCTTATCTCGAAGGCGTGCACCAACTGTCCCTGCTCGACGGCGGCGCCTGCCTGGCCACGCTGCAGGCACCGCTGCTCCGGCAAGACCACTACCCGTCGAATGTGCGCATCGAGCCGTACGTGCTCGGCGCACTGGTGCAGGTAGCGCAATACCTGGCCAAGCGCGAAGGCCGCAGCGACTGGGCCGGTTATGCGCCACTCGACATCGGCGAACTGGCGCTGCTGCCAGGCCAGGTCACGCAGGTGCTGCTGCACGGCTTGCGTGGCCGTGCCGATCTGCTCGCCAGCGACGCGACAATCCTGGGCCGGATCGGCGGTATCCGCTTCGGCAACGCCGCCGCCGACGCCACGCCGCTCGCGGCGGTGACGGTGGCGGTGCCTGACGATGAAAGCGCACTGATCCGTGCCGATCTGGTGGCGCAGATCCGCGCGCACATGTCGGCGATCCTGAAATTCCCGCTCGCCGACATCGACACCCGCACCCCCTTCTACAACTTCGGCTTCGATTCGATCTCGATGACCGAACTGGCCGGCAAGATCAGCGTCGAGTTCGGGCTCAGCCTGACTCCGGCACTGTTCTTCGAGGTCGAGAACGCCGAGCAGTTGGTCGGGCACATGCTGGGCGCGCACCCCCTGAAACTGCAGGACCGCTGGCGACGCAAGCATCTGCGGCAGCGGCCGGGCGCCGCACCGTCAGGCGCTGTGGCGGCTGGCCTGGCGAGCAGCCGCGCGCTGGCGCGCAGCCCGGCCGGGCCCGGTCTGCCGATCGCGATCGTTGGCGCGGCCGGCAGATTTCCCGGCGCGGACAACCTTGATGCGTTCTGGGACCAGCTCGCAGCCGGGTACAACGCCATTGGCCCGCTGCCGATGAGCCGCTACGGCGAAGCCTACCAGGAGCTGGTGCGACAGGCCGATTTTCCCAAGCGGGCAGGCATCCTGCACGACATCGACCGCTTCGACGCCGCCTTCTTCAATATTTCGCCCACCGAAGCCGAACTGATGGACCCGCAGCACCGGCTGTTTCTGGAGACGGTGTGGAGCGCGCTCGAACACGCCGGCTACCGTCCTGCCACCCTGCCGGCCAGCACCGGCGTCTACGTCGGGGTGTCGGCGACCGACTACGCGACGCTGCTGGCGGCGCATGCCGTGCCGGCCGACGCCTACACCTCGACCGGCACCGCCCACTCGATGCTGGCCAACCGGGTTTCCTTCTTCCTCGACGTGCACGGCCCGAGCCAGGCCATCGACACCGCCTGTTCAAGTTCGCTGGTCGCGCTGCACCGCGCTGTCGAGAGCATTCGCAGCGGCCAATGCGCCATGGCGATTGCCGGCGGGGTCAACGTCGCGCTTACCACCGACACCTTCGTCGGTGCCCACATGGCGGGAATGCTGAGCCCTGACGGCCAGTGCCAGACCTTCTCGGCGCGTGCCAACGGCTATGTGCGCGGCGAAGGCGTGGCCGCGCTGGTGCTCAAACCGCTGCTTCAGGCCGAACGCGACGGCGACGCCATCCTCGGCGTGCTCCTCGGCAGTGCCGAAAACCACGGCGGCCGTGCCCATTCGCTGACCGCGCCGAATGCCAGGGCGCAGGCCGAGCTGGTCGAGCGCGCCATGCGCGGCATCGACCCTTGCAGTATCAGCTACATCGAAACACACGGCACCGGCACCAGCCTCGGCGATCCGGTCGAGATCAACGGTCTGAAACTCGCTTTCGCCAGGCTGCACGCCGAACGCGGCGGCGCCGCCAGCGGCCAGCGCTGTGGTCTGGGTTCGGTGAAATCGAACATCGGTCACCTCGAAGCGGCGGCCGGGATTGCCGGCGTGGTCAAGGTCCTGCTGGCGATGCGGCACCGCCTGCTGCCGGCCAGCCTGCACTGCGATCCCCTCAATCCGTACATCGATCTGGCGGGCAGCCCTTTCCACATCGTAAGCGCAGCGTGTGCCTGGGAGGCGCCGGCACCGCGCCGCGCCGGCGTCAGCAGTTTCGGTTTCGGTGGCGCGAACGCGCATGTGGTGCTCGAGGAATATCCGCTCCGGCCCACCTCGCCGCCGGGCACTCCGGGACCGTGGCTGGTGGTGCTCTCGGCGCGCAGCGACGAGCGGTTGCGCGCGGTGGTCGGGAACCTGTGCCGGTGGATCGAGGGCGCCGCGCCCGCGGCCGATCTGCTCGAACGGATCGCATACACGCTGCAGGTCGGGCGCGAACCGATGTCGGAGCGGCTCGCGCTGGCGGCCGGCTCGCCGGAGGAACTGTGCCACCGGCTGCGCGCCTTCCTCGACGGCCGGGCCGACGCCGCGCAGGTGTTGCGCGGTTCGGTCAAGCGCCCCGACGGCGGCCCGGCCCTGCCGGCGGAGGGCGACCCGCAGGCACTGCTGCAGCGCTGGATCGCCGGCTGCGACATCGCTTGGGACGGTCTCTACCGGCAACAACCGCGGCGCATCGCGCTGCCGACCTATCCCTTCGCGCCGGATCGCTACTGGATACCGACGGTCGCCCCCGAGGTCGATGTCGCGCGCCTGCTGGACGCAGTGCTCGATGACGTGGTCAGTGTCGATACCGCGATCGATGCCTTGCGGCGCGCCGGTTACGGGCAGTCGGAACAAATCTAGGAGAACGGAGTGGACCGTCTGCAGGCGATTTTGCACGATTTGAAATGTGGTCGGATCGACAAGGCCGAAGCCCACCGTCGACTCGACGCCGGACGCGGTCGGCGCGACGCAGTCGTTTCCCTGTTCGCCATGCACTGGCGTGAACAGGGCCCGGGCAGGCCATTCGGCGACGACCGGCAGCGCCTGCTGTGGGCGTGCGAGCAGTTGGGACCGGTTGACGCGGCGACACCGCTGTGCGCCGGCCAGGCTGATGCGGTCGCCCGCTTCGAGACCTACGCTGCGCAGTTGCTGGCGGCGCTCAAGGCCTTGCCCGCGCAGGGCCCCGAGGTTCTCGTGCAGGTTGCCGTCCCGGCGGCGCAGGAAACGCTGTTCGGCCTGTCCGGTCTGCTCCTGACGGCGCAGTTGGAGAATCCGCGCCTGCGCGGCCAGGTGATCGGCCTGGAAGGAGTTGACGACATGGCCGCCGTGTTGCGCGTCGAGGGCAGGCAAGCCGATGCGCTGGTGCGTTATCGCGCCGGCGTGCGCTCGGTGATGGTCAGCGAGGAATGCGCCGCGGCGCCGGCCGGGCATCCCTGGCGGGACGGCGGGGTCTACCTGATTACCGGCGGCAGCGGCGGACTGGGCATGCTGTTTGCGCGTGACATCCTGCGCCACGTCGGGCAGGCCACGGTGATCCTCGCGGGTCGTTCGCCGCAGCCGGCGCAGCCGTTGCCTGCGCCCCTGCGCTACCGCCAGATCGATGTGGCCGACGCCGCGGCGGTGAGTGCCGGCGTCCGCGCGATCAGGGAAGAATTCGGTGCCCTGAACGGCATCCTGCACTGCGCCGGGGTGCTGCGTGACGGCTACCTGCGGCACAAGAGCGCTGCCGACCTGCGTGCCGTGCTGGCGCCCAAGGTGCGCGGTCTGGTCAACCTCGACCAGGCCAGTGACGGCGTCGGGCTCGATCTGTTCGTCGCCTTTTCCTCGCTCGCCGGCGTCACCGGCAATGTCGGCCAGGCCGACTATGCGGCGGCCAATGCCTTCATGGATCGTTATGCGGCCGGCCACGCGCGCCTGTTGTCGATCAACTGGCCGCTTTGGGCTGATGGCGGCATGCGCGTCGACGCGGCGACCGCCGACGTGCTGCGCGAGAGCATGGGTCTGACGCCGCTGGCGACGCAGGACGGTCTGCGGGCTTTCTACCAGGCGGTCGCCGGCGGCGCGCGACAGGTGCTGGTGGCGGCCGGCGATTCCCGCCGGATCGACGCCCTGCTCAAGCCGCCGGCGCGTGTCGCCGCGGTCGCCGGCGACATCGCCACGGACGCGACGGCTTCGCCAGCGGCCGTCCTGGCCGAGCTCAAGGTACTGTTCGCCGCCACCACCCGGTTTCCCGCCGCACAACTCGACGCGTTCGAGCCGCTGTCAAGCTACGGCATCGACTCGATCATGATCACGCGCCTGAACCAGAAGCTGGGCGCCGTCTTCGGCGCCCTGCCCAAGACCCTGCTCTACGAATACCGGACCCTCGCCGCGCTGGCCGACTACCTGTGCGCGCATCATCCCGCGGCGTGCCGGCGATGGCGCGCGCCGGCCGGCACACCGGCACCGCTCACCAGGTCTGCGGCCGGCGTCAGCGTCAGCGAGCCGATCGCCATCGTCGGCATCAGCGGACGTTATCCGCAAGCCCGCACCCTGGCCGAATACTGGGACAATCTCAAGGCCGGCCGCGACTGCATCGCCGAGATCCCGGACGAGCGCTGGCCGCTGCCGGGTTTCTTCGAGCCGGACCACCAGTTGGCGGTCGCGCAAGGCAGGAGCTACAGCAAGTGGGGTGGCTTCATCGATGGTTTTGCCGAATTCGATCCGCTGTTTTTCGGCATTTCGCCGCGCGAAGCCGAGGGCATCGACCCGCAGGAGCGACTGTTCATCCAGGCCTGCTGGGAGGTGCTCGAAGACGCGGCGCTGACCAGGGAGATGATCGCCAGCCGGCACCGTGGCCGTGTCGGCGTGTTTGCCGGCATCACCAAGAGCGGCTTCAGCCTGTACGGGCCGGAATTGTGGCAGGGCGGCGAGACGCTGCAGCCGCGCACCTCCTTCAGTTCGCTGGCCAACCGGGTCTCCTACCTGTTCAACCTGAACGGCCCCAGCCTGCCGGTCGACACCATGTGCTCGTCCTCGCTGACCGCGGTCCACCAGGCCTGCGAGGCGCTGCGCCACGGTGACTGCGAGCTGGCCATCGCCGGCGGCGTCAATCTCTACCTGCATCCGTCGAGCTATGTCGAACTGAGCGCCGCGCACATGCTGTCTGCGGATGGGCGCTGCAAGAGCTTCGGCCGGGGCGGCGACGGTTTCGTTCCGGGCGAGGGCGTCGGCTGCGTGTTGCTCAAGCCATTGGCGCGTGCGATCGCCGACGGCGACCCGATCCACGCCGTGATCCGCGCCACGCAGATCAACCACGGCGGCAAGACCAACGGCTATACGGTGCCCAATCCGGCTGCGCAGCGGGAACTGATTCGTGCGGCACTCGACAAGGCCGGCATCGACGCGCGCAGCATCGGTTACGTGGAAGCACACGGCACCGGTACCGAAATGGGCGACCCGATCGAGATTGCCGCACTGACCGAGGCCTTCCGCGTCGACACTGCGGATTCCGGCTATTGCGCGATCGGCTCGAGCAAGTCGAACATCGGCCATCTCGAAGCGGCCGCCGGCATCGCCGGCCTGACCCGCATCGTCCTGCAGTTCCGGCACCGGCAACTGGCGCCCAGCCTGCATGCGGCGGTCTTGAACCCGCATATCGATTTCGCGCACAGCCCGTTCTTCGTGCAGCAGCAACTCGCTCCCTGGCCGCGCGGCCCGTTGCCGCTGCGTGCGGCGATCAGCTCGTTTGGCGCCGGCGGCGCGAATGCGCATGTGTTGCTGGAAGAGTACGTTGCCCCGGGCACCGCCACGCCGCCGCCGCGGCCGGCCGCGGTGTTGCTGTCGGCGCGTGGCGAAGCCGCCTTGCGCGACCGCGCGGCGCAGTTGCTGGCCTTCCTGAAACGCCCCGGCGCTGCGCCCGCGTCGGCGTTGACCGAAGCGCTGCGGGGACGCCTGGCGGCGCTCCTGCACGTCGATCCCGGCCTGCTGGAAGGGGCGGTGCCGCTCGAAGAATACGGTGTCGAGGTGCTGCACCTGCTGCAATTGCAGGAAGAATTCGGTTTCGACGGCAGCCTGCAGGACTGCCCGACGATCGACGCCATGGCGCAGCGCGTGACGCCTGGCGACGAGCGCGTGAACCTGGCGGACCTGGCGTACACGCTGCAGATTGGGCGCGAGGCGATGCCCTTCCGGCTGGGATGTGTGGCCACCTCGGTCGCCGACCTCACTGCCAGGCTCGAGCAGTTCCTGTCCGGCGATGCAACCGGAGTGCAACTCGGGCGGGTGTCGCGGCCGGTCGAAGCGCAGCGGGAACTCGACGCCGACCCGGCGCGACAGCGCCGCGCCGCCAGCGGCGACCTGGCACAGATGCTCGAATTGTGGCTGGACGGCCAGTCCATCGACTGGGTCGCCGGGCACGCGGGCGTCGCGCCGCGGCGCATCAGCCTGCCGACGTATCCCTTCGCCAGGAACCGTTACTGGATTGGTGATCGCTGCCGCCGGACCGCTCCGGTTCCCGTCGCCGCGGCGACGGCGGCTACCGCTACCGCCGCCGGGCCGCGCGTCGGCGACGAATTCATCGTCCAGACGATCATCGACAAACTCAACGCCACGCTCAACCTGGCGCCGGGCGAGCTGAGGCCCGATCAGTCCTTTGCCGACTATGGCCTCGATTCCATCCTCGGCGTCAATCTCGTGCATGCGCTCAACGAGGCCTTCGGCATCGCGCTGGCAACCACCTGCCTGTTCGACTACAGCTCGGTCGACAAACTGAGCGCCCATGTGCGCACGCTCTACCAGGAGGACGGCAGCGCGCCACTCTCGTCAGCCACCGCAGCGCCGGACGCAGCACGCGGCGGCGACGAGGCCATCGCCATCATCGGCATCAGCGGTCGTTTCCCGAAATCGGACAAGCTGCCGCAATTGTGGCGGCACCTGGCCGACGGCCGCGACCTGGTTGAACCGGTGTCGCGCTGGCCCTTGCCGGACGACGGCGGTTGCCGCCACGGTGGGTTCGTCGATGGCATCGACCAGTTCGACGCGTTGTTCTTCAATATCTCCGGTCTGGAAGCGAGTTACATGGACCCGCAGCAGCGGCTTTTCCTGCAGGAGGCGTGGCAGGCGCTGGAGGACGCCGGTTATGCCGGGGCGGCGGTGGCGGGGAGCGCCTGCGGCGTGTACGTCGGCTGCTGCGCCGGCGACTACCAGGATCTGTTCCTCGGCCAGCCCTCGGCGCAGTCGTTGTGGGGCAACATGGCGGCGGTGATCCCGTCGCGCATCGCCTACTATCTGGACTTGAAAGGCCCGGCGCTGGCCATCGACACCGCCTGTTCCAGTTCGCTGGTGGCCATCGACCTGGCCTGCAAGGACCTGCGCAACGGCGAAGTGGCGATGGCTCTGGCCGGTGGGGTGTTCCTGCAGGCAACTCCGAAGCTCTACACCTCGGCCAATCGCGCCGGCATGTTGTCGGCGAGCGGGCACTGCCACGCTTTCGACGCCGCTGCGGACGGTTTCGTGCCGGGCGAGGGTGCCGGCGTACTGCTGCTCAAGCGCCTGGCTGACGCCGAGGCCGACGGCGACCATATCTACGGCGTGATCCGCGCTTCCGGGGTCAACCAGGATGGCACCACCAACGGCATCACCGCGCCCAGCGCCAGGTCGCAGGAGGCCCTGTTGCGCCGCATCTACGACCGCTTCGGCATCGACGCGGCGCAGATCCGGATGGTCGAAGCGCATGGCACCGGCACCCGGCTGGGTGACCCGATCGAATTCGGCGCACTCAGCAAGGCTTTTCGCGCCGACAGCGGGCGCCGGCAGTATTGCGCGCTGGGATCGGTCAAGACCAACATCGGCCACAGCCAGTACGCGGCGGGCGTGGCCGGCGTGCTCAAGGTCGTGCTCGCACTGCAGCACCGACAGATACCGCCTTCCCTGCACTACCACGTCGGCAACCCGGCGATCGACTTCGCCGACAGCCCGTTCTTCGTCAATACCACCTTGCTGCCGTGGCCCGAGGGCGGTCGCCTGGCGGCGGTCAGTTCGTTCGGCGCCGGCGGCACCAATGCCCACCTGGTGATCGGCGAGGCGCCGGTATCGGCCCGCCGGCACGCGTCCCTGCCCGCTTACCTGGTCGTCCTGTCGGCGCGTTCAGAACGGCAACTGCGGCAACAGGCCGAACAACTGCTCACCTTTTGCCGGCAAACGCCGACGCTTGACCTCGGCAACCTGAGCTTCACGCTGATCGGCGGGCGCAAGCATTTCGAGTACCGGCTGGCGGTGGTCGTCGGCAATTTCGACGAGTTGTGCGCGGCGCTTGCTGCGCCGCGCCTGCAGGCGCCGTCGGGGCGTACCCGGCAAGCTGCCGCGACCCGGTTGTGGCAGCAGTGCGTCGAGCGCCTGCCGGGCGCGCCGGTGTACCGGAGCGAACTGGAAAACCTTGCCGAAGCCTACCTTGACGGCGCCGAACCGACCTGCGCCGGACTGTTTGGCGACGGCTATTGCCGTTTGCCATTGCCGACGTATCCGTTCGCCCGCGATCGCTACTGGATCGCCCCGGCCGCGCCTGCCGAGCCGGCGGCGGCTGTGCACCCGCTGTTGCAGCGCAAGCTGGGCGACAGGTGTTTTGCTACCCGCTTCACCGGCCGCGAATTCTTCCTGGCCGACCACCAGGTCCAGGGCAAGAGCATCATGCCGGGCGTCGTGGCGCTGGAAATGGCGCGTGCGGCGTTCGCCGCCGAACTCGGGCACGAGACCGGCATTCGCCTGCGCGACGTCGTCTGGCTTCGCCCGCTGGCGGGTCCGGCGCCGGAGATCCGGATCACGCTCGATCCGGTCGCGGGTGGGTCGTTCGAATTCCGGATTGGTGCCGCCGACGACCCGGAACGGGTCTACAGCCAGGGGCTGGTCGAGGCCATGGCGCAGGTGGCGCCGCACCAGGACCTGGCTGCCTTGCGCGCCGCCTGCGCCGGCCGCAGCGTGACGCGCGGCGAGTGCTACGCGGCCCTGCGCGCCATCGGCATCGAACACGGCGAGCGCCTGCAGGCGGTGCGGGAGATCCATGCCGGTGCCGGGCTAGCCGTCGCCCGACTGGAACTGCCGGACGGCGCCGCGATGCCGGTGGTGCTGCATCCAAGCCTGCTCGATGCGGCGATCCAGGCCGCGGTGGCATTGCTGCCGGAGCAGCGCCAGACGGCGCTGCCGTTCGCCTTGCAGACGCTGGAGGTGTTCGCGCCATGCGCGCCGGCGATGTCCGCGGTCATCAGGCGCAATGCCACGCAGACGCTGGACAAATACGATATCGACCTGTGCGATGAGCGCGGCCAGGTGTGCGTGCGCATGCTCGGCTATAGTGCGCGCGTGCTGGAGACCGGCGCGCCGGCCGCAGCCGCGCTGTCGGTGCTGCTGCAGCCGGTTTGGGATGCGCAGGAGTTGCCACCGGCGCCATCGCTGACCGGCCGGATGCTGGTGATTGGGGCCTCACCGGCCGTGTTGCGGCAGTTGCAGCGGTTCGCGCCGCAGGTGCTGGAACTGGGCATTGACGACAGCGTCGCGCAGATCGCCGCGCGGCTGGCGGCGTTGGACACTTTCGACCACCTGCTGTGGGTGGGCGGCGCTGCGGCGACAGCGGAGCAGCCGGGGTGGCAGGAGCATGGCGTGTTGCGCGCCTTCCGCCTGATCAAGGCCCTGCTGGGCGCCGGCCACGACGCCCGCGGCCTGCACTGGACGCTGATCACCAGTCAGTGCCAGCCGATCGCCGGCTCGGACCCCGTTTTGCCGGCCGACGCCGCCCTGCATGGCCTCTTCGGTTCGCTGGCCAAGGAGTATCCGAACTGGCTGGTACGCATCGCCGACGTCGAGATCGGTGTGGAATGGCCACTGGAAGCCATCTTCGGCCTGCCGTTCGATGCGCGCGGCGACGCCTGGGTGTGGCGGCGGCGGCAATGGCACCGTCGGCAACTGGTGCCGCTGTCGTCGACGGATCCGGGCGCGACCGGCTACCGGCAGGGCGGCGTCTATGTGGTGATCGGCGGCGCTGGTGGCGTGGGCGCGGTGTGGACCGACTACGTGGTGCGTCGCTACCAGGCGAGCGTGATCTGGATCGGCCGTTCCAGGCCGGACGCGGCACTGCAGGCCCGCATCGACGCCTTCGGTGGCGCGGTGCACTACGTCAGTGCCGACGCGACCGACTATGCCGCGCTGGCCGCCGCGCGCGCGCAGATCGAACGCGCCTTCGGGCCGGTGCACGGGGTCGTGCACTCGGCCATCGTGTTGCTCGACCAGAGCCTGGCGAGGATGGACGAGCAACGCTTCCTCGCCGCTTACCGCGCCAAGGCCGCGATCAGCGTGCGCATTGGCGAGGTGTTCGGCCCCAGCCGGCTCGACTTCGTGCTGTTCTTCTCGTCGATCCAGTCGTTCGCCAGAATGCCGGGACAGAGCAATTATGCCGCCGGCTGCACGTTCAAGGATGCGTTTGCCTGCTACCTGGGACAGCACGGCAGTACGCCGGTGAAAGTGATGAACTGGGGATACTGGGGCCGGGTCGGCATCGTGGCCGGCGAGCAGTACCAGCAACGTATGGCCCAGGCTGGCCTGGCGTCGATCGAGGCACCCGTGGCCATGGCCGCGCTGGAAACGTTGCTCGGCGGCGGCGCCGGTCAACTCGCGCTGGTCCGGAGCACCCGCCTGACGGCGGTCGATGGGATAAACAGCCAACAAAGCGTCAGCGTCTATCCGCAAACCTTGCCCTCATGCCTCGGCCAGCTCGGGCCGGCGCTTCCTCCGCAACAAGTCCTGGTCGATGAACTGCGTGCCACGGTGGGGGCGCAGATGAGCGACCTGGATGTCCTGCTGGCGCGCCTGCTGTTCGCGCAACTGCGGGAGATCGGCCTGTTTGCCGGCCAGGGCATTGCCGCGATGAAGGCACGGTTGCCGCCGCTGTACGCGCGCTGGTTCGATGAGAGCCTGGTGGTGTTGATGCGGCATGGCTGGATCGACACTTCCGCCGTTGCGCTGCGGAGTATCGACGGCGCTGCCGCATGGGCCGACTGGGAACACGCAAAAGCACCATGGCTGCAGGACGCGAACCGCCGTGCCCAGGTGCTGCTGGTCGACACCATGTTGCGTGCCCTGCCCGACATCCTCAACCAGAAACACCTGGCTACCGACGCGATGTTTCCCGATTCCTCGCTCAGGCTGGTCGAGGGCATCTACAAGAACAATCTGGTGGCCGACTACTTCAACGCCGTCCTGTCGGACGTGCTGCTCGCTTATCTCGGGCAAAGGCTGGCGCAGGACCCCAAGGCGCGCATCCGCATCCTCGAAATCGGGGCTGGTACCGGCGGCACCAGTGCGCAGGTCTTCGCGAAGCTGTCGCGGTATCGGGATCACCTCGACGAATACTGCTACACCGATCTGTCGAAGGCCTTCCTGATGCATGCGCAGCGCGAATACGGCCCCGGCAACCCTTACCTGAGTTATCAGCGATTCGATGTCGGGCAGCCGATCGCCGCTCAGCAGATCGCGGCCGGAGCCTTCGACGTGGTGATTGCCAGCAATGTGCTGCACGCCACGCGCAACATCCGCACGACGCTGCGCAACGCGAAGGCCGCGCTGCGCCGCAACGGCGTGCTGCTGCTCAACGAATTGAGTGACAACGTGCTGTTCAGTCATCTGACCTTCGGTCTGCTCGAAGGCTGGTGGCTGTACGACGACGCAGCGCTGCGCATACCCGGGTCGCCCGGTCTGTCCCCGCAGTCCTGGAAATCCGTGCTCGAGGACGAAGGTTTCGGCCTGGTCGCTTTCCCGGCTGCTGCCGCGCACGGCATGGGCCAGCAGATCATCGTGGCGGAAAGCGACGGCGTGGTGCGACAGGCCACGCCGTTCATCCCGGAATCCTCCGGAGAACCGTTGCGCGCGCCGTCCGGGCAGGCTGAACAGAAGCCTGCCGAAGCGGCGCCGCCGCCCACTGGCGACCTGGTGCGCGACAAGGCACGCAGTTATTTCAGGGAACTGGTCGGCGAGACCATCCGCATTCCGGCCAGCGAGATCGAAGCCTGCGAGCCGCTGGAACGCTACGGGATCGATTCGATCCTGGTGGTGCAGCTGACCAGCCGATTGCGCAGCGTCCTCCCGGATATCAGCAGCACGCTGTTCTTTGAAGTACAGAGCATCGACGGGCTGATCGAGCACCTGCTGGCGACGCAGCCGGCGGCGCTCGCCGCGCTGCTCGACGTGGCCACGCCGCGGCTACCGCCGGCGTCCTCGCCGCTCCCGCCACCATCGCTCCCGCCACCGCCAGTCGCCGCGGCGGTGGCGCCGGTCGCCGGCGTCCGGTCCGCCGCGCGCTCGCAGGACATCGCCATCATCGGCCTGGCGGGCCGCTATCCGCAGGCCGGGAACGTCGAGCGCTTCTGGCAGAACCTCCGCGAGGGCAGGAACTGCATCACCGAGATCCCTGCCGAGCGCTGGAACTGGCGTGACTATTTCGATCCCGAGCCGGGCAAGAGCGGCGCCATGTACAGCAGGTTCGGTGGCTTCCTGGATGATGTCGGACATTTCGACCCGCTGTTTTTCCACCTTTCGCCGGCCGAGGCCGAGCGCATGGATCCACAGGAGCGGCTCTTCCTGCTGCAGGCCTACAGTGCCATCGAGGATGCCGGCTACACCCCCCAGAGCCTCGGCGGGCAACGCAAGGTCGGGGTGTTTGTCGGGGTGATGAACGGGCGTTACCCGACCGGTGCCGCATTCTGGTCGGTGGCCAACCGGGTTTCCTATCTGCTGAACCTGACCGGGCCCAGCCTGTCGGTCGACACCGCCTGCTCGTCGTCACTGACGGCCCTGCACCTGGCCATCGAAAGCATCAACAGCGGCATGAGCGATTGCGCGATCGCCGGTGGCGTCAACCTGATCCTTGACCCGCAGCACTTTGTGACGCTGTCCGAAATGGTGATGCTCTCGCCGTCCGACGAGTGCAAGTCGTTCGGTGCGCAGGCCGATGGTTTCATTGACGGCGAAGGCGTTGGTGCGCTCGTGCTCAAGCCGCTGGCGGATGCCCTGGCCGCTGGCGACCAGGTCTATGGGATTGTCCGGGGCAGCGCCATCAACGCCGGCGGCAAGACCCACAGTTACACCGTGCCGAGCCCCGTCGCGCAGGCGCGCGTCGTCAGTGAAGCCTGTGCACGGGCCGATGTCGCGCCGCGCACCATCAGTTACATCGAAGCGCACGGCACCGGCACCGCGCTCGGCGATCCGATCGAGATCGCCGGCCTGACCCGCGCCTTTCGTGCCTCGACCGAGGACCGGCAGTTCTGCGCGGTCGGCTCGGTCAAGTCGAATATCGGCCATTGCGAAAGCGCCGCCGGCCTGGCCGGCATCACCAAGGTGCTGATGCAGTTCAGGCATGCGCAACTGGCGCCGTCGCTGCACGCGGACTCGCTGAACCCGGAGATCGATTTCGCGAACAGCCCATTCACCCTGCAACGCGCGTTGGGGCCCTGGCCGCGCCCGCTGATCGAGGGCCGCGAATATCCGCGCCGCGCCGGTATCAGCTCGTTTGGCGCCGGTGGCGCGAACGCGCACGTGGTGCTGGAGGAATTCGTCGTACCGGAGCGCGCCGCTGCCGCTGCCGGTCCGCAGGCGATCGTCCTCTCGGCGAAGAATGACGAACGCTTGCGCGTGCTGACGCAGAATCTGCTGAGCTTCCTGGAGACGCATCCGGATACCCGCCTGGCGGACCTGGCGTTCACCCTGCAGGTCGGGCGGGTGGCGATGGATCATCGGCTGGCGCTGGTTGCCGATTCCCTGGCCGGCGTGCAGGAGCATCTGCGCGCCTATCTGCATGGCGGCAGCGACGCGGTGTACCACGGTCAGCTGAGCGGCAAGCGCGACGCGCTGGCCGCTAGTGACGGCGACAGCGAAATGCGGCGCAGCTTGGCGGCCTGGGCGGCGCAGGGACGATACGACAAACTGCTGCCGCGGTGGGTGCAGGGTGCCAATTTCGACTGGTCAGACTTCGGCATCCATGCCGGGGCGCGCCGTATCAGCCTGCCGACCTACCCCTTCGCTGCGGAGCACTACTGGATTGCTCGTGCAGAACCCCGGACGGACGCGGCGGCGCCGTTCCTGCATCCCCTGGTGCACACCAACAGCTCGGACCTCGACGGCCTGCGCTTTTCCTCCACGTTCAGCGGCGGCGAATCGTTTCTGGCCGACCATCTGGTACAGGGACGGCGCGTCTTGCCTGGCGTCGCCTATCTCGAAATGGCGCGCGTCGCCGTTACCCGGGCGACTCGGGTTCAGGACGCGCGTATCGTCCTCGGCAACGTCGTCTGGGAGCGCCCCTTCGTCGTCGAGGAAGGCCAGCCGGCCGGTCTGCATGTCGGCCTGAGCCGGCAGCCGGACGGCAGCATTGCCTTCCGGATCTACAGCGATGCCGCGCTCCACAGCCATGGTCGGGCGCAAATCGCGGCGCCGCCGCCCGCCGCCACACTCGACCTGTCGGTCCTGCAGGCCAGGATGACGCGCGCCCGGTTCAGCGCCGAACAATGTTATGCGGCGTTCGCGACGCTGGGAATTGCCTACGGTCCCGCGCATCGCGGCCTCCAGACGGTCTATGCCGGCAGCGGCGAAGCGCTCGCGCGGCTGGACTTGCCGGCCACCGCTGACGCCTTTGTGCTGCCGCCTGGCCTGGTGGATTCGGCGCTGCAGGCGAGCCTGGCCCTGCTGCTCGACGCCGGGGGCGCGCTCGCCGCGCCGACGGCGATGCTGCCGTTCGCGCTGGCGCGCGTGGAGATTCTGGCGCCGTGTGCGGCGGCGGTGTGGGCGTGGGTCGCGGCGAGTGGCGATAGCCACGCCGGCGAGCAGATGCAAAAACTGGACATCACCCTGTGCGACGCCGACGGGCAAGTCTGCGCCCGCCTGCTCGGCTTTGCCGCGCGCCGCCTGACCACCGCACAGGGTCTGGCGCCGGCTGCGGACAGCTCGACCGACGCCGCGCTGAAGGAGCGCACCGGCCGCTACCTTAAGGGCTTGCTGGCCAGGGCCACCCGGCTGGCTGCCGAGCGAATCGCGGTGGACACTCCGCTTGAAGAATACGGGCTCGATTCGGTGATGGTCATCAAGCTGACGAGCGAGCTGGAAAAAACCTTCGGCGCCCTGTCGAAGACCCTGTTCTTCGAGCACAAGCACCTCGATGAACTCGCCGACTACTTCGTCACCGCGCACGCGGGTCGCCTGCGCACGCTTTTCGGTGCCCCCGACAGTGCTGCCGTGGCTGCCGCCGCGGGGTCTGCCGCAGTGCCGTTGATCGGCGTCGAGCGTACCGCCCCTCCGGTCTCTTCCGGCGGGGTTCTCGATGTGGCCATCATCGGTCTGTCGGGGCGCTATCCGATGGCCGCCAGCCTGGAGCAATTCTGGGCCAACTTGCGCGACGGCGTCGATTGCATCACCGAGATTCCGGCCGAGCGCTGGGATCACAGCCGGTACTACCACCCGGACAGGAGCCGGCAGGGGGCGACCAACAGCAAATGGGGCGGCTTCCTGGACGGCGTCGATCAGTTCGATCCGCTCTTCTTCAACATCTCGCCGCGCGACGCCGAGATCATCGACCCGCAGGAGCGCCTGTTCCTCGAAGGGGCCTACCATGCCATCGAAGACGCCGGCTACACCCGCCACAGCCTGACCGAGTCTGGCCACAGCGTCGGGGTCTACGTCGGCGTGATGTACGAGGAGTACCAGCTCTACGGCGCCGAACAGACCGCTCTGGGCAGGCCGATGGCCTTGTCCGGCAGCCCGTCCTCGATTGCCAACCGGGTTTCGTATTTCTTCGACCTGGACGGTCCGAGCATGGCGGTCGACAGCATGTGCTCGTCGTCCTTGACCGCGATCCATCTGGCCTGCCAGGCCTTGCAGCAGGGCGATTGCTCGATGGCCATCGCCGGCGGCGTGAACCTGACGCTGCATCCGAACAAGTATCTGGCGCTGGGGCAAGGCCGGTTTGCGTCGAGCCAGGGCCGCTGCCGGAGTTTCGGTGAAGGCGGCGACGGCTATGTACCGAGCGAAGGCGTCGGTGTGCTGCTGCTCAAGCCGCTGACGCAGGCCATCGCCGATGGCGACCACATCTACGGCGTCGTCAGGGGAAGCGCCATCAACCATGGCGGCAAGACCAATGCCTATACCGTGCCGAATCCGCAGGCCCAGGCCGGCGTCATCGCCCGCGCCTACGCCAGGGCCGGCATCTCCCCGCGCACCGTCAGCTACGTCGAAGCGCACGGCACCGGCACCGCGCTGGGAGATCCGATCGAGATCGCCGGTCTGAGCAGCAGCTTCCGCGACGACACGGCCGATACCGGATTTTGCGCCATCGGGTCGGTCAAGTCGAACATCGGTCACTGCGAAAGCGCGGCCGGCGTTGCCGGCGTGACCAAGGTGCTGCTGCAGCTCAAGCACCGCCAATTGGTGCCGTCGTTGCATGCGGCCACGCTCAACGCCAACATCGATTTCGACAGCACACCGTTCGTGGTGCAGCAGCACCTGGGTCCATGGCAGCGTCCGCGCATCGCGATAGACGGTGCGCTGGTCGAGGTGCCGTTGCGCGCCGGCGTCAGTTCCTTCGGTGCCGGAGGATCGAATGCCCACCTGATCATCGAGGAATACGTCGCCGCGCCGCCGGCCGCCGCCGGCGATGATGGTGATGGCGGCGCCGTCGTGGTGGTGCTGTCGGCCCGCACGACGGAGCAACTCGCCCAACTTGCCCGCAAACTGCTGGACCATCTGGAAACTGAACAGCCGCGGCTGCGAGCACTCGCCTACACCTTGCAGCTTGGTCGCGAGGCGATGGACGAGCGATTCGGCCTGGTGGTTTCATCGCTCGCCGAATTGCGTTTCGGCCTGCGCCAGTTTCTAGATGGGAGCGACGCCACGGGCGCCTGGTTCAGGGGCAACATCAAGGCCGGCAAGGGGGCGTTGTCGGCCTTCCGTGACGAGGATCTGCAGGGGGCGATCGCGGCGTGGGTTGACAAGCGCAAGTACGACAAACTGCTGGAACTGTGGGTGCAGGGTATGCCGCTCGATTGGCGGCGGCTGTACGGCGGGCCGCCGCCGGCGCGCATCAGCCTGCCGGTCTATCCGTTTGCGCGCGCGCGCTACTGGATTCCCGGCACCGGCGCCACGCTCCCGGCAGCGACCGCGACGGCAGCGGAACACGCCGCCGTCACGGCGCCGCCCGGCGCACTCGACGGCGTCGTGCTGCTGCACCCCTGCTGGCGCGAGCAGGCGCCGGCCAGTTCCGGCGAGGCCTGCGACCCCGGCCGGCAGCTGGTGTTGTGCTGTGGCGCGGGAAGCGTCACCGATGCGCGCTGCGAGGTGATCGACTGCGCGGGTGTCGACAGCGGCGCGCGCTTCGCCGCCGCCGCGGGGCGTGTCTTCGAGGTCTTGCAGGGCCTGCTCCGGGAGAAGCCGCGCAGCGATGTGCTGCTGCAGGTGGTGGTTCCGCTCGACGGCGAGGGGGCACTCTTCGCGGCACTGGCGGCGATGTTGAAGACCGCGCAACTGGAAAATCCGCGCCTCCGGACGCAGTTGATCGCGATTTCCGGATCGGAGGATCTCGCCGAGATTCTGCAAACCGAAAGCGCGCACCCGCACGTGCCACAGGTGCGCTATCGCGCCGGCCGCCGACAAGTCCTGGAACACGTCGAACTGCCGCCGGCCCCCGTGCTCGCGCATCCCTGGCGCGACAACGGGGTCTACCTCATCACCGGCGGTGCCGGTGCCCTCGGCCTGATCTTCGCCCGCGCCATCCTCCGCCAGGCGCCGCGTGCCACCGTGATCCTGAGCGGCCGGGCGGCGGCGGTGTCGCTGCCGGTGTCCGCCGCCGGGATGGTCTATCGCCAGTTGGACGTCACCGACGCCGTGGCGGTGGAGCGCATGCTGGCTTCGATCGGTCGCGAATTCGGCAGCCTGACGGGCATCCTGCACAGTGCCGGGGTGCTGCGTGACAGTTATCTGCTGAAGAAGAGCCGTGCCGACCTGGATGCCGTGCTGGCCGCCAAGGTGCGCGGACTGGTCAATCTCGACCTGGCCAGCCGCGCCTTGCCGCTCGAACTGTTCGTGGCCTTTTCTTCGCTTGCCGGGGTGACCGGCAACCCGGGTCAAGCCGACTATGCGTGCGCCAATTCCTTCATGGACCACTACGTCGCTTACCGCAATACCCTGGTCGCGCGCGGCGAGCGCGCTGGCCGCAGCCTGGCGCTGAATTGGCCGTTGTGGGCCGAGGGCGGCATGCGCCCCGACCCCGCCAGCGTGAAGCTGATGCGCGATCGCTTCGGTTTGAGCCCGCTGGCCAGCGAATCCGGCATCGCAGCGTTTTACCAGGCGCTCGCCAGCGGCCATGCGCAGGTGCTGATCGCCGCCGGCGAGCGCGACAGGCTGCTCGATCTGTTCGATGCCCGGGCCGCGCAGCCCGGAGCCGACGCGGCGGCGCACCTGCCGGAAGCGGCGTGCGATCTCGGCGACAGGGTGCGCGCCATGCTGCGCCAGCACGCGGCGGATCTGATCAAGGTCGGACCCGAGGTGATCGAGCCGGACGTCGCGCTCAGCGAATACGGCTACGACTCGGTGGCGATGACCGAGCTGGCCAACAAGCTCAATGACGCTTACGACCTGGAACTCACGCCGACCCTGTGCTTCGAGTATCCGAGCATTGCGGCGATGGCCGACTACCTGCTCGGCGCGCATCCGGCGGTGTTCGCGCGCCGCTTCGCGCCGCGCACGCTGCCGACCCGCCAACCGCCCACACAGCGGGAACAACCGCCGGCAGCCGCGCGGCCGGCACCGTTGCCCGGCGCGCCGGCACCGATCGCCGTCGTCGGCATCAGTGGCTGCATGCCGATGGCCGTCGATCTCGATGCCTTCTGGGCCAATCTGGTGGCCGAACGCGACTGTATCTCGGAAATCCCGGAAAACCGCTGGGACTGGAAGGCCCTGTCCGGTGATCCCGCGTGCGAGCCGAACACGTCGACTGTCAGGTGGGGCGGCTTCATCGACGGCATCGACGAGTTCGATCCGCTGTTCTTCGGCATCTCGCCGCGCGAGGCCGAAGTGATGGATCCGCAGCAGCGCCTGTTGATGGTGCACGTCTGGAAGGCGCTGGAAGACGCCGGGCATGCGCCCGAAAGCCTGTCCGGTAGCCGCACCGCGCTGTTCGTCGGCACCGGTGCGAGTGGCTATCACACCCGGTTTTCGGCGGCCCAGCGGTCGATGGATGGTTACAGCGCGACCGCCAGCGTACCGTCGATCGGGCCCAACCGGATGAGCTACCTGCTCAATCTGCGCGGCCCCAGCGAACCGATAGAAACCGCCTGTTCGAGTTCGCTGGTGGCGGTCATCCGCGGCGTGTCCGTGCTGCGCGACGGCAGCTGTGACCTGGCGATCGTCGGCGGCATCAACACCATCATCACTCCGGAAGCGCATATCAGTTTCAACAAGGCCGGCATGTTGAGCCCGGACGGGCGCTGCAAGCCTTTCGCGCAACAGGCCAACGGCTATGCGCGTGGCGAGGGCGTCGGCATGCTGGTGCTCAAGCGCCTGTCAGACGCAGAGGAGGCGGGCGACCACATCCATGGCGTGATCCTTGGCTGCGCCGAAAACCATGGTGGGCGCGCCACCTCACTGACGGCACCGAATCCGCAGGCGCAGGCCGAATTGCTGCGCGACGCCTACCGCCGCGCCGGCATCGACCCGCGCACGATCAGCTATGTCGAGGCGCACGGTACCGGTACGCGGCTCGGTGACCCGGTCGAGATCGCCGGGCTGAAGGCGGCTTTCGGCGAGTCGGGCGAGCAGGGGTTCTGCGGACTCGGCTCGGTGAAGAGCAACATCGGTCATCTGGAACTGGCCGCCGGCGTCGCGGGCATGCTCAAGGTGCTGCTGCAGATGCGGCACAAGACGCTGGTCAAGAGCCTGCACAGCGAGCAGCTCAATCCTTATTTCGACCTTGCCGACAGTCCGTTCTACGTCGTTCAGCAGACGGCGCCGTGGCTGGCGCAGCGCGATGCACAGGGCCATCCCCTGCCGCGCCGCGCCGGCGTCAGTTCCTTCGGCTTCGGCGGGGTCAACGCGCATGTGCTGCTGGAAGAATATCTGCCGTCGGCGGCGCCGCCTGTTGCCACCGATCGACCGGCGCTGATCGTGCTGTCGGCGCGCAACGAGGAGCGGCTGCTGGAGGTCGTGTCCAATCTCCTGGCCTTCCTGAACCGCGCCGCCGAGCCTGGTCCGGCCTGGCTCGCATCGCTGGCCTGCACCTTGCAGCTTGGACGCGACGCGATGGAGGAACGGCTCGCCTGGAGCGTGACGACGGTGACCGAGCTGATCGGCAATCTGCAGGCTTTCGTTGCCCGTGGCGCGCTCGGCGGCGGCATGCGCGGCCAGGTCAAGCGTCACAAGGAGGCGCTGTCGGTGCTGGCGGCCGACGAGGATGCCGCGGTCCTGATCGATGCCTGGGTGGCCAAGGGCAAGACCATGCGCCTGATCGAACTGTGGACCAAAGGACTCAACGTCGGCTGGGAGCGGCTGTACGGCGCCGGCATGCCACCGCGTCTGTGTCTGCCGACCTATCCATTCGCCAGGGAGCGCTACTGGGCGGCGCCCGCCGCGACCCGGCCGGTGGCTGCGGGGGGATCCCTGCTGCACCCCCTGTTGCATGCGAATACCTCCGATTTCAACGCGCAGCGTTTCACCTCGCGTTTCAGCGGCCAGGAGTCGTTTCTGGCCGATCACCAGGTGCAGGGGCAACGTGTCCTGCCCGGCGCGGCGTACCTGGAGATGGCACGCGCGGCAGTCGCGCACACGCTCGAGGATTGCCCGGGCATGGTCCTGAACAATGTGGTCTGGACGCGTCCCTTCATTGCCGGCGACACGCCGCTGCCGCTCGACGTGGTCCTGATTGAGCAGAACGACGGTCGAATCGCCTTCGCGATCCAGAGTGCTGTGGAGGAAGCGGTGATCCACTGCCAGGGCGTGGCCGAAGTGTTGGCCAGCGGCGTGCCGGCGGCGGTGCTGGATCTGCCCGCCGTACAGCAAAGGATGGTGCGCGGCCAGTTGAGCGGCGCGCAGTGTTACGGCGCCTTTGCCGGGATGGGCATCGACTACGGACCCGGCCACCGCGCCATCGCCGCGCTCCACGTGGGGGCCGGGGAAGTGCTGGCGCGCCTTTCGCTGCCCAGCCTGGGGGCCGGTTTCGTGCTGCATCCGGGTATGCTCGACGCGGCAATCCAGTCTAGTCTCGGCTTGCTGCTCGACGACCACGGCCGGCTGGATGGCGCGGCGGCGATGCTGCCGTTCGCGGTCAGGCGGGTCGACATCGCCGCTCCCTGCGCCACCGAGATGTGGGCCGTCGTGGCGAACGCTGGCGACGGACTCGACATTGCGCTGTGTGACCAGGACGGACGCGTCTGCGTGCGTCTGAGCGGTTTTCGCACGCGCCCGGTCGAGGCGGCTGCGCCGCGGCCGCCCGGCACCGTCGTCGAGGCGCCGGCGGGCGAACTGCACGGCCAGGTGCGCGCAGCCTTGCGGCAGATGGTGTCCGCGCTGATCAAGGTGAACCCGACGGACATCGATCTGGACAGCGAGCTGAGCGAGTACGGCTTCGACTCGATTTCCCTCACCGAACTGGCCAACAGGCTCAATTCGGAGTTCGACCTGGATCTGATGCCGACGCTGTTTTTCGAGTACCCGACCATCGTTGCGCTTGCCGCTCATCTGGTCGAGGCGCACCCGGCCGTGTTCGCGCGGCGTTTCGGCGCGGCGCCGGCAACGCCGGCGGCACTGCCGCCGCAGCCGATTGCGGAGCCGCAGCCGGCGCCGCGCAGCCGGCGTCGACTGCGGACTGCCGCGGTGCCGGTCGACACCGCGTCCGAGCCGATCGCCATTGTCGGCATGAGCGCCTGTCTGCCGATGGCTGCCGATGTCGATGCGTTCTGGGACAATCTGCTCGCCGGGCGCGACTGCATCAGCGAGATACCCGCCAGCCGCTGGGACTGGCGGGCCGTCTACGGTGATCCGGGGCGCGAAGCGAACCGGACCAACGTCAAATGGGGCGGCTTCATCGACGGCGTGGACCAGTTCGACCCGTTGTTTTTCGGCATCACGCCGCGCGAAGCGGAAGTGATGGATCCGCAGCAACGGCTGTTGATGACGCATGTCTGGAAGGCCATCGAAGACGCCGGCTATGCCGCACAAACCCTGTCCGGCAGTCGCACCGCGCTGTTCGTCGGTACCGGGGCGAGCAGCTACGGCAGCCTGCTGGCGCGCTCGCCGCGCGCGCACGACGCTTTCAGCTCGACCGCCGTGGTGGCCTCGATGGGGCCAAACCGGATGAGTTACTTCCTCAACCTGCATGGCCCGAGCGAGCCGATCGAAACTGCCTGCTCCAGTTCGCTGGTGGCGCTCAACCGCGGCGTGGCGGTGCTGCGCGACGGTAGCTGCGACATGGCGATCGTCGGCGGGGTCAACACCATGGTCACCCCCGACGCGCACATCAGTTTCAGCAAGGCCGGCATGCTGAGCCCCGACGGGCGCTGCAGGACCTTCTCGCCGCAGGCCAACGGCTATGTGCGCGGCGAAGGCGTCGGCATGCTGGTACTCAAGCGCCTGTCCGACGCGGAACGGGCGGGCGACCCCATCCATGGTCTGATCCGCGGTTGTGCCGAGAATCACGGCGGGCGTGCCAGTTCGCTGACCGCCCCGAATCCGGTGGCGCAGGCCGCGCTGCTCAGGGAGACCTATGCGCGCGCCGGCATCGACCCGCGCAGCATCGGCTACATCGAGGCGCACGGCACCGGCACGCGGCTGGGTGACCCGGTCGAGATCAACGGCCTGAAGAGTGCCTTCGGTGAACTCGGGGCGCAGGCGTTTTGCGGGATCGGTTCAGTGAAGAGCAATATCGGTCACCTGGAACTGGCCGCCGGCGTCGCCGGCGTCATCAAGGTTCTGTTGCAGATGCGGCACAGGACCTTGGTCAAGAGCCTGCACAGTGAGCACATCAGCCCGTACATCGAGCTCGCCGGGAGCCCCTTCTACGTCGTCCAGGAAACCACGCCATGGCTGGCGCAGCGTGACGCGCAAGGGCGCGAGTTACCGCGCCGCGCCGGCGTCAGCTCGTTCGGCTTCGGCGGCGTGAACGCGCATGTGCTGCTGGAAGAGTATCTGCCGCCGGCGCGGGAGGCGCCGCCGGCAACCGGGCGGCCGGCGTTGATCGTGCTGTCGGCGCGCAACGAAGAGCGTCTGCAGGAAATGGCGGCGAATCTGCTGGCCTGCCTGCGTGCGCGGCCAGCGCAGGCTGACGACGACAACGCCGCCTGGCTGGAGTCGCTGGCGTATACGCTGCAGGTCGGACGCGAGGCGATGGATGAGCGGCTCGGCTGGGCCGTGTCCTCGCTTCCGGAACTGATCGATCACCTGCACGCATTCGTCGTCGATGCTGCGCTCGGCAGTGGCGTGCGTGCTCAGGTCAGGCGCCACCGGGAAACGTTGTCGCTGCTCGCCGACGAAGACGGTGCGTCGCTCCTCGTGGACGACTGGCTGGCCAGGGGAAAATACACGCGGCTGCTGGAGATGTGGGCCAGGGGCCTGTCTGTCGACTGGCAGCGGCTGTATCGGGGCGCCACTCCGCGCCGTCTGAGCCTGCCAAGCTATCCGTTTGCCAGGGAACGCTACTGGATCGATGCGGCGCCGCTCGTCGCCCTGCCCGCGTCGCCGCCGGCACCGCCGGCGGCGACGGATGTGCGCGGACGGGTCGTCGCCTGCGTCGCCGAACTATCCGGGCTGCCCGCCGCCGACTTCGCCGACGACGGCGACCTGCATGCGCGGGGTTTCGACTCGGTGTTCCTGCTGCAACTCGCGGCGGCCCTGACGCGCGAATTTCCCGTCCTCGACCGCCAGCAGGACGGCGATGCCTTGTTGTGCTGCAGCAGCATCGCTGCGTTGGTGGCATACATCGAGCAGGCCGGCCCGCCAGCCCCGACCGCGACCCTGCTGGCATTCACGCCGCCGGCGCGGCAGGGCAGCGAAATCACCGCGCAGGTGCTCAGGCGTGACGCGCGCAACGTGCTCTGCGAGGCCTTGCGCATCGAAGCGTCCGAACCTCTGAGCCTCAAGGCGAGGGTCGTGGTCGACCAATCGCACCCCTTCCTGTTCGACCATCCGCTCGACCACATCTCGGGTCTGCATCTGGGGGCGGCGATGAGCGAGGCGGTCAAGGTGGCGCATATGCATCGCTACGGTCTGGCGCCGGAGACCGCGGTATGCGTTTCGACGCTGGCGCTCGACTTTGTCGAGGTCTGTCGCAAGCAGCCCGAAGCGCTGGTGCATGTCGTGGCGACATCGGCGCATGACGAGTACACGGCCAGTGTCAGCCAGGAGGGGCGGGTGATGGTGCGCGCGAGCTTCGCGGTGCACGGCGGCGCACCGCGTCCCTCGGGTGCGAGCGCGCCGCCGCCCGGTTTGCGGCCGGCCAGCCCGCACACGCTCAACAAGCGTAATGAGGCGAATGTCCTGCTCAGTGAAGTGCAGGGCGGCGCCGACCGGCCGGGTTGCTGGTTGCTGGCGCCAGGCGTTGCCAGCTTCGTCACCGACTTTCCCGGCCGGATGATCGATTCGGTGGTCCTGGCCGAGGCGGCACGCCAGGGCTTGCGTCTCTTTTCGGCAACCGGGCCGGGGCAGCCCGAGCCGGCGGCGCGCCGCGCCGCGCAGGTGGATCTGCTCAAGACGCTGGAGGTGAGCCTGCAGCGCCCGCTGTATTGGGACGAAGGAGTTTATCTGGAACTGCTGGCCTGTGATAGATTCGAGATCGGCAGCGCCGCCAGGTTGCGGATTGACGGCGTCTTCCTGGTCGCCGGCGCGCAGGTCGGGCGCTTTTCGGCGAGTGCCCTGTCCTTGAGCCCGGCCCTGCACCAACAGTGGGACCACTCCGGACGTGCGGGCCTCTAGGGCCGGCGCGATCTCAACCTGCGCAGAAAGTGACATGGAAACGATCAAGCTGATTGCCATCGACCTGGACGGGCCGCTGCTGGTGGATACCTTCAGCCCGATCATGTACCAGTTGTGCCGCGACTATTACCGCATCGACTATACGCGTGCGCTCGAACGCCATACCTTCTCGCGCCCGCGTGCCGAAGTGGTCGCCTACATCCGCCAGTTGGTGCAGGCGACGATGAGCGCGCAGGACCTGGCCAAGAGCACCGAGCAAAGTCTCGAAAGCTATTTCGAGTACCGCGCCGAGTATCTGCGCCACAATCCGTCGGGCATGCGGCCCGAAGTCCCGGAGTTCCTCGACCTGCTGGCTGGCCTGGAAGTGACGCTGCTCTGCTACGGTGGGCTTGCCGAACAGCACATGCGCGACGGCCTGGGGACGTATGCCGAGCGCTTCGTGCAGTACGTGTGCACCAACGACTGTCGCCCCGGGATACGCGAAATCATCGAGGAGATCCATCAGGTCGAACCGCAACAGGCCTTGTTCATCGACGACGTCAACTTTGTCGCCGAGCATGCCCGGGCGCTGCGCGTGCCTTTCATCGGGGTACCGTCGTTGGCGCCGTGGAGCTGGCAGAAGAAGGACATGCAGGAGACTGGTGTCAGGCATATCGTCGACTCGGTCGGCCAGATTGACCGCGCCATGCTCGAAGCCATCGACCGCGAAGCCGGCAGCGGCGACTTCTGGTGGCGTTGACGCCGCCGGACGATTACCAGAAAACCACCGGACCAGCCTGGCATGGAATTGATCAAGTTATTCAAGAGCGAGTCGTCGAAAGCGTTCAAGCTCATCATCCTGATGGCGGTGGTGTCGGGCGCGGCAAACGGCGCGCTGGTCGGCCTGATCAATGCGGGTGCCATGGCGGTCCATTCCGAAACCGTCGCCACGCGCGACTTCATCCTGTTCGTGGTCGGTCTGGTGCTCTACCTGTATTCGAAGGACATTTCCGAGAATCGCGGCAAACAGGTGATGGAACTGGCGATGAGCAAGCAGCGCCTGCGCATCTACGAGAAAATCCAGAACGCCAGCCTGAGCACGATCGAAGCGCTCAACCCCAGCGAAGTGATCGCCAAGACCGCACGCAACATCAGCCAGATCCTGCAGTCCTCCGACAGCGTGATCTACGGCATGCAGTCGCTGATGATGCTGGTGTTTTGTTCGATCTACCTGTTCATCATTTCAGCCGCGGCCTTTCTGGTAGTGATGGCCGGAGTCGGGTTGCTGATCTTCCTGCGCTACATGCGCGACAGCACCAACAAGCAGCAGCTCGAAGAGTTGATCGTCCGCGAGGGTCGCCAGTCGGGTTACATGGCCGACATGATCGAGGGTTTCAAGGAAATCAAGATCAACCACGCCAAGTGCGAAGATCTGTTCGCCACCTTCAACGCCGCGGTGCAGGACGCGCGTGCCCTGAGCATGAAGACGGCGGTCCAGTACATCCGTTTCCGCATCGTCATGCAGGCCTCGTTCTATATCATCCTGGCGGTGGTGGTCTTCATGCTGCCGCGGTTCATCGACACCTACAGCCGCCAGGTCATGGAGAGCACCTCGGTGGTGCTGTTCATCGTCGGCTACCTGTCCGGCTTCGTCGAAATCATCCCCGTCTTTGCCCGCTCCAATGCCGCGCTCAAGAACATGGCGGCGCTTGAGGCGCAGCTCGACGCGGCGGTCGAACTGCGCCCGGAGACGCTGGAGCTATTTCCCGGCTTTCAGACGATCTCTGCCAGGGACATGCACTTTGCGTATCAGGACCAGTCCGGGGAGAAGGCTTTTTCGGTGGGCCCGCTCAATCTGGAGGTGCAGCGCGGCGAGATCCTGTTCCTGACCGGCGGCAACGGCAGCGGCAAGTCCACGCTGCTGAAGCTGCTGACCGGCCTGTACCGCCCGGATGCCGGAGCCATTACCGTCGATGGCGTGGCGGTCAACCAGGCCAGCGTATTCGCGCTGCGCGAGATGTACTCGGCAATCTTTACCGACTTTCATCTCTTCGACCGCTTCTACGGCTATCACGACGTCGACGCGGCGCGCATCAACGCCCTGATCCACGACCTCGGACTGGAGCAGAAGGTCAGCTTTGCCGATGGCGCGTTCTCGACGCTCAAGCTATCGACCGGCCAGCGCAAGCGTCTGGCGTTGATCATCGCGCTCATCGAGGACCGGCAGATCTATGTCTTCGACGAATGGGCAGCCGACCAGGATCAGCGTTTCCGGCGCCAATTCTACGAAGTCATCCTGCCCGAACTCAAGCAACGCGGCAAGACGGTGATTGCCGTCACCCATGACGACGCCTACTGGGGGCATGCCGACCGCCTCGTCAAGCTCGACGGCGGGGCCGTGGTCGGCGATGCGCACGCCGCACCGGCATCCCGGGAGGGATCGGCCGGCAACGCAATTTGAGTGTGCATCAATAATGAATCTGTTATAAGGCAAAATCGTTGGCAGATCGACGCGGCCGGCAAGACAACGCCTTCGCCGCAATTTTCTTCCGCCCTGGCGGGACAGGCGGCTGGCAGCAGGCCAGCGCACCGTCCTGGCGGGCATGTTTTTCATTCAGAGGAGCGGTAATCATGACGACAGACAGTAGCATTGCGGTTGCGGGCGCGCCAGCGGGTGCCGAGGACGGGCAGGTGGCGGATGCGCCGCCCGTCGTTGCCAGCAGCCGGATAGTCGATGCCGAGCGCATCATCCACAAGGATATGCTGTTGGCGATGGGGGTGGGGGTGGTGCCGATTCCCCTTGTCGACTTCATCGGTGTGACGGCCGTGCAATTGCGCATGCTGCGTCGTCTGGCCGAACTGTACCAGACGCCTTTTTCAAAACGCGATACCGGCCCGCTGGTGTCGGCGCTGGTGGGCGGTGCCTTGCCGGCCTTTGCGGCCTGGCCGGTGGCCAGCCTGGTGCGCTGGATACCGGTGGTCGGCTGGACACTGGGTTCGGCCTCGATGGTGATCCTGTCGGGCGCCTCGACCTATGCCGTCGGCAAGGTGTTTGCGCAGCATTTCGAGCGCGGCGGCAGCATCAGCGATTTCGACACCGGTGCGGCCAAGGATGAATTCCTCGCTTTCCTGCATCTCGGCAAGGAGAAGGCGGCCAAGCTGAAAACGGCAGCGCAGCCCGAGGTGGCGGAAAAGTCCGAAGCCAGCGTCTGAGCTGAACGATCGCGGCCCGCTCGTCCGGGCCCGGCTTTTCCGTCGCTGCCGGCACTCTCATGATCTGGATCATCAAGTCACATGCGTAAAATAATGCCGCAGCTGATCGTCATATCGCTGTTGGGGCTGTTCGTCTTCATCTACTTCATTCCCCAGATCTTCATCACCATCCACTCGGGAGAGGGCGGCGTGCATTTTCGCCGCTTCTTCCAGGGCACGGTGACCGATGTCGTCTATGGCGAAGGTCTGCAGATCATCTTTCCGTGGGATGAGATGGTGGTCTACAACGTGCGCATCCAGGAAAGCAAGATGACGCTCGACCTGCTCACCAGTGAGGGCCTGTCGGCGAGGGTGAAGGTGTCGGTGCGCTACTACCCGGAATACGAGTTGCTGGGGATGCTGCACAAGCGCGTCGGCAGGAATTATGCCGAGGTGCTGGTACTTCCCGAAGTGGAGTCGGTGCTGCGCACGGAAGTGAGCCGGCTGACTGCCGAGTCGCTGTATACCACCAGTGATCTGGCGGTGACGCAGGTGGTGGTCAAGGCGATCGATGAACTGGTTTCCAACTACGTGGTGATCAACGATGTGATCGTCGAAAGCATCGAACTGCCACCGTCGGTGCAGAAGTCGATTCAGGAAAAGATCCAGCAGAAGCACATTGCCGAGGCCTTCACCTTCAAGATCGCTGGCGCCCGCCAGGAAGCGATCCGCAAGGAAATCGAGGCCAGGGGTTACGCCGCCTACAACCAGATCATCGACAAGTCGCTGAGCCCGAACATGCTCAAGTGGCGCGGCGTCGAGGCCACCAGGGATCTCGCGGCGTCGCCGAACGCGAAGGTGGTGGTGATCGGCAACGGTCCGGGCGGTTTGCCGCTGATTCTCAATTCCGAGAAATAGGCCGGCGCATGCGGACCACCTTCCTGTTCTGGGCGTTCAATGTCGTCAGCCTGCTGACCTTGCTGCTGCTGCTGGCCATGGTGCGCAAGGACACGACGGTGCAGGTGCGCTTCCTGATGCTGTTTGCGCTGGTGGTCGGCGTGGGTTATTACTTCTTCTCCGAGCGAAGTGCCTTCTACATCCACACCAGCGCGGCGCGCACCAGCCATTCACTGGAAAGCACCGGCCCGATCGACCTGGCGGCGGTCTGGGACAACCAGGACGACGGATTCTTTCGCGGTGTGCAGTTGGCGGTCGAAGAAATCAACGCGCGCGGCGGGGTGGCACAAGATCCCGAACGGAGTGGTCGCAGTGCGCGGCCGATCAGGCTGAGCCGGTTTTTCGAGCGCGATGGGCAGGAATCGGACAAGGTCCAGTACGAACTGGCGCGCCAGGTGGCGATCGTGGCGGTGGTCGGCCACCGCAGCGCCGAGCAGGCCATCTCGGCCTCGCTCACCTACGACAACAACAAGCTGCTGTATCTGGCGTCGACGGTGAGCGATCCGCGCCTGACCGGGCATGGTTTCCGGAATGTGTTTCGCTCCATCCCCGACGACAAGCAGCTTGCCGGCGCACTGGTCGCTTATTGTCGCAATCGCGGCGCCGGACGCATTGCCCTGCTGTATCCGCGCACCCCCTACGGCAATACCCTGGCGGCCATTTTCCGCGACCGTCTGAGGGCGAGCAACCCGAACGTCGAGGATCGCGAACATGCCCTGTCGATTGCGACGATGCAGTCCTATGCGCCCGGCGAAGACGATTTTTCCGCCCTGGTCAGCAATCTGGGCAATTACCAGTACGACGCGATCCTGATCGCCGATGCGTTGCCGCGCGCCGGCGCACTGATCAGGGAAATCCGCATGCGCGGCATCGACCAGTTGATCATCGGTTCGGACGCGATGGCCTCACCCCGCTTATGGGAAGCCTCCGGGGGGCAGGCGCGCGACGTGGTGGTGGCTTCGCTGTTGCCGGCCGACGGCACGGCGCCTGCCGCCATGGCGGTGGAGTTTGCGCGCAACTACCTGGCGCGTTATGGCATGCCGCCGGACAACTGGGCCAGCGAGGGCTACGAGGCGGTGCGACTCCTGGCCCAGGCCTGGGAGCGCGCCGGGACGACCTTGCCGGCAGCGGTCGGGTCGGCGTTGCGCGCCTACCGGGGCTGGCGGGGCCTGTATGGCGAGTATGGTTTCGGTCAGGACGGCGAGGTGCTCGATCGGCCAGTCTATCTCAAGCAAATGCAGCAAGGGCAATTCGTGGCAGTCGGCTCATTCGGTGAGGGATCGGAGAACGGCATTGGCCTCGCGCTTCGCGGCGCTGGCGGCAAAGGCCGCCTGCAAGGTCTCAACGGCGAGGCCGCGGCTTTCCCGCGGCAGCACGATGGCGCAGGCGTTCTCAGCGAGTGAGAAGGCGATCGCACGATACTGGGTGAAATGCCGGAAGCAGGCGGCGAGGCCGGCGCCGGCGTGCTCGACGGCGGCCACTTCGAGGACGTGGAAGGGGCTGGTCAAGCCGCATTTGAGCACCTTGGACAAGGCTTCCTTCATCGTCCAGAGCAGGGTATACGCCTGCAGGCGGGGCAGCCGCATCTGCGCCGCGAGCGTGACTTCGTGCGCGGTCAGCGAGCTCTCGATGACGCGCGCACGCTCGGCATCATACTGCTCGACGTCGAGCGCCATCGGATGCCCTTCCGCGAACGCCAGCGCCGCCCCAATCGCACCGCTGTGGCTGACGCTGACCTGCAATCCCAGCGTATTGGGCGCCTGCAGCACCGGCTGGCGAAATACGCCCATGCCGATGTGCACCCCGGTCGGGTCGACATCCGGATGCAGGGCGGCGATCGCGCGCTTGCAGGCATAACGTCCGCGCAGGAAATCGTCGGCACGTTTCTGCACCGGCATCGCCGCCGCCAGGAGCAATTCCCCGGGGTGCAGGAACTGCCGCCTGAGGTGCCGCAGTGCGCCGGTCGACGCCGACAGCACGCAGAGGCCGACGGCCATCCGGGAGTCGCTCCGGCTCAACTCCAGCCTGAGGGTCACCTCCTGATCGAAGGGTGAATCACTCATAGGAAGGCTTCGCTGGCGCGCCAGTTCTGGCCTCGGGCCGACACGGTCAACAGCACCGGCGCTGCCGAAGTCGTCAGCGCGACGCCTCCGCCAGGGTCTGATAGACGAACGCAGTCAGCGCAATGGCCGTGGCATCGGGCAGTCCGGCGAACTCGACGCCCTGGAGGAATTCCCCGGACGCATCCTGCGATTGTGAGCGAATCGTCGCATCAATCGCCATCAGCACCTCGATCCCCCTGACATGCAGGCGAAACTTGACGGACAGGAGCGCGCCTTTCTTTCCCAGCGCCGTCTTGGTTGCCAGCAAGGCGCCGCCGACACTGAGGTTGGTCATCAGGCCCGCCGCGGCAATCGTGCTCGTCCCTTGCGGCATGTCGATGGCGCAGATGATCCGCACCGGGGCTCTCTCGCCGGCGCGTACCACCAGACCACGCACCTGCGGCGGATAGTTGAGATACATGTGCGGAAAAGGGATGCTCGACGAACGCAGCACATTGGCAGTGAAGGCATAGGCGTTCTTGCCGGCGAAAAAGCGTACGACCAGGGTCTGCCCGTCGCGCAGGTAACACAGTTTTCCGTCTGCTTCCGGAATCGTGGTCACAACGCTCTTGCCTTTGAGATAGCCGATCAGCTTGACGTAGTACCGGCTTTGCGTCAGATCGGTCTGTGGCTGGACCTGGAAGGAATCGCCGATGGCCAGCTTGACCTCGTCGAGAGGTACGCTCCGCTCGGCCGCTATTTCGGTCGTGCCGCGTCCCTCGGCCTCCTGCCTCGGAGCGCGTTCTTCTCTGCTGTCGGCGGTCATCGTCGGATTTCCGTGGCCCGGTCTGAAAGCACAGATCATAAAGAACTTTCAGCATAGTGGATCTATCGGGAGAAAATCGTTGCCGGCCGTCCTGCGTGGTGCAATTGCCGCGGTGGGTGGATGCTCAGGGCGAGGGGTGACGTTCGAACAGGGCGATCGACTCGACGTGCGAGGTATGGGGGAACATGTTCACCACGCCGGCGCCACGCAGGCGGTAGTCCTTCTGCGTGACCAGAATCGCCGCGTCGCGTGCCAGCGTGGCCGGGCTGCACGAGATGTAGACGATGCGCTGCGGGCGCTCGGCGTCCAGTGACTTGATCAGTTCCAGAGCGCCTTCGCGCGGTGGGTCGATCAGCATCCGGTCGAAGCGACCCAGGGCCGCCAGCGTTTCCGGCGTCGTTTCGAAGAGATTGGCGACCCGATATTCGGTCCGATCGCCCAGACCGTTCGCCAGCGCGTTCCCGGTGGCGCGGCGAACCAGTTCGGGACTGCCTTCGACACCGACCACGCGCGCGCCCGCGCGCGCGATCGGCAGGGTGAAGTTCCCCAGACCACAGAACATGTCCGCGATGCGCTCGCCCGGTTGCGGCGCGAGCAGCGTCATTGCCCGTCGTACCAGCACGCGGTTGATCGCGTGATTGACCTGGGTGAACTCGGTCGGCGAGAAGGCATGCTCGACGGCGAACTCCGGGAGGAGATAAGACAGTTGCGGACCGGCCAGCGGATAAAACCGGTAGGCCGTGGCCGGCCCCTGCGGCTGCAGGTAGAAGACCACCGCGTGGCGGTCGGCAAACTCGCGCAGCAGGACCTCGTCAGCCGGACTGAGCCCCTCCAGGATGCGCAACACCAGCGCCGTCATCCGTTCGCCGACCGCCACTTCGATCTGTGGCAGGCGATCGCGGATCGACATCCGGCCAACCAGTTCACGCAGCGGGAGGAGCATCGCCGAGAGATGCGGCGGCAGGATTTCGCACTGCTGCATGTCGGCGACGTAGCTGCTCTTCTTCTCGTGAAAACCGACCAGCACGCCCCCCTTTTTCAGCACGAAACGTACCGAGAGACGGGCGCGATAGCGGTAAGCCCAGGGTTGCCCGTGAATCGGGGCGTAGAGTTGCTCGGCCTTGATGCGGCCGAGATGCCAGAGATTGTCCTCCAGCAAACGCTGCTTGGCCGCGACCTGCGCCGCCGCGTCGAGATGTTGCATGCTGCAACCGCCGCAGACCGCAAAGTGCGGGCAGCGCGGCGTGACCCGCTCCGGCGAAGGGTTCAGGATGCGCAGCGTGCGGGCCAGTTCATAACTCGGCTTGCGGCGATAGCTGGCATATTCGACGCGTTCGCCGGGTAGCGCGCCCTCGACGAAAACCGTCTTGCCATCGAGCCGCGTCACCCCGCGTGCCTCATGGTCCAGCGATTCTATGATTCCGGTTGGCATGCGCCGCTTTCACCCAAGGAAAGCGGCGATTTTATCCCGAATGTGCGGGCAGTTTACCGACGATCGGGGCGAACGCCTGGTCGGTTGCTCGAGTGTCAGGGCGCGAGTTCCGGGTGCTGGCTGCGGGCGCGTTGCAGGATCTCCAGGGCCTCGGGATAACGGAACTGGCGGACCTGTCGTTCGAGCTCGGCACCAAAATCGCCGAGCGCACTGTGCAGTAGCGCGGCGTTCTCATCGACCAGTTGATGGGCACGCAGATGGGAGCCGGCGAGCAGCGCTTCGATCTCTCCCAGCAGGCGGCGCGCGCCTGCCCAATCGACTTCTGCAGGCGGCGTGTCTGTCGCTTCCGGTGGCGGTTCCAGGGCGGTGATGAGCGCACTGCAGATCGTCGCGTAGCGCGCGGCGAGTTGCACGGCAAGCGCGTCGAGCTCTTCGGCGGTGGCGTTGCCGGAACCGAGTGCCGCTTCGAGGGAGACAGCGGCCTGCTGCACGCCGGTGACGCGCAGATTGGCCGATACGCCCTTGAGTGCGTGCGCGTAGCGCTGCACCTCGGCGCGCTCGTCACCGCGCAGCTGCCGACGCAGATCGCCGATCGTTTCTCCATAACTTTCGGCGTAGAGGCGTAGCAACCGGCAATAACTGGCCACGTTGCCGTTCAGCAGGCGCACGCCGCTGGCGGCGTCGAGATCGGCGATGGCCGCCAGGCGGCTCAGCGTCGCGTATTGGTCTACGACCGGCGTGGGCGTCGCACGCGGCGCCGGCGCGGCTGCGGCCGTCGGATGGGAAGGCAGCACCGGCAGGCATCGCCGCAGGGTGGCGTACAGTTGTTCGGGTTCCACCGGTTTGCCGACGAAATCGGTCATCCCGGCCGCAGTGCAGGCCCGCCGATCTTCGTCGAAGACGTTGGCGGTCATCGCCACGATCGGTATCGAGGCGCCCCCTGGCAGCGCGCGGATTGCCCGCGTCGCTTCGAGACCATCCATGTCCGGCATCTGCACGTCCATCAGGATCAGGTCGTAGGCCTTTGCCGTGGCCATGCGCACGGCCGCACGCCCATCGATGGCGCTATCGACGAGCAGCCCGAGGCTCTGCAACAGGTCGATCACCACCTCACGGTTGAGTGCATTGTCTTCGGCGAGCAGCAGGCGAGTACCAGGGAAATGTCGACGCAGCGTATCCTCGGCGTTGTGGACGGGTGCGAGCAGTGGCAGTGCGCCGCGACCGCGCCGCAGGCAGGCGGTGAACCAGAAGGTGCTGCCCTGGCCGGGCGTACTGTCGGCTCCGGCGCTGCCGCCCATCAATTCCGCCAGTCGGCGCGTGATGGCCAGGCCGAGGCCGCTGCCGCCGTACTTGCGCGTGGTCGAGGTATCCGCCTGTTCGAAAGCACCGAACAGGCGCGGCAAGTTTTCAGGGGCGATGCCGATGCCGCTATCCTCGACCTCGAAGCGGAGCAGCAGGGCCTCGCCGGCTGCTTCGAGCAGACGCGCGCGCAAGGCGATGCGACCGTGTTCGGTGAACTTGAGCGCGTTGCCGGCGTAATTGAGCAGCGCCTGGCGCAAGCGGGTCGGGTCGCCGCGCAGCCACAGCGGCACATGCTCGGTGTCGACCTCGACCGCCAGTCCCTTGCTGCGCGCCTGCTCGGCAATCAGCGAGCGGACGCCATCCAGAATCGCATCGAGGCGGAAATCGGTTTCCTCCAGAGTCAGCTTGCCGATCTCGATCTTCGACAGGTCGAGCACATCGTTGATGATCGCCAGCAGGTGCCGGGCCGCCGCATCGATCTTGTTCAGACGGTCGGCCTGCTGCGGCGTCGGGTCGGCACGCTGCAGCAGGTGCGTCAGACCGACGATGGCGTTCATCGGCGTACGGATCTCGTGGCTCATGTTGGCCAGGAAGGCGCTCTTCGCCCGGTTGGCCGCCTCGGCGTGCGCGTGTGCCTCGGCCAACTGCTCGGTCCGTTCGCGGACCAGTTCTTCGAGGTGATGGCGGTGGCGGTCGAGTTCGGCGCCGATCCGCTTCTTCTCGGTGATGTCTTCCTTGACCGCGACGTGGTGGCTGATGCGTCCGTCGGACTGGCGGATCGGGGTGATGATCGCGTATTCGATGTACTCGTCGCCGTCCTTGCGACGATTATGCAATTCGCCCTTCCACGCGCCGCCGGCGGCCAGTGCCGCGGACATCGCGGCGTAACCTGTCTGCGGTGTCGGGCCTGCCTGCAGCAGGCGCGCGTCGCGTCCGATAAGCTCCGCACGCGTGTAGCCGCTGGCGCTGACGAAGGCTTCGTTGACGTATTCGATCTGTGCATCGAGGTTGGTGATGACGATGCTTTCGGGGCTTTGCTCGACCGCCAGCGAGAGCTTGCGCAGGTCATCCTCGGCCTGTCTGCGCTCGCTGATGTCCTGTAGCGTCCCCTCGAAGCGCAGCGGGCGACCGGCGGCATCGCGCAGGCAACACCAGGTCGGCTGCAACCAGCGTTGCGCGCCGTTCGCCGGATTGCTGCGAAAGATCGACGCCTGTGGGTTTTCGCCGGCAGTCATGAGGGTGAGCGCCTGTTCGATCTGCGGTCGATCGTCGGGATGGATCAGATCCAGGCACCCCGGCCAGTCGGGAACGCCATCGGCGCGGTCGAGACCGAACAGCGCGAACATCTGTTGCGACCAGTAACTCTCGCCGCTACCGACGGCGAGCGACCAGTTACCCAGGTGCGCGTAGGTCTCGGCGCGCTCGAGACGGTCGAGCGTTGCCTGCAGTTCGCTGCGCGCCGACTGCTCGTCTTCGAGGACGCTCAGCAGCATTTCGCGTCCGCCCTCGGCCGCCGCCAGCAGGCGGTCGGTTTCCGCGCGCGCGGCCTGCAGTTCGGCTGTGCGCGCGGTCAGTTCGTGGCGCGTCCGTTCGATTTCGCCATTCCGGGCGCGCAGCGCAACGGCCAGGTCGCGGATGCGCAGGAAGGTGGCGATCGAAGATTGCAGTTGGCGATCGCTGATCGGCAGCCCGATCCAACCATCGGGCTCACCCTCGCAGCCGGGCGCTGTTTCACCGTAGTCGGCCGGCTGGTCGACGGTGATGACCACGAAAGTGTCGGCGAGCGCCGCTTCGCCCTTGATGCGACGGCAAAGATCGCGGCCGTCGACGTCGGGCAGTCGGCGAGCGAGCAGCACCAGTGCCGCTGGCGCGGCGAGGAGCGCTCGCCAGGCTTCCGCGCCATCGGCAGCCGAGCAGGTCGCGTAGCCTGCCTGCTCCAGCGTGCGGCAGGTGACTTCGCGCTGTGCCGGGTCGTCGTAGGCGACGAGAATCCGTGCTGACGCAGTCACCGGCGCCTGCGCCAGCGCGCTGAATTGCTCGCTGGCGAATAGTTCAGCGCTCATGCCTGCTCCTTTGTGGCGTCAGCGCGGTGTGCCGGAACGCTGAAGGTGAAACAGGCGCCACGGCCCGGTGCGCTGTCGACGCCGATCCAGCCGCCGTGCGCCTCGATGATCCGACGGGCGATGGCCAGTCCGGGGCCGACGCTGCGGGTGCTGTCGCCGGGGCGCGTGGCGCCGCGCCCGACGCCGTCGAACCAGCGCAACTGATCGGCGACGGCAATGTCCGGACCCTGATCGTGCACCGCGACATGCAGCAATTCGGCGTCGATCCAGGCCTCGATGCGCACTTGCTGGCCGCTGGCGGAATTCTTGATGGCGCTGCCGGCGAGGTGCACCAGCACCTGCTGCAACCGGCCGGCGTCGAGCAGCCACTCGCCGGGTGCCGCAGCGGTGTCGGCGAAGAGCCGCACATTCCTGGGCTGCGCCAGTCTCTGCAGCAGGGGCAGCGTCGCCACGACAAGGTCGGCGACACTGGCCGGCGCCAGATCCAGCCGCAGACGGCCGGCTGCGGGCGTGGCCGCGGCGAGGAAGTCGTTGACTCGCCGTTTCATGCCGGCGGCGGCTGCCAGGCAGCTGCGCAACGAAGCGTGGTGTTCGGAAACCGGCGTTGTGCCTGTGGCGTCGAGTACCAGTTCAGTATGAGTCATGATCAGGCCGATCGGTGTGCGCAGTTCGTCCACAGCCATGCCGAGAAAGGTTTCCCGGAGCGCGTTGAGCTCACGCAGTTCGGCATTGCTCTGATGCAGTTGCCGGATCAGATCGTTGAGTTCGCGGTTGAGGTCGAGGACTTCGCCACGCAGTCGTCGCTGCTCTGCAAAATCGGGCCAGCCGAGAGCCAGCGTGCCGGCGGCGAGCGGGTGGAAGCTGAAGGTCAAGGTTTCCGGTACGCCGGCGGCCGTCGCCAGGGTCAGCCGTGACCGGCGGCCACCGGCGCTCCTGCCGGCGGCGACCAGTGCCGCCACGTCGATGTTGCGGCTGGTGAAATCGAGCAGCAACGCGGCCAGCGGTCGTCCGAGGCGTGCCGGCGGCAGCAGTTGTGCGGCGAACGTGTTGAGCGCGATCAACCGCAGCTCGCTGTCGAGTGTCAGTGCCAACAGTGGTGCCTCGTCGTGGACGCAAGCCTCGACTGCTGCCAGGCGCAAGGGATCCGCCGCGATCCCGGACGTACCGGCGCCGGTGTTGTCCACGGTGTTGTCGACAGCGGCGGTGCCTCTTTCCACCATTTCGCTCGGCTGCGCTGCGGGGAGCGGGGCGACCACGGCAGCATCGGCCGGGGAGGTGCCGGGACTCGCTGCGCTGCCCTCGATCCACGCTTCGAGTTCGGCCAGCGAGCCGATGACGTGCACACCGGGAATTGCTTCGACGCGGGCCCGACCAGTGTCTCCAAGACCCTGGCCGCCGACAATGATCGGCATCTCCGGGTACAGCCCGCGGATCGCGTTGGCGATTTCGAGCAGCCGTTCCAGGTGGCAGTGGACGGTCAGCGACAGGCTGACCACCTGCGGTCGCCGGCTCGCCATCAGCGCCAGAATGTCGCCCTGCGGTGTGTTGGCGCCGAGAAAATAGCTGCGCCAGCCGTGCAGCTCGAAGATGTCGGCGACCATTCGGGCGCCGATCTGGTGATGTTCGTTGGCCGCGCAGGTGACCAGTGCCGAGCAGCCGGTGGACGGTCGATCGAAGAGGTAGGGGTAGCTCAGGTTGAGCAGACTCTCGGAAATCGCCGTAGCCAGATGTTCGTCGGCCACCGAGGCGCGACCGCTCTCCCAGAGCATGCCCACATCGTAGAGCGCGCGCTGAATGAGGTCCTCGTAGAGCGCGCGGACTCCCCGGCCGGCGTCGAGCCAGGCCTGGACCTCGGCGCGGCAGTAGGCGACATCGCCGACCAGGAGAGCGTCCAGAAAGCGTCGGTAGCGGGCCTCGCCGGCGAGTCTGTCGCCAGGGTCGGCGGTGCCGGGATTCGCCGTCATGCGCATCGCCTAAGCCGGATCGCGCTTGACGGCGCCATAACGTGGTCGCCGGCCGGCTTCGGCGAGCAGGGCATTGACCTCGCGCTTGAGCTGCAGCACCCGGCCTTCGCGGTTGCGGGTCACCGCGTGCCAACGGCGTAGTTCTTCCAGCTGGGCGAGCAGGCGCGCCTTGTCCTGCTCGCGTTCGGTGATGTCGTTGGCCAGGACCACATGCGCGGTGCCGGTGCCGAAGTCGAGGGCGTGTGCAACGATGTCGACCAGGATTTCGCGGCCGTCCTTGCAGCGATGCCGCCATACCCCCGCCTCGCCGTTCGCGCCGGTTTCGGCGAGATGCGTCAGAAAGCGCGGAATGTCTTCCGTCGGCCGGATGTCCTTGATGGTCATCGTCAGGAATTCCTCGCGCGTATAACCGTAGTGGCGGATGGCGGCGTCGTTGACCTCGATGAAGGCCAGCGTCGCGTGGTCAAAAACCCACATCGGCAGTGGATTTTCCGCAAACATTTCGCGGTAGCGTCTTTCACTGTTCTGCAGCGCCAGCGTGGCCAGTCTGGCGGTGGTAATGTCCGTCCACGCGCCGACGATTTCGACGGCTAGCCCACTGGCGTCGCGGATCAGCCGCTGCTCGTCGCGGACCCACAGGTAGTGGCCGTCCTTGTGGGCGAAGCGATACTCATGAACGCTCGCGGCATCGCCCGGCAGCAGCCCGGCGGCCAGGGCCGTGGGGCGATCATCGGGGTGCAGGCCGGCAACCCACCAGCCGTCCTGCAGCGCCTCGGCAACGGTATGCCCGGAGATCCGTTCGATGTTCGCGCTGACCTGCAGCGTTCGCGTGGCGCCGTCGGCAACGCGCAGCGCGTAGAGCACGGTCGGGCTCGCTTCGAGCAAATGCTGCAGTTGCTGTGTGGTGGCGCGCAGAGCCGCTTCGGCGCGGTCGCGTGCGGTGCGGTCGCGCAGCGTGCGGATGCCGTAGGCCAGGTCGCCGGCCAGTTCGACCAGGAGTCGTGTCTCGTCGGCGTCAAAGGCATCGGCCGTACCGGCGTACAGGTTCAGCGCACCGAGACAGCCACTGTCTGCGGCGAGCAGCGGCAGCGTGATCGAGGCCGCGTAGCCTCGCCGTAGCGCGGCGTCGCGCCAGGGTCCGAAGTGGGGGTCGTCGACCAGATTCTGCGCCAGCACCGGTCGCCGCTCGCGGATCGCCGTACCACTCGGGCCACGCCCCCGCTCGACATCTTCCCTGGTCACGTCGGCGGTTGCCAGGTCGCCGTCTTCGAAACCGGCCTGCGCGACCGGTCGCACGCGGTGCGGCAGGTCGTCGTCGGCATAGCCGACCCAGGCCATGCGGTAACCGCCGAAGTGAACGACCAACTGACAGATCTCGGCGAGCAGTGCCGGTTCGGCGTCGGCGCGAATCATTGCCTGGTTGCATTCGCTCAAGGTGCGCAGGGCGCGATGGCTTCGCTGCAGGGCCGACGCTGCCTTCCGGCGTTCGCTGATGTCGCGGATGAAGCTCTGGCGATAGGGCTTGCCTTCGATCTCGATCGCGCGCGAACTGATCTCGACCGGAAAAGCGCTGCCGTCGCGGCGGCAGTGCAGAGCCTCGAAGAGTGCGCCTTCCGGGTTGGCGGAAGCCTGCCATTGTTGAGAGAACAGCGCCGGCGTGTCTTCGCCGCGCAGGTCGCGGATGTGCAGGGCACGCAGTTCTTCGATGCTCCAGCCATAGGCGGCGACAGCCGCTTCGTTGGCCTCGACGATACGACCGGCATCGTCGAGCAGGAGGATGATGTCGCGCGCCTTGCCGACCATCGTCTCATAGTGGCTGACCAGCGCACCGCGTTCCTCACGCTGTCGATCGACGAACTGCTGCATGCGCAGCGCTTCGGCCTGCGCTTGCCGGACCGACTCGGACAAACGCAAGCGCTGCTGCTGACGCAACATGACCCCGAAGAAAACGACCGCGAACAGCGCCGAAGCGACGCTGAGCGAGATCCAGAAGAGATCGTCCCGCAGCGCCAGGTCCACTTCTTCACGGTCGATCTTGGCGATCAGCCACCACGCGGTGTCGGCGACCGGGATGCCGACACCGAGCACCGGCACGCCACGGTAATCACGCGCCGCGTGCGGCCGTTCGGCGTCCGTACCCACGTTGCTGGCCTGCACGAGAAAGGACCCGGTCTCGCTCAGCGGGATGCGCCGTGGCCACGTGCTGCCGGCGCGGTCGCGCGGCGCGTCGAGCAGCAGTACCGAATCGCTGTCGCGGCGTACCAGCAGGGTTTCGGCACTGGCGCTGGGTACCGGCAGAACCTGCAGCAACGGCAAGAGGAAATCGCCTTCATTGGCGCGCAGCAGAATGAGCAGAGCCGGGGCGCCGGCGGCAGCCGGCAGCGGGGCGACGAAAGCGAACGACAGCTCGGTACCACCGGCACGGTCCACGGAGAGGTCCGCGAACTGCGATGCATTACCGCTCAGCGCGCGCTTGATCGCCGTGTCGAGCCGATCTTCAGGAAGGTGGTAGTCCTCGCCGGCGGTAAACCGCACTGTGCCGGCGGCGTCGAGCACGGCGATGCTGCGGTGGCCGCCGATGCGCAGTACCTCCACCAGCTGCTCGCGGGCGAACGTGGTACTGGCCGCGTCCCCATCACGCTGCCACTGACGCAGCGCCCGGATAAGCTCCGGCAGGTGGCGGACGATCTCGATGTCCTTGCGCCGCTCGCCCAGCCATGCCTCGATCTGGCCGACCTTGAGGCGTGCCATGGCGTGCAGTTGCGCGGCGGCCAGGGCCTCGTGCCGCTGCGCCACCTGGCGCATGGCCGCAGCTCCGGCGAGGAGGATCAGCAACGCCAGTCCGACGACCCAGGCCACCAGCCGGCGGTTGCCGACCGGGGCCGCCGTTGCCTCGTCGGTACCGCCGACGCGCCGTAACAACGCGTAAAGCAGCAGCGAGGTCAGTGCGACAAAGGCCAGCCCCTTGAGCGTGCCGAGCATGACCAGCGTTCCGGGATTGTCGCTCAGTCTGCCGATCAGGGTATCGGAGAACAGGATCCAGAGCGTGGCGAAGACCGCGTAGGCAACCACCACGCGCAGCATCTCGGCGCGCACCGGCCTGGCGGACGTGAGCCCGGCTGCCGCTTGCGAAGTCACGGCGGCGATTCCTCGCGGTCTGGCACCGCGCTGATCGGGGTAGCCACGCCATGCCGGGCCTTGTGGCGCGCTTCGTAGTGGAGGAACGCGGCGCGCACCGCCTCGACCAGCTTGGCGTCGTCCCACGGTTTGGTGATGAACTGGTACAACTCGCCACTATTGACCGCGCGCGTGACCGCCTGCAGATCGGTATAGCCCGAGAGCATCAGGCGTACCGTATCGGGGTAGAGCGCGCGCACCTTGCCGAGCAGTTCGCTGCCGTCCATGCCGGACATGCGCGCATCCGAAATGATGACCTTGACCGGGTGCGTGGCGAGCAGGTCAAGCGCTTCGGCGCCGTTGCCGGCAGTCAGTACGGTATATCCTTCGCGCCGGAACAGGCGCTTCAGCGACGAGAGGATGCTGGTCTCGTCGTCGACCAGCAGCAGGGTACGGGAGGGTGCCGTCGGATCGGCCGTCAGACTGACGTGGCGGCCGCCACCGAGCAGTTGCGCGAAGTCGCTGGCCGGCAATGGCCGGCTGAACAGGTAGCCCTGCATCTCATCACAGCCGTGGGCGCGCAGGAAGCCCAACTGGGCTTCGGTCTCGACACCCTCGGCGATCACCGCCATGCGCAGATTGTGCGCCAGGGCGATCACCGAAAGTGCGATGGCGGCGTTCTCGGGGTCGCGGTTGATGTCGTGGACAAAAGACTGGTCGATCTTCAGACGGTCGATGGCGAAGCGCCGCAGGTAGCTCAAGGACGAGAAACCGGTGCCGAAATCGTCGATCGACAGTGATACCGCCAGCGCCTTGAGGCGCTGCGTGGTGCGGATGAAGGCTTCGGCGTCCTTCATGACCGCGCTCTCGGTCAACTCGAGTTCCAGGCAGGCAGGGTCGAGACCGGTTTCCTTGAGCACGCTGCCGACCAGGGCGAGTACATCCTGACTCTCGAACTGTCGCGCCGAGAGATTGACCGCCACACTGATACGCGGCAAGCCGGCGGTCTGCCAGGCCTTGTTCTGGGCGCAGGCCTGCCGCAGCACCCATTCGCCGAGCGGCGCGATCAGACCGGTATCCTCGGCCAGCGGGATGAACGCCGAGGGCGGTACGAGCCCGCGTGTCGGGTGTTGCCAGCGCACCAGCGCCTCGGCGCCGACGATGCGGCCGGTGCGCAGATTGACCTGTGGCTGGTAGTGCAGCAGCAGGTTCCCCTGGGCAATGGCACGGCGCAACTCGCCTTCCATTTCCAGCCGTTCGAGGGCGCGCGAGTCCATGTCGACAGCGTACAGGTGGCTGCGGCCGCCGCCCTCGGCGCGTGCCTTGTGCATTGCCGATACGGCATGGCGGAGCAACTCGTCGCCGTTGCTGCCGTCCTTCGGGAAAAGGGCAATGCCGATGCTGACGCCAAGCGTCAGTTCACGCCCGGCGAGCAACATCGGCCGTGCCATGGCGCTGACCACGGACTGTGCGAGGCTGCTCGCGAGTTCGCTGCGGGCGACCTCGGTGACCAGCACGAATTCGTCGCCTTCGAGCCGGGCGAGGGTGTCGGCCGGCTGCGTGTGCGTCGCCAGGCGTGTCGCCAGTTCGGTGATGACGCGGTCGCCGGTGGCGCGGCCAAGGGTTTCATTGACCGTCTGGAAGCGGTCCGGCTCGATCGCCAGCACCGCCAGCACCGCCTCCGGGGAGTGCCGGGGCTGGTCGATGGCGTGCGCCAGGCGGTCGTTGAGCAGGTTGCGGTTGGGCAGACCGGTCAGGTCGTCGAAGTTGGACTGGCGTTCGAGTTGCGCCAGATAGCGTTTGCGCTCGCTGATGTCGCGCAGGCTGACGACGGCGCCGAGTCGCCGCTCGGCTTCGATGATCGGCACGCTCGAGTACTCGATCGGCAACTGCGTACCATCCTTGCGCCAGAAGGTTTCTTCCTGACCGCGCAGGGCGATGCCGGCGTCCAGCGAGTTGACCAGCGGACAGTCGTGCTGCGGATAGGGGCTGCCGTCGACGCGCGAGTGATGGAAGGTGGCGTGCGCCGAAAAACCGATCAGTTCGTCGCGGCTGAAGCCGAGCATCTCCGTCGCGGCGGGGTTGACAAAATTGACCACGCCGTCGGCGTCGGTACCGTAGATGCCCTCACCGGCGGTGCTGAGGATCAACTCCAGTTGGTGGCTGAGCCGTGCCTGGGCTTCCCGGCTGGCGTCCTCGAGGCGGCGGTTCTCGGCGACGCGGCGGCTGACTTCGGCTTCGAGCCAGGCGTTGTGGTCGCTGAGGATGTCGCGCGCACGCTTGAGATCGAGTTGGTTGCGGACGCGGGCCAGGACCACGGCCGGCTGGATCGGTTTGACGATGTAATCGACGGCGCCGAGCGACAGTCCGTGCTCCTCGTCTCCCGGATCGCCGAGTGCGGTCAGGAAGATCACCGGGGTGGCCTGCGTTGCCGGGTTCTGCTGCAGGGCGGCGAGGACCGCGTAGCCGTCCATCTCCGGCATCATGATGTCGAGCAGGATCAGGTCCGGCACCGGCTGGCGGGCGGCGACCTCAAGCGCGCGCCGGCCGTTCGGCGCGACCAGGACATCGTAACGCGTTTGCAGCAGTTCCCCGAGTACCGCAAGGTTCTGCGGCTGATCATCGACGATCAGCAGGGTGGCGCGTGCTACTGGCGCGGGCATGGGTCTGCTCCGGTGTTCATTGGCGGGCTGCGAAAGGGCATCAGCGTTGCCGATCCATCGCCGTGGACAGCAATTCTAGCGCGGAATGGCCTGGCTGGCGTTGCCGAAACGTTCGTTCCAGTGGCGCAGCGCGGCGCGTACTTCAGTCTTGAGGGTTTCGTCATCCCAGGGCTTGTTGAGATATTTGTATACCGCGCCGCGGTTGATGGCGTCGGTGACCGCCTGGATCTCCGAGTGTCCCGACAGAACCATGCGCACCGTTTCCGGGTACAGCGTCCTGACTCGGGCGAGCAGGTCGGTCCCGGTCATCGTCGGCATGCGCTGGTCGGAGACGATCACCTTGACCGTTTCGCGTGCCAGGATACCCAGCGCAGCGTCGCCAGTCTCGGCGGTCAGGACGCGGTAGCCCTCGCGCCGCAGCAGGCGGTTCAGCGCCGACAGGATGCTCGGCTCGTCGTCCACCAGCAACACCGTCGGCAGTTGTTCGCCATGGTCGGTCGCCCGGAAGTGCAGTCGGCAGTCACCCGCGCGCAGCGTTGCAATTTCGTCGGCGGGCAGTGGTCGCGAAAAGTAGTAGCCCTGCATTTCGTCGCAGTCGTTGCGGCGCAGGTAATACATCTGTTCTTCGCTTTCGATGCCTTCGGCCAGCGTGATCTTGCCGAGCTTGTGCGACATGGCGATCGTTGCCTGGGCAATGGCGGCGTTGCTGGGGTTGGTGGTGATGTCGCGAACGAAGGACTGGTCGATCTTGACGACGTCGATCGGAAATCGCGACAGATAGGCGAGCGACGAGTAGCCGGTACCGAAGTCGTCGAGCGAGAGGCGCACGCCGAGCTCCTTGAGACGCTCGCTGGTGCGGATGGCGGCGGCCACATCGTGCATCATCGCCCCCTCGGTGATCTCGAGTTCGAGCATCGGCGCCTGCAGCCCGTTGCCGGCCAGCGCCTCGCTGATGGAGAGGGTCAGGTTGCTCAAACGGAATTGCCGGGCCGACAGGTTGACCGCCACCTTGATCGGCGCGAAACCGGCGTCCAGCCAGCGGCGCATTTGCCGGCAGGCTTCGCGGAGGACCCATTCGCCGATGCCGACGATGTGGCCGCTCTCCTCGGCGGCGGCGATGAACCGGCCCGGCGGCAGCAGGCCGTGTTCCGGATGCTGCCAGCGCACCAATGCTTCGAGGCCGACCATGGCGCCGGTCTGCAGGCTGAGCTGTGGCTGGTAGTGCAGGACGAGTTCATTGCGCGCGGCCGCGTGGCGCAACTCGCCAAGCAATGCGTGCCGGCCGGAGTCGACTCTGGCGAGTGCCGGGTCGAAACGGATGAACGAGTCGCCGCCGCCGCGCTTGGCCGTCTGTGCGGCGGCGGCCGCCAGCGTCAGCAACTCGCCGATGTCGCTGCCGTCGGCTGGGGCACAGGCGATGCCGATTGACGCCGTAACCTCGATCGCCTGTTGACCGAGAGCGAACGGTGGGCGAATCGCGGTCAGCAGGCGGTTGGAAACCTCGGTCAAATCGCTTGCCGAGGGTGCTTCGGGGATCGCCAGCAGCAGACCGAACTCGTCGCTGCCGAGGCGGGCAACGACGTCCGTTTCGCGCACGCTGTCGGTGAGGCGCCTGCCGAGTTCGATCAGCAGGCGGTCGGCGAGGTCCGACCCGAGCCGGCGGTTGACGGCTTCGAAGTCATCGATGTCGAGGTCGACGACCGCCAGTCCGTGTCCACTCTGAGCGGCGCTGCGCATTGACAGCGCGGCGAGGTCGAGAAAGCCGGCGCGGTTGGGCAGGCCGGTGAGCAAGTCGGTGCTGGTCAGTGTCGCCAGGCGCTGCTCGAACTCGCGCTGCCGTGACTGGTCCTCGGCGATCGAAAAATAGAAACGAATCACGCCTTCCCGATCCGGGATCGGCGAGATCTGGATCTTCTCGACGTAGGTACTGCCGTCCTTGTGGCGGTTGATGAACTCGCCGCTCCAGCCGGTGCCGCTGTTGAGTGCGGCCCACATCGCGCGATAGGTATCGTCGGGCGTCAACCCGGAACGGAACATCCGCGGCTGGTTGCCGATCACCTCTTCGGCCGCATAGCCGCTCATCGCCAGCGCCGCCGGGTTGGCGAAACGGATGCTCAGGTCGGCGTCGGTGATGACGATGCCGAGCGGGTTGCTCTGGGCAATGTCGCGGAACAGTTGCGAAGACTCGATGCTCTCGTGCAGGCGGGTGATGTCGGCACCGACCAGGAAGATCGGCGCCAGCAGCATGTCGGTGTCGGCGCGGTGCTCGATGGTCCACGAGACCCACAGCCGGCGACCGGCGGCCGTGCGCAGCGGCGATTCGATCTGGCGAACGACGCCGTGGGCGCCGATGTCTTCGAGTTGCGCCAGAAACTCGGTGGCCTGCGCGGAGTCCCTGTCGACCAGGCTGGGCATCGAGCGCTGGAAGACCTGACCGAGGCGGCTGTAGCCGAGCAGGCGGAGGCCGAAGGAATTGACGTACCAGACCTTGAGTTGCGCATCCAGCCGAATGACGATGCAGCCCAGTGCATCGTAGATCGAGGCCTGCGTTCTCTGGCTCATGGCGCGCTGCTCTTGCCGCCCGCGAGGCTTGGGCCGGCGATCGGCAGACGAACGCGGAAGCAGGTGCCGCGGCCCGCTTCGCTGTCGACGCTGATCGTGCCGCCGTGACGCTGGACGATCTCCCAGGAGATCGACAGGCCGAGCCCGGTGCCCTTGCCCACCGGTTTGGTGGTAAAGAAAGGTTCGAAGATCCGCCTCTGCACCTCCGGCGGGATACCACTGCCGCTATCCTCGATCTCGATCCAGGCGTAGCCGTCGGCATGGCCGGTGCGCAGCGTAATCGTGCCGGTGCTTTCGATCGCCTGGCCGGCATTCACCAGCAGGTTCATGAACACCTGGCCGAGTTGCGCCGGGATGCAGCGCACGGCCGGCAGATCGCCGAAATTGCGCACGACCCTGGCCTTGTACTTGAGGTCGCCGCTGACGACATTGAGCGTGCTTTCCAGCCCCTGGTTGAGGTTCGCATGCTGCCACTCCGCTTCGTCGACGTGCGAGAAATCCTGCAGGTCGGCGACGATCTTGCGTACTCGCGCCAGACCCTCGGCCGATTCCTTGAGCAGGTCGGGAACGTCCTGGCGCAGGAATTCGATTTCGCTGTCCTGACGCGCCTGCTCGGCTGCGCGCCGCGCCGGGTGGTCGGCAGCCAGAGCGGCGATTGCCGGAGCGTCGGCATCGACGATGTCGAGCAACTGGCCGACGTAGTGCTTGAGCGAACCGAGGTTGGAGCTGACGAAGCCGATCGGGTTGTTGATCTCGTGCGCGACGCCGGCGGCCAGCTGGCCGACGGCAGACATCTTCTCCGACTGCAGCAACTGACTCTGCGTCCGTTCGATGGTTTCCAGCGCCTGTTGCAGGGCCGTCTGCTCGCGCAGCAGTTCGGCGTTGGTGCGCTGCAACTCGTGTGTACGTTCGGCGACCTGTTGTTCGAGACTGGCGTTGAGTTTGCCGAGACTGGTCTGCGCCGCGTGCAGCTTGTCGTTGATCTGCACCAGGGTGCGGTTGCGTTGCGAGACGACCGTGAAGAGGTCGATCAAGGCCCCGGTAAGCACGGCCTGTGCCGGCTCGCTGCGGCGCTCGCGACCCAGTTCGACCGCTTCCGCCGGGCTGTGCTGGTCGGCAATCAGTCGTAATTGACGCGCCAGGTGCTGGTCTTCGACGAGAATGTGGAAGGTCAGCCAACTGGCGAGAAAGCGTAGCAGCTGCGGGCCGTCGAGGCGACGGTCGGTATCGAACTGGCGGCGCATCAAGGCCACCTCTTCGACAAAGCTGCGATGGCTGCGCATATGGTGATCGAGGTAGTTGCCGTCGATGCCGGCGTCGCGCATCAGTTGCTCTTCCTCACGAAAATGCGTCGTCGCGTATTCGGCAAGGCGATCGATCAGCACCTGCGCGTCGCCGGCGCTCGGATCACCGCACGACAACGCCGGCGCAGCGGCATTGACCAGGTCGACCAGTCCCTGATGCTGGCGATCGACCCCATCGATGTGAGTCACGAAGTGCTCGCTCCAGCGGAGAAAGGTCATGCTTTGGTTTCCTTGTGCTGGCTGCCGTTCACTGGCAGCGTGATGCGGAAAGTGGTGCCGTGCCCAGGGGTCGAGCGTACATCAATCCGGCCTTGGTGTTTCTCGATGATGTTGAAGGAGATCGACAATCCCAGGCCGGTGCCCTGGCCAACCGGCTTGGTGGTGAAGAACGGCTCGAACAGCCGTTTCTGCACGTCCGGTGACAAGCCCTGCCCGCTGTCCTCGATCTCGACCCAGACCGACTGCCCGTCGAGGCTGGCGGTTCGGACGACGATGCGCCCGCGTTGTTCGATTGCCTGGGCCGCGTTCACCAGCAGGTTCATGAACACCTGGTTGAGTTGCGAGGGCAGGCAGCGGACTTTCGGCAGCTCGCCGTACTGGCGCTCGACATCGGCCTTGTACTTGAGCTCGTTCCAGGCGATGTTGATCGTGCTGTCGAGGCAGGCGTGCAGGTCAGCCCATTGCCAGTCATTCTCGCCGCTGCGCGAAAAGTCCTTGAGGTCGAGGATGATCCGGCGTACCCGTTCGAGCCCTTCCTTGCTTTCGCGGATCAGCTTCGGCAGGTCGTCGATGATGTACTCGTAGTCGCAGGCCACCTTGAGGCGGCGCGCATCTTCCAGGGCAGCACCGCTGTGCGACGGCGGCAACTGCTCGACACGGACGTAGGCGGCTTCGATCGCCAGCAGGTCATCGACGTATTTCTGGAGCGTGCCGAGATTGGAATGGACGAAACCGATCGGGTTGTTGAGTTCGTGCGCGACACCGGCCGCGAGCTGGCCGATGGCCGACATCTTTTCCGATTGCAGCAGTTGCAGGTGCGCTTGTTCGAGGCGTTCCTTGAGTTGCGTGACTTCGGCGAGGCGGCGCGCCAGTGCCGCTTCGGCACGCGCGCGGCGTACGATGCGCCAGAGGTCGTTGCCGAGCAACTGCACGGTGGTCAGGTCGACGTCGTTGTAGTCGTCGGGCTTGTTGCCGACGCCGATCATCATCCGCACCGCGCCGTCCTCGATCACCGGTACCGAGATCAGCCGTTGCAGCGCTGCGTGCCCGTCGGGCAGGCCATGTTTGTCGGCGTAGTCGGCGTAGTGGTTGAAAGTGACCGGCTGCTTGCGGCGGAAGCAATCGGCCCAAATCCCGGCCTGGCTGATCGGGTAGTGGCTGTCGAAGGCGGCTTTGCACCCCTGCAGCGCGCCGGCAGTCCAGGTGACGAGTTCGATCGTTTCCTGGTCGTCGTTGACGAAATGCAGAAAGCCGATCCTGCTGCCGGTGAGGCGTTCCGCAAGTTCAAGGCCGTGCGCCAGGAATTCCCTTTCCGGCAGACTGCCGCCGACCTCGTTGATTTCCAGCAACGCCCGGGTACGCGCCTCGAGTTGGCGGCGGCGGGTAATGTCGAGGGCGATGCCGCCAAGCAGGGCAGGGCCGTCGTCCTGCGGGATGACGAACCGGGTCGATTCGTAGATGGCGCCACCGTAGCGTTCATCGAGCACTTCGGTTTGTCCCGAAGCGAGCACGCGCCGGTCGTCGGCGCTGATCTGCTCGTCCAGTTCGCCCGGAAAGATCTCCCGGTTGCTGCGTCCGATCGACTGTCGCGGATCGAGGTTCAGCAAGTCGAGAAAACGTCGGTTGGCGTGCACCACCCGCAGTGTCGCGTCCTTGATGTAGGCGGTGCCCGGCAGGTGGTCGAGAAAGCGCTGCAGCAGATCGCGTGAGCGGTGCAACTCGCGGTCGGCGTTCTTGCGCGCGGTGATGTCCTGAATCAGGGTGATGAAGTAGTCGATCGTGCCGTCGCAGCGGCGAATCACGCGTGTAGCGACGTAGGCGTCGATGACCACGCCGTCCTTCCGGATGTAGCGCTTCTCGAGTTCATAGGCGTCGATTTCGCCGGCGATGGCGCGATTGACGCCGGAGAAGCTGCGCGCACGGTCATCCGGGTGGGTCAGTTCCATCCAGCTTTTGCCCAGCAGTTCCGCGCGCGGATAGCCGAGAATGTCGCAGGTGGCCTGATTGACTTCGATCCATTGACGTTCCGGTGAGGTCGTCGCCGTGCCGATGATCGAGTTCTCGAACAGGCTGCGGAACAGCAGTTCGCTGCGCCGCAGCGCGTCCTCGGCGGCGTGGCGGGCGGTGATGTCGTGGATCGTGCCGAGTACCTGCGGCATGCCGCCATTGGCTTCCGGCGCCAGGCGCCAGGCGCCGCTCAGCCAGCGCACGGCGCCGTCGACCGGGCGAACGATCCGGTACTCGTGGATGATCCGTTGCCGTCGCGAGGATAGGGCGTCGCGAAAGGCTGCTTCGACACGGCTGCGGTCCTCGGGGTGGACCACCTTGCGCCAGTCCGCCCAGGTCTGCGGGGGGGCTGCGCCGACACCGGCTATTTCACAGAGCGATTTCGACGCCATCCAGCGATCGGTGATCGGGTCGATCGTAAAGTGACCGAAGCCGCCGACGCGTTCGGCTTCAACGATCCATTCGTTGCGTTCCCGCAACTCCGCCGTCAGCGCGGTCTGTCGCGTCCACGTGCGGTGCAGCAGCAGCGCCAGGCCACCGCTGAGCAGTGCGAACAGCCCGAGCAGCGCGGCCGTGGCCTGCGCCGCGCGTTGCCAGTCGGCCAGATAGCTCTCGCGGGCCAGGCCGGCGGTGACGTAGAAGCCGTAGCGTGTACTCCGCCGGTAGGCGTACTTGCGATCGACGCCGTCGAGGCTGTCCGGGCCGGTGTTGAACACGCCGTGCGCGGGGTTCTCATCGACCACCCTCGCGAAATCGATCGGTCATCGTCGACGCTCCTGGAGCCATCGGCGCGGGCAGTGGTGGGCGGCGCTGAATCCAGCTCAGATCCGGAGCACGCAGCCCGATCGCGTCGAGCGGCCCGAGATTGAGACGCGCGAACTTGTCCTGGAAGTAGTCCACCGGAATCGAGGCGATGGTGACGCCCGCAAAGCGGCCGCCGGGGTCTTCCAGGCGTCGCGCAAGGAGGATTACCGTCTTGCCGCTGCTGCGACCCAGCACGGGCGGCGAAATCTGGAGTCCCGCCTGCGCGTCGTCGCGCAGACGGATGAAGTAGGCGCGGTCGGCGACGTTCATCAGCGGCCCGGTCGTTTCGGTCCAGTGCATAAGTGGCCTGCCCCTCGGCATCGGTAATGCGCAGCAGGTTCAACGCGGTATTGCGCCGCTGCAGGCGTGTCAGCCAGGCGCTCAGTTCGGCCGCTCCCCGATTGGCGTAATACGCGTGTTCTTCGGCGATGCTGCGCAGACTCTGGTCGATCTTTTCGTATTCGTGTTCGATGTCGCGGACGACCAGCAGGGCAAGGTTTTCGGCCAGTAGCCGAGCCTTTTCCTCGTCATTGGCGCGTTCGCCGTTGAGATAGAACATCGCGGCAGCGGTGACCAGCAAGTTTATGCACAGCACCCCGACGACCAGGTAACGCGCCAGGCTGGGCTGCCGAAGGTGGGCTGCAGGCGCCGGCAAATGCGTCAGTCCCGGCCCGTAAGGCGGGCGATTGCGCGCCGCTGCGGGCTGTACCCGGAGCACGTGTGGTCGTCTTTCGGCGATGTCAAGGTGACAGGCTCGTGCATGGTCTGGCCGTCCTCCCTGTGGGGTTGTGCGCGCCTTCTCCGGCTGTCGTCCACCCCGGTGTCGGGGCAACCGCCGCCCCAGGATGACGCGCTCGGGTCCGGCAGATCGAAGGATAGTCCCGGGCGGGTAAAAACGCCATGTCCGCCGCTGGCGATGGGGCTCCGGGTCGGCCTGGATGGGGCGCGAGGCTGCCGGCCGGGGCGTTTCCGCGGTGCAGGCGGTGCCCTGTGCACGTGCAATGTTTACACTATTTTTACTGCACATTTACGACACTAGAGTCATCTGTTCTGGACACGGCCTTGCGGCGATGAGAACCCTATTGCCTTCCGACCGGCGCGGTGGCCGGTATTTACTGGCCGCAGCCCTGTGCGTTCTGACCACGCTCGGTGCGGCGCCCCTGCGGGAACTGCTGGATCTGGCGAATATCGTGATGCTCTTCCTGCTGACGGTGTTCGTCTGCGCCGTCCGCCTAGGGCGCGGGCCGGCGGTGATGGCGGCCTTCTTCGGGGTTGCCCTGTTCGACTTCTTTTTCGTTCCCCCACAGCTTTCGCTGGCGGTGGCTGATGCGCAGTATCTGGTGACCTTCGCGGTCATGCTGGCCGTCGGGCTGATCACTTCGCATCTGGCCGCGTTGCTGTCCGAGCGGACCGAAGAGGCGCAGGCGCGGGAACAGGAGACACGCGCTCTTTACGAACTCGCGCGCGACCTCGGCGGCGCCCTGGCAATTGCTCAGGTGACCGACATTGCGCGGCGTTTTCTGGGCCGCCTCGACATGGACGTCAGCTTGCTGATCGCCGAGGGTGGTAGCGAAGTCTTCCCGTTTCGGCAATACGGCGGTCGCCACCTGAGCGAACTGGAGCAGAGCTTCGCGCGTTCGGCCTATCAGCGCCGGAGTATTGTCGAGACCGACTCGCTGGCCGGCATGGGCGCGGCCATCGTCTTTCTTCCTCTTGCTGCCCCGGCGCATGTGCTCGGTGTGCTGGCCTTGGCGCCACAACGCGATGACGTCGATGAACTGCGCCAGCAGCGGCCGCTGCTGGAAGCAGTGGCCTCGCTGCTGGCGATCACCCTGGAGCGGCTGCACTACGCCGACGCGGCGCAACGCGGTGAATTGCAGGTCGCCGCGGAACGGCTGCGCACGTCAATCCTCTCGTCTCTGTCGCACGACCTGCGTACGCCGCTGACGACCCTGGTCGGACTCGCTGATACGCTGGTGCATAGGCAGCCAGCGCTACCCGAGGGCGCGACCGAGACCGCCGGCATCATTCGCGACCAGGCGCGCAGCATGCATCATCTGCTCTCGAACCTGCTGGAAATGGCACGCCTGCAGGCCGGCAACGTCACGCTGAACAAGGAATGGCAGGCTTTCGAAGAGATTGTCGGATCGAGTACACGCCTGCTCGCGACCCTGCTGGCCGACCGCCAACTGGTCATCGAGGTGCCGCGGCAATTGCCGCTGGTGTGTTTCGATGCCGTGCTGCTCGAGCGCGTGCTCTGCAATCTGCTCGAAAACGCCGTCAAGTATTCGCCACCGGGTGCGCGCATCCGGCTATTCGCGCGTGCCGGCGAGACGGCGCTCGAAGTCGCCGTGGACAACGATGGCACTGGTTTTCCATCCGACCGGATCGACCAGGTCTTCAACCTGTTTGCCAGGGGCGAGCAGGAGCCGGCGGTCGCCGGGACGGGCCTGGGCCTGGCCATCTGCAAGGCAATCATCATCGCGCATGGCGGGACGATTGTCGCCGAGAACCGTCCCGGAGGCGCTTGCGTACGCTTTACGCTTCCCCTCGGCACGCCCCCTGCAGTGGAAGAGGAGGTGTCTGCATGAGCGAGACGCAGGCGTGCGTGGTCGTCGTCGAGGACGAGCCGCAAATCCGCCGCTTCGTGTGCGATGCCCTGGGCAAGGAAGGCTGTGCCTCGCTCCAGGCGGCCACCGCGCGCGCCGGGCTGGACGCCGTCGCTGCCGGCAGGGCCGACCTCGTGATCCTCGATCTGGGGCTTCCCGACATGAACGGCATCGACTTCATCCGTGATCTGCGCACCTGGTCGCCCCTGCCGATTCTCATTCTTTCGGCGCGCTCGGCCGAACGCGACAAGATCGCCGCTCTCGACGCCGGGGCCGACGATTACCTGTGCAAACCCTTCGGCGTCGGTGAATTGCTGGCGCGGGTACGGGCGCTGCTCAGACGACACTGGCACAGCGGCGAGAGCATGCCCAGGCATCAGTTTGGCGATGTCGAGGTGGATCTTGTCCGTCACGTCGTCAGTCGGGGCGGCGCCGAGATACACCTGACACAAATCGAATATCGTCTGTTGGCGGTGATGCTGGCCAACCGCGGCAAGGTGCTGACCCATCGTCACCTGATGCAGGAAGTGTGGGGGCCGGGATACCGCGAACAGGGGCATTACCTGCGCATCTACGTCGGCCGGCTGCGCCAGAAGCTGGAACTCGACCCCGCCCAGCCGCAGCACATTCTCACCGAAACCGGCGTCGGCTATCGCTTTCAACCCTGAAACCAGAGGCAAAATCATGTCTGCAACCACCCCTGACAGCCGCCTGGCGGCACTGTCGCTGGCAGCCCTCGGCGTCGTTTATGGCGACATCGGGACCAGTCCACTGTACGCGCTCAAGGAGGTCTTCGGCGGTGCACACCATCCGGTGCCGATAACGCCAGACAACGTTCTCGGCATCCTGTCGCTGATCTTCTGGTCGTTGATGATCGTGGTCAGCCTGAAATACGTGACCTTCATCACCCGCGCCGACAACCGCGGTGAAGGCGGCATCATGGCCTTGATGGCGCTGGCCTTGCGGCCGACGGCGCCGGGGTCGACCCGGCGCCGGCTGATCATTCTCCTCGGCCTGTTCGGCGCCGCCCTGTTCTATGGTGACGGGGTGATCACCCCGGCGATTTCGGTGCTCTCGGCGGTTGAAGGGCTGGAGGTGGCGACGCCCGCCTTCAAGCCCTACGTGCTGCCGATCTCGTTGATCATCCTGATCGTCCTGTTCGCCATGCAGCGTCACGGCACCGCCGCCATGGGCAATTTCTTCGGACCGATCATGGTGCTGTGGTTCCTGACACTGGGAGTCCTGGGGGTCGTCAGCATCGCCGAGTCTCCCGAGGTGTTGCGCGCACTCGGACCCTGGCACGCCGTCAGTTTCTTTGCGGACCATCCGCTGCTCGGGTTCTTCTCTTTGGGCGCGGCGGTGCTGGCGTTGACCGGCGCCGAGGCGCTGTACGCCGACATGGGGCACTTCGGGCGGCGGCCGATTCAGTTGGCCTGGTTTGTCCTGGTGCTGCCGGCGTTGCTGTTGAACTATTTCGGGCAGGGGGCGCTGTTGCTGCGCGATCCGCAAAGTATCGTCAACCCGTTCTACCTGCTGGCACCGGCCTGGCTGCTCTATCCGATGGTGGTGCTGGCGACCACGGCGACAGTGATCGCCTCGCAGGCGGTGATCTCGGGCGCATTTTCGATGACCCAGCAGGCGATCCAGCTCGGCTTCTCACCGCGGATGGAGATCAGCCATACTTCCGATCAGCAGATCGGGCAGATCTACCTGCCGGGAATCAACTGGACGCTGCTGGCGGCGGTCGTGGCGCTGGTGGTCGGTTTCGGCAGTTCGTCGAATCTCGCCGCCGCCTACGGGATCGCGGTCACGGGAACCATGTTCATCACCAACCTGCTGGCCTTTTTCGTCGCGCGCTACGTCTGGGGCTGGTCGTTGTGGCGGGCATTGCTCGGGGCCTTGCCCTTTGCGATCATCGATCTGGCGTTCTTCTCGGCGAACTCGGTGAAGATCGCCGACGGCGGCTGGTTCCCGCTGGTCTTTGGCGTCGGGGTCTATCTCCTGCTGTCCACCTGGAAGCGCGGTCGCGATCTGCTCAGCGCCCGCCTGGCCGAGGATGTGATGGATACCCGGACCTTCATCGAAGGGATTGAAGGCGTGACCCGCGTCCCCGGTACGGCGGTCTTCCTGACGCCCAATTCCGACAACATCCCGCACGCCCTGCTGCACAGCCTGAAGCACTACAAGGCCTTGCACGAGCGGATCGTACTGGTGTCCGTCGAGATCCTCGACATTCCCCGCCGCACGGACGGCAGTCGCCGGGTGGCGGTGGTACGTCTGGCCGACAACTTCTGGCAGGCCAGGGTGTTCTATGGTTTCATGGAGCAGCCGAACCTGCCGGAGGCCCTGGAATGGTGTGCGGATTACGGTCTCACCTTTGATCCGATGGACACCTCGTTCTTCCTCGGTCGGGAAACCCTGGTGCCGCGGCTGCATTCGGAGATGTGGTCGTCGTGGCGTGGAAAGATTTTTGCGGGAATGTTCCGCAATGCGGGTAGCGCCGCCAGCTTCTTCGGCCTGCCGGCCAATCGCGTGGTCGAGTTGGGTACACAGGTGGTGCTCTAGCGCTGCAGTCCGCGCACGCGTCTCGCGGCCGATGACTGTTGGCAGATGACTTGCGCACGCGGCGGCAAGCCTGCTATCTTCATCGGCAGCCCAACGGTCATGGATTTGTCAGACACTGCGGATAATGAAAGCCATCACCATTTTCCTCAGCACCGATCCCGCCAGCGGGCGAGGGGAGATTCGTCAGTCGCTGGCGCGACTTTCACGGTAACGGACCGCCGATGACCAGCAGACTGCTCGACTCCTGGAGCGAATACGATGCCGCGGTCCAGGAAATCCTGGACTTGACGGCCGACACCCTGCTCGTCTTTGACCAGGACCTGTCGTCGCTCAAGCTCGAACGCCCGGAGAGGATCGCCGCCCTGCGACGCCTGCTCGGCGCGCGGGAATTCAACAAGCGACTGACCATCGTCGTGCAGAAACCCGCGTTCGTCAGGCAATACAGCCCGCAGTTGATGGACCTGCTGGCGGTCTACTCGCCGGCGATCACCATCATCCACGCGCCGCCGCATCTCGATGGCCTCAAGGATTCACTGCTGATCGCCGACGACCGGCACGTGCTCGTCCGTTTTCATCAGGATCACGCACGCGCCAGACTGACCATCGACGACGCGCCGGAGTGCGCACCCTACGTGCTGCGCTTCGCAGAAATCCTCGGCGCCGGCGGCGACCCGTTGAGTGCGACGACACTGGGGTTGTAAACTGTCGCGTTCAATCCGGGACACGTCATCTTGAAGCGCTCTCAAGCCAATCTGGTGTTGCTGGCCGTCGCCGTCATCTGGGGCTCGGCTTTTGTCGCGCAGGCCGAGGGCATGGCGGGGGTCGGGCCTCTGACCTTCACCGGCATTCGTTTTCTGCTCGGAACCGCCATCGTCGCTCCGCTCGCCTGGCGCGAGTGGCAAATCCTGTCGTCGCGCGGCGCTCGACCGCTACCCGGCGACGCGCTCGGCGTCGCGGTGCTCGGGGTGCTGCTGCTGCTCGGCGCGGCCCTGCAGCAGATCGGCATGATCAGCACGACGGTGACCAACGCCGGTTTTCTCACGGCCCTGTATGTGCCGCTGGTGCCACTGCTGGCCTGGCTGATTCTCGGGACAAGCCCGCACTGGTCGGTCTGGCCGACGTCGATCGGTTGTCTGGCCGGAACGTGGCTGCTCTCCGGTGTCCAGGGCGTCGAGCCGGCGGTCGGCGACCTGTGGGTGATTGCCAGCAGCGTCTTCTGGGCCCTGCATGTCCTTTTTGTCGGACGCCTCGCCGAGCGTATCGCCGCGCCTTTCCTGGTGGCCTGCGGGCAGTTCCTGGTTTGCGGCTTGCTCGGTCTGCTCGGCGCCGGGCTGACTGAAACGATCACGGCTTCCGGGATGCGCCAGGCGCTGCTGCCGATTGTCTATGCCGGCGTGGTTTCGGTGGCCATCGGCTTTACCGCACAGGTGGTCGGGCAGCGCTATGCAGAAGCCGCCGACGCGGCGATCATCCTCTCCGCCGAAACCGTTTTCGCCGCGCTGTTCGGCTTCCTGCTCATGGGCGACCGTCTCAACGCCAGTGGCATGGTCGGCTGCGCGCTGATCCTGACCTGTATCGTCGTCGTCCAGGTAGTACCGCTGGCGCCGGCGGCGCCCGCACTGGAGCGGCGGGACGGCCGTTAGGCCGGCCTTTCCCGGGCATGCGCTGCGGCCGTGGCCATCAAAAACCGTGCCGCACCTGCGACAGAAACGCCTTCGCACGGTCGTGATCGGGGTTCGAGAAGAAACTCTCGGGCGTGGTATCTTCCAGGATCACGCCTTCGTCGAAGAAAATGATGCGGTCGGCAACTTCCCTCGCGAAACCCATCTCGTGCGTCACCACCAGCATGGTGATGCCGCTGTACGCGAGTTCGCGCATCACCGCCAGGACTTCGTTGACCATTTCCGGGTCCAGCGCCGAAGTGGGTTCGTCGAACAGCAGCACCTTCGGATCCATCGCCAGCGCACGCGCGATCGCCACCCGCTGCTGTTGGCCGCCGGACAGTTGTACCGGGTACTTGGCCGCCTGATTCTTCAGACCGACCCGTTCGAGCAGGTTGAGGGCCTTGCTTTCGGCAGCCTCGCGGCTCATCTTGCGGACCCGCATCGGTGCCAGCGCGACATTGCGCAGGATGCTCAGATGCGAGAACAGATTGAAACTCTGGAAGACCATTCCGACCTCACGGCGGATCGCGTCCAGGTTCTTCAGATTGTCGTTGAGGACGATGCCGTCGATGACGATTTCGCCCGAATCGTGCGTTTCGAGACGATTCAGGGTACGCAGGAAAGTCGACTTGCCGGAACCGGACGGCCCGACGATCGCCGTCACCTGTCCTTCATAGAAGGTTGCCGAAACGTCCTTCAGCGCATGGAAAGTGCCGAAGCGCTTGTCGACCTTGCGCGTCTCGATGATCGTTCGAAGGGTGCCGTCGCTGCTCATGTGATGGTCCTGGCTAACGTTTCTGGCCGACGTCGAGTTGCGCTTCCAGCGCTGCCGTGAGGGTGGTGAAGGCCGTGGTCAGGATCAGATAGATCGCGGCAATGGTGATGAACACCGGGATCGGTTGATAGCTTTCGGCCTGCACCCGGTAGCCGACCATTGTCAGTTCGACGACACTGATCGCATAGGCCAGCGAGGAATCCTTGACCAGTGAAGCCAGGTTGTTGGCCAGCGCCGGCAGGGCCACGCGCATGCTCTGCGGCAGCACGACGTCCATGAAGGTCTGCAGCGGGGTCAAGCCGAGAGCGCGCGCGGCCTCGACCTGACCATGCGGAACGGCGAGGATGCCGGCGCGTACGCATTCGGTGTTGTAGGCTCCGATATTCAGTGACAAGGCAATCGCCGCGCAGGCGAAGTCGGAGAGCTCGATGCCTTCGGGCATGATCGACGGGAACGCCAGCCAGACGAAGAGAATCTGCAACAGCAAAGGGGTGCCGCGGATCAGCCAGACGTAGCTGTCGCACAGCCAGCGCAGTGGCCAGAAACTCGACAGTTTGCCGAGCCCGGCCAGGACGCCGATCAGCACGCCGGCGGTGCCGGCAATCAGCGTCAGGCCGACGGTGATCCGGGCGCCGTCGGCGAACTGCTCCGCCGCCGGTCCGATCGGCGCCGGTGCCGCCGCGAGCGGCACCGCCATGCCCCAGAGGAACAACAGCAGTCCGATCATCGCGGCGAACATCGCCCAACCCGGATATTGCCTGGTCCAGTTCATGGGTCGCTACTGGCCTCAGGAACGGCAGGAAATGTCTTCTTTGAAATACTTCTCGGACAGTGCCTTGTAGGTGCCGTCCTTCATCACTTCGGCCAGCCCCTGGTTGAGTTTGTCTTCCAGTGTCTTGTTGTTCTTGCGCAGGATCATCGAAACGCGTTCGACGAAGACCATTTCACCGGCGCTGATGCCGGCATCAGGATTCTTGTCGAGCGTCGCCTTGACGGTGAACTTGTCGGAAATCCAGGCATCGACCTTCTTGGCGCGCAGCGCCGAGAAGGCTTCGGGGTCGCCCTTGTAGGTCTTGATGTTCTTCAGCCCCTTGAGTTTCTTGGCGGCATCGGCGTAGGTGGTGGCCAGTTGCACGCCGACGGTCTTGCCGGTCAGTGCCGAGACGGTCAGCGGGCCGTCCTTGTAGGCGGCGATCTGGCCGCCGGTGCAGTAGTGCGGATGAGCGAAATCGACCGACTTGGCGCGTTCTTCGGTATACCCGTGCGAGGCAATCGCAAAATCGAAACGGTCCTGCTTGAGCGCTGCCAGTTGCGCGTCGAAAGGAACCACGCGCCATTCGAGCTTCAGGCCGAGCTTCTTGGCGATGGCTTCGGCGAGTTCCACTTCGAAGCCGGTCAATTTGGGACCGTCATAATAGTTGAACGGCTGAAAGCCCCCCTCGGTCGCCGCAACGATGGTGCCGGAGGTCTTGATCGCCTCCCATTCGCGGGCCTGGGACGGACCGCCGATCATCAGCGACAGCGGAACAACGACACTCAACAACCTGGCTAAGAAACGCATGACACCTCCTGTTGATAAAGATCAGACCTCGTTGAACAAGCGCCGACACCCCTCGACCCGTGCAGACCCGGCCAGTTCGGCGAAAAAGTAGCCAAGAGTACAACAAACCGGAGCACAGGGGCGCAAGAAAAACGGTCGCTGCCGCAGCTGGCTCGCGCGGCTGCGACTGGCGCAGCGCAGCACCTCCGGACAGCAAGCGCGGAGGCAGCGGCCGCGGGCCAGCCCGACTGGGGGGCCGCGCGAGTCGTCGCTAGATCGTCGGATAGCCGGCATCCTCGATGATTTGCCGGATGTCGCCCTCCGAGACCATGCTGGTGTGTTCGATGGTGGCCTCACCGGTTTCCAGCGACACCTCCACGCAGCCGATGCACGGCAGATCCTGGATGGCATTCATGACGCTGCGCAGACAATCGTCGGATTGCATGCCGGTGATTTTGAGGGTGGTGGTCGGCATGGCGTGCTCCGGGCATGAGGGATCACCGATTATCCCAGAAACCGTCATTGCGCGCGTCCGGCGGGCGTGAATCGTCCCCAGGGAAAAAGAATTGAGATAAAGAATTCCCGCGTCGGCGGGTTTTCCTAACTTGCCTTGTGAGCAAAATGAAATTACATTAAATCGTTGAGTTGATAACGATAGGGTGACTGAAATGGGGCAAGCAGATGTTCTGATTATGGTCTTTCTGGCGCTGACGGGAGCATTCTTCTGGCTGCGAATCCGCAGGCGGCAACCGGTGCCCAAGTCGAACCTTGGCAAACGTGACAAGTACCACTGCATCGAAGTGAGAAGTGGCGATGGGGCGTGCGAGGCGGTCAAGCGTCTGGCGATCTTCCGGTTCCTGCCTGACGAGGCGCCCCGCCTGCCCGTGCCCGGATGCGACGCAAAAGAGTGCGCGTGCAGGTATCGGCATTACGACGATCGCCGACAGGAGATCCGCCGTCATCCTTACGGGCAAATGAACCGATTGCCTCCTGCCGAAGGCGGCGAGCGCCGCACGCGGTCCGACCGGCGTTCGCCGCAGTTGGCATTCGATTTGTGACTGGGAACTGGACTCTCCAGGGCTGGACCAGGGGCGAACTGATAGGGCACCGCGTTCACCACTGCTCGGCGGCCGAGGTGAATCTTGTCGTCGTCTTTTCCTGATTGCATTTAGTTACCGGTAGCGATATTATTGGTTACCGGTAACTAAAAGGAAGCCTGCGTGGCCGATGACGAATTCACCAAACCCCCAGGGCGCCCGCGCCTCTATGCGAGTGCTTCGGAGAAGTTGTCGGCGTTTCGGGCTCGCCTGGAGCAAGCCGGCTATGTGCGCCGGGAAGTGCTGGTTACCCGCAGCACCGAAGAGCGAGTCAAGGCCTTGGCCGAGGAACAGAACGTCAAGCCCCTGGACGTTTACTCGGCAATGGTCGCGTACGGTCTCGACGCCTATAAGCGCGAACACGGCGCTGCGGAAGTGACACTTTCCGGGTCGTCTACTGCGCAGCATGCGCAGGCATCAGGCCCCTTCATGCCGGGTGGCGAGGCCTGCCGGGCAGGGCTCGCACAGGAAACCGATCGTCCCCTCGCCGCCGCGCCGGCGCCCGGCACGGTGACCCACGTCACCGCTCCGGGCATGACCGGCAGCGGCCCTGCATCGCCGGAGCGTTCCAACAATCCCATCGCCGCGTTTTTCCAGAAACGCAAGGAGACTCTCAAATGAGCACCCAGAAGAACCGTTCAGCCACCCCTGTCCAGCATCCGTTTGCTCCGGTCAGCCCGCAACCCCGCCAGCACCGCCAATCTTCACACTGGCCGGACGGGTTGCCGCCACAAATCCGGCGCATCCTGGACACGCCCGTCCCGGTGTTCATGGCCCTGCAAAAGGAGGCCCCGGCGCCTGGTGCGCAACCCCTGACGCATGTGGGTTTTGTCCTCGACCGCTCGACTTCGATGGAGACAGGCAAGTCGGCGACGATCGAAGGTTTCAATACCCAGGTGAATGTGGTCAAGGCGGGGGCCCGGGACGCTGGAGAGACGCGCCTGACGATGGTCGATTTTGCTACCGAAGCACGTCTTCGTTATGTTGGCCTAACTCCGGATGCGCTGGAGCCGCTGAATGAAGCCAATTACATCCCGGACGGGTGGACGGCGCTGTACGACGGCATCGGCCTGATCATCGCTGAACTCCTGGCCCAGCCCGGAATGGACTCGCCGCTGACCGCGACCCTGGTCACCATTTTTACCGATGGGGAGGAGAACCGCTCGGCCTTGTACACTGCGGCGATCCTCAGGGAACTGATCCAGAAGCTTGAAGCCAGCGGTCGCTGGACCTTTGCCCTGGTCGGCCCCAGGCACGGCGTGGCGGCATTGGCACGTTTGCTGGCCATCAACCCTTCCAACACCACCGGCTTCAATCCGGCATCGGAGTCTGATCGGGTCGACACGCAGATCAGAATGGCCTGCGCCAGTGCCAGCTACATGTCGTCTCGCTCGGCCGGGCACACGCAGATGAGCGGGCTTTACGACGAGGAAGGCTGAGGGGATGGCGCGCCGGCGATCGCCGTCGGCCAGGTCAGGTGTTCGATGCTGCCGCATCGACAGCGAAAACTGGTGATGACCGGCTACAATTCGACTCTTTTTGCCACCGTCACCGCGCGCTGCCGATCCGGCGTGCCTGCAGCATGCTTCGGCAGCGCGGTGACGAACCCGCCGGAGCCGTCATGGATGTCCTGATCACAGCAGTCACTCCCGCCGATGTCGCGCCGGTCACGGCGCTGGCACGCCTGGTCTGGCAGCAGACCTACCCTGGAATCATCAGCGGCGAGCAGATCGACTTCATGCTCGAGCAGCGCTACAACCCGCAGCGCTTGCTGGATGAATTGACGATGCCATCGTTGTGGTGGGATCAGGCCCGGGTCGAGGGCCAACTGGTCGGTTTCTCGTCGTGCCTGCTGACCGCCACCGGCCGCGAAATGAAGCTCGACAAGCTCTACGTCGATCCGGCGCGGCAGCGCCTGGGCATCGGTGCGAGACTGATCGAGCAGGTGGTTCGCCGGGCCGTGCAGGCGCGCTGCGAGGCGCTGATCCTGGCGGTGAACAAGCGCAACGAACGCGCCATCGCCGCTTACAGGAAACACGGCTTCGTGGTCCGCGAATCGGTCTGCGTCGATATTGGCAACGGATTCGTGATGGACGACTTTATAATGGCCAAGTCACTGCTTGCGCCGGCCGCAAATCCCCAACCCGAATGAGACTGACATTTGTCAAGATGCACGGACTCGGCAACGACTTTGTCGTGCTCGACGGCGTGCGCCAGTCGGTCGAACTGCGGGAGGAGCAACTGCGCCTGCTGGCTGACCGCCATCTCGGCATTGGCTGCGACCAGATTCTGCTCGTTGAGCGAGCTCGGCAGCCAGGCGTCGATTTCCGCTATCGGATCTTCAACGCCGACGGCGGCGAGGTCGAGCAGTGCGGCAACGGCGCGCGTTGCTTCGTGCGTTTCGTCCATGAGCAGGGCCTGACGGCGAAGCGTGCGATCCGCGTCGAAACCATGAGCGGCGTGATCGTCCCGCGCCTTGAGGATGACGGTACGGTGACCGTCGATATGGGTGCGCCGGTGTTCGCCCCCGAGCGGATTCCTTTCACCAGCGACAATGATGAGCTGGTGCAGACGCTGCGAATTGCCGACGAAGCGGTCGCCATTACCGCCATCGGGATGGGCAATCCGCACGCCGTGCAGGTGGTGGCCGATATCGACGCCGCCCCGGTCGAGCGCCAGGGGCCGCTGATCGAATCACACCCGCGCTTTCCACGGCGGGTCAACGCCGGTTTCATGCAGGTACTGGACCGACATGCCATCCGCCTGCGGGTTTTCGAACGTGGTGCCGGTGAAACCCTGGCTTGCGGCACCGGTGCGTGCGCTGCAGTGGTCGCCGGCATCGCCCGCGGACTGCTCGATTCGCCGGTGCGCGTCGAAACGCGTGGCGGGATGCTGAGCATTGCCTGGGCCGGGAAGGGCACGCCGGTGCTGATGACCGGCCCCGCGGTTACCGTATTCAAGGGAGAGATTGAGTTATGAGATCGGAAGAAGTCGCCCACTATCTGCGGGACAATCCGCGGTTCTTCGAGGAACACATCGATCTGATCGCCAATGTCGTGGTTCCGCATCCGCACGCGGGGCGAACGATCTCGATCACCGAACGCCAGATGCTGGCGCTGCGAGACAAGAACCGGCAACTCGAAGGCAAGATGGGCGAGTTGCTGCAGTTCGGCGAGGAAAACGACGCGATCAGTGTGAAGATGCACCGTCTGGCGGTCGGTTTGATCGCCGCCAGGAGCTTCCAGTCGCTGCTGCACACGCTGAATTTTCACCTGCGCGACGATTTCGCCATCCCGCACGTGGCCGTGCGCCTCTGGCATCGGCCCGAAGGCAGCGATGAACTGCCCGAATTCGCCGACGTCAGCCGCGACCTGCAGGCTTTTGCCGAAACGCTGGCGCAGCCCTATTGCGGCACGACCAGCGGCTTCGAGACTTCCGGCTGGTTTGGCGAAGCGGCGACGCACGTGCGTTCGCAAGCGCTGATCGCGATGCGCAACAGCGGCGGCACGATCGGCATGATCGCGCTTGGCAGCGAGGACAGCGAGCGCTTCTACACCGCGATGGGTACCATCTACCTGGAGCGTCTCGGCGAAATGGCGTCGGCGGCGCTGGCGCGCGTCCTGTCCTGAAATCGGGGCGATGAGCACCGGCGCGCGCGCCGCCAGCGTCAGCGCTTACCTCGACGAACTTGCCCAGCAGCGGCGCCTGTCGGCGCACACCGTCAAGAACTACGGGCGCGATCTCGATCTGCTCTGTGACCTGATCGGCGAACTGCCCGGCGCGTGCGGCTTCGCCGCCATCGAGACGCACCACATCCGCCGTTTCGTCGCCCAGTTGCACGTGCGTGGCCTGGGCGGGCGCTCGCTGGGGCGTACGCTTTCTGCCTGGCGCGGTTTCTATCGCTGGCTCGGCCAGCACGCGATGGCCACGCACAACCCGGTGGACAGCGTACGGCCGCCGAAAAGCCCGCAGGCGCTGCCGAAAGCGCTGTCGCCGGACGAGGCGAATCGGCTGCTGGCAGCGGCCGCCGAAGACCTCCTGGAAATTCGCGATCAGGCGATCTTCGAACTGTTCTACTCCTGCGGCCTGCGCCTGGCCGAACTCGCGGCGCTCGACCTGTCGTGTCTCGACGACCTGCTGGCCGGCGAGGTGCGCGTGCTCGGCAAACGCAACAAGTTACGGCTCGTCCCGGTCGGCAGCAAGGCCCGCGAAGCGGTCGCGGTGTGGGCCGGGCAGCGCGCCCGCCTGGCGGCTGCCGACGAGGCGGCGCTGTTTGTCGGCCAGCGCGGCCGGCGCCTGGGGATGCGCATGATCCAGTTGCGGCTGCAGCGGCGCGGCCTGGCGCAGGGCCTGCCTGCCCGGGTGCATCCGCACATGCTGCGCCACTCGTTCGCCTCGCACGTGCTGCAGTCCTCGGGTGACCTGCGCGCGGTGCAGGAGATGCTCGGACACGCCAGCATCGCCTCGACGCAGGTGTATACGCACCTCGATTTCCAGCATCTGGCGACGGTTTACGATCAGGCGCACCCGCGCGCGAAGCGCAAGACCGAATAGTTGCCAACGGCCGGTGCCTGTTACGCCCCGCCGTGCGCATCAGTACAGCGCGAGGGTCTTGTTGGGTGGCATTTGGGTCAGTGCTTATCCCGAGGCGCGTTGCCGACCAGCCAGAGCGCGCAGGATGGCGTCGAGGACGTCGCCGAGATGCTTGCCGACGTCCTCGGCGAGAAAGCGCAGCACGAAGAAGCCGTTCGCCTGCAGGAGAGCATCCTTGCGACGATCTCGGCGGTAGGCTTCAGCGTCGTTCAGATGTTGAGCGCCATCCAGTTCGATCGCCACGCGCGCCTGTGCGCAAAGCAGGTCTACCTCCATTGCACCCCGACCGTCGAAAGGAATCGGTAGCTCGGCATTGAGAGAGAACTTGCCGGCGGTCTCGGGCAGGGTCTTCAGCCGACGGTAGAGGAATGCTTCGGTTGCGCTACGCGCTCGCTCCACTTCGATTGCGTCCGGATCAAAGGCGCGCACGGCGTAAATGAACAGATTGCCCAGCGGCGCGTCCACTCCGTCGCTGACCAGCCGTTGAACGCTGGCCGCATAGTTCCGTTTCCATTCGGGGTCCACCGGCAGCGGCACTTCGGACGGCCAGCCCGGTACGGCGCTGGCCGGCAGCAGGACGCTGTACCCGAGCGCCTCGTAGCCCCGGCATCGGCGGTCGAACATCCGAGCCAGCATGGGGGTATTGAGGTCTGCGTAATCATAGATGCGGACTTCTCGCTTGCTGTCGTGCAGGCGATGCAGGCGCCCGGCGTATTGGGCAATCGTCCCGCGCCACGAAACCGGCAGCGTCAGGAACAGCGTGTCGAGACGGGCGTCGTCGAACCCCTCACCGACATAACCGCCGGTGGCCAGGACGACGCGCTCCTCATTCTCCGGAATGCTCACCAGTTGGGCCCGCGCCTGTTGCAGTGGCTTCCGGCCCATGCCACCCCGCAGGACGATCAGGTGGCGCACCGTGGTAGACAGTCGCGCCGCCAGTTCTTCGAGGTGTGCGATTCGTTCAGTGAGTACCACCGGAGAGCGTCCCTCGCGCACCGCCTGCGTCACGTCGTCAGCGATCAAGCGGTTTCGGTCTTGATCGGCAATCAGCGCCGCGTAAAGATCACGGAACTGGACCCGAGGATCGGGGTTTCCAGGTGTGGTGGTGCGGAACGCCGTCGGGCGTATCCACACCGCGTGGGTGAAGGGCCGTTCGGCTGCCTCGTCCTTTGCATTCACACGGTAGCGGACGGGTCCGCACTGCATGAAGACGATTGGCTGATGGCCGTCCTTGCGTGTCACCGTCGCGGACAAGCCCAGGAGATACCTCGCCTTCGCGCGTCTGGCCACCTGCTCGAAACTGATCGCGGGCAGGTGATGGCACTCGTCCACCACGAGTTGGCCGTATTCCCCGACGCGGTCATTGACCACGCCCTTGCGGACCAGGCTCTGTATCAGGGCCACGTCCAGGGTTCCGTTGGGCCTGCTTCTCCCACCGCCAATCCGACCGATGTCCCTGATCGACAATCCCAGAAAAGTCGACAGACGCTCCATCCACTGTTCCATCAATTGCAGGCGGTGCACCAGGATCAGGGTACTGACGCCGCGCCTGGCAATCAGCCACGCGGCAACGACGGTCTTGCCGAAGGCGGTGGTTGCCGCGAGAACGCCGGTATCGTGGGCAGCCAGAGCATCCGCGGCGAGTTGCTGCGTGTGCCGCAACTGGCCGTGAAACGAAACGGCCAGCGGCCGACCGGGATTGCGCTCGTCGCGGACCACGCTCTCGATGTTGAGCTCAGACAGCAGGCGCAGTAGTTCGTCGAGGCAGCCGCGCGGCAAACCGATGTACAGGGGATGGTCCTCTGCACAGGAGATGACGCGCGGCTTTCCGAAGGTCGACAGGCGCATCGCCTGGGTCCGGTAGAACTCGGGATTCTGGAACGCCGCAAGGCGCTGCAGGCGATTACGCAAGGCCGGTGGCATCCCCTCCCTGGCGATATAGATCTCGTTCCCGAGAACCAGTTGCACGCGCTCGGGCAAGGGACCGGAAAGTGGAGGTTCACGCCGCTCGCGCGAGGGCGGAACGTTCCAGGGTTCGTTGTAATCGCCGTCGTCCTCGGCGAGTGCGGGATGGCGAACAGCGATCACGCGCCCGTGGTGTTCCGCGGCGCTGGCAATACCTTCTGCGTCAGATCGCGCGATCTTCCCGAGTACCGAGAGAAACGCCCATTGATCCGGGTAGGGGAGCCAGTGTTCGTCGACAAACACGCTATGGCCGCGTTCGCGCGGGTGCTTCTGCAAAGGCAACGCGATCAGGTTCCCGAAGCCGCCCTTGGGCAGGGTGTCCTGGTTTGGAAAGAAGCGGTCGTAGGAGGCGAGCCCAATCTCCGGTCGTCGCTCCAGGGTCTCGGTGAGAAGGTGTGCCCCCAGCTTTCTGGCCAGCACGGCCGGAATGGCCTCCTCGAAGAATAGCCACAGGTGGCCGCCGTTGCCCGATCGGGATCGTTCCAGCGCTGCGGGAAGCGCCAATTGACGGCAACTTTCGAGGACGGCAGCGACATCCTCTTGCCAGCTTCCCTGGTCGAAATCCATGGCCAGGAAGAAGCACGTTTCATCGAGCAACATGGGGTAGAGACCCATGACGAAGTCTCGGCCGCTGGGGTCCTGACCGGATAGATGTTGGCGGATCACCTCGTCGGTTACGGGAAGAAATCTCCGGTTCGGGCAATCCTGGCACCTCAATCGTGGCTTGTCGCACACCTCGCGTACCCATTCATTTGAGCAGGCAGGGCTGTAGCCCGGCTTGCCGGTCTTGCGGCTCTCGAAAAGGCGGGGGTATACATCGTCCCGGCCACGGAATAGGGACCGATAGAGGGCGATCTTGGCGGCAACCTGGGAGTGTCGGGTGACTATGCTCGCGTTCATTTGGCGGTGGAACGCAAACACCTGTGCCGATAGAACAGCCAGCCATAGATTGCTACATTGACCACGATCACCACCGCCGCAAGTCCGTACTGAATGCCGCGCGTCAGCCCGGCCGGATAGATGATCGGCAGCAGGTAGTGCTCAATGAAGCTGCCTGGATAGCCGGCCGCACCGGCCGCCAGCCGGAATTGATTCTCCAGCGGCGTCAAGGGACAGATCCCGCCGCTCAGTTCGATTGCCGCGCCCCAGCAGGCCGCCGGGAGGTGCAGCAGTGCGAGCCCTGGCCAGCGCAGTACGAGGCCTCCACCGAGAACGACGAAGATGATGAACAGCAGGTGCAGGACGACGATGCCGTCTGCCAGGACTCGATGGGTCATGCTTGCAGACCGAGATTCGAAAGTCCACCAAGCGTGGTCTGGGTCATCGTCGCCGCCCTCCGGTTCAGAAACTGTCGTTGAAACCCTTGATCTGGCGTCTGGCCTTCTTGGTGGGTCGACCACGCAGGTCGCTGCCGGGGACCGGCGCGAGCTGTCGCACCTCCCGCTGCGCCGCACGCCGCGCGCGGCTTTCGCTGCTCTCCTCGTAGAGTTGCTGCGCCTCGGCCGCCGGGCGGCGTTGATCGGAGAGACCGTGGACGGCGACCGACCATGTCTGGTCGCCGATGGCGATTTCGAGTGGGTCACCGCAGCGTATCTCGCGCGCAGGTTTGAGTGTGTGCCCGTCGAGCCGGACGTGGCCGGCGGCGACGGCCTGTGCGGCCAGTGACCGCGTCTTGTAAAAGCGCGCCGCCCACAGCCATTTGTCGATCCGCATGCGCTCCAGTACCCCCTGTTCGATGCTGCTCATGGTTACTCCCGGCTCGGGTGTTTGCCGAGCTTGCGCTGCAGCGTGCGGCGATGCATTTTGAGGGCTCTGGCGGTTGCCGAGACATTGCCCTGCTGCTCGACCAGGACACGCTGGATGTGTTCCCATTCGAGCCGATCGATTGACAGGGGCGAGCCCGTAACCGGGATCGCCGAGTCGCCGCCGCTGCTCTTGTTGAGCGCCGTGACGATTTCGTCGGCGTCGCACGGTTTGGCCAGGTAGTGGATGGCGCCGAGCTTGATCGCCTCGATGGCGGTGGCGATGCTGGCGTAGCCGGTGAGCATGACGATGCGCGTGTTCGGGTCGAGTTCCAGCAGTTTCTCGATCAACACCAGCCCCGACTGGCCGGGCATCCTGAGGTCGACGACGGCGTACTCCGGCGACTGTGCCTGTGCCTTGACGATGGCTGCCGCGACCGTGGCGGCAACGCTCACGGCATAGCCGCGTCGATCCAGCGCACGCGCGAGAACGCGTCGGAAAGCGTCGTCGTCGTCGACCAGGAGCAGCGTCGAGCGTTCGTCATCGGCTGCTTGCGGGTTTCGTCCAGGCATTTTGATCACGCTTTCAGGCGGTTCAGGGGGAGGGTGACGCGGGTGCAGGCGCCGCCCTGCGGGTCACTGCGGTTGAACAGTTCAACCTGGCCACCGCAGCGCTCGATGGTGGCGTTGCTGAGAAACAGTCCGATGCCGATGCCGCCGGCCTGGTCGTGCGCCGCGCGCTTGCTGCTGAAAAACGCCTGGCCAAGACGCAGCGCCGCTTCTCCCCCGATCCCTGGGCCGCGATCGAAAATCTCGATGCGACAGCTGTCGCTGTCCCAGGACGCCGAAAACCGGAGCGCTTCCGGGTTCGCCGCGTGCGCATCGGCGGCATTGTCGAGCAGATTGAGGAGCGCCTGTTCGAGCGTGCGCTCGGCGGTGACCAGCGGGGGGGGTTGCTCGCCTTGCAGCGTAACGCTGATCCGGGCATGCGGGCGGATGACCTGCCAGTCGTCGAGCAGACGCTGCAGATAGACGTCGAGTGCCAGCGAGCGCAGACTTTCGTCACGGCCCTGGCCAGTCGACGCGAGGATCTGCGAGATCGTTTGCTTGCAGCGGTCGACCTGTTCACGCAACAGCAGCAGGTCCTCCTGCAATTCGGCGTCATCGCCGTGTTGCAGTTCGAGTTCGTGAATCACCACGGCCATCGTCGCCAGCGGCGTGCCCAACTGGTGCGCCGCGCCGGCGGCGAGCGTTCCGAGCGAGAGAATCTGTTCGTTGCGCAGTGCCGCTTCGCGGGCCGCGGCGAGTTCGCGCTCACGGTTCTTGAGCGTCGCCGCCATGCGCGTCAGGAAGAAGGCCACGACGCCGAGGCTGATCACGAAGTTGAGCCACATCCCCAGAACATGCAGCGCAAAGCCGCTGCCGTGCGCGGCGTGTGTGTGGGTGCCGCCGGTAGCGCGGGCAAGCAGGGCGTCGAACTGCGCCAGGTCACCCTGCGGTGGTGGTAGTGGCAGGTTCCAGAACATCAGGAAAGTGTAGGCGAACAGGGTGAGTCCCGCCATCGCCCAGGCGTGTCGGGCCGGCAGCATCGCCGCGGCCAGGGTTGGCGGCAGCAGGAACAGCGAGACGAAAGGGTTCGCCGGGCCGCCGGCAAAATACAGCAGCACGGCGAGGATCGCGACATCGATTGCCATATGGGCGAACACCTCGTTCGCCGTGGGCGAGCCACCCTTGTCGATCCACCATTGCGTGACGAGATTGACGGCTGCGAGCACGGCAATGGCGGCGATCATCGGTACCCCATCGAGGGGAATTTTCAGCCACGCGAGTGCGAGCACCAGCACTACGGCCTGCGTCAGCACTTCGATCCGGCGCAGCGTGACCAGCCGCCGCAGCGGATTCGCCGTGGACGAAAGAACAACGGGTGCGTGCGTCTGATGGACCCGAAACATGCGCTGCAGCATTGCCTGACAGTGATCGAAGCGCCGAATTCTACGCCCTGTGCGTTGCGGTGATGAGGGCTGCGGCAATTGGTCGCGCCTCCAGCAAGCCTTGTCCGCGATCGGAATGTGACGGAAGTCGCATATCGCCGGTCGGTTCTCCTCATATACTTCCGGCACGAGTTGAATAGCAAACGGGGCGAAAGCCCCGGACGCAAAGCTGCAGGCCCTAACCTGAAGTCGAGGAGGGTGGCTGGGTTGCTTTGAGAGGCATGGAGGATTTCTCCAACCACCTCAGCATCGTCGAAAACAATACATCCGGATCGACCGGCTTGCCGATGTAGTCGTTCATGCCGGCCGCCAGACAACTGGCCGCGTCGTCGGTGAAAGCATTGGCCGTCATCGCAAGGATCGGCACGTCCTTGTAGCGGGGGATGCGGCGGATCGCGCGGGTTGCTTCAAGGCCATCCATCTCGGGCATCTGCATGTCCATCAGAATTAGCGCGTATGGATCCTGGCTGGCCATTTCGACGGCTTCCCGGCCATTCGACGCCAGATCGACGGTCAAGCCCAGCGTTTCTCCGAGCAGTTCCATCGCGACTTGCTGGTTCACCCAGTCGTCTTCGGCAACCAGGATGCGGGCATCGCGATACTGTGTGCACAGCCGCGTTTCGACCTCCAGCGCGGCTTCCGCCCTGGCCTCCGGCGAACTCGCCGAATCCCCGTCGGCTTTCTCAAATCGCAGGGCGAACGAGAAAGTACTGCCGGCGCCCAGCGTACTGCTCACTTCGACCTCGCCGCCCATCAGGCGGATCAGGCGCTGGCAGATCGACAGGCCGAGCCCGGTGCCGCCGTATTTGCGTGTCGTTGAACCGTCGGCCTGTTCAAAGGGATCGAAAATTCGTTTCAGGGTCTCGTCCGAAATGCCGATGCCGGTGTCGCGCACCGAGAATTTGAGATGGGCATTGTGCTCCGTCTCACTGATCAATTGCACGGCCAGTGTCACACTGCCGCGTTCGGTGAATTTGATGGCGTTACCGACCAGATTGAGGAGCACCTGTTGCAGGCGCAGCGGATCGCCGAGCAGTTCCAGGCGCCGCAGGCTGGGCGCGATCTCGCTGCGCAGTACCAGTTGCTTCGTCTGCGCCTTGTCGCCGACCAGACTCTCCAGATTGCGACACAGGCTGCCGACGGTGAAAGGAGTACGTTCGAGCGTCAGGCGTTCGGCGTCGATCTTCGACAGGTCGAGAACTTCGTTGAGCAACTGCAGCAGATGGTTGGCTGAATCGGTGATCTTGCCAAGCTTGTCGCGCTGGCCTGGATCGGTACTGTTGCGGGTGAGCAGATGGGTCAGGCCGATGATGGCGTTCATCGGCGTGCGCAGTTCGTGGCTCATGTTGGCGAGGAAAGTGCTCTTGGCGCGGTTGGCCGACTCGGCAGCTTCCTTGGCGATGGACAGATCAAGCGTACGCGCTTCAACCAGTTCTTCCAGATGCTCGCGGTGATGTTCCAGTTCTGCCTTGATGCGGTTGCGCTCGGTCACGTCGTGGATGATCGAGTAGAGGTAGCGATGCACGCCGACGGTAGCCGGCCCCGAGTACACCTCGACATCGCGGATTTCCCCGGTCGCCAGGCGGTGGCGGAAGTTGAAATACTGCTGCTCGCTGCGATTCGCCGTCTGTATCTCCGTCGCGACTTCGTCTTTGCTCAGCGTGTTGATGTCGCTGATGTGCATCGACAGCAGTTGCTCGCGCGGATAACCGTAGTAGTCCACGGCAGCGCGATTGGCGTCGACGATCTGCTGCGTCTCCAGGTCGATGATCAGTTTGACGGCGGTATTGACCTCGAATGACTGCCGATAACGCTCCTCGGACTCCTGCAGACTGTGCGCCAGTTGTTCCAGATCGGCATTGGCCTGCTGGTAGGCAGCAATCGCCATGCGCAAGGTCCGGTTGAGCACGCCGATCTCGTCCAGGGAGTCATCTGGCGGAATGCTGAATTCCTCGCCGTTCAGGGTACGCCGGCTGGCGGCAGCCAGTGCATCGAGGCGCGTCGTGATGGTTGACGCCAGGCGGCGCGACAGCCATGTCACGATGATGGCGAGCGCCAGTCCCACGATCACGTAGATCGCAATGCGCTTCGCGATCGGTGCCAGAAATGAGTCTTCGACCGAATAAAATTCCAGTTGCAGCGCGTACGCCGCAGGGAATTCCGGATGCTGTAACCGGAAATACTCCGGAAAATAATGCTTTGCGTCTGGGCCGGCGGTGCGCAGCAGCACCGCGCCGTCCGACCCCAGCAGACTGATGCCGTGCTCGGTAGACACTCCCAACGTGGCACGCTGCAGCATCCGTTGCAGATCCAGTCGCCCGAAAAGGATGCCGATCACGTCTTTGGTATAGGGGAACCGGATCGGGAAACTCACCAGCAATTCGGGATTTGTCCCGCCCAGCACGTCGAAACGCGCGACCTGTGTGCGTAATACCTGGCCGACGGCCTCCTGCATCAACTCGCTCAAACGCTCGACCGGTGCTTCCCCCGTCACCAGGCGGCCGCGATAGTCCAGGAGGGCGAGCGCCAGAGCCGGCTCGCCCGACTGCCGATCGGCGAGGTAGGGTTTCAGATACGCTTCGCGGCCGACCGAGTCGGTCAGGGCCGTCCACATCAGCGGCGTGCGTGCCAATGCCTGCAGGCTGTCGATCTGGTGAATCAGGTCGCCCGACAGGCGCTCGCCGATCAATTGCGCGGCATTGCGGTGCACGTCGCGCTCGTTTCCGCGAATCTCCAGTATGGCCAGGAAGAGCGAAATCCCGCCGAGCACCAGGACCACGGCCATCGTGATGCCAAATGCGGCGCGCTCGAAGCGCGCTGCGAGCGAGTCGCCGCGCCTGGGGAGCAGATCGGTGGGAAAAGACAGCCCTGGCATCGTTGGCGTAAATGCTTAATGGGCGTTCCGGTGATTGAGCGGCTTCAACAGGTCGTCCGCGCCGTAACGCGCCATGAAGATGTTGGCCGGTGACAGCGCATCGTGGCGATCGGCGGCGAACGGTTTTGCGTAGCGCTGAACCAGGCCGTCGTAGGGGCCGAGTTGCTCCATCGCGACCCTGACCTTGCCACGGTCGGCGCTGCCGGCACGGGTAATCGCCTTGGCCAGCAGATGCGTCAGGTCGTAAGCGTGGGCAATGCCGACCGGACTTTTGACTCTCTCGGCCGACTCGACGCCATAACGCTGCTTCAGCGCAGCGAGCACACGCTTCGCCGCCGGAGAGGCATTGCCGATGAAGCTGTAGGTCTGGATTACCGAGAAGTCGACCGCCTGCAGCGCGTCGCCCGACATGCGCACGAAATCGCCGCCGGTGACGCCCCAATGGCTGACGATGGGCAGGCGCTCGTTGACGGGCAGTGCCGCCAGTTCGCGTACGAGAAGGGAGCCCTCGGTTTCGTTGGCGACCAGAATGATGGCTTGCGCGCCGGCCTCGCGCAGCGCGCGGTATTGCGTGAGCAGGCTGGCATCGCCCCAGTTGTACCAGTGCTGCCCGACAATGTTCATCTTGAGACCCGGCGCGGCTTGTGCAATCGCTGCCTGGTTGCTGCGCCCCCACGCCGTGTTCGGCAGGAGCACCCCGACCTTGCTCGCCTTGCGCTCGTCCCGCGCGAATTGCAGCAATGCCGGTCCGGCCCAGGCGTCCTTCAGTGAAAGCCGGAAGGTGTAGCTCGGCTGGTAGCGGTGGTCGGTGATGCCGTCGGCCGAACCCCAGGGGTCGAGAAGGAGGATGCCCAACTCATGCACGGCCGGCAGCAGTTCCATATACGTCGGGCTGAACTTGCCGCCAAAGACCGCCACGACGTTGGGGTTGCTGGCGTGTTCGCGCAGATTATCGACGGCGATTGCTGGTATCGAGCGATTGTCGCTGGTCACCAATTGCAGCTTGCGCCCGCCCAGCACGCCGCCGGCCCGATTGATTTCGTCGATGGCGATTTCGATTCCCTGCTGTACGGCCTGCGCCGAGGTGCTTGTCGTGTGGCCGAATTCGGCGTCGAGCGCAAGCAGGATGGGGGCCTGTTCGGCCGCTCTGGCGGGCAGACAGAGCAGCATAGCGAGCAGTAGAACCAAAGCGGGGAACAGGCCACGAGACCAGGAATACATGGCGAAAACTCCACGTTCGAAGGCAACAGCAGTGTAAGGCAGTGAGCCTACTTCACTATAGTGGTTTTGACCAGATCGCCTTGAGTACCTGTTGAATCATCGAGCAGACGCGGAAGAATGCGACTGCCGGTGTACGCCCTGATTGCGCTTGCCCGTGGCGATGCTTTTTTCACTTGTCGCGTGGCCACGCTGCTCGCTGGAGTCTGAGATGTTCGAGGAACTGTTTTAACATACGGCACAGTCATCAAAAAAATCGCGAAAGGCAACTAGCATGTCAGTTCAAGGCAAAAGGTTGAGGGCGCTGTACGGCGCGACACTGCTCTCTTTTCTGCTCGGGTTGTCACTGGCCGTTCCAGTGGCGGCGGCCGAGGAGGTGACCAAGGATGAGGAAGTCAACACAGATGCGGGTGGTTCCGCAGCCGATGCCACCGACGCAACCCCCAACTGGCAGGAGACGACCCTGAGCGGCGACTGGGGTGGCTCCCGCAAGCGGCTCTACGACGCGGGTGTCCAGGCCGACCTGGTCTACAGCGCCGACTACCTGCGCAACACCACCGGGGGGCTCAAGCGTGGTGGCGCCTATATGGGGCACCTCGACCTGATCCTGCAGTTCGACGGCGAAAAGCTCGTCGGCTGGCGAGGCGGCTCCGCCTATCTGCAGTTGATCAGCAACAGTGGCGGCAGAGTCAACCTCAACCATGTCGGCAGCCTGATGGGCGTCGACAACCTCGAAGCGCCGGTCAATCGCACCGGCATCTTCAAGGCCTGGCTGCAACAATCCTTCCTGGACGACAAGGCCTCGCTGCGGGTCGGCCTCTACCCGATCGACAGCGAGTTCTACATCACCGATTCATCGGGCGTCTTCCTGCATCCGTCATTCGGGATGGCTGCCGAAGTCGCCAGCTTCGGCAGCCTGGCCGGGCCGTCGATCTATCCGACGAGTTCCTATGCGGCGCGCCTGCGTATCGACCCCGATCCTGCGTGGTACGCGATGGTCGCGGTCGCGCGTGGAATTCCGAGCGAGCGGATCGCGACCGCCGGCCCCAATGTCAGTTGGCAGAAGGGCACAGGCAGCATGCTGATCGGTGAAGTCGGTTTCAGTCCGTCCAAGGCCGGGTTGCTCAACGATCGCCCCACGTCCGAGGAAAAAGACGAGTTCGAGCCGATCAGCAAGCTGGCCCTGGGGCTGTGGCGCTACTCCCCACGTTTTCCTGAACTGGTTGCCGTCGATGCCGGCGGCGAGCCGCTGCTGGCGACGCACTGGGGGGCCTATGTTCTCGCCGAACAAACCCTGTGGCGTGTGCCGGAGTCGAACCGTGATCTGGCGGCATTCTTGCGCTATGGATTCACTGACGGCAAGACCAATACCCTCGACTATTCATTCAGCGCCGGCCTGAGCTTCAGGGGACCGTTCGCCGGTCGCGAGAAGGACACCTTCGGCATCGCTGCAACACGTGCCCATGTCGGTCCGCAGGGACGGGCGCAGTTGTCGGACGAACTGGGCGAGCCGCTGTCCTCGACCGCGGAAATGGCAGTGGAAATGACTTACCGGGCACAACTCGCCCCCGGTGTGGTCCTGCAGCCGGTCGTCCAGCGCATCTTCAATCCCGCTCTCGCTCTGCCGAACGCGACCGTTGCCGGGGTTCGCCTGCAACTGGCGTTGTGAATGCCGGCGACCTGACTGAAGAAGAACGACGAGGAGAGCCTGATGCGTGCCGCGCTCTCAGAAGATGAACCGTTCGAAACCGCCGTTCGTGCGCAGCCGGAACGGGCCGTCAGGCAAGTGAAACCGGTTCCCCCGCCTGTTCCGATACGAGCCTGGACAGTGCTGCCATCAATTCCTCGTCATGGCGGGTATCCTGCCAGTTGCTGCCGTCCCAGCGGTAATGGAAGCCCCCCGATCGGGCGGCAACCCAGATCTCCTGCGCGGCGTCGTGGCGATTGACGATGATCCGGCTGCGGTCGGAGAACTCGATTTCGAGGACGCTGTCGCTGACCATCTCGAAGTCGAGATCGGCGCCGCTACGTTCCAGCCCGGTTTCGATCCGCTTCAGCGCCACATCGGCGAGCGCGTTGAATTCTCTATCATTCATCCTGTGCTACCATCCCCGGCTCTCAACCATTGACCAATTGACCCATGCGCCAACATCTTGTGCTGGCTTTGCTGGCGAGCATCACGCTGGGCGCCTGCGGCACCAAGGGGTCGCTGACCTTGCCGCCGGTCCCGACCACCCCGCCTGCTCCAGTCGCGGCGACCGCGCAGCCATCGCCCGCGACGGCTACGCCGGCTGGTGCCGGCAGCGCGAAGAATTCTAACACGCCCGGAGAGCCCGCCAGATGAGCGCTTTTGCACGCAGAGACGGCGTCCTGAACGCTGAATCGGTTTCATTGACCGACATCGCCGCCGAGTTCGGCACGCCGTGCTGGGTATATTCCCGGCACGCCATCGAGGCTGCGCTGGACGAATTCCAGCGCGAACTGATCGGCTTCGATGGGCTCGTCTGCTATGCCGTCAAAGCCAATTCCAACCTCGCCGTCCTGAACCTCCTCGCGCGCCGTGGCGCCGGCTTCGACATCGTCTCCGAGGGCGAACTCCGGCGCGTTTTGAACGCCGGGGCCGACCCGCGACAGATCGTTTTCTCTGGCGTCGGCAAGACCGCGCGGGAGATGGAACTGGCGCTGGACATCGGCATTCTCTGCTTCAACGTCGAATCGGCTGCCGAACTCGAACGTCTCGACGGCGTCGCCGCAGCCATCGGCAAGACCGCACCGATCAGCCTGCGCGTCAATCCGGATGTCGATGCGAAGACGCATCCGTATATCTCCACCGGCCTGAAGGAAAACAAGTTCGGCGTCGCCTACGAGGACGCGCGCGCGCTCTACCGGCAGGCGGCGAACCTGGCGAATATCGAGATCAGCGGCATCGACTGCCATATCGGCTCGCAGTTGCTTGACGCGGCGCCTTTTGCCGAAGCGCTGGACAAGGTGCTGGCGCTGGTTGATCAACTGGCGGCTGACGGCATCGTGCTGGATCACATCGACCTCGGTGGCGGCCTCGGCATCCGCTACCGTGATGAGGATGCGCCGAACGTCAAGTCCTACCTGCAGCCCTTGCTGCAAAAGCTTGCCGGGCGGCAATTGCGCATCCTGCTGGAGCCGGGGCGCCGGCTGGTCGGCAACGCGGGCCTCCTGCTGACCCGCGTCGAGTATCTGAAGCCGGGTGAAATCAAGAACTTCGCAATCGTCGACGCGGCGATGAACGACCTTGCGCGTCCGGCGCTGTATGGTTCCTGGCACGACATCGTGCCGGTCGTGCCGCGCGCTGGTTTACCGATGCCATGGGAAATCGTTGGTCCGGTCTGCGAGTCCGGCGATTTCCTGGGACACGGCCGGGAACTGGCGCTCGCCGCCGGCGATCTGCTGGCGATCATGTCCGCCGGTGCCTACGGCATGGTCATGAGTTCGAACTACAACAGCCGGGTGCGCGCCGCCGAAGTGATGGTCGATGGCGCGCAGACCCATCTGGTGCGCCGCCGCGAGACCGTCGAGGATCTGTACGCCCTGGAGTGCCGCCTGCCTTGAGCAGGCGCTGACCGGGGGATGTTCGCCCACCCGCCGCGGTGGGCTTCGGCGGATGACGGTTCAGGCCGGGCGGCCAGAGTCGCGGGCACCGGTCCTCACTTCAGAATTCCCAGCAGATTCGAGAAGCCGTCGGTCCACGCCGTGAAGCCAGGCCGGGGCTTGAGCGTCTCGGCCTGGTGGATTTCCTTCAGCAGGCCGGCCTGGCGATCGTTCTGAACGATCAGCGCCCACACGGAATGGCGGCAGAAGCGCTCGCCGTGTTCAGGCTCGAAGTCGACAACCAGAGCGGTCATGCCGAGTTGCTGCGCGGCGGCGGCGACCACCGGCCGCAGGTCGAGATAGCGGTTGGTGATGTGCACCGCCAGGATGCCGTTCCGCTGCATGTGGCGCAGATAGGCACGCATGGCTTCGATCGTCAGCAGGTGCGTGGGGATCGAGTCCCCGGAAAAGGCGTCGATCGCCAGCAGGTCGAAGTTCTGGATCGGTTCGCGTTCGAGCATCAGGCGCCCATCGCCGAGGACCGGGACGATGCGCGCGGCGCTGTCGCCAAGGTAGCTGAAGTCATTGCGCGCCAGGTCGAGGACCTGCTCATTGATCTCGTACATCCGCATTTCATCGCCCTGCCGGCCATAGGTGGCCAGCGTCCCGGCACCAAGACCCAGCACCCCGATCTTGCGCGGCTTTTCGCCGGAGAGGCTCTGCAGCGCCTGGCCCACTCCTGATTTCTCGCAGTAATAGGCCGTGGCTTGCCGGCGGTGTTCTGGAGAGATGAACTGTTCGCCGTGATTGATGCGCCCGTGCAGGATCTTGCGCTTGATTCCCAGGTCTTCTTCGTCGACGTCGGAGACACGCAGTTGTCCGTAGAAATTGCGCAGCACCCGCCGGTAATCCTCGACATAGCTGACCGAGATCCCTGCCAGACGGTAGCCGTAGGCGAACAGGGCGACCAGTAGCAGCCAGCGCCAGACGGGCTGAATTTCGCGCCAGAGGACGATGATCACCAGCAGCGCGCAGAGGAACAGGCCGATCGGCAGTTCGAAGTAGGCGTTGAATACCGCCGGGGCCAGCAGGCCGACGAAGCTTCCGCCGAGCGCGCCGCCGATCGAGAGCATCAGATAAAACAGCGTCAGATGGCGAACGGCTGGCCGACGTCTGACCAGTTCACCATGGCAGACCATGCAGAAGACGAACAGGGACAGCGACAGCAGCGCGACCAGCAACGGCACGGGCATGCTGCCACCGTCGACGACCTGGTCGAGGGCGAGGAAGGCCATCGGCAGGGCCACCAGGAAGCCGGGGCGGTAGTAGTAGCGGGGCGCATCGAAACAGAGGATGAAACTCAGCAGGTAGATGCTCAGTGGCAACACCCACAGGAAGGGTACCGGCGCGACATCCTGCGTCAGGTGGCGGGTGATGGCCAGCAGGAGGATCGAGGCGGTCATCGCCAGGCCCACCCACAGCAGGCACTCGCGCCATGACGGGCGCGCCGTGGCGGCGGCGCTGGTGGTTTCCGCCGCCACTTCTCGTTCGCTCGATACCCCTTTCCAGGATTGCCAGGCACTCGTCAGACAAGCCAGCACGAACAGAACGTAGGCTGCCGACCACGTCCAGGCTTGCTGGAGGACCGGGAAATACGGCTCGACCAGCAGCGGATAAGTCAGGAGGGCCAGCATCGATGCCAGGTTGGAGAGGGCATACAGACGGTAGGGCATCATGCTGGCGAACGAGCGCGCATACCAGGCCTGCATCAGCGGCCCGGTGGTCGACAGCAGCAGGTAGGGCATGCCGACCGCCGAGGCCAGGACGACCAGCACGCTCCAGGTTGGGCTCTCGAATGCGGCGTCCTTCCATGCCGGGTCGGCGATCACCGGCAGGGTTGCCAGGCTGAGCAGCAGCAGCACGCCGTGCACCAGGTTCTGACGGCGCGGCGACAGCAACTCGTGCAGCAGGTGCACGTACAGGTAGCCGAGCAGGAGCTCGGCCTGGAAGAAGACGAGACAGGTACTCCACACCGAGGACGAGCCACCGAACCACGGCAGGATCATCTTGGCAACGATCGGCTGGATCTGGAAAAGCAGGAAGGCCGACAGGAAGACGGTGGTGGCGAAGCTGATCATCGGGGCTTTCGAAGAAACGCGAAATGTTGTCGGGGTGCGGCCCTCAGGCCCGTCTTGAGGCAGGCCAGGTCAAAGTCCGGCGTGTCGGCAAGCCGGATTCGCAGCGGCCAGGGCTAGGGGCGTTCAGGTTGAGCTGGAGGGCCCTCCGGGGCAGCCGGTGCCGCGTGCCAGTGTTCGGGCGGGACGATCACGTTGCTGCTGGGCTGGATGACGAAATGCGGCGACATGATCTGTACTCCGTAGGTGTTGAACTGGTCCTGGATGTGGGCATGCAGTGCCGACAGCACCGGTACGCGTTCGAGCGGTTTGTCCATGTGCGCGAACAACTCGTACTCGACGTACCAGTCGGCCAGGCTGCGTTGGTAGACGAAAGGCCTGGGCGAAGCCCGCAAACCCGGCGTCTGTTCGGCAGCGGCGATCAGCATGGCATGCACCTGTCGCCACGGCGTATCGTAGCCGATGGTCACCTTGGTCGACACCAGCGTGCCGCGCGCACCGGCCAGCCGGGAGTAGTTCCTGATCGGACTGCCGACCAGAACCGCATTCGGAATCGTCACTTCCTCGTTGCGCATGTTGATCATCTTGGTCGACAGCGCTCCGACCTCGCTGACGACGCCGACATTTTCGCCGATATCGACGAAGTCACCCACCGAGAGCGCGCGCGAATAGACCAGCACCAGGCCGCTCATCAACTGGTTGACGATCCCGGCCGAGCCGAGCGTGAGCATGAAGCCGAACATGACCGACAGACCCTTGAAAGCGTCGCTGTCGGACATCGGAATGAACGGATAGGCGACGGCGATTCCCAGACCCCAGACCAGGATGCTGACGATCCGGTGGGTGGCGGTGACCGTTTCCGGGTGCAGGCCCGGCACCTGTACCCGGCCTTCCCGCGCGGCCTTGAAAAAATTGCCGATCGCATCGTTGAAGGACTTGGTCAGGAACAGGATGATCAGCGCCGTCGTCAGCGCCGGCATGGCATTGACCAAACCGACGCCGAGGGTGTACAACAGCCCGAAAAGGAAATCGCTGAGCCGGTCGCCGAGGGGTTCGGTGAGCGGAAAGCGTGCCAGGACGTAGGTCAACCAGAGGTAAGCGACGCTCAACCACAGGAAACCCATCAGCAGTTGGGCGACTCGCTGTACCAGCAACCAGCCATGCCGCGCCCAGCGCAGCCTGTTGGAGGCGTCTTCGGCTTCGATCACGTGCTGCAGGTGGCCGACCACCAGCGTGGTCGCGCGCCGGATCAGCCACAGCAGGATCAGCGCGATCAGCGTGGCCGCCGCCGCCAGCCCGACACCCTTCAGGAGCACCATCGGATGGCGCTGCGTTGCTGCCGCCTGCAGGGCCGCTGCCATTTCACCGGCAGTACGCCTGGCTGCCGCTTCGAGCGAAATCTTCTCCTCCGGGTCGAGGTCGCCTTCAAGGACGTTGAACAGGACGAACTCCCCGATACGCAGGTTGAAGCCGCGCGTGCCATCGGCAGTGAATGGCGTCAGCTCGATCTGCTGCTCCATCTGGTTTGGCGGCAGGGCATCGATCCGGGTCAGCGCCCGCCGTACACGAATCACCGGCGTTGCGCCGACGAAGGTCGCCCGGAAGGTGACAATCGGCCGGAAGTGGTAGCTGAGAGTGGCCTCCTTTTCTCGGACCTGTTCCACCGCGGGGGCCGGAATGGCCGCACTGGCCAGGAAGAAACCACAGGCAAGCAACAACAGCGACAGTGCTGCGGGTACTTTCCGGAAGATGCAGGAGAAGGTCATGAGGAAATTCGGTTGGCTGTGGAGTCAGTGCCGGATTATAGCTGCCGAAATCGCTCGTCGACGTGCCCCGAAGCGGCCGGCCAGGTGTGGCACAGGGTCTCGGTCGGCAGCGCAGCATCACCTCCCGGGCATCGGCAGGCCTGGAGAGGCCCGTCGACGTACGGATTGCTCACTACGCGGTGGTTGACAAGCCCAGTGCCGAGAGGTCGAGCCGTCCCTTGCGCATCGGCGGGCACCAGAAATAGGCACCGGACAGTGGGCGGCTGAACTTGAACAGCGCATCGACGATGCCGTCTTCGATGCCCAGCATCCGGCGCAACTGCGCCTCGAAAGGATCGAAGGAGGTAGCAAAAGCCACGAACAGCAGCCCACCGCGGTTGCCCTCGGCCCATGGCATCGACCGGCGCAGCACGAAAGCCGCCGGGGCAAAGCTTTCCTGCGCCGTCCGTTTGACGTGTGCCGACGCCGGGGCATCGTCGATTTCCTGGTTGTCGGCGCGTCGGCGACCGATGCTGAGGTCCTGCTGCGCGCCGGGCATGGCTTCGAAACGTGCAAAATCGTGCGTCCAGCGTTGCACGGCGACGAAACTCGAACCCGTGACCCCCGGACGTTCGGGGCCAATGATCGCGGTGCTTGCCGCAGCGTCGCCGGTCGGGTTCTCGGTGCCGTCCTCGTAGCCGGACAGGTCTCGGCCGCCGGCGTACTGGAAGGCATCGAGCGAGTCTTCGAGTCGGAAAGCCGGCATCATGGCCTGTGCGATGCGTCTGGCGCGATGCAGGATTTCGCCACGGTCGTCGCCGCGCAACCAGACCCACACGGCTGCCGGCGTGGCCGGCAGTTCCAGCCCCGGTCCGGCGAGTGCCGGGAAGCTGCGCAGGCCAGGGACCTCGGCCGCGAGGGCAGAGACCAGAGCCCTGCCCAAACCGACCACCGTCTGTTGTCCGTCCACCAGATCGGCCAGCCGGTGCAGGCATTCGCCAGGGAGCGCGGCGGGTTCGAGCGAGAAACTCAGATAGCGCGCCAGTACCGGCAGAGGGAGCAGGATTCCTGCTTGTGGGGTATTCATCGGGAAATCAACCTCGGATCGGAAATCGGTGCCACGGACCTCTGCGGCTGCTTCGTTCAGCGCGTGGACAGTTGTTGGAAACCGGTCTGCGCGCCGATTTCGGCGGCGTTGCCTTCGCCGCAGACGACACTGTCGACCCTGGCCATCGAGGGGCCACGCTGCGCCCAGAGGGTCAGCGCGTCAACGGCCTCGATGGGGCCGCTGAGCAACGCTTCGACGCTGCCGTCGCGGCGGTTGCGTACCCAGCCCGACAGGCCGAGCCGTTCGGCCTCGGCGCACAGCGACCAGCGGTAGCCCACCCCCTGGACGCGGCCGCTGATGCGCAGGTGACGGCAGATTGTGTGGCTCATCTTCAACTCCGGACTCTGGACAAGGGATGCGGGCGTCGCCATTACTGGCATAATCGTCGTCCATGAGAACAAGAATATCAAGGGGGGGGCGGCTCGAACCGCTCGCTGCCGCCGTCTGGCGATGCTGAAAGCCTTGCTGCTGTTGCCGCTGTTTGGCGCCGCCGTCCTGTCGCTGCTGCCGAGTCGCAGTGTCGATCTACTGCGCCACCTGGCGAGTCTCGTCGCTGCGGCGACCATGGTCTGTGCGTTTCTGCTGCTGGTCGATTTTGATTCGGGCAGCGCCGAAATCCAGTTTTTCGACACGCGGCCCTGGAATCCGCGAGTCGGGTCGCACCTGGCGCTCGGCGTCGATGGCGTGTCCTTGCCGATGGTCCTGCTGGCGACGGTCCTGTGTTTCGTCGCGATCTTCTCGTCGACCGGCATCCGCAGCGGCGCCAGGCTCTATTTCTCTCTTCTGCTGGTGCTCGAAACCTCGCTGCTGATCGTGTTCACGGCGCGCGACTGGTCATTGTTCTACGTCTGCTGGGAATTGACGCTGATCCCCCTGTTCTTCCTGATCGACCGTCTGGGGGGCGGCAATCGTCATCGCGCAGCGCTCAATTTCGTCCTCTATACGCTCGGCGGCTCGGTGTTCATGCTGATTGCCTTGCTGCTGCTCTACGATGTCGCCCCCGGGCACTCCTTTGCGATGGCCGACATGGCCGCTGGCGGCGCGCAGTTGCCGGTACGCACGCAGATCCTGGTCTTTCTCGGCCTGTTGCTGGGCTTCGGCGTCAAGATGCCGATCGTGCCGCTGCATGGCTGGTTGCCGCTCGCCCACGTCGAGGCGCCGAGTGCGGTGTCCATCCTGCTCTCGGGGATTCTGCTGAAGATGGGCGCCTACGGGCTGATTCGCGCCGCCGCGACCTTGCCGGCGGCGGTGCAGGTCCTGCAGAACGGGCTGGCGCTGCTGGCCATGGTCAGCCTGCTTTACGGTGCCGTTCTGGCCTGGCGGCAGACCGACCTGAAAGCGATGATCGCCTACTCCTCGATTTCGCACATGGGTGTCGTGTTGCTCGGCATCGCCGCGCTCAACCCCGCCGGCCTCAGCGGCGCACTGACGCAGATGGTCGCGCATGGCCTGGTCGCCGGCCTGCTGTTTCTGCTGATCGGCCTGCTCTACGAACGCACGCATACCCGTGACCTCGCCGGATATGGGTCGCTCAATCGCATCGCCCCGCGTTTCGCAGTGTTCCTGGTGTTTACCCTGCTGGCGTCGGTCGGTCTGCCGGGTAGCGCCGGTTTCATCGCCGAACTGCAGGTGCTGGTCGGCGCTTATGGCCGCTGGGGCGGCTGGCTGATGGTGCTGTCGATGGCTTTGCTGGTCTCGGCGGCCTATGCGTTACGCGCCATCCGCTGCCTGTCGACCGGCCCCGAGCGTCCGTTCGGTTCGACGCCGGCGGGGGTGGCGCACTTCGCCGACCTGAAGCGCTCGGAGTGCGCCGCGGCCTGGCTGCTGATCGCCGGCATTGTCGGCATCGGTTTTTATCCAGCCCCCCTGCTGCGCCTGATGGCGTCGTCGGTGGGCCGGCTGGCACAGCATTTTGGAGTCTGAGTGAGTTCGCCGGGGCCTCCGCAAACTCCCGCCGCGACCGCCGCGTCGGTGGCCGCAGTGCGGCACGTGCAGGCCTGCCTGCAACACCTTGCGCATCTGTTGCCGGCGCAGGCGCCGCTGCGCGATTTTGTTCATCACAACACCCTGCATGCCTTCCAGCATCTGCCTTTTGCCGACGCCCTGAAGGAGGCATCGCGTCTGAGCGGCGCGCGTCCATGGCTCGACGAAAATCGCTGTCGCGAGCTGTTCCGGCAGGGGCGCGTGGATGCCGGCGATCTCGATGCCGCCTTGCGGCAAACAGCGCAGACACGGGTCGACGAACTGCTCGGTGTCGGCACGCCAATCGCGCTACGGCGCGGCGAAGTCCTGCGGGCAGCGCTGCTGACTCCGCCGGCGGCCATTTCCGCCACGCGCTTGCGCTGGCAAAGGGAGGAAAAGGGCGCTTTCGAACGACTGCAAGCCGACCTGGACCCGGGCGCGCGGCAGCGCCTGCTGAGCACGGCGGCCGCTGACGGTGACGATGAGCGTGCGGCCGTCGCGGACCTGTGGGCGGCGGCATGCGCGCTGGGCGCGCGGCCGCCGGTGACCGGCTGGGTCGCCGGCAGCGTCGACGCGACGCCGGCATCTGCCGTCGCCCTCTGGCGCGAGTTGCTCGACCGTGTGGGCGGAGAATGGACGGTGGCGGGCTTGCTCTGCCACCTGACCGGCGAGGATTTTCGCCAGTCGCTGCAGCCGGCGCTGATCCGTCATCTCGCCGCGCATCTCGATCAGGGCCTCGCCGCCTGGAAGAACCCGGCGCAGTCGCAGGGTTTCTACGCGGCCTGGCGAGCGTGTGCCGGTAGCGACTGGGCCTGGGAACTCGACGAGTTTGCCGGCGCGCGGCGTGAAATCGAGGCACTGCCGGACGACCCGTTGCAAGTGATGGCGAGCGAACTGTTGCGCCTCGGCATCGACGAAGCGCGCACCGGCGCCTATCTGCAGCGGCTGGCGCTGGAGTTGCCAGGCTGGGCCGGCATGTTCCACTGGCGGGAATCACATGCCGCCGGCGACGACGCGCCGGTTCGGCTGGCCGATCTGCTGGCGGTACGATTGATCCTCGAACGTCTGCATGCCGAACATCTGGTGCACCGCGTCTGGGGTTTGCCGCTGCCACTCGCCGAACTCGGCGAGTACTTTGCTCGTCACCCGGCCGAACTGGCCGTGCGACACGCCTGCGGCAACCGACAGTTGCCGGAAGAACTGCTCGCCGCGGTGCGCCCGCAGCTCGCCTGGCCGTCCGCGGACGTTCACGATGGCTGGCGGCATGTCGCCGTCGCGCTTGCCGAGGCCCGCAACGCCGGTATGGAGGACAGCGAGCGTGCGGAGCTGGCGGCGTGGCCGCTGTTCGTCCTGGCGCAGGGTCTGGGGCTTTGTGGCCGCGAACTGCGTGCGCTCGGGGCGGAGGGCGCGGCAGCCCTGCTGCGCTGTGCCGGCTCGCTCGATGACGAGCAGCGTGGCGAGGTCTGGCTGCTGGCCTACGAGCACCATTATCGGCGGCAGATTCTGGCGGCGCTGCAGGCCAACCACGGCCGCGCGCCGGTGCCGGCCGGCACGGCGCAGTTCGTGTTCTGCATGGACGATCGCGAGGAGGGGACGCGACGCCACCTCGAAGAGGTCAATCCGGCGGTCGAGACTTTCGGTGCGGCCGGATTCTTCGGCTTGCCGATACTCTGGCAAGGACTTGACGACGAGGCACCGACGGCCCTGTGTCCGGTCGTGGTGCGTCCCGAGCATGCCGTGCGTGAAGCAGTGCTGCCCGGCTGCGAGGCGGCGCAGCGCGTGCATCAACGACGTCGCCGGTTGCGTCTGGCATGGCGGGAGAGGCTGCATCAGGGGAGTCGGCGCGGCGCCCTGGCAGCCGCGCTGCTGATCGCCGCCGCCGCGCCATGGGCGCTGCTGGGGCTGCTGGCGCGAACGCTGGCGCCGGGGCGCCTGGGGGCCTGGCTAGTGCGCACCCGGGACGCTTTCGACCTGCCGGTGCCGGGCGGCCTCCAGCTGACTGCCGAAGCCGACGAAGCGACGCGTGTCGCCAGTCCCGAGGCGCCGCGGCTCGGCTTCGGAGAAGCGGAGCAGGTCGCGCGCATCGGTGGCTTCCTGCGCAGTATCGGGTTGACGACGCACTTCGCACCGCTGGTGGTGATCGTCGGTCACGGCTCGGACAGCCGCAACAACCCGCATCTTGCCGCTTACGATTGCGGTGCCTGTTCCGGCCGCCATGGCGGGCCGAATGCACGCGTGTTCGCGGCGATGGCCAACCGGCCGACGCTGCGCGCAAGCCTCGCGCAACAGGGCATCGTGATTCCGGAGACGACGCATTTCGTCAGTGCCGAACACAATACCTGCGACGAGACCTTCGTCTGGTACGACCTTGCGCAGCTTCCGTCCAGTCACCGCGCAGCCTTTGCCGCGCTGCGCAAGGATTGTGATGAGGCGCTGCGCCTGCACGCCGTCGAGCGCTGTCGCCGCTTCGCTTCGGCACCGCTTGCTCCCTTGCCGTCACAAGCGCAGCAGCATCTCGCTGACCGGCGGCACGACATCGGGCAGGCCCGCCCCGAACTCGGGCATGCGACCGTCGCCGCGGCGTTCGTGGGACGTCGTGCGATGAGCCGCGGAGCGTTTTTCGATCGACGCGTTTTCCTGATCTCCTACGATCCGCTTGCCGATGCCGACGGCCGTGTGCTGGAGGCGACGCTGCTGGCGGCGGGTCCGGTCGGGGCGGGAATCAATCTCGAATATTACTTTTCGACGGTGAACAACGAGGGATACGGTTGTGGCAGCAAGGTCACGCACAACCTTGCCGGCCTGTTCGGGGTGATGCAGGGTGCCAGTTCAGACCTGCGTACCGGCCTGCCCTTGCAGATGGTCGAGGTGCATGAGGCGATGCGGCTGCTGGTCGTCGTCGAGCAGCACCTGGAAATCGTCAGCGCGATTTACCAGCGGCAACCCCCCCTGCAGGAATTGATCGGCAATCGGTGGGTCGTCCTGGCGGCCAAGCACCCGCAGAGCGGCGCGATCCACCTCTTCGATCCGGCCAGCGGCTGGCAGCACTGGAACGACAGCGCCGGGCAGCCCGTGGCCCTGCCCGCGGTGGAGCGTTCGGCCGACTGGTTCGCCGGTCGCCGTGATCTCCTGTCACCGGCCTTGCTGCGCCGCCCGGTGAGTGCCTGATGGACTGGCTGGAAGCCCTGTTGCCGGCGCTCGCGGCGACGACGCAACTGGTCTGGCTGGTGCCGCTGTTGCCCTTGCTGGCCGCTGCGGCAATCGTCGCCGGCCTGCTCCTGCGGCGATTCAATGGCGACGCCGGCGAGCCGGTGATCGCTGCGATGGCCAGCGCCGGTGCTCTCGGTGCGCTGTTGCTGTTGCTGGTTTTTGACCTCGCGGCGCTCGGCGGTGCCGCTTTCGAGCCCCTGGTCTTTGGCGAATGGTTGCGGATTGGCGCGATACCGGTGCGCCTGTCATTCGTGCTCGACGCCTACAGCCTGCCGGCGGCGACGATGGTCGCCCTGGTCGCCTGGATGGCGCTGCGCTTTTCGGCGACCTACCTGCACCGTGAGAGCGGTTTCCCGCGCTTTTTCCTCGGCATGTGCCTGTTTCTGGCCGGCATGTTGCTGATCGTCCTTTCCGCCAACGCCGTGCTTGCCTTCGTTGGCTGGGAACTGGCCGGCATCAGCTCGTGGCTGCTCATTGCCTACAACTGGGAAAGGCCGCTGGCCACCGGCAACGCCTTGTTCGTCTTCCTTGCCAGCCGTGTCGGCGACGCCGGTTTCGTGCTCGGGATCGGGCTTGCCGTGTGGTCGGCGGGGACCGTCGAGTGGGTCTGGCTGGCCGGCGACGGCAGCATGTCCACGGTCACGGCCCGCTTGCTGGCGGCCGGTTTCGTGCTGGCGGCGCTGGTCAAGTCGGCGCAACTGCCATTCACGCCCTGGATTGCCCGTGCCCTCGAAGGCCCGACACCGTCGTCGGCGGTGTTCTACGGCTCGCTGATGGTGCACGCTGGCGTCTACCTGCTCTGTCGTCTGCAGGGACTGTTGCTGCAGGTGCCCGACCTGCTGGCCCTGCTGGCCGTCGTCGGTCTGACGACCGCCCTGTACGGCGGCCTCTGCGCGCTGGTGCAGAGCGACGTCAAGTCGGCGCTCATTTTCTCGGTCGTGGCGCAGGTCGGATTGATGTTCTTTTGTTGTGGTCTCGGTCTGTTCTGGCTCGCTGCGGTGTATTCCGGCCTGCATGCGGCCTGGCGTGCCTACCAGTTCCTGCTCGCACCGGCGTACATGCACCTGGTGCGTCGCCCGGCGCGGCCGTTGCCGCGTTGGCTGGCCGCGCAGCGCTGGTGCTACACCGCGGTGCTGCAACGCTTCTGGATCGAAGCCCTGGCCAACAGCCTGCTGACTCGCCCGACCCTGGCTCTGGGTCGCGACGTGCGGGCGCTCGACGAACGTTTCATCGACCCGCTGGTCGGCGCGCCGCGCGACGATGAACCGGTGCTCGGCACGGACGCGAGCGACCAACTGATCCGCGGTCATGGTCTGGCCGGGCGCGCGCTGTTCGCCTTCGCGAACCGCTTGCAGCGCCTGGAGAGCCGCCTGCTGCTCAGTGGCGACGGTGCGCTGAGCCGGGTCCTGCGGCGTGGCGTCGGCTACGCGGATGCCATCGAGTCGCTGCTCGAACAACCGCGTTATCTGATGTTGATGGTCATGGCGACGCTGGTGGTCATTCTGTGAACGAAGTCCTCTGGGCCGCGCAAGCCGGCTACCCGCCGCTGGCGACGCTGCAATGGTTGCCGCTGGCCGCCGCCGTGCTGCTGATGATCATGCGCGAGGATGACCTGGCGCTGGTCCTCGGGCGCCTGTTTGCGGTCGCCGAACTGGTGGTGGCGATCGATCTCTACGCCCGCATCGACGTGACCCGCAATGTCCTGCAGTTTGCCGAGCGCCTCGATGTGTTCGCCTACCATGCCGCGGCCGACGGCGTCAGCGTGCTGTTCATCCTGCTGACGGCGCTGCTCGGTGTTCTGCTGTCGTTCTACGGCATGGCGCGCCAGCAGCTCACGCCGGTGCAACTGCTCAGCGTACTGCTGCTCATCGAATCGTCGCAGATGGTCATGCTGACGACCATGAACCTGCTGTGGTTTGCCGCCGCCTCGGCGGTGCAACTGGCGCTCGTCGCTTACCTGCTCTGGCGCTGGGCCTCGGCCAGAGAGGAGAACCTCGCCCTGTCGCGTTTTCTGCAGTATCAGCTCTTCGGCTGGTGCCTGTTCGTCGCCGGTGCCGTGGTGCTGGTCTGGAGCCACGCCGACGTCCTCGGCGGACACTGGAGCTTCGATCTCTTCGATCTGCTGCAGACGCCGCAGATCGGCAAGTACCAGTCGGTGGCGTTTTACCTGCTGTTCTACGGCCTGGCCATCCGCACGCCCTTGTTTCCGCTGCACGGCTGGCTGCCGAATTCCGCCGGCTATGGGCTGATCGCCGTCGGCCCGGTGCTCCTGCTCGGCGTCAAGGTCGGCATTTACGGCATGGCGCGCTTCCTGTTGCCGCTGACCGCCGAAGCGGTCATGATCTGGCAGTCCTACGTCGTCGCTTTCGCCATGGTCGGCGTATTCTTCGCGGCGATCATGGCCTTCCGGCAGGCCAACCTGCGCCGCCTGATGGCCTTCGCTGTCGTCAGCCACACCAGTCTGATCGTCATCGGTCTGTTTACGCTGCACCCGGCCGGCCTGCAGGGGGCGCTGCTGTTGGCGGTGAACTTCGGGCTGGCGATCACCCTGATGCTGCTGATGGTCGGCTACGTCTACCGCCGCACCGGTACCACCAGCCTCGACCGCCTCGGCGGCCTGTTTGATCGCGTGCCCTTCATTGCCGTCGCCTTCCTGATCGGCGGCCTGTCGCTGCTCGGGATGCCCGGGACACCCGGTTTCGACGCCGTGCACCTGGTTCTGGAAGCGTCGATCGAGACCTTCGGCGCCTTGCCGACGATCGCCACGGCGCTGGGCAACGTGGCTGCTGCCGGTTTCCTGCTGTGGGCTTTCCAGCGCGCCTTTCTTGCGCCGCGGCCCAGGGACCTGCCGGCCGCGCGCATCGCACGTACCGCCCGCATGGAGTATTTCGTCGGTGGCGCAACCCTGCTGGTGTTGCTGGCCGCCGGTTTCTACCCCGAGCCCTGGCTGCAACTGACCGACACCGCCACGCAGGCCCTGGCCGCCTATTTTCAACATGGCTGAACTCGCCGCCTGGCCACTGCTGAGTATCCTGCTGGCGCTGCCGGTGGCCGGTGCGCTGCTGACGGGGCTGCTGCGGCGCGCCCCCTGGGCGCAGTGGATCGCGCTCGGTACGGCGGCGTCGACGCTGTGCTGTGCGCTGCTGATCGTCGCGGCGTTTGATCGCGCCGACCCGGACTTCCAGTTGCTCGATTCGGCGGACTGGGTGAGCGGGCTCAATGTCCGCTATCTGGTCGGTGTCGATGGCCTCTCGCTGCTTTTCCTGCCGGCAACGGCGCTGCTCTTCTGCGGCGCGATCGTCGCCGGGTGGCGGGTCAGGGCCGCCGCCTCGCCGCTGGCGCCGGGCCTGTACTTTGCCCTGCTGTTGTTGCTCGAAGCGGCCACGCTGGGCGTCTTCTGCGCACTCGACAGCATCCTGTTCTTTTTCTGCTGGGAGTTCACCCTGCTGCCGCTGTACTTCCTGGTCAGCCTGTGGGGCCTCGGGGCGGGCCGCCAGGCGGCGGCGGTACGTTATTTCCTGGTCATGCTCGCCGGTGGCGTGCCGCTGTTGTTCGGTCTGCTGGCTCTGGTTTTCGGGCAGGCCGCGGGAGGGGCTTTGGTTTTCGACCTGCCGACGCTGCTGGCGACACCGCTGCCCGAATCACGACAGTATCTGGTGTTCCTGTTGCTGCTCGTCGGCTTCGGCGTCAAGGTGCCGCTGGTGCCGCTGCACACCTGGTTGCCGTCGCTGGCCATGGGCGCGCCGGCGGCGGTCACCGCGCTGCTGGTCGGGCTGAAACTCGGCGCCTATGGCCTGATCCGCTTCGCCATCCCGCTGGCGCCGATCGCCGCGCGCGACCTGCACTGGCTGCTCGCCGGTTTCGGCACCGTGGCCATCCTCTACGGCGGCGTCGCCGCGCTGGTACAGAGCAACCTGCGCAGCGTCCTGGCGTACGCGAGCCTGGCGCATGTCGGGCTGGTGCTGCTCGGCCTGGCCGCGTTCTCGGTTTCAGCGCTGCAGGGCGTGCTGCTGCAACTGCTCAACTTCAGCCTGGCCGCCGGCGGCAGCTTCCTGGCGCTGTCCTTTCTGCAGCGCCGCACCGCTTCCACCGACATCAGCCAACTCGGCGGCCTGCTGCGCAGCATGCCGGTGCTGTCCGGTTTCTTCCTGCTGTTCGGCCTGGCCGGCATCGGCCTGCCGGGGACCAGCGGCTTCCCCGGCGAATTGCTGATCATCGTCGCCGCGCTGCACACCCATACCGGCGCCGGCCTTGCCGCCCTGTTCGGCATGGTACTCGCCGCCGCCGGCTTTCTGGCGCCGTTCCGGCAGGCCTTTCTCGGGCCGACGCGCAATCCCGACGTGGCCGATGCCGACGACCTGTTGCCACGCGAAGTGGCGGTGCTGCTGGTACCCAGCCTCCTGATTCTGGCGGTTGGCGTTTATCCGCTGCCGATCCTCGAACTGATCCGGCCCGCCGCCGAGGCCTGGGTGGCGGCGCTGGCGGGGTTGTAGGCGGCCGGGCTCGTGCTGGTTCGAGTGCACGCAAGAAACTCGTTCCTGGGGTTCAAAGCAGGCGTATCTCGCCCCCGCCGATCGCCACCTTTCCCTGTTTCACCAACATCCCCAGTTCTGCCTCAAGACCCGCACGCATCTTTCGTCCGAGTCGCTGCGATCCTTTTGATTTTGCCAGATCATGCAGAAAAGACTCCAGGGCAGCGGTGCCACGCCGTTCGCGCAGCAAGACTTCGACCAGGTCCAGCGGTGTATCGACCGGTGTCTCATCTCCTTGAAGCCCGTTTTCGATCAAGGCCTCCAGTTCGTGAATCAGCGTCATGTCCTGGCCCTGTGCGGCCTGAATGTCGACATCCACCGCCGGGGGAATCGCTAACTCAGCCAGTCGATCGAACACAGGTCGCATGGCAGCGTCGCCATTGCGGTAGAAAGCGCTGCCGCGGATACGTACGAATTGCCAGCCAAGCCTTTCGAGGATCGACTGCCGTGCCATGTCTTCGGCAAGCTTCTCCATGGGGTGATAGCGATCACCGTCGCATTCGATGGCTAGTCGCTTTCCTGCGCCTTCGACGACCATGTCGATCCGGTAGTAGCCCACCTGCCACTGCGACTTGACCCGGAAACCCGCGTCCGTCAAGCGTTTCAGCACATCCCGCTCGAATGGCGACTCTGCCCTGCCGACCTCCCGCTCGTTCGCACGCAAGCAAGCTGACGGGTCCTGCACGTGTTGAAGCAGTTTCAGCCGGATGTCCCTCGCCTGCAGGTGGTGATCGGGATCGAAGGAGTGAACCACCCATAGCTGATCGCGTGCCCGGCTGGCAGCGACGTTATAGCGCTTCTTCAACAGTTCGAAAGCGCCTTCCCCAGTCGTGCGGAGCATCCCTTCGTTGGGCGGGCCGTCGACCATTGACAGCAAGATGATGTCCCGTTCGTCGCCCTGGAACTCCCCCGAGATGCCGGCCTGGATACGGCGATTCGCGATCTCGATGTCGGGAATCTCCTTGTGCAGCAGCGACTGGATGAGCAAGGCCTGCGCTTCGCCAAGCATGGAGATCACGCCAATCGTCTTGCCAGCGTAGGTCGGATGCCGAAGCATGGCCTTGATCGTGTCGATGATCCGTCGCGCCTCGGTCCTGTTGGTGTCGCCTTCGCGGATACCATCGACGCGACACGCCACGCACGCCGGTTTGATGTCGGTCGAGTTCGACTCGCGCAAGGGACGGATCGTGCCTGCGTACGAGAGCTGGTTGCTGAAGGCGATGATTTCCGGAACGCAGCGGAAATGTTCGACGAGCCGGATTGCGTCGCCGAATGACTGCCGGCCGATGTCGTAGATCGAGCACATCTGGTCAAACAGATGCGCGTTGGGAATACCCTGCAGCATGGCCTGGCGCAGGTTATTCAGCATCGCCTGCCCTTGGCCGACACCGAGAGGCGTTACCTGCTCGTGATCGCCAACCACGATCACCTGCTTGCCGAGGTAAAGCGGAATCAGCGCATTGAGGTCGGCCTGGCTCGCCTCGTCGACGATCACCACGTCGAAGCGCGTGGAGCCCGGGTCAAAGCTCTCGGCCATGATCGAAATCGGCATGATCCAGACCGGCACCGCCACGGCACACTGCTTCATCGACTGACGCGCTGCCTTGAGCAGATCCTGCCGCCTGTCCAACTGCCGGGTCGAAACAAGTCGTCTGGTCGTATCCAGCCAGCCGACCAATGCCTGACGAATCGGTTGATTGCCTTGCAGCCGCTCGAGTTGCTTGCCCCACGCCCTGGCGTCGATAAGTTGTTCGGTGACCCGGCGAAGGCTCTCTCGCTGCTGGTCGATTTGCTCCTGCAATTCATGGGCGTCGAGCCGATCACGTTCGACCAGGGTGTCGTGGATCTGTCGCCACGTCCACGCCATCGCGAAATCGCCCGGAATCTTCCCCACGTCGTGTGGCGGCACGCGCTGAGTGATCCGCTCCGTCCAGCCCGCTGCGACAAGCCGAAGCCTGCTGGCCAGTGTGTCACGTTCGGTCACCAGCGGCTTTACCATATGCAGGCGGCGAGCGTAGTCCAATGCCGCAGCGTAAGCCTGAGGACTGCGCAAGCGAACAGAGTCGATGATGCGGTCGAGGCAACCCCGGTTCGCCGTCGTCGGATCGACCTGGGTCGCCAGGTTCGCCAGGTGCTTGAAGCCAAGCTCACACTCGCGCAGTTTGCGTCGCCCCGCCTCCGCCACCAACGTCGCAGGCAAAATCGACGAAACCAGGCGTTCAATGGCCAGGTACTCGGAAATCGGGCTGGCCTCGCGCGGAATCCGCGTCAGAAGCTCGTCCAGCTTCAGACCCTCGGACGTCAATCTGGAGAAGAGTGGCAACCAGACCGAGCCATGCCAGTCGAGGCAGCGGCGGATCTCCGCAACCAGGGCACGACAGGCGAGTTCCGGGGCCTGCCCAAGGCCGTTGAAAGCCTGGTTGAGGTGCTGGCCGACCAGCGCATTCCAGGGCGTCTCAAGGCTCAGACGAGAGACTTCGAGTTCGGCAAGGCGCGCCAGTGCCGCAAAGTGATCACGGTGGCTGGGTTGCCCGGCCGTGACCCGTGCAGTCTTGATGAACAGCCGCCATTCTGGGCGGGTGGCAAGCTGCAGGAATCCCAGCTTGCCACCGACCTCGATGTGCGCACCGATCTGAGTGGCAATCTCAAGTTGTTTCGGGGCAGGCATTGCCGGCGAAAGTTGCGGGCGATGATCTAGCACCAGCGCGTGCCGGGAATTGGCCTCCACGGCCCGATCAATGTGGGTGATCAGCCGCTCCCACACTGCCCGCTCGCCGCCACCGTGAATTCCCGCAGTGATCGCGTACGGGCGCCAGGCCTGCCTGCGCAAGCTGTCGGAGAACTCGGCAAGCAGTGCGTTCGCCAGGCCTTCCAGGATTTCACTGCTGCTGTCCGACGGGAGCCAGTGGTCGACGCCGGGTGTCAGATCCTGAGTGAGCAGGTGCTGATACTCCGACACCATGACCTCGAACTGGCGCTCGGAAGGCAATGTCGCGAGGTCAGGCAGAAGCAGTCGAGAATCCTGTTCTTCCGCAGCGGTAAAGGACGTGCCCAGGGCATACAGCCGAGCCAGATCCGGCGCGGACAGGCTCAGGTCGGCACCCAATCTGACCGGCTGCGGGATCCAGGCGTGCGCTTCGCGGTGCTTCGAAACGAATCGTGCGCCCTCTGAAGGCGTGAAATGCCGATCGCCGACGACGATCTCGCGATACTCGTTTTCGAGCGCCTGGCGCAGTTTGTTGGTCGCCAGCCTTGTCCGGGACAACAAATCCTGCCGTTGAGACTCGAACTGCCGCGCCCTGTCGAGCAAGCCCTCGGCGCTATCGCCGGTCAGACGTTCGGTGATCGAACTGACCGCCGACTCCAGGTGCCTGCGCGCATCCTGATCGCTGCCGAGAACGGAGACCGCCAACGGCCGAAGCGTCTCGGGCACCTTGTCGCGCACGACACGCAAGGCTTTGGCGGTTTGCGCGGTAACCAGGATCGATTTGCCCTGCGCCAGCAAATGCCCGATCAGGTTGCCGATGGTATGCGTCTTGCCGGTGCCGGGCGGCCCCTGAACAATCACCGCGCTACTACGTTCCAGCCTGCGGATAATCTGCCGTTGCTCTTCGTTGGCTTCTTTCGCGAGCAGGATGTCGTCGTCGTTGAACCCGGCAGCAAGGCCGTTCGTGCCGCTGGCGCCGTTGCCGAGGCCGGCGGCTTCCCATTCGCCCATCGTGCCGGTGATCTGCGCCAGTGCGGGCGGGAAGATTTCCCGGCCCTCGATGTCGTCGATGATGGCGTCGACGGCATTGGCGATGCCGGCGACCCGCTTGCGCAGGATCAGAACCGGCTCGCGGTAGAGACGTGGCGTCGGGCTGGCGCCGTCGCGGGGCGGGCCGTCGAGGAACTCTCCATCGCGAGGGGAAAGCGTCTGGATGAAGGCTTGCAGGAAGGCGTCGGTGTCTTGCCAGCCGAAAGGATGACAATCCGAGGCTTCGAGTTCGCTCTTTCGGTTGGCGATGGCGGCCGGGGCGACGTCCTGCAGATCGACGAACAGGCCACCATAAATCTCGGGCTCACGCTCGGTCTCGTGGATCGTGAATTCCGGAAGATTGGGATTAAATCGAAGCTCGACGCGCTTGAGCAGGATCGGGTGGTTTATGGTGACCGTACCGTCGACGCCGGAAGTGGCCTGCCAGAGCAGGTGGCCGTCGGCGGCGAGGAGTTCGAGCTCTTCTCCGTCCTTCTCGATAAGGGAATAGATGTCGTAGAAGACCCGGAAAAAAGCCATCGCCTGGCGTGCGGCAAGCTCAGGTGCGGCCCATGCCCTGCGCTGTTCAGTCCAGGCAGCGATGTCAGCACGTCGTTCGCCGTCGTCGTCGAAGCGAACCGTGATGGTCTGCCCTACCTCGTCGGCAAAATTTTGACTCTCGGCGACAACGGCCGTCTGCGCAGGGTCATCCCACCCCGGTAACAGCCACGCGGCGATCGACGCCGGCGGCGTGGGGCTGCGCGTAAGCGTCGGGCGTTGTACGCGCAGCAGAATGTCAGGGACTTCCGTAGTCGCTTCGATCATCTGCGCCGGGCGGCAGATCTGCATGGCCGGATGATTCGGCATATCGGCCAGCCGGACCACTTTCGGCTGTTCGGCGAGAACGCGAACCGGGCGGAAGCGAAGCTGGTTGGCTTCTTTCAGAAAATGGTAAAGCTGCCGGACTTTGCTTTTGACACTCACGACAAACTCTCCGTGACTCGGTCCGCGGTTGGAGTGCAAGGAGGCCAGTGCGCTAGTCGACCCGGCGTGCTTCATTATGGAACCTCCACTACTTTCGTCCTTCGATCGCCAGCAAGGTCCTCTTCGACTTTCTTGTATCCTCTGACTATGTCGTCTCCAGTCTTGAATGCTGCGGATGATCGCGCTGGCGAGTAAGCTCCTTGGAAAACCTGAAGGCCAAGTCCTATGTCCCAGACGTAGTCCCCGAAGCGGAAGAAGCGATCATGGCCTCTAACCCGGAATGCGGGATTTGGCACCATCGAGATCTTCAAGCGCTGGACTTTCTTCGATGGCAACCTGGCCATCACCTTGGCTAAATCAGCCTTTACATCCGCCAGCTTTTCTTCGCCGAGTTCCGGAGTCCATGCCGAGAATAGCGACACGTATCGCGCGCCATCCGCATCCTGATCAAGCAAACGCAAGAAACGCTCAAGACCGGATAGTTGTGCCTGTGGGTGGAAGAAGTGCCGCGAAACCGCGTAGCGGTCAACGATGGCTACTCGCTTGATGTGTGCAGTCGCTAGTGATCTGAAACGCAGTGCCCATATGTTGTCGAACGTTTCGCCAAGCTCGATATGAATGCCTGACTGATCCAAGGCTTTCTGGAATGTCTTGGCTTGTACAGCGGAAGCAAGTCGGCACACCTCCATACCTTGAGCAAATTCGACAGGCCTGGATAGCTCATCTTCGGCCAGTTCAAAATCCACTTCCGCACGACCATCGTCTACCAGAGCCAAGGAGGTGATACCAATGAGCTGGCTGATGTTGTCAGCTTTAAGAGTTCCATCCCATCCACTACCGCATGCACGTAGTGGTGCCCGCTCCAGCATTTCCTGCCATAACGTCCGAAGCTTTTGCGGCAATTGCTGCACGGCCGCCTTGAGCCTGGAATTCTCAAACGAGTCGCCATCGTGTGTGAGCAGGCCTACACGTCGCCACACTTCGAGCAGAGACTGGTGACAGGTGTGAACTTGCGCAGCAGTCCAGGCGGGGTCAGGCGCAAGGCTATCAGCGTCGATGACGAAAGGAACCAGCATGCTCATCGTCCTGAAAATTTTTCTCGGAAAGATTCTTCGAAGAAGCCTCCAGGCCATTCGTCGATAAAGTCTCCCTCTTCGTCAATCCCGAGTTCGACAAATCGTCTGCCGCCTTGAACCGGCTCGACAAAAACCACCCCAATCTGAGTAGGGCTTATGGATCCTTCGCGAATTCGCCGCATAAGCCGGAGGATCAGGTGTTCGCTGTGCGTTTCGATGAGGAAGCTCATTCCCCGTTTGGTAGCACCTTCGATGAACAGATCGCCCAGGGCCACCTGCATTGCCGGGTGAATATGAAGCTCCGGTTGCTCGATGGCCAGCACACTACCCCCAGGCGCCACCGCGCCGACAACGATTGGCAACACCTGCGAGATCCCGACACCGACATCGGAAGGGTCGAGTCGA
>JADKBU010000009.1 GCA_016714935.1 Candidatus Accumulibacter propinquus | reverse complement strand
GCTTGACCCACCCGAGGTGCGCGAAGCCTGGAACGAGGCGCTGCGGCAGGCGAGCGGGCGCGGCCTGCGCCTGGAGATCCGCTTGCCGCGCGCCGATGCCGCGCTGTGGCGCCAGCAATCGGTGTCGATGCTGCCCTTCGAACTGCTGTGCGACAAAGAGGGTTTCCTCTTCCGCCGTCCAGGCTGGTCTACGCTGCGGCGTCCCAGCCAGACGCGCTCGCGGCGTCTTCGCCTGGCCGCCGAGGCGCCGCAGTCGCCCGTCGTCCAGGTGGCTTGGGCCAATGTCGGGTTCGACGACGAACCGGCTCTCCCCGAGCAACACTTCAGCGCGCACCAGCAGGCGGTCGAGCGACTGGCCGTCGGCGGCCGCGCTGTCGGCCTGCCGGCGCTGCCGCAAGCGACGCGCTCGTCGCTGGCGAAGGCGCTCGCCACGCAGCAGCCGCACGTGCTGGTGTGGATCGGCCACGGTCTTGGCGGCGGCAGCGCCCTGGTGCTGCATGACGCCGAGCACCCGCAGTTTCCGCAAGATCCGGGCATTCCGGTGGCGGCCGCCGACTTCGCCAACGATGTCCGCGCCGGCGGTGTCGATGTGGCGCTGCTGTGGAGTTGCCACGGTGCCGGTACGCAGCGGCCGCTCGACATCGGCGTCGCCGAGGCCCTGTTGAGCCCTGACCACGGCGACGTGGCGGCGGTGCTGGCGGCGTTTTCGGCGCTCGAGGCGCCGACGGTGGCCAAGCTCTCGGCGGCGCTGATCGAGGCCTGGGCCGACAGCCCCGACGGCGACCTCGAAGCGGCGCTGGCGCGCGCGCGTAGCGGGCTCGACGAACAGAGTCTCACCTGGGCGCGGCCGGTGCTGTTCCTGCGCACGCCGCCGGCCGAAAGCGGGCCGCGCCTGCCGCCGCCGGCGTCACTGCCGGCAAGCGCCTCGGCGCAGCACTTGCGCTGGCTTCCCCAATTGCCGGCGGCCAGCCGGTGCTACATCGATCATCAACAGCGGCTCGCGCGGTTGAGCCACGATCTCGCGCAGCACCCGGTGGTGGTCCTCGAAGGCCTGCCCGGCGTCGGCAAGACCGAGCTGGCGCTGGCACTGGCGCACCAGCGCCGGGCGGCGGGCGAGGACGTTGCTTTCATCGACGTCAGTGGCCACGCGGACCTGAGCAATCTGCGCCAGGCCCTCGGGCAGCTTGTGCGCGAAAAACCGTTCGACAGCGAGGCCGAGTTGCTCGACGCGCTCGCCGGTCGGCAGTGGACTTTGCTGGTCGACAACGCGGAGGACATCCTGGCCACCCCCGAGGCGCGACAGGCCATGCGCCAACTCCTGGCGGCGCTGCTGACCACCGGTCCGGGCTTTCGCTGCGTGATCACCAGCCGGCGTGCGCTGGCCAGCGCCGGCAGTGCCGAAGCCGCCGGGCTGTTCATTCGCAAGGTGGACCTGCTGGGTGCCGACGAAGCGCGCGAGCTGTTCATCGCCGCCGCCGGCGCACGCCTGGCGCCCGACGCCGCGACGCCGGCCGTGCTCGACCCGCTGCTCGACGAACTCGGCGGCATCGCCCGCGCGATCGTCCTGATGGCGGGGCAGTTGGGTGGCGAGGTCGACGTCGCCGCCTTGCGCCAACGGCTGTGTGACGTCGGCCCGCAGGCGATTGTCGAAGCGGATCTGTACGGCGAGGCCGTGCCCCTTAGCTTCGATCCCAAGCTGCACAAGGTCAGGCTGGTCAGCGCGCTGAACCTGTCGCTGGCTTCTGCCGCTGCGCAGGTTCCCGAGAGTCTGGAACTGTTCGACGCCCTCGGCGCCTTTCCCGCCGGGCTGTCGCAGGCCTTGCTGCCGCACGCCGAGTTCCCGTGGCTCACCGATGCGCTGGGCGTCCTGCTTGATCACCACCTTGTCAGCCTGGCCGGCGAGGAGCGCCGCATCGCCATTTCGACGCCGGTTCGCGTGCACGCGTTCGCGCGCTGGAGGGCACGCGTGGCAGACAAGGGCGTGGCGGGTCGTCTGCTAGAGTCGCTGTACCGGGCGCTGTCGCGGCGACTTGAAGCCTTGGCCAGCGAGCGGCGCCACGCCGCGCCGTCCTCTCGAAAGCCAACCTGGGCGGCTGCGGGTGGCGCACGGCTTGTCGCCTGAGGAGGCCGAATGGATCGAGCGCATGTTCGTCTGCCTGGCCATGGCCGCTGAGTTCGGCGGGCGCGCCCGTAGCGCCCTGGGCAACCTGAGCGATTTTGCGCAACGACTGCGGGCGCAGGCTCCCGGCCAACGAGCGACGGCGTGTATCTGGTCGCCGAAGACGCGCATCGCGACCTGGCTGGCGCGCCGATTGAAGCGGCGCTGCGTCTGCCGGCAGATCGGCGAGTGGCTCGGCAGCGAATGCGCGAGTCTCGACTTGAAGCGCACCCGAGACCGGGGCGCGCGCCGACCTCGAAAGGGCGCTGCCGGTCTACCGGCAGATCGAGTTGGCTCGGCGAGGCGATCCGCTGGGCGACTTGAAGACGCGCACCGCGCCTGGCGGGGCGCGCGCCGCCGCGATCTGCCGGCAGTCGACGACAACGGGGGCGAATCCTTCGGCGACTAAGAGGCGACGGCTGGCGAGCGGCGGCCGACAGCCGGCAGATCGACGATCTGGTCGGCGGGCGAATGCGCAGGCGTTGGCGCCCCGCCTGGCGGCGCACACGAAGCGGCGCTGCCGATCTACCGGCAGATCGGCGCATTGGCGGAACGAGGCGGATGAGTCGCTGGGCGAAGTGAAGACGCGTGGCCGATCTGGCCAGGGCGTCGCGCGCGTACGAAGCGGCGTTGCTGGTCTACTGGCAGTCGATCGAAAACCGCTGATCTGCTGGGCGAGGCGGGATACGCGCGCTGGAGGAGAGCCGCGATCGCGCGCCGACTACGCCTGCCGTCTACCGGCAGTCGACGCGGCTCGGCGAGGCGAATGCGCTGCGTGGCGACTTGAAGCTGCGCACCGAAGATCTGGCCGGTGCATGCGAAGCATATGGAAGCGGCCCTGCCGATCTATCGTCAGATCAACCATCGGCTCGGCGAGGCGAATGCGCTGACGTCGATCGGGCAGTTGTGCGCGGCTCGTGGCGAGCTCGCCGCCGGCTTTCGCATCGTGGCGCAGGCGCTGCACATCCAGCAGCAAATCGATGACCATCCCGGTTGCGGTGCCAGCCATGGCTATCTGGCGCGCATCGCCGCGCAGGCCGGCGATTTGCCGCAAATGATCGGCCTCGCGGCGCGGGCCATCCGCATCTTCGCAGCGATTGGCGATTGCTTTGGCCAATCTCTCGCGCTGAACGACCTCGGCAGGGCGCTGTTGCCGGGCAATACGCAAGCTGTGGCTTGCCTGCTGCACGCCGAGGCGCTGGCACGCGCCATCGGCCACCCAATGTCCGAGGAGATCGCCAGCTTCGTCAGTAAATTGCGCCCGGACGACGTTGCTGTTGGCGAATTCGCGGCGGTGGTCGCTGAACTGGCTGCCCATGCCGAGGCGATCGTCGCGGTCCTTTTCGCGCAGTCGGAAGCGGCCGTGGCCGCTGGCGAACTCGATCTGTACGCGCCGCCGCCGGCGCAGGGAGCGTACGATGCCGGCTGACGCGCAGGCCGATGGCCTGTACGTGCTGAGCGACCTGCACCTGGCGCCGCCGGGCGAGCAGAGTGTGTTTGCCGCGCACGCGCCGCTGGTGGCATTGCTCGAGCACATTGCCGCGTCACCGTCGCCGCAGTGGCTGGTGCTCAACGGCGATGTCTTCGACTTCCTGCAGATCCCCGGTTACGAGGAGTTGTCGCTACCGCTGGCGCCGCAGCGCATGGCCGGCCTGCTCGATGCGCTCGCCGCCGAGCCGCGCGAACGCAACGTCGTGCAGGCCTTGCAGCGGCTGACCGCGGCCGGGCACACGCTGTGCTGTCTGCCCGGCAACCACGACGCCGAACTGAACCTGTTCAGCGTGCAGGAGGTGCTGGCGCAGCGTATCGGCAGCAGCCAGGTGCTGCCGGCGGCGGCCGGCGTCTGGCGACTGGAAGTGGCGGGCCGGCGCGTCGTTGGCGTGCATGGCCATCACGACGACGCTTTCAACGCCATCGGCGGTGACACGCTGCTCCGGGCACAGAGTGACGGCGACGCCACGGCGACGATGCCGCCGGGGTCGCGTCTGGTATGCGAGGTGATCAATCCGTACCGCCGCGCGAAGACCGCCGACGGAACGCCGCGCTTCCCGTTCGTCGACCTGCTGCCGTCCGACCGCGCGGTAGTGCTGGCACTCCTGCTGCTCGACCCGGCGCTGGCGTGCAAGCGCCTGCGGGCGGCCTTGGGTATCAGCACGGACGCGCTGGTACGCATGATCCTGATGCGGACCGGCATCGCCGGGTCGATGTTGCGCGGCGCGCCGGCGGCGCCGTTGGCCGGGCAGGCCGCCACGCCGGCGCGCAGCGAGCCGCCTGAGGCAGCGTGGCTGGCCGCGCTGGCCGGCACCATTGCCGAGGCGATGACGCCCGCCGACCGCGCTGCCGAGGCGATGCTGGCGCGGCAGATGGAGGCGTACTTCAGCGTACAGACGCCGGCTGTCACGCGCTCGGCCGACTTGCTGGCACCTGCTGACGGGATGGTCCGCCGCTTGCTGTGGCGCGCGCTGGGGTCGGCGCTGGAGGCGGCGCGCGACGCCTTCAGGCCGCAGGTTCCGGATGATCTGGCGCGGCAGGTGATGGCCGGCTGGGGCCGCGAGGTCGTGGCGATCACCGGCCACACGCATGCCGCCAAGACCATCGCGACGGCTGCGGGCGGGACCTACATCAACACCGGCACCTGGCTCGATCTGGTGCCGATGCCGGCCAGTACCGAGGTGGACGAGGTGCAAGCCTGGCTGGCGGCGCTGCAGCGCAATGAGGTGCCGCGCTGGCAAGGCTGCCCGGTGGCGCGCGTCGACGCCGACGGCGCGCGCCTGCTGCAGTGGACCGGGACGGCGCTGCGGCCGTGGGCCGAGGGCTTGCCGAGCGCCTGACCCGGCCGGGGTGGCGCTGTGAGGGGGCAGCCGGCGGGCGCGCAGTGCCGCGTCCAGGCCCGGCGGGGGCGGGAAAGGCCGCATAGGCGTGGGAGCATTTTGTCGCGCTCGCGGACAAAATGCCCTGGACAAATCAACAAATCAGTTGACATCCCCGAAATGCGAGCTTATATTCGCGACATGTTTATATATTGTCGTGGACAAATACATGCCTCAACTGCAAGCCTGCAGCCTTTCCGATGCCGCTCCGACCCTGCGGGAGGTTTCTCCACGGCTTTTAACGCTCGGAAAACCAGCCATGGCCGAGAGCGTTGTCGGGGTGCAGGGCGCGGATCCGAAGTCCCGGTCTCGCCGCTTGATGCGCCATGTCCTGGACAGTCGGCAATCACTGATGCTGGTGCGCCGGCGTGCTCTGTTGCTCTCGGCCGTCGTGCTGTCTGCCGGTCTTCTCGCCGCGTCGCCCGCCTTTGCCGCCGACTCCTGCCCAGCTCTGCTGAACCACAGCTTTCCCGCGCTGCAGGATCAGAAGCCGCAATCGCTCTGCCAGTGGCAGGGCAAGGTGCTGCTGGTGGTGAACACCGCCAGCTACTGCGGCTTCACCTCGCAGTACGACGGACTCGAGAAACTCTATGCCCGGCTGAAGGCGCGTGGACTGGTCGTCGTCGGCTTCCCGTCGAACGATTTCGGTGAGCAGGAGCCGGGCAGCAACCAGGAGATCGCCGAGTTCTGCCGGCTGACCTACGGGGTGCAGTTCCCGATGTTCGCCAAGGCCACCGTCGTCGGCAAGAACGCCAGCCCGCTCTACGCGCAACTCGCCAGGGCGACCGGCGACGCGCCGCAGTGGAATTTCCACAAATACCTGATCGACCGTAGCGGCACGCGGGTACTGAGCTTCGGCAGCCGCGTCAAGCCGGACGACCGGGAACTGGTCGCCAGGATCGACGAGTTTCTCGGCAAGTAGGAATCCGGGCTGCCGCTGTCACCGAGTACCCGAGAACCCATTCTTTCGCTTCCCCGGAGAACAAGACATGAACGCACCAGACCGATTCCTCCTCCCCGATGTCCAGGGCAGCGCCGACCAGCGGCAACTGGCGATCCACAAGGTGGGCGTCAAGGGCCTGCGCTATCCGCTCGCCCTGCTCGACGCCGACGGCAGCGTGCAGCACACGGTCGCGCAAGTGACGATGTCGGTCGGGCTGCCACCCGAGGTCAAGGGCACGCACATGTCGCGCTTCGTCGAGATCCTCGAACAGCAGCGGGCGCCATTGAACGTCAATCGCCTGCTGCGCATGTTCGAGGACATGCTGCTGCGGCTCGACGCGAGCAGCGGCGAGATCGAACTGGCCTTCCCGTACTTCATCAGCAAGGCGGCGCCGGTATCGGCTGTCGAGAGCCTGCTCGACTACGACGTGCGGATGATCGTGGCCAGGCGTGCAGGGCAGGCGGCCGAGCTGACGCTCGAAGTCGTCGCGCCGGTGACCAGCCTCTGCCCGTGCTCGAAGGAGATCAGCGAGTACGGCGCGCACAACCAGCGTTCGCACATCACGATCATCGCCAGACTGCGTGCCGCGATGACGCCCGATGAACTGGTGCGACTGGCCGAGGAGGAAGCGTCGTGCGAGGTCTTCGGGCTGCTCAAGCGGCCGGACGAGAAATGGGTGACCGAGCGCGCTTACGACAATCCGAAATTCGTCGAGGATCTGGTGCGCGACATTGCCTTGCGCCTGATGCGCGAACCGCGCATCGCGCAATGGACGGTCAAGTCGGAGAACTTCGAATCGATCCACAACCATTCGGCTTACGCCGAGATCAGCGGCGACAACGCTTGAGCACGCGGACATGAGCATGCACGGATCAGCAGAGGGACAGCGCATCGCCGTCGTCGGCGCGGGGATTTCCGGACTGGCGAGTGCCTGGCTGCTGTCGCAGCGGCACGCGGTGACGCTCTATGAAGCGGGCGATTATCTCGGCGGGCACACCAACACCGTCGATGTGTCGCTCGAAGGCGTGTGCCACCCGGTCGACACCGGCTTCCTGGTCTACAACACGCACACCTACCCGCACCTGACGGCCTTGTTCGCGCATCTGGGCGTTGCCAGCGTCGAGACCGAGATGTCCTTTGCGGTCAGTCTCGAAGAGCCCGGGATCGAGTGGGCGGGCAGCAGCCTGGCGACCGTCTTCGGGCAGAAGCGCAATCTGCTGCGCCGCGATTTCTGGCGCATGCTCGCCGACATCCTGCGCTTCAACCGCGAAAGCGTCGCCTGGATCGAACAGTATCCGGACTACGGCGGCAGCCTGCGCGAGTTTCTCGCCGCCGGTCGCTACTCGCGCCCTTTGCCGAGTGGTACCTGCTGCCGATGGCGGCGGCGATCTGGTCGTGCCCGGCGGGGCAGATGCTCGACTACCCGCTGGCCAGCTTCGTGCGCTTCTGTCGCAATCACGGCCTGCTGCAGGTCTTCGACCGGCCGCTCTGGCGCACCGTCAAGGGCGGTGGTCGCGAATACGTCAGGAAACTGGCCGCTGGCCTGGCCGACATCCGCATCGGCACGCCGGTGCGCAGCGTGCAGCGGACGGATGATGGCCTGCAACTCGTCACCGATGGCGCGGTCGAGACCTACGACCAGGTGGTGCTGGCCTGCCACAGCGACCAGGCGCTGGCGATCCTGGCCGCTGCGGCGACGCCCGACGAGCGTCGCCTGCTCGGGGCGATCCGCTACGAACCGAACCGTGCCGTGCTGCACAGCGACGCGGCGCTGCTGCCGCGCAATCGGGCCCTGTGGTCGGCGTGGAACTACCTGTCGAGCGTTCAGGAACTGGATCGCCGGCCGGTGAGCGTCTCCTACCTGATCAACCGCCTGCAGCCACTGCCCTTCAAGACCCCGCTGATGGTCTCGCTGAACCCGCAGCGCCAGCCGAAGGCGGACTCGGTGATCGCCGAATTCGACTACGAGCATCCGCTTTTCGATGGCCCGGCGATCGCCGCACAGCACGCGTTGCCGGCGATTTCCGGCAAGCGCGGGGTGTGGTTCTGCGGCGCCTGGAACGGCTACGGTTTTCATGAGGACGGGCTGAAATCGGCGCTGCAGGTGGCCAATGGCCTGGGATGTCACGCACCGTGGCAGGGCCGCGAAGCGGCGAGTCGCCAGCGCCCGCCTTCCGGCGGATGGCGGAGCGCGCCGCATGAACGCGACGGCGGCTCGCCTCTTCTTCGGGCAGGTGATGCACCGCCGCGTGCGGCCGGCTGCCAATCGCTTCGTCTATCCGGTGTACTTCTGCCTGTTGCCGCTCTCCGGCGTCGCCTGCTCGGCAAGTGCGCTGTTCTCGGTCAATCGCTGGAATCTGTTCAGCTTCCACTTCGCCGACCACGGTGCCCGTGACGGCTCGCATCCGCTGCCCTGGATACGCGCTCTGCTGGAACAGGAAGGCGTACGCGCCGATGGCGAAGTCTGGCTGCAGTGTTTTCCGCGCGTTCTCGGTTTCGTTTTCAACCCGATCAGCCTGTGGTTCTGCCACGACCGTGCGGGGAACCTGCTCGCCGTCCTCGCCGAGGTGAACAATACCTTCGGTGAGCGCCACAACTACCTGCTGACGCATGCCGACGGCCGGCCGATCCGCGACGGCGAGACGCTGGAGCGCAGCAAGGTCTTCCATGTTTCCCCGTTCATGGCCGTTGCCGGCCACTACCGCTTCCGCTTTCACGCGCGCGCCGGGGAAGACGGCAACGCCACCTGGCGGCTGGCGCGCATCGATCACGGCGACGCCGCGGGCGACCTGCTGCATACCGCGATCTCCGGGAACGCCGAGCCATTGGCCAGCGGGCCCTTGCTCAAGGCCTTTGTCCGCTTCCCGCTGCTGACCCTCGGCGTCATCCTGCGCATTCACTGGCAGGCCCTGAAGCTGTGGCGCAAACGCGTCCCCTTCTTTCGCAAGCCTGCACCTCCACTTGAGGAGACGACCCGATGAATGCCATGGAATCAACCCTTTCCCTTCCCTTCCGGCCGGCGCCAGGCGCGCACGCCGCGCAGCGCCGGGGCGGTACTGGCGCTGCTGGAACGAATCGAACACGGATCTCTGGAAATTTGCCTGCCCGACGGCTCGCTGCAGCGCTTCGGCCAGGTCGGGCACGCTGCGGCGACACTCGAGGTCGCTGACTGGTCGATGTTCGAACGCGTTCTGGAACGTGGCGATGTCGGCTTCGCCGAGGCCTGGATCGCCGGCGACTGGCACAGCCCGGATCTCAGCGCGCTGCTCACCCTGCTGGCGAACAATCGCGAGAGCCTGGCGCAGGCGGTTTATGGTCAATGGTGGGGCCTGCTGTCGGCGCGCCTGCGTCACTGGTTCAATGCCAACACGCGCGCCGGATCGCGCCGCAACATCATGGCGCACTACGACCTTGGCAACGACTTCTACCGGCAATGGCTGGACCCGACGATGAGCTATTCGAGCGCGCTGTACTCGAGCGATGCGCCGTGTTCGATGGCCGCGGCGCAACTCGCCAAGTACCGGCGCATTCTGCAGCGCCTGAATTCCCGGCCAGGGCCAGCGCGTGCTCGAGATCGGCTGTGGCTGGGGCGGCTTTGCCGAAACCGCGGCGCGCGAGGCCGGCCTCGAGGTCGTCGGCCTGACGCTCTCGCCGGCGCAACTGGAATTTGCGCGCGAGCGCATGCAGATCGCCGGCCTCGAACGGCAGGTGACCCTGGAGTTGCGCGACTATCGCGACCTGGCCGGGGAGCAGTTCGACCATATCGTTTCGATCGAGATGTTGGAAGCGGTCGGCGAACGCTGGTGGCCGACTTACTTCGCGACCCTGCAGCGGTTGTTGGCACCTGGCGGGCGGGCGATCGTGCAGGTGATCACGATTCGTGACGACCTGTTCGCGCGTTACCGTCAGGGGACGGATTTCGTCCAGCAACACATCTTTCCTGGCGGCATGCTGCCGAGTCCGTCGGTTGTCTTCCAGCAGGCGGCCCGGGCTGGGCTGGTGGTGCGCGACGTGTTTGCCTTCGGTCGCGACTATGCGCGCACGCTGGCCGAATGGTCCGGCAACTTCGAACGGCATTGGCCGGCAATCGAGGCGCAGGGTTTCGACGAGCGTTTTCGTCGTCTGTGGCGCTTCTATCTGGCGTATTGCCAGGCCGGCTTCAACAGCGGTTGTACCGACGTGGTGCAGTTCGAACTGGCACACGCCTGATGAAAACCTCTCTGATGGCGCTGCTGCTCTGGGCCTGCAGTGGCCTGGCGCAGGCCCTGCCGGACGCGGTGCGGCAGTCGGAAGCTACCTGGCGGCAGTGGGGAAGCGGCGAAATGAGCTGGCTCGGCTTTCCGATCTATCGCGCGACGCTGTGGGTCGCCGGTGCGCCGACGACGACCCCGGCCACCGGTGCCACCTCGGCGTTGCAGCTCGACTACCTGCGCGACATCCCGCGCGAACGCCTGGTGCAGACCAGCGTCGACGAAATGCGCCGTCTCGGCGCCAGTGAAGCGCAGTTGCAGCGCTGGGAGCCTGAGCTGCGGCGCGTCTTTCCCGAAGTGAAGGAGGGCGACAGCATCGTCGGTGTGCACTATCCGGGACGTGGCGCGGCGTTCTATCACCGTGGCCGGGCGACCGGCGAAGTGGTGGATGCCGAGTTCGCGCGCCTGTTCTTCGGCATCTGGCTCGACCCCCGCAGCCGTAGTCCGAGCCTGCGCGCGGCACTCCTCAAGCGCCCGGAGTCTTGATCATGACCGCCACGCGGGCGCTGCCGCATCGACAGTTGCTCGCCTACGGTGCGCTCGGCCTGCCGCTGGCCATGGCGGCACTGCCGGTTTATGTTCACGTGCCGCGGCTGTACGCCGAATCAGCGGGCATGAGCCTGAGCCTGCTCGGCGCACTGCTGCTCGCAGCGCGCCTGCTCGACGCCGGCCTCGATCCGCTGCTCGGCGGCTGGAGCGACCGGACGGCGAGCCGCCGGCGGCTGATCCTGCTGGCACTGCCGTGCCTGGCGCTGGGCATGCTGGCGCTGCTGCAGCCGCCGGCCGTGGCGGTGCCGCTGTGGCTGCTCGCCTCCATGTTTTGCACCTACTTCGGATTCTCGCTGGCCAGCGTCGCCTACCAGGCCTGGGGCGCGGAACTGGGGCGCGATGCCGGCGAGCGTACCCGCCTGACCGCCAGTCGCGAAGGTTTCGGCCTGCTGGGTGTGGTCCTCGCAGCCGCGCTTCCGGGGCTGCTGTCGCAGGATTTGTCGCAGGGACTTTCCGGGCTGGCGCAGATCTTCCCCTGGCTGTTGCTGCTGCTGGCGAGCTGGACGATATTCGGCACCCCCTCCGCGGTCGAGCGCCTGCCGGCCAGCGGCGGGCTGTTCAGCGCCTTGCGCAGCGTCCTTGACGATGGCCGTTTTCGCCGGCTGCTGGCGGTCTTCGTGGTCAATGGCATCGCCGCGGCCTTGCCGGCGACGCTGGTTCTGTTCTATGTCGCCGACGTGCTGCGGGCCGAGGCCTGGAGCGGGGCCTTTCTCGCGCTCTACTTCGTCAGCGGCGTCGTGTTCCTGCCGCTGTGGGTTGTCCTGGCCAGGCGTTTCGGTCGCGTACGCACCTGGGTCATCTCGATGTTCGTCGCTGTCGCCGCGTTCGTCTGGGCCTGGGGATTGACGGCCGGCGACGTCTGGCCGTTCGCCGTCGTCTGCCTGCTTTCGGGGGCGGCGCTGGGCGCCGACCTGACGCTGCCGGCGGCCTTGCTCGCCGACCTTTGCGAACGTCCGGCGGGCGGCGGCGAGCAAGGCGGCGGCGCAGCGCAGGCCGGCGCGTATTTCGGCTGGTGGAACCTGGTCGCCAAGCTCAATCTGGCGCTGGCCGCCGGCCTGTCCCTGCCCTTGCTCGATCTGGTCGGCTATCGGCCGGGTGAGGGCGGAGCGACGGCCGGTCTTGCCGCCGTCTACTGCCTGCTGCCTCTGCTCTTCAAGTCCGCCGCCGCAGTGCTCGCGTGGCGCTGGCGCCGCACGCTGGAGGTCTCCTGATGAAAACCCTGTGGCTGACCTGCTTCGCTTGCGGAATCCTCGGTCTCGGTGGTTGCGCCGGCACACCGGTCGAGCGTTACCGGGCTGAACAGCCGGTACTCGATCTGGCGCGCTATTTCAACGGCACGATCGATGGCTGGGGAATATTCCAGGATCGCTCGGGCGAAGTGATCAAGCGCTTTCATGTCGTCATCGACGCTACCTGGGAAAAACGTGACGGCGTCGATGTCGGGACGCTCGACGAGAACTTCTCGTGGTCGGACGGCACGACGTCGCGGCGGGTGTGGACGATCACCCGCGTTGATGCGTCACGCTACGTCGGCCGTGCCGACGACGTCGTCGGCGAGGCGCAGGGCGAGGCCGCCGGCAACGCGCTGCGCTGGCGCTACGTGCTCGCCCTGCCGGTCGACGGCCGGGTCTGGAACGTCGACTTCGACGACTGGATGTATCTGATCGACGACAAGGTGATGCTCAACCGCTCGGCGATGCGCAAGTTCGGCTTCCATCTCGGCGACGTGACGCTGAGTTTCACCAGGCGCTGAAGCGATGAATCCACGCATTGCCGACTGGTCGGATCAACGCGTCTGGCTGCTCGGGGCTTCGACGGGCATCGGTGCGGCGCTCGCCGGTTTGCTGCTGGCGCGCGGCGCACGCGTGGCGCTGTCGGCGCGCAGCGCGGTTCGCCTGGCGGAGGTTGCCGCGGCCGGAGGCGGGCGGGCGTTGGTGCTGCCCTGCGATGCCGCCGACGCTGAGAGCCTGCACGCCGCCTGGGACGCCTTGCTCGCAGAGTGGGGCGGTGTCGATGTCGCGTTGTACGTGGCCGGTGACTATGTGCCCATGCGCGCCTGGGAGCTCGATATGGCCAAAGCCCGCCGGATGATCGAGGTCAACCTCGTCGGTGCCATTTCCTTCGCGGCTTGTGTGGTGCCGCAACTGTTGCGGCAGGGTAACGGCCAGATTGGTTTCGTGGCCAGTGTCGCCGGTTATCGCGGCTTGCCGAAGTCGCTGATCTATGGCCCGACGAAGGCGGCGCTGATCAATTTTGCCGAGGCGCTCTATCTCGATCTGCGGCCGAAAGGAATCGGCGTGCGGGTGATCAATCCAGGTTTCGTCGCCACGCCGCTGACCGCGCAGAACGATTTCGCGATGCCGGCGCTGCTCACCGCCGAACAGGCGGCACTGGCGACGATCGACGGTTTTGCCGGGAGCGCTTTCGAAATCCACTATCCGAAGCGTTTCACGCGGGTGATGAAACTGCTCGCGCATCTGCCGTACCGCCTCTACTTCCCGCTGGTTCGCTTTCTCAGCGGTGCATGAGCAGCCGCCCGCAATGAGCAATGCGCCTGCCGTTCGCGCCCTGGTGGCCTTCTTCGAGGGCTTGTGCCCGGAAGCGGTGGCCCGTTTTCCCGAGTACTACGCGAGTGATGCGTATTTCAAGGATCCGTTCAACGAGGTGCGCGGTCTGGAGCCGATCCAGCGCATTTTCGCGCACATGTTCAGTCAGGTTGCTGAACCGCGCTTCGTCGTTCTTGAGAGCGTGGTCGCCGAGAACGGCGCGCTGCTGGTATGGGAACTGCATTACCGCCGCAAGACCTCGTCGGCGCAGGGTCCGGCGCGGGTGATTCGGGGTGCGTCGCACCTCAGATTCGACGCGCAGGGCAAGGTCGTCTGGCATCGCGACTACTGGGATGCCGCGGAAGAGCTCTACGCCGGGTTCCCGGGAATCGGCTGGCTGCTGCGGGTACTGAAAAGGAAACTCGCGGCCTGAGCCGGCGGGCCCTTCTCGATCTGGCCGTGCCCGCTACGTCGGGACGCGGCGGCAACTGCGCTTCTACAACGCACTTGTCAAAAACGCTCTAGGAATTCTGCCGAAACTGGGTTTATAATGCGCGGCTAATCTGCACTGTGATATTTTTTTGAACTTGGGAAGAGCCGATGCCTGCCATTCGCGTCAAGGAAAATGAGCCGTTCGAAGTTGCGATCCGCCGTTTCAAACGCACCGTTGAGAAAACCGGTCTGTTGACCGAACTGAGAGCTCGCGAGTTCTACGAGAAGCCCACCGCCGAGCGCAAGCGCAAGCTGGCCGCCGCGGTCAAGCGCCATCACAAGCGGATGCGCAGCCAGACCCTGCCTCCAAAACTGTATTAACACCGGTTTGCCGTTGCCTGGGCAGCCGCCTGTCTGAAGATGGGCGGCTGTTGGCGTTTGTGGAACGGCTATCGTGGTGACCTTCGCGGCACCGTCAATCAGGAAGGAGTCTCTCGATGACCCTCAAAGAACGCATCAACGAAGACGTCAAGGCAGCCATGCGCGCGCGCGCGGCACAAACGCTTGGCGCCTTGCGTCTGCTGACGGCGGCAATCAAGCAGCGGGAGGTCGACGAGCGCATCGCGCTCGATGACGCAGCGATCATCTCCGTCATCGACAGGATGCTCAAACAGCGTCGGGATTCGATCGCGCAATTTGCGCAGGCGGGGCGCAACGATCTGGTCGATGCCGAGACCTTCGAGCTGCGGTTGCTGAGCGCCTATCTCCCCGCCAGCCTGTCGACGGAGGAACTTGCCGCCGCGGTGGCCAAGGCCATCGCCGAGACTGCGGCCACCGGCCCTGGCGACATGGGCAAGGTGATGGCCTGTCTGCGCACGGGGCTGGCCGGCCGCGTCGACATGAGCGAAGCATCGCGCCTGGTCAAAGCCCAACTGACTGGCGTCTGACCGTCTGCGCCATAGCGCTCGGCTGCTGGCACCAGGGGCTCGATGATCCCGGACTCCTTCATCCAGGAAATGCTCTATCGCATCGACCTGGTCGACCTGATCGACGGTTACGTTCCGCTCAAGAAGACGGGGGCCAACTTTGCCGCCTGTTGCCCGTTCCACAGCGAGAAGTCTCCCTCCTTTACGGTCAGTCCAAGCAAGCAGTTCTACCACTGCTTTGGCTGCGGCGCGCACGGCAATGCCATCGGCTTTCTCATGGAGTATTCGGGTCTCGGCTTTGTCGATGCGATCAAGGAACTGGCTGGCCGTGCCGGCATGCAGGTTCCCGACGATCACGGAGCTGCCGGGCAGCACGTCGAGAAATCGCAGGCACTCGGCGAGATCATGGCGCGCGCTGCCCGCTTCTACTACGAACAGCTCAAGGGCTCCGCAAGGGCGGTCAGCTACCTCAAGGAGCGCGGAGTGAGCGGCGAGATCGCGCGCCGCTTTGGCCTCGGTTATGCCCCCGAGGGATGGCAGAACCTGGCTGCCGCTTTTGACGACTACAGCAGTTCCGAGCTGCAGCTTGCGGGACTGGTGATCAACAATGAGCGCGGACGCCTCTACGACCGCTTTCGCGAGCGGGTGATGTTCCCGATCGTCAGCCAGATGGGCGAGGTGATCGCCTTTGGCGGCCGCGTGCTTGGCCAGGGCGAGCCGAAGTATCTGAACTCGCCCGAGACCCCGTTGTTCGAAAAGGGGCGCGAAGTGTTTGGCCTGCCGCAGGCGCGCGCCGCCATCCGGGCACAGGATGTGGTGATCGTCGTCGAGGGTTACCTGGACGTCGTCGCCCTCGCGCAGCACGGCATCGGCAATGCGGTGGCGACTCTGGGCACGGCCACCACCACCATGCAGGTGCAAAAGTTGTTGCGCCAGGCCGGGCGCATTGTGTTTTGTTTCGATGGCGACGCCGCTGGCCGCAAGGCCGCGTGGCGGGCTCTGGAAAACAGTCTCGAAGTCCTGACCGAGCAGAAAAGCATCGCCTTTGTTTTCCTCCCCGAGGGTGAGGACCCCGACAGTCTGGTGCGCAAGCGCGGCGGCGAGGCCCTGCAGCGGCTGATCGCCCAGGCCACCCCGTTGTCGGACTTCCTGTTGCGCGAACTGGCCGGCCATTGCGACCTCAATAGTGCCGAAGGTCGGGCCCGGCTGGTGGCCGACGCCAAGCCGCTGCTGGGGCGCCTGCAGTCGTCGCTGCTGAGGTTGCAACTGGTCAAGCGGCTGGCCGAGAACAGCGGTTTTTCGCAAGCCGAGGTGGAGCGCCTGTGCGATCTGCAATCGCTTGCCCGTCCGGCGCCGGCACGGGCGCCGCGGCAAGCGCCTTCGCTGCTGCGGCCTTTGCTGCGCCTCTTGCTGCAGAAGCCGCAATTGGCTGGCGGCTTGCCGCTCGACCTGCTTCCCGGCAACTCCACGGAAGCGCGAGCGGTGCGCCTGTTATGCGAAACGATTGGCGATGGCGGGGTCCGGATGCTGGCCTATCCGGCGCTGATCGAAAAGCTGCGGGGTAGCGAGTACGAGGGTATCCTGCGTGCCGCAGCCGCTGAACTAATGCAACAGCCATTTGCCGAAGAGGGCATCGACGCGGAGTTCGAGGGTGCGGTCAAACGGTTGCTGGAAGGCGAGCACAAGCGGGTTTTTGCCGTGCTGCAGGAGAAGGTACAGCAACTTGGGGTGAGCGGACTTTCGAGCGAAGAAAAACAGCAGTATCTGACAGCCCTGGGTGCGCGCGGGCGACCAGGGTCCGTCGGCTAAGGTGTGATATCATCGAGAGTTTTTCCAGTATAACGCTATCCGGGAAATGGTCATGGTCAGGGAAAAGGCGGTAACTACGAAGGCGGCGAAAGCCAAGGCAGCGGCGGATCTGTTGGCCCAGGTCGGGACGCAACCGGCACCGGTCGACGACGAGACGCGCAAGATGCGTCTGAAGACGCTGATCAAGCTCGGCAAGGAGCGGGGCTTTCTGACCTACGCCGAGATCAATGACCATTTGCCAGATGATGTCGTCGATGCCGAGCAGATCGAGAGCATCATCAGCACCTTCAACGACATGGGCATCCAGGTCTACGACGAGGCACCGGACGCCGAAACGCTGTTGATGTCGGACGCCGCGCCTGCCGCCGGGGCCGACGACGCCGACGTGGAAGAGCAGGCCGAGCAGGCTTTGTCCACGGTTGACTCCGAGTTTGGCCGCACGACCGACCCGGTGCGCATGTACATGCGCGAAATGGGTTCGGTCGAGTTGTTGACCCGCGAGGGCGAAATCGAGATCGCCAAGCGCATCGAGGACGGCCTCAAGCACATGATCCAGGCGATTTCGGCCTGCCCGACGACGATCGCCGAAATCCTCAGTTGCGCCGACAAGATCGCCCGCGACGAGATGCGCATCGACGAGTTGATCGATGGGCTGATCGACCCTGAAACCGACGGCTCACTGGACGATCTGACGGCTGAGGTGGCCGAGGAGGAAAGCGACGACGAGGACGACGAGGAGGAGGACAGTGCAGAAGCGGTGGAGGGCGCCGCGGTGGCGGCCTCGTTGCTGAAGCTCAAGACCGAAGGGCTTGAGCGTCTTGAACTGATCCGCTCGCACTATACCAAGGCGCATGGTGTCCTGCCGCGCAGGGGTTCGCAGGACAAGGCCTATCTGCAATTGCAGCAGCAGATCTCCGAAGAGATGATGGGGATTCGCTTTACCTCGAAGACCATCGAGCGCCTGTGCGATTCGGTACGCGCCATGGTCGAGGAGGCACGCGCCTGCGAGCGCAAGATCCAGCGCATCTGCGTCGATACGGTGCGCATGCCGCGTCCGCATTTCATCAAGGTTTTCCCCGGCAACGAACTCAACATCGACTGGGTGGATGCGGAGATCGCCGCTGCCGGCAAGACCTACGCCGCGATCCTCACCCGCAATGCGCCGAATATCAAGGAAGAGCAGCGGAAACTGCTTGCCCTGCAGGACCGCATCGGTATCCCGTTGCGCGAACTGAAGGACATCAACAAGCAGATGTCTACGGGTGAGGCCAAGGCTCGGCGTGCCAAGCGCGAGATGACCGAAGCCAACCTGCGGCTGGTGATCTCGATTGCCAAGAAATACACCAATCGTGGACTGCAGTTCCTCGATCTGATCCAGGAAGGCAACATCGGTCTGATGAAGGCCGTCGACAAGTTCGAATACCGGCGCGGCTACAAGTTTTCGACCTATGCCACCTGGTGGATCCGCCAGGCGATCACCCGCTCGATTGCCGATCAGGCGCGCACGATCCGTATCCCGGTGCACATGATCGAGACGATCAACAAGATGAACCGCATCTCCCGGCAGATCCTGCAGGAAACCGGCCTCGAAGCCGATCCCGCGACGCTGGCCAAGAAGATGGAGATGCCGGAAGAGAAGATCCGCAAGATCCTGAAGATCAGCAAGGAGCCGATCTCGATGGAAACGCCGATCGGCGACGACGACGATTCCCATCTCGGGGACTTTATCGAAGATCAGGCCACCCTGGCACCAACCGAGGCGGCGCTTTACTCGAGCCTGCGTTTCATTACCAAGGATGTGCTGGACACCCTGACGCCGCGCGAGGCCAAGGTGTTGCGGATGCGCTTCGGCATAGAAATGAATACCGACCACACGCTTGAGGAAGTCGGCAAGCAGTTCGACGTGACCCGGGAACGCATCCGTCAGATCGAAGCCAAGGCGCTCCGCAAGCTTCGCCATCCCTCACGTTCGGACAAGCTGCGCAGTTTTCTCGACAACGGCAACAGCTAGCGTACACCAACCCCGAGATCCTGCCGTCGGCGCATTCATCGGCGGCGGGTGACGACGCAGGCCAGAGCCAGGCCCAGCAGTGCCAGCGTCCCGGGCTCGGGAACGTGGCTGGCGCTCAGCGCGATGCCGTCGTTGATGCATTCCTCGAAGAAATGTGCCGTGAACTTTCCTGCCGGCAACCTGGAAAGGTCGACTGAGAACCCGAAGACGCGGTTGCCAACCGGGTCGGCGCCAAAGTGGGCAAAGTCGAGGTCGAGATCGTCGAGTGCGTCACGGTCGAGCACGGAGATCCCCGACACCAGGCTACCCCTGGTGATATTGGGATACATGACGCCGTCGCCGAGATAGCTGATGACGTCGCTGGTGGTATTCAAGTCCCCCATCGCGCCGCCAACTGGCCGATGTGCGGGACTGGCGCCGTAGTAGTCCTGCAGCTTCGCGTAGCCGGAATTGGCCGTGGTGTAGCTCATCGGCGTCACGCTTCGAAAGAGACCTGTTTGGCTGCTGTCGCCGTTGACCCACGAATCATTGGCGCTGGCGAAGCGGATCGCAAATACTTGGGGATCGTTGAATTCACCGGGTGTGTCGAGATTGTGCGATGAGAAATTGAGGAACAGGTCGCCAAGGGACACATTGCCGTTACGTGCGCTGTATGGCACGCCTGCCTGCGGCACTCCGCCGCTGATGGCGAAGTATCCGGTCTGGCCGCGCTGAAGGAAAGCGAGGCCGCGTTCTTCGAAGGCACTCCCGCCGGAGCCATCGGTGGGCGCGTCGATGGCGTAGTTCCAGCCGTTCCAGATCTGACCCGCGTTCACCTCCGGGACAGCCAGCGCCAGCGTCGCGAGGCCGCACAGCAACAGTGGTATTAAACGTCTTCCCGGTGCGACAGCAGCGGGTGAGATCGCGGCAGGCCGCGACGCGATCACGTCTAGCCTCAATAGCTGATGAATAATGGTTTTCATAGTGGACGTCTCGACTTCGATGGGACTGCAACATGGCTACTCAAAGCGCCTCGGAGAGGCCGTGTTTCGTCCCGCGAGAGCGGGGTTTCCGGGTTTGCACCTGGCGGAGGTGCAGGGTGGCCTCGACTTCGGCGTCAAGTGTCTTCCGGAGTGATAGTCGACGGTTATGAACAAGTGCACATGGCGCCGATTTCTTCGTTTCGTGCCGATGCGGCGGCTGTCGGTAGCCGAGGCGACAAGTGCTGGACGCCAGTGCCTGGACGCTCGCTTGAACGTGCCGGGGCCCGGTATACTGCGCATTGCCGATAGCCCAAAGCCCTCGCGGCGCGTGGGATCGCGGCTGGGTTTGGCAAGGCCGCCGGCTGCCCCGCTGCGCCGTGCAGAGGTCACCGTCGGGTGCCGATTCTTGAAGTTGTCCTGCTTGTGAGATGTCCTGTGGTGAAGCGTATTTTCGACCTGTTGCTTGCCGGCCTCGCCGCGCTTCTGCTGTGTGTGCCGGCCTGTCTGCTTGCCTTGCTGGTCAGGTTGACCTCGCGTGGCCCGGCTCTCTACTGGTCTGATCGCGTAGGCCGGCACAACCGGATTTTCAGAATGCCGAAGTTTCGCAGCATGCGTCTCGGGACGCCGGCCGTGGCCACGCATCTGCTGACGGACGCGCAGGCGTTCCTGACGCCGGTGGGTTCGTTTCTGCGGCGATCGAGTCTTGACGAGCTGCCGCAGTTGTGGAGCATCCTCGTTGGCGACATGAGCCTTGTCGGGCCGCGTCCGGCGCTGTACAACCAGCATGACCTGATCGCCCTGCGTACCGAGCGCGGTGTTCACCAGTTGCTGCCGGGGCTGACCGGCTGGGCGCAGGTCAACGGCCGCGACGAGTTGCCGATTCCCCGCAAGGTCGAACTCGATGTCGAGTACCTGCAACGGCAGTCGCTGTGGCTGGACATCCGGATCCTTTGGCTGACCCTGGTCAAGGTGGTGCGTCGCGAGGGAGTGACGCATTGACGCATTGCCGGCCGTGCTTGCAGGGTTGGGAGCAGGTTCGCGAAGTGCGGGCCCGCAACGGGAACCCTCTGTGTCGGCCGGAGGTCGGCTGATACCGACCTCCCCATCAATTTCAAGGACGAGCAATGCCAGTTGCCACGAAACATGCCGACGCCGCGCCGCCGCGCACCGGCTATAGCCATGCAGCGAAAACGGCGGTGCAGGAAACCACGCTCCGCGTCAAGGAGATGCACCGCGCGATTGCCGGCAAGTCATTCGGCATCCTGCGGCGAATCCCGTTGGTTGCGGGGCCGGCGCAAGTTGTGCAGAGCGCGCATGACGTCATTTCCGCAGCAGTTTATGCGGCAATTCACCATGGCAGCGGCGGCCTGCTCGTCGCTGCGGCGATCGTCGAAAAGCAACGCACCGGTTTTTCGGCCAGCAAACCGCCCGGTCGCCTGGTCAGCGGCCTGCGCAGTGCGCTCAACGCGGCTTTCGGTGACCACCTTGCCGCCAGCAACAACGTGCTGGCGATCGACATGGCGATCCATGCGAACGGCGCGGCGATTCCGCTTGACGGCGTTGCGCTGCGTAGTGACTTTCCCGAAGCGGGTGGTCGGCTCTGCATTTTCATCCATGGGCTAGGTTGTGACGAGCACTCCTGGCGGACTGGCGACGCGGCGGCAGAGGGCGAAACCGATTTTGGTAGCCAACTGCATGCCGAATTCGATTACACGCCACTCTATCTGCACTACAACAGCGGTTTGCCGATCGCCAGAAACTGCGCACAACTGGCTTTGCTCCTCGAGGAATTGCTCGACGCCTGGCCGTGGCCAGTTACCGACCTGCTGATCGTCGGGCACAGCATGGGCGGCCTGCTGGCGCTGGGTGCCTGCGAGCGGGCTGCCACGTCGGGGCTGCGCTGGCCACAAGCGACGCGGATGCTGGTCAGCCTGGGTTCACCACAACTCGGCTCGCCGCTCGAAAGGCTTGGCCACCTGACCACTGCAGCGCTGAACCTGTCCAACATCACCACCCCGCTGGCCAGGATTGCCGCTAGGCGCAGCCAGGGCATCAAGGACCTGCGGGGTGGCCCCGGTGCTGCCCAGACCGTCTCCGGGCAGCACCGCATCGCTTTCCGCTTTCTCGGTGCCAGCCTGGCTGAAGACCCCGATCATCCGCTCGGCGAATTCCTCGGCGATGGTCTGGTGACGCTGAGCAGCGCGACGGCACACGCCATCGAAGGTGACGTCCAGAGCGCCAGGCTCGGCAAACTGGGCCACATGCGACTGTTGGGCGACGCACGTGTCTATCAGCAGATCCGGGCGTGGCTGGTCGAACTCGGCGACGCCGCGCTGCCGGATCGGCGCTGATCCAGTTTACATGGCGGTCACGAAGACGAGCATCTTCCGGTTATTGCGACAGCAGGTCGTAGAGCGCCGCGAATTCAGTGCTCAGCTTGTGGCGAGGATCGAGGTGGATCATCGGCAGCGCCTGATGGTGCGATTCCCGAATCTTGATCGACGCGGACAGAAAGGCGTCGAGAACCGGCAGCCCATCGGCACGCAATTCATCGACCAGGCGCAGCGGCAGGTTGGCCCGTGCCTGGTACTGGTTGACCACGATTCCCTCGACGCGCAGATGGCGATTGTGGTCGTTCTGAATCTCGCGCACGCTGTCCATCAGGGTATATAGGGCGCGCCGCGAGAAGTCGTCACAATCGAAAGGGATCAGGCAGGTGTCCGCGGCAATAAGCGCCGAACGGGTGAAAAAGTTCAGGGCCGGCGGGGTGTCGATGAAGATCTCGTCATAGGCACGCAGGCTGTCCAGCGATTCCCGCAGCTTGTACATCTTGTAGCGCGATTCGAGCTTGAACTGCAGTTCTTCCAAGCGCTGGTCGGAGGGCAGTACGGCGAGGTTCGGGAATGGCGACTGGACGATGTAGGCTGCCAGCGTTTCGGGAAACAGCTTGTAACCCAGGATGTCGTCAAAGAAGTGCGCGAGGGTCTTCTTCTGTTCGTCGAGTGCCTTGCCCAGCAGGTAGCGCGAGGCGTTGCCCTGTGGATCGAGGTCGATCAGCAGCGTGCGGCGGCCGCGTGTGGCGGCGATGGCGGCCAGATTGCAGGCGATGGTGGACTTGCCCACACCTCCCTTCTGGTTGAAGACGACTCGGCGCATGGCATTCCCCCCAAAGCTGCTGCGGATTTTCCAGCAGTTTAGTCAACTCCGGCAAGCGCGTCGAGGAGCAGGCTAGCGCGAGCGTGTTCGTGTTCCCTGGGCGCGACGATGCCCGGGTCGAATACGCGCGCGGTTTCAGGCCGTCGACACGCTCGACAGTTCGCGCTGGGTCAGATAGAGGCGCAGGTCGAACTCGAACTGGTGGTAGGCCGGTTCCATGTGCTCGCACAGTTGGTAGAAAGCCCGGTCATGCTCCCTCTCCCTGAGATGGGCGAGTTCATGAACGACGACCATGCGCAGGAATTCCGGCGGCACTTCCTTGAACACGCTGGCCACGCGGATCTCGCGTTTCGACTTGATGCGCTTGCCCTGGATGCGCGGCACGTGACCATTGCTTCCCAGGGCATTCGCCGTCACCTGCAGATGGTTGTCAAAAACGACCTTGGCCGGTGATTCGGCACTGCGCAGGAAACGCGCTTTCAACGCCAGAGTGTAGGCGTACAGCGCCTCGTCACTGCGTACCGCGTGCGTTGCCGGATAGCGGGCATGCAACATCTCCGCCAGACGGCCGTGCCTGATGGCCTCGCGGACCTGGTTCCGAAGCTCTTCGGGATAGCCCGCCAGGTATTTCAGCGGCAGCATGTTCAGCAGGCGTTTGCCAGCACCTGTTGCAACCAGGTTTCGATGTCCTGCAGTTCCTCCGCGCAGACGGTGTGTTCCGCGGCGTAGCCGTGCCATTCAACGGGGTATCCGTGGGTCTTCAGCAGTTTCGCCGAGCGCTTCCCGAAATCGTAGGGAATCACCGTGTCGCCACGCCCATGCGCCATGAAGATCGGCACTTCACGGTTGGCGGGATGTGCTTCGGCGGTCAGTGTCTCGGTCAGTGGCAGGTAGCACGAGAGTGCCAGGATGCCGGCCAGTCGCTGTCGGTGTCGCAAGCCGGTGTGCAAGGCGATGACTCCCCCCTGCGAGAATCCGGCGAGCACGATGCGTGCATCGGGGATGCCGCGTTCATTCTCGCGGACAAGCAGCGCTTCGATCTGTTCGGCCGACTCGCGTACTCCCTGCGCCTCCTCCCGTCCGGGTGCAAAGTCGATCGAGACGATGTCGTACCAGGCGCGCATCACGTAGCCGGCGTTGATGGTTACCGCCCGCATGGGTGCATGCGGGAAGACAAAGCGGATTGCCGGCAACTGGTCGAAATCGAACTCGTCCACGATGGGCTCGAAGTCGTGTCCGTCGGCACCGAGGCCATGCAGCCAGATGATTGCGCACTTCGGGGACTCTCCGGTTTGCCGTTCGACGGCAGTAAGCAACGGCCCTTCAGCGGGAGTGCCGGTCTGGTTGGCAGTCATGGGACGGATCCTTGTTCTTGTCGAGGGCAGTCATTCTAGCAGGCTGCATGGTGCTGAGTATCACGGGCAACCGCGCTGGCGCGAAGGGATGGTGGTTCCCGACGTTCCAGGCGAAAGGGGGTCTGGAGATCCTGCGAGGTGGGAGACGGTCAAGGAAATTGGCACGGAACACGGGGGCATCCGGTCCCGATGGAGCAATGGAGGAGGCGATCCCGGAACAGGCCAGGAGCTTGTTTGCAGTCAAGCGCCACGCAAGCCTGGTGCATTCCACTGGACGTAACCGGCCGGACCGTGCCCAACACTCGTCCGACTAAAGAAAGAAGAGGCTGGCCACCACCCGGTGGCCAACCTTATCGCCGCAGCCGAGCCTTTAACGCAAAGATTCCTGTACCGACTGGAACTGGCGCACCCACGGTCGGTTCGCGCGCAATTCAGCCGGCAGCTCGGCAATGGCGGCGCGCGCCTGGCTTATGTTATTGAACACACCGACGAACAGGTTGTACTGCTGGCGCTGGTCGCGCTCGGTCACGGAAAAGGCCAGGGAACCCAGAGCGAGTTGTTCCACGTTGCGGTCGATGAATCGTGCCATATCGGCCTGGCTCGGGGACACCACCAACTGCACGGTATAAGCCTTGGGGTTTTGCTGGAGTATCCAGCGGCTGTCATGCACCACCCCGGCCCCCGCGCCCTGCACCTGCATCCTCCGCATCGCAGCGCGCAATTCGCCGAGACTTGTCTCCAGAACGGAAACCTTGCCCGATACTTGGTCAATGCGCGCTTGTTGCATTGCCGCGGTTTCCTGTCTGGCCGCCTCACCCGCCGAGAGTGCCGCAATCTGAGTGCTGATTTCGGTGATCCGGGCATCGCTTTTCGCGATCGCCGATTCAGAGCTTGCGGGGGCGAAGGCCGGCATCCACTTGACCAGGGCAAAGCCCAATATGGTCAGCAGCAGCAGGCCGGCGATGGCGAGATGGGTGCGCTTGAACTTGTCCTGGGTTGACCCCTGATGGTCCGCCAGTGCCGCAGCAACATTGCTGATCGCAGCGTCCAGCCGCTGCGTTTCAGACTGCAAGACACCGACCAGACCCTGCAAGCTCTGCAACTCGGCATGGTGCTCGCGCTGCAAGGCGCCCAAACCCTCGATCCGCGCTTCGACGATCGCGTGTTGTTTTTCTGCTTGTTCGCGCACCGCTTCAATGCGACTCTTGTTGCCGCGCGTCGCCGTATCCAGCAGTTCGTAGGTGACGTCGAACTGATCGAGGCGTGCGCGCTGCTCGGCGAGGATTCGCTCCTGAGCCTTGAACAGACCTTCCAGCGAACCGATACCGGCATCGAGCCGCGCTACATCCGCACTGATGCGCGCGTTGCTGCTCGCGAGTCGAGTGTCCCAGCGCTGCTCTGTGTCGGTCAGCCAGGCGCGTGCTTCGCTGCGAACTGCATCAATCCGTTGCTCGGCAGTGGCGGCATGTGTTGCCAATGAGCGGCTCTGCTGCTGCAATTCGGCGCCGAGCCGATGCACCTGGCTCGATACGGCGCCACCGGACAGCCTGATTTCAGCCAACTCACCGTCGATACGACGATTGTTTTCGGCGAATAGCGCCGTCAGATCGTCGTAGTCGCGCAACACAAGGTCGAGTTGCGCGTTGATCTCTTTGGGTGTGACGCTGCAATCGTTTGCGCGAGTGAATTCCAGCAGCCGAGCCATTTCCGGTTCGATGACCGGGATTTCGGTCGCCGGCGTGTCCAGGTGCTCGGTGGGCAACGCGGTCGGCAAGGTGTCAATTTGCTCATCCTGCGGAATTACCAGTTCTGCGGTATTGGTCATAATCGGCCTCCTCGGTAGTGGTTTCACAAGTGTGCGTCTGGATTGTAGCAGCGCATTCAAACACATCGTAGCGGATTCAGACCCATCCGCATCGGCGCGGTTCGCCTTGCTGTGGTTCCTCCGGTGTAGCCGCCGCCCTGCAGTGGCGCCAGAGCAGCCCGCTCATTGCCGTGGCTGCGGATGAATTCTCTTGGCGATCAGGACCTTGTCCACCCGGTTGCAGTCCATGTCGACTACTTCGAAACGCCAGTCCGCGAATTCGAAGTGATCCGAGGCCACAGGAACGCGACCTAGCATGTACATCATGAAACCGCCCAGGGTGTTGAAGGCGTGCTCTTCTTCACCAGGCAGGTCGGCGCTCATCTTGAGGAAGGTCTTCAGGCGTTCGACGGTGATACTGCCGTCAGCCAGCCAGGAGCCATCTTCGCGAACGACGATATCCTGCTCTTCGGGGGTGTCCGAGTTCGGGAGGTCGCCGACGATCGACGTCAGCACGTCGGTGAGCGTGACCAGGCCCTGCAGTTCGCCGTATTCGTCCACCATCAGCGCGCACTGTTGGCGGGCGCGGCGGAACGTCTCCAGGAGTTGTGTTGTCGTGACGCTGGCCGGTACGTAGAGCGCAGGAGTGACAAAGGGCTCGATTGCGAGCGGTTCGCCCCGCAGGGCTCCCTTGAGGAGGTCGCTGGTACGCAGGACGCCGACCACATGCTCCAGGCCGTCACGGCAGACGACCATGCGCTTGTGGGGGCTCTCGGCGAGGCGGTTGCGAATCTCCGCTTCGGTTTCGCTCAGATCGAGCAGGCAGATGTCCTTGCGATGGGTCATGATCGCGCTGATGTGTTGCTCGTCAAGGCGCAGCACGTTGGAGACGATCGCCTGCTCACTTGCGTGAAAGACGCCTGCTTTGGCGCCCTGGTCCATCAGGACCTTGATCTCGTCGTCGCTGACCGCGGCTTCCTGCGGATGGTTCGCACCGAGCAGTCGCAGCAGCAGGCTGGATGACGATGAAAGCAGCCAAACCAGTGGCCGTGCCGCGAGTGAGAGCAGGTTCATCGGCGGGGCAATCAGCGCGGCGACGCGTTCTGGCGCCAGTAGTCCGAGGTGTTTGGGTACCAGTTCGCCGACCACCACCGAAAAATAGGTCAGCGCGACGACTACCAGCGTCAGTGCCAAACCGCTGGCGTGCTCTTCCAGAGACGGAAACGCGCTCAGCCATTGCGCCAGCGGAATGGCCAGAGTGGCTTCGCCGATGGCACCGCTGAGGATCCCGACGGTGGTGATGCCGACCTGGATCGTGGACAGGAAGATTGACGGTTCATGTTGCAGCGCCAGTGCCGAGCGTGCGCCGGCACTGCCGTCGTCAGCCAGCTTTTGCAGGCGTGACTGGCGCGACGATACGACGGCGATTTCCGACATGGCAAGAACGCCGTTGAGCAGGATCAGGAAGAGCAGGAGAACGATGTCCATAGATGGTTGCGACGCTAAAGAAGTTCGTCTGGCTTGTCGCCACGGTGAGCTATGTGGTAACACTACCACAGTGCGGCATTCTCCCGGCAAGCGCCTCCGGGCGCTAAACCTTCGGTCCGCACTTCCTGGCCGCTGCCAGACCAACTTGACAAGGTGATTCCAGGTCCGAATTGCGAGGCCACGGTACGGCCATCATCTGCGCCGCCGGCTCGGCCGGAGGCTGCGGCAAAGGGTCGCGGCAGGCGATGCGGAAGGCATTTCCGGGGCCACAGGTGCAGGCGCTGTGCTCCCGGATTTTCGATGCGGGTTGACCAAATCGAGATTAATCAATAGACTGCAATTTCTCCGGCAGCAAACCGATGTACCGAAGCTGCCCATCTGCATTTTCGCCGCTCTGTTTTCTGGCCCTTCGGGCCGTACAGAGTTCCGGCCTCAGGGGAACTATCCCCCAGGTTTTCGAGGCCTTGCACCCGCCTGTAACCGTCCATCGTCGAGCCGTTTGATTGGCGCGACGACCAAAGTGAAGGAGAGAGCATGTCCGCAACATTATCACTGAGAAATACAACCGGGCGTCGCACTGACGCCACCTTGAGTTTCATACAACATAGCCTGATCACCATCGGACTGATGGTTGCGCTGGGGACATTCAAGCCGTTTTTCGGCGAAAGTGCGGTGGCTGAGCCGCCGCAAGCGGCGGCCACCGAGCCTGTGGCCGAAGCCGACGCCGAAGCTGCTGAAGTGGTCGTCAGCAAACCTGCTTCCGAAATCCTTTCGCCGCGATTGCAGCGTGTCCTGGACTATGTCTCGCGTCGTTACCGGGTTGCCCCGGAAGCGCTGGTGCCGGTCTTCGAGGCAGCACAGGCCGTGGGCAGGGAACGGCGTCTCGATCCGCTGTTGATCGTCGCCATCATCGGCATCGAGTCCCGTTTCAACCCCTTTGCCGAAAGTGCGAGTGGTGCCAAAGGGCTGATGCAGGTGATCCCCGGCTACCACCTCGACAAGGTGCCGCGCGGAGCTGGCGAGCAGCCGTTTCTCGATCCGGTAACCAACATTCAGGTGGGCGTACACGTCCTTGAGGAGGCGATTCGCTGGCGTGGCAGCCTGATTGCCGGGCTGCAGCATTATGGGGGCTCGTCAGAGGATGCCGAAACCGAGTATGCGAACAGGGTTCTGGCCGAGAAGGAGCGCCTCGAGCAGGCGGCCCGGCGCGGTCCGGGCGGCCGGGCCTGAGCATTTCGGGATTTCTGCGTGCGCGGCTACTTGGCCACGCCGGCACCCGCGATGCGCCGAATGGCGCGTCGCGCTTCGACGGAGAGAACGAGTTCCGAGTGCGTCAGCGGGGTCATCAGACGCTCGTCGAAGTGCAGCAGTCCCTGGTCGTCCTCGTGCAGAAAGTCGGCCTCGATCAGGTTGGCGATGAAGGCGGAGAAGGTGGCCTTCTCGGGGAATTCCGGCGTATTGAATTCGTAGAGCAGTGATAGCCGCTGTGCCAGCAGGTGGCAGTTGTCTTCGAGCGCCTGGCGGGTGAGTTGGCCGCTGCCCTGCCGATCGAGGAGCGCCAGGGCGAGGAAGTGACGTTCCAGCAGGGGGCGGATGGTTTCCCCGAGCAGATGCAGTTCGGCAAATTCCTGGCTGATCGGTTCCGGTGCGGCGAGCCTTCCCGATGTTGGCGATCGACACAGCAGTCCGCGCGCGAGCAGGACGCGAATGACTGCTTCGGTGGCGGCTTCCAGCTCGCCGGGTGGCCAGCGGAGAAACAGTTCCGCGCGCATCAGGGCGCAAATGCCGCTCACCGCACGTGTCACGCGCGCGGCATCGAGGCGGCGGTTGTGACTCAGCAGGCAGGCGACCAGCGCCGGCAGGGCGAAAACATGCAGTACGTTGTTGCGAAAATAGGCGAGCAAGGGCGCCTGCTCGTCACGCACGCGGATCAGATCGCCCAGTGGATCGGCGAAACGCTCGACGACTGCGAGTCGCTCGGCGTAGGTCACCACCTGCTGCGCGTCGAGCGGGCAGGGAATCGTCGTCGGCGCATACGGTGCTTCGCGAAGCAGTGCCTGGTAGTGCACGATCATCCGCTGCAGTGCGTGTTCATCGGCGGTGTGCTTGGGGGTGGCGAGCAGCGCGAGTGCGATCAGGTTCACCGGATTGACTACGGCCGCCTCGTTGATGCGCTTGGCGAGCTCCGCTGCCGCATTGCGCGTCGCACTGCGCGACCATAGCGATTGGCTGGCCGTGGTTTCTTCGCTCCAGCCGGGCTGTTGCTGGTCGAGAAAGCCGGCGAGTTCCAGCGGTTCGCCAAAATTCACGTGTACCTTGCCGAAAACGCGTTTGATGTTGCGTACACTCGTGACAAGGCCCCACAACGATTCGCGTTGTTTGGGCTTGCCGGCCAGTTCACCGAGGTAGCTGCGGCCCTCGATCAATTTCTCGTAACCGATGTACACCGGAACGAAAACCAGCGGCCGCGCGTGCTCGCGAATGAAGCTTTGAACCGTCATTCCGAGGATGCCGGCTTTTGGGGTCAGCATCCGTCCACTGCGGCTGCGCCCACCTTCGATGAAATACTCGATCGGGAAGCCTCGCGCGAGCATCAGATGCAGGTATTCGTGGAACACCGCCGCATACAGCGGCTCGCCCTTGAAACTGCGGCGCAGAAAAAAGGCGCCCCCGCGGCGCAGCAGTGATCCGACCAGTGGCAGGTTGAGGTTGGCGCCGGCAGCGATATGCGGTGGCGTCAGCCCCTTGCGGATGATGATGTACGACAGCAGCAGATAATCGATATGGCTGCGGTGGCAGGGCACATAAACGATCTCGTGTCCCGCAGCGATGCGAGTGACGGTATCGAAGTTATGCAACTCGGTGCCGTCGTAAAGCCTGGTCCATAACCAGGACAGGAAGAGTTCGAGTGCGCGCACGACACCATAGGAATAGTCGGACGCGATCTCGATCGCGAAGTTGGCGGCGCGGGCTTTGGCTTCTCCTGCCGAGATGCCGGCAATTGCCGCCTCGCTGGCGATCGCCGCGCGCACCTGTTCGCCGGCAAGCACCGCGTCAACCTGGGTATTGCGGTGCGAGAGGTCGGGTCCGATCGCCATTTGCCGTTGGCGACGGAAATGGACTCGCAACACGCGCGACAGTTTTCGTAGCGCGGGTTCTTCAGCGAGCCCTCCCTGCAGGAGATCGCGTAGTGAAATTGCGGCGTTGTAACGAACCAGCACATTGCGACCGTGCAGCAGGATGGCCAGCATTTGCCGCCAGGCGCCTGGCGGACGCCAGGTTTCCGAGAACAAGGCCTTGAGAACCGAATCCTGCTTGTCCGGACTGCGGCCCCAGAGGATGACGACCGGTACCAGCTGTACATCGATCAGGGGGTCGGCAATCGCCTGGCTGATCAGGCGGGCGAGCAATAGCGAGTAGCTGCTGCCATCGCGAGCCCTGCCGGCAAGGCTGCGGTCACGATTCAGGAAGAAGAACGAGCGGGGCAGGACTTGCCTGCCCAAGGTGATGGTTGCCTCTGCACGCGGCAACCCGGTTCTCCGCGATTCCTCGAAGAGTACCAGGAGGTTCGAGAGATGCCTGTCCTGTAGAACGTAGCAAACCGGTTTCGCTGGATCCAGGCCCAGTTCGGAAGGATTCTCGGGAAATACCGAGGTGCGTACCCATAGATACAGCAGGCGGCGGGCCAGCCGGATGAACCAGTCGGATAACTTGAAAAAGTCGACCACGGTCACGCGCCCGGCGCCTGCCCGGTCTCCTACTCCTCCTCGACGACCTTGTGTTGCGAAGCCAGTTGCTGCTGCGTGGCCGGCGGAACCTGCGCGTAGTGCGAGAATTCGATGCTGTAGGAACCCTCGCCGCCGGTCAGCGACTTGAGGCGTGACTGGTAGCCCTCGAGTTCGGCCAGCGGTACCTGACCGGTGATGGCCATCACGCCGGGGCCGCGCGGCTGTGTGCCGGTCAGGTGGCCGCGCTTGCTGGACAGGTCGCCGGTGACATCACCGGTCATCGCGTCCGGTGCGAGGATTTCAATGTTGACCAGCGGTTCGAGGATGATCGGCCTGGCGGCCCGAATCGCGTCGACGGTGGCCTTGCGGGCTGCGGTGAAAAATGCGATGTCCTTGCCGTCGACCGGATGCGATTTGCCGTCGTGTACGGTGACCCGCAAATCCTCGACCGGGAAGCCGGCGACGACGCCGTCGGCAAGTGCCTGGCGAACGCCCTTTTCCACGGCTGCCATGAATACGCCCGGGATGACGCCACCCTTGACGATATCGACGAAGTCGAAACCGGCGCCACGTTCGAGTGGCTCCACACGCAGCATGACTTCACCGAACTGGCCAGCGCCACCGCTCTGCTTCTTGTGCCGGCAGTGCCCTTCGGCGGTACCCGTGATGGCTTCGCGGTAGGCAATCTGGGGCGGCTTGGTGTCGAGTTCGAGCTTGTACTGCTGCGACAGACGTGTCAACTTGGCGCGCAGGTGCATTTCGCCAATGCCGCGAATCACCGTTTCGTTGGTCGTCGGGTGACGCTCGATGCGGAAGCAGGGGTCCTCGACCTCAAGCTTGTGCAGGATCTCGAACAGACGCTGCTCGTCGGCCTTGCGCCGCGCATGTACCGCCAGGCCGTGCATCGGCTGCGGAAACTCGAGAGGCTTCAGGTGGATATGGTCTTCATCATGCGAATCGTGCAGCACGCAGTCAAACTCGATTTCCTCGACCTTGGCGATGGCCCCCAGATCGCCGGGTACCAGCGTCTCGACCTCGACATACTCCTTGCCCTGCAGGCGATACATGTGGCCGACCTTGAACGGACGCTTGCTGTCGCCGACGAAGAGTTGCGAGTCCCGGCGGATCGTTCCCTGATGGACGCGGAAGACACCGACCTTGCCGATGAAGGGATCGCTGACGACCTTGAAGACGTGCGCCAGCACGTGCTTCTGAGGGTCTGGCTCGGCATGGAAGGCTTCCACCGGACCGCCGGGTTCGCCGCGGTAGAACGGCGGCGGGTTACCCTCTGCCGGATTCGGGGCCAGTCTGGCGAGCACATCGAGCAACTGCAGGATGCCGGCACCGGTTTTTGCAGAAACGAAGAGAATTGGAATCAGATGGCCGGCACGCAGCGCCTTTTCAAAGGGCAGGTGCAGTTCGTCGGGGCTGGGATCGACGCCTTCGTCAAGGTATTTCGCGAGCAGATCCTCGTCTTCTTCGACGATCTGATCGATCAGCGCGCGGTGCGCCGCTGCCACCGACTCGAAATCGCTTTCGCCGTCATCGTGCCCGAGCAATTCCACCACGTCGCTGCCCTGTTTGGCCGGCAAATCGAGCAACATGCACTCCCGACCGAAGCGCTCGCGAATTTCGCCGACCAGTGCCGGCAGATTGACGTTCTCGGCATCGATCTTGTTGATCACGATCATCCGGCACACTCCACGTGCCGCGGCCAGTTTCATCATCCGTTCGCTCGAAAGCTCAATGCCGTTCTGCGCGCTGATCACCACCAGGGCCGTGTCCACGGCCGCGAGCGCGCCGATCGCCGGGCCGGCGAAATCGGGGAAGCCGGGTGTGTCGATCAGGTGCACCTGCGCCCCTTGCCAGGAAAAACTTGCCAGCGCGGCATTCAGCGAGTGGCCGAATTCCTTCTCTTGCGGGTCGAAATCGCAAACGGTGCTGCCTTTCTCGACAGCGCCGCGGCTGCTGATGGCTCCGGCTGCGGCGAGCAGGCTTTCGGCAAGTGTGGTCTTGCCGGCGGCCCCGTGGCCAACGAGAGCGACAGTGCGAAGGTTACTGGTGGCGGTCTGGCCCATTCATCATCTCCCATTCAAGTCGAATGCCCGTCGCCACCGCAGGAATAGCCCCATGGCATGGCGGTTGCGCGTGCGCCGATCATTCTACCTCTGCCACGCCCGCAGCGGTGGAGGCCGCACCCCGGTCGATACCGATGGCACGGTCTACGGCGGTCGCCGTGCAACTGTATTTCTGCTTCGCAACGGCACCCGCAGCGTGCGTTGGCGAATATCGCGATAACATGAGTTTTGTGTTAACCGCGGCAGTCGGCTAAAGTGTCGCGCTTTTGCTTTGATGAACAGCACGTCAGGAGGCAGAATGGAAAACGATCCACGCCAGAACGAACTTCGCGAGGCAGCCCTTGAGTATCACCGTTACCCGACTGCTGGCAAGATAGCCGTCCAGCCCACCAAGGGTCTCAGCAACCAGATCGACCTGGCACTGGCTTATTCGCCAGGCGTGGCCTACGCCTGCCATGCCATCGTCGATGATCCCGGCACGGCCAGCCTGTACACCTCGCGGGCGAATCTGGTCGGTGTCATCACCAATGGTACGGCGGTGCTCGGCCTCGGGAATATCGGTCCTCTGGCCGCCAAACCGGTGATGGAAGGCAAGGGTTGTCTGTTCAAGAAGTTCGCCGGGATCGATGTGTTCGACATCGAACTCGCCGAAAATGACCCAGACCGACTGATCGACATGATCGCCGCCATGGAACCGACACTTGGCGGCATCAACCTGGAAGACATCAAGGCCCCGCAGTGTTTCTACATCGAGGCCAAGCTCAAGGAGAGGATGTCAATTCCGGTCTTTCATGACGATCAGCATGGCACGGCGATCATCTCGTCGGCCGCGATCCTGAACGCGCTCAAGGTGACCGGCAAGAAAATCGCCGAAGTGACGGTGGTTTGCTCCGGCGCAGGCGCGGCGGCCATTTCCTGTCTCAACCTGTGGTGCGACCTGGGTGTCCAGCGCGAGAACATCATCGTCTGCGACTCGAAAGGCGTGGTCTACGTCGGTCGCGACGAGAACATGGAACCGACCAAAGCGCGTTACGCCCGGACCACCGACGCCAGAACCCTGTCGGAAGCACTGGACGGAGCCGACGTGTTCCTCGGGCTCTCGGCCGCCGGCGCCCTCGAACCGGATATGCTCCGGCGCATGGCCAGGCAGCCGATCGTCTTCGCTCTGGCCAACCCGACCCCCGAGATCATGCCCGAGCTTGCCCGAGAAGTGCGTCCGGACGTGCTCATGGCCACCGGGCGCTCCGACTACCCCAACCAGGTCAACAATGTCCTGTGTTTTCCGTTCATTTTCCGCGGCGCCCTTGACGTCGGTGCAACGGGCATCAATGAACAGATGAAGATGGCCTGCGTCAAGGCGCTGGCGGCGATGGCGCAGGAAGAGGTGAGTGACGAGGTGGCCATGGCCTATCCCGGTGAGCACCTTTCCTTTGGCCCGGAGTACCTGATTCCCAAGCCGTTCGATCCCCGTTTGATAACCACCATCGCGCCGGCCGTGGCCCAGGCGGCGATGAGTTCCGGCATCGCGACGAGGCCGATTGCCGACCTGCCTGCCTATCGCGAAAAGCTCAGGGAGTTCGTTTACCGTACGGGCGTCGGTATGCGTGCCGTGTTTTCGGCGGCCAGGCGTGGGCGGAAGACACGCATCGTCTATCCGGACGGGGAGGATGAGCGGATCCTGCGCGCGACGCAGACGATTCTCAATGAAGGCCTGACCAGCCCGATCCTGATTGGTCGCCCCGATGTGATTGCCGCACGGCTCGAGAGGATTGGCTCGAAGCTGCGTGTCGGTACGCATTTCGAGGTGGTCGATCCCAACAGTGACCAGCGCTACAAGGAATGCTGGACGACCTATCATCAACTGCGGAAGCGCCAAGGGGTGACGATCGACATCGCCAAGACCCGCCTGCGCAGCGACAACACCATCATCGGCGCCATCCTGCTCAAGCTCGGTTACGCCGACGGCATGATCTGTGGTCTGTCCGGCCGTTTCGCTCATCATCTGCGCCAGGTCGATGAGATCATCGGCAAGGCTCCAGGCTGCAGCACGATGGCGGCGATGACCCACTTGTTGTTGCCCGGACGCGCGCTGTTCCTCTGCGATACGCATGTCAACGAAGAGCCCGACGCCGCGCAACTGGCGGAAATTGCGCTGATGGCGGTAGACGCGGTTCGTCGCTTCAAGATCAGGCCGAAGGTGGCGATGCTGTCGCATTCGAACTTCGGATCCTCACAGAGTGCCTCCGCGAGCAAAGTGGCCGAAGCCGCGCGAATCGTGCGTGCCAGAGCGCCCGACCTGGAGGTCGACGGCGAAATGCACGGTGAAAGTGCGCTCTCCGAAGCCATCCGCAGGCAATCGGACCCGGAGTCGCCACTGAGCGGTGAGGCCAACGTGCTGGTAATGCCCAATCTCGATGCCGCCAATATTTCCTATAACCTGCTCAAGGTGACCGGCGGCGAGGGGATGTCGGTGGGGCCGATCCTCCTTGGCGCCGCGCGTCCGGTGCATGTTCTGGCTCCGACTTCGTCGGTCCGCAGGGTGGTTGACATGACCGCACTGGTGGTGGTGGACGCGGCGAGCAAGTAGCGGCGTGGCTTTGCAGCGATGCCCCATGCTGGCCGGGTGCCGATTGCGGTGATCGCTGTGTTTGGGAGGCATATGCCAGTCATCGCTGCCTGCGGTAGTCGGCGGGCCTGCTGGTGCTGGCGCTCGCCTGCGCGGCGACTGCTTTACAAACGCTCTCAGGCAATGCATCATCGAGTAGGCCAACTCGGTATAGCCGGGACCTGATGGTTCATAACGCGTTGCAGGGTCCTATCGCGAAATATGGCAGCCAATCCGCAACAATCACCGCTTAGCGGTTTCGCCCGTGCGCTGGTACAAGCTGGCCGACTCAAGGAAGCCGAGGCCGAGTCTCTGCTCGCCCAAGCAGCGGCCAAGAAGACTTCGCTGATAGAGCAACTGGTGGGAGCCAAGAAAGGCACCTTCCTGGAATTTGCACGTTTCGCTGCAGACAAGTTCGGTTATCCGCTGCTCGATCTGACTGCGTTCGACGATTCCTATATTCAGAAGAACGCCATTGACCGGAAGTTGATTGCGACTCATCGCGTGGTGCCATTGCACAAGCGCGGCAATCGCCTGGCCATCGCCATCGCCGACCCGACCAATCTGCGAGCGCTTGACGAGATTCGCTTTCAGACCGGCCTGGCAGTTGACCCGGTAATCGTCGAGGAAAACAAACTCGGTCCGCTGGTCACCAAGCTGTCCGAGTCGGTCGAGGAGACCCTGAAGAGTTTTACCAGCGAGGACATCAACCTTGAGTTTACCGACGAGCAGAGTCCGGAGAAGGTGGATGATGCGAGCAGCCTCGAAGTTGATGACGCCCCCGTGGTCAGGTTCATTCAGAAGATGATGCTCGATGCGATCAACGAGGGTTCGTCTGACATCCACTTCGAACCCTATGAAAAAAGCTATCGTATCCGATTTCGCACCGATGGCATTTTGCGGGAAGTGGCAGCGCCGCCCCTGGTCATCAAGGACAAGATTGCCTCGCGCATCAAGGTGATTTCACGACTCAACATTGCCGAAAAACGCGTCCCGCAGGACGGGCGCATGCGTCTGGTGCTTTCGAAGAATCGGTCGATCGACTTCCGCGTCAGCACCTTGCCGACGATGTACGGCGAAAAGATCGTCTTGCGGATTCTTGATCCAGCCAGCGCCAGTCTCGGTATCGACGCTCTGGGCTATGAGCCTGAACAAAAGTCGGTTCTGCTTGACGCGATCCATCGTCCCTACGGAATGATCCTGGTTACCGGCCCGACAGGTTCGGGAAAAACCGTTTCGCTCTACACCTGCCTCAACATCCTGAACAAGCCCGGGGTCAATATTGCCACGGCGGAAGATCCGGCCGAAATTCCCTTGCCGGGAATCAATCAGGTCAATGTCGATGACCGTGCCGGACTGACCTTTCCGATAGCCCTCAAGGCTTTTCTGCGTCAGGACCCGGACATCATCATGGTCGGTGAGATTCGCGACATTGAAACCGCAGAGATTGCGATCAAGGCTGCACAGACCGGACACATGGTGCTGTCCACCCTGCACACCAATGATGCGCCAGCGACGCTGACCCGCCTGATGAACATGGGCATCCCGACATTCAATCTGGCTTCGAGCATCCTGTTGATCACCGCGCAACGGCTGGTTCGCCGATTGTGCACCTGCAAGAAGCCGCTGGACACGCCGATTGAAACCCTGCTCAATGCCGGCTTCCGGGAAAGCGATCTCGATGGTACCTGGACCCTCTATGGTCCAGGGGAATGCGAGCGTTGCAAAGGAAGCGGCTACAAGGGAAGGGGTGGGTCTGTATGAGGTCATGCCGGTGACTGAAGCGATTCAGCGCATCATCATGTCCAGCGGTACGGAGCTTGATATTGCGATCCAGGCCCGAAAGGAAGGCGTCAATGACCTGCGTCGTTCCGGCCTGCTGAAGGTCAAGCAGGGTCTGACCTCTCTTGATGAGGTTCTCGGCAGCACCAACGCTTGAAGAAGAGGTAAGAATGGCGACTGCAGCAAGACCTCCCAAGAAAACCGAGTCGGACGTCAAGGAATTTGTTTTTCTTTGGGAAGGCAAGAACAAGGCCGGGAAGGTCGTTCGTGGTGAGCAGCGTGCCAGCAGCCAGACGGTTGTGCAGGCCACGCTGCGTCGGCAAGGGATCCTGGTCAGCAAGATTTCCAAGCAGCGCTTCAAGGGTGGTCGGCAGATCACCGACAAGGATATCACGCTGTTTACGCGCCAGTTGGCGACGATGATGAAGGCTGGTGTGCCACTGCTGCAGACCTTTGAAATCGTCGGTCGCGGGCACGACAACCCGGCCGTTGGCAAGTTGCTGCTGGATATCAAGGCCGATGTCGAGACGGGTAGCTCGCTTTCGCAAGCGTTCCGGAAATATCCGATTCAATTTGACCCCTTGTACTGCAACCTGGTTGCGGCTGGCGAGCAGGCCGGCATTCTCGAAACACTCCTTGATCGCCTGGCCAACTACAAGGAGAAAATGATCGCCATAAAGGCCAAGATCAAGGCGGCGCTGTTTTATCCGGTGGCAATCATCATTGTCGCCTTCATTATCACCGCAGTGATCATGATCTTCGTGATTCCGGCGTTCAAGGAAGTGTTCAAGAGTTTTGGTGCCGACCTCCCGACGCCAACGCTGGTGGTGATCGCGATGTCGGATTTCTTCGTCCAGTACTGGTGGGCGCTGTTTGGCGGCATCGGTGGCGCGATCTACGCTTTCTTCTATACCTGGAAACGATCGGAAACCATGCAGATCGCTTTCGACCGGGCATTCCTGCGCATGCCCGTCTTTGGCGACATCATTCGCAAGTCGGTCATCGCTCGCTGGACCCGTACGCTGGCCACCATGTTCGCAGCGGGTGTTCCTCTGGTGGAGTCCCTGGAATCGGTCGGTGGTGCCGCCGGCAACTATGTGTATAAGGCGGCGACACGGCAGATTCAGAGTGAGGTGAGCACCGGTACCAGCCTCACCACGGCAATGCAGAATACCGCACTGTTCCCGAACATGGTGAATCAGATGGTCGCCATTGGGGAGGAATCCGGCGCACTCGATGCCATGCTCGGCAAGGTCGCCGATTTCTTCGAAGCGGAGGTGGACGACGCCGTCGAAGCCCTTTCCAGCCTGATGGAGCCGATGATCATGGTGGTTCTCGGGGTGCTGATCGGCGGCATGGTGATTGCCATGTATCTGCCGATCTTCAAACTGGGCGCTGTCGTCGGATAATGCCTGGCGCCTTGACTGTCGATCTGGATCCGACCACGTTTACGGTTATCGCAGGCGTCCTCGGGCTGCTGGTGGGCAGCTTTCTCAACGTCGTCATTCATCGCCTGCCCAGAATAATGGAGCGCGAATGGCGTGCCCACTGCGCAGAACTCCGCGGTGAAGCGCCGGCCGAGCACGAACGGTTCTCGCTGGCCAGGCCGCGCTCGCAGTGCCCAGACTGCGGTCATGCGATCACGGCCATCGAGAATGTGCCGGTGCTGAGCTGGATATTTCTGCGTGGGCGCTGTTCGGCCTGCGCCAAACCGATCTCCCCGCGCTATCCGCTGGTCGAAGCCACCAGCGGCCTGTTGTGCGCCTTCGCCGCTCTGCATTTCGGCTATGGCTGGGCAGCGGCAGGCGCCATGCTGCTGATATGGTGTCTGATTGCCCTGACCTGGATCGACCTCGACACGCAGTTGTTGCCGGATTCGATCACGCTGCCCTTGCTCTGGGCTGGGCTGTTGTTCAACGTATCGGGGAGTTTCGTTGATCTGCAATCGGCCGTGATCGGTGCGGCGGGCGGCTACCTCTCCCTGTGGTTGGTCTACTGGGCTTTCAAGTTGACCACCGGCAAGGAGGGCATGGGTTACGGTGACTTCAAGCTGCTCGCGGCACTTGGCGCCTGGCTCGGATGGCAGATGCTGCCGCTGACCATTCTGCTCTCGTCGATGCTGGGCGCGGTTGTCGGCATCACTCTGATCGTGGTCATCAAACGCGGGCGAAGTGTACCGATTCCCTTCGGCCCCTATCTGGCTGCGGCAGGGATACTGGCCCTGTTCTGGGGAAAACCCCTGACGCGCGCTTACATCGGTTTGCTGTAGTGCCATCCGGCTGCGCCCGCCCGGCGAGCAAGCCGGAATTGCCGCCGGTTCGCGTATAATCTCGATTCCTTAAGTTTCATCAAGTGCTTTTCGAGGGTTTGACATGCCGATTTACGCTTATCGCTGCGATTCCTGCGGGTTTGAGAAAGATCATCTGCAAAAGCTAAGCGACGCGGTGTTGCGTATCTGCCCTCAGTGTGGTCAAGCGACTTATAGCAAGCAGTTGACGGCCGCGGGCTTTCAGTTGAAGGGCACCGGCTGGTACGCTACAGATTTCAAGGGCGGCAATAGCAAGGCTCCGTCCACAACCGGCAAGCCGGAAAGCACGGACAAACCAGCAAGCACGGACGCAAATACCGACGGTAAGGCAGGCACCGAAAGCAAGGCGAGTGCAGACGCGACTCCAGCCAGTGCCTCGGGAGCCAGTGCGTGCGCCGGCAGTTGATCAAACGCTACTTCATCACCGGCCTGCTGATCTGGGTCCCACTGGGGATCACTGCCTGGGTGTTGGTGCTGATCGTCGGCACCATGGACCAGTCTTTGCGCCTCCTGCCTGAAGCGATTCACCCGCGCAATATGCTGGGTTTCGACATTCCCGGCGCTGGCGCGATTCTCACCTTGTTGGTCATCGTGCTCACGGGAGTGCTCGCCGCCAATTTCATCGGACAGCGGCTGGTTACCTGGTGGGAGCGGCTGTTGACCAGTATTCCGGTGGTCAATTCCATTTATAACAGCGTCAAGCAGGTTTCCGATACGCTATTCTCGTCGTCCGGCAACGCTTTTCGCAAGGCACTGCTGATCGAGTATCCCAGACGAGGCGCATGGACGATCGCTTTCCTTACCGGTAAGCCCGGTGGCGATGTCCTGCAGCATCTGGACGGCGACTATGTCAGCGTGTATGTTCCGACGACACCGAATCCCACTTCCGGGTTCTTTTTGATGCTGCCCAAGGCGGAGGTCATTGAACTGGATATGAGTGTGGATACGGCCCTGAAGTACGTGATCTCGATGGGCGTCGTGGCGCCACCACCCAGACCTCGGGTGGCGACCGATCGCCGCCACTGATACCAGCACAACCCGCGGAAGGCAGCATGCGAACTCATTATTGTGGACAAGTCAATACACAGCTCATCGGCCAGGAAGTGACGCTCTGTGGCTGGGCGCATCGGCGCCGCGACCACGGCGGGGTGATCTTTCTTGATCTGCGCGACCGTGAGGGTCTGGCCCAGATCGTTTGCGACCCGGATCGCCCGACGATGTTCAAAGTGGCCGAGTTGGTACGCAACGAGTTCTGCCTGCGGATTACCGGCAGGGTTCGAGCACGTCCTGAAGGAACGGTAAACGTCAACATCGCCAGCGGCCAGGTCGAAATTCTTTGCTACGAGATTGAAGTCCTGAATCCTTCGGTGACGCCGCCGTTCCAACTCGACGAAGAAAATCTGTCGGAGAACATTCGCCTGTTGCATCGGGTGATCGACCTGCGCCGCCCGCAGATGCAGAAGAACATGCAGCTTCGTTACCAGACGGCGCGTGCTTTTCGCCGCTTCCTGGACGACGCAGGTTTCATCGACATCGAAACGCCAATGCTGACCAAGAGCACCCCCGAGGGAGCTCGCGATTACCTGGTTCCGTCGCGCGTTCATCCCGGGCAATTCTTCGCGCTGCCGCAGTCGCCGCAACTGTTCAAGCAACTGCTGATGGTCGCAGGCTTTGACCGCTACTACCAGATCACCAAGTGCTTCCGCGACGAGGACCTGCGTGCCGATCGCCAGCCGGAGTTTACCCAGGTCGACATCGAGACCTCGTTCATGAGCGAGGGCGAGATCATCCAGCTCATGGAGGAACTGATCCGGGCGGTGTTCAAGGAGGCGATCGGGGCTGAACTGCCGAATCCATTTCCCCGCCTGCCGTACGCCGAGGCCATGCGGCGCTATGGTTCCGACAAACCTGATCTGCGGGTGACGCTGGAACTCGTCGAAGTTGCCGACGTCTTGAAGGACGTTTCCTTCAAGGTCTTCGCTGCGGTCGCCAACAGCGAGGGCGGTCGCATCGCGGCCTTGCGCATTCCCGGCGGGGCCAGCCTGACGCGTGGGGAGATTGACGCCTATACCCAGTTTGTCGCCATTTACGGCGCCAGAGGCCTGGCCTATATCAAGGTCAACGACGTGACGCAGCTCAACGAGACTGGGCTACAGTCGCCGATCGTCAAAAACCTGCACGCATCCGCACTGAAGACCATCATCGAGCGGACAGGCGCAGCTTCCGGCGACCTGATATTTTTCGGTGCCGACAAATGCAAGGTGGTCAACGACGCGCTCGGTGCCCTGCGTGTCAAGATCGGCCACGAGAAGGGCTGGGTCAATGGACACGCCTGGGAGCCGGTGTGGGTGGTGGATTTTCCGATGTTCGACTATGACGAGGAAGAGAGGCGCTGGACTGCCTGTCACCACCCGTTTACCAGCCCGAAAGACGAACACCTCGCACTGCTGGGTACTGATCCAGGCGGTTGTCTGGCCAAGGCCTACGATCTGGCGCTGAACGGATCCGAACTCGGGGGCGGCTCGGTGCGGATTCACCGGGCGGCCGTTCAGGAACAGGTGTTCAAGGCGCTGGGCATTTCTGAGGAAGAAGCTCAGCTCAAGTTTGGTTTTCTGCTCGAAGCGCTCAAGTATGGGGCTCCGCCGCACGGTGGGCTGGCTTTTGGCCTGGATCGCATCGTGACCATGATGAGCGGTGCCGAGTCGATCCGTGACGTGATCGCCTTTCCGAAGACACAGCGCGCACAGTGCCTGCTCACCGATGCGCCGAGTCGCGTGGACGAGAAACAGCTGCGCGAGCTGCATATTCGAGTACGCCAGAGGGTCGACACGCAGGTCGAGGTTGGCAAGAGTTGATACGGATGCCGGACTTCACCGCGCTTTTCCGCACGCTGCAGCTGGCGGTACTGGCTGTGTTGCTTGGCCTGGCCGGTCCACTCCAGGCTCGCGAGGCACAGTATCTGCGCGACGTCGTGCTGGCCGAACTGCCTGCCGAGGCCAGGGTGACGCTCAGTCGGATCCAGCAGGGTGGGCCATTTCCGTTTCCGCAGAAGGACGGCACGACGTTCGGGAATTTCGAGCGGCGCTTGCCGCCGCAGCCACGCGGCTACTATCGAGAGTACACGGTTCCGACACCAGGCCGGCGCGACCGCGGCGCACGCCGCATCATCGCTGGTGAAGGGCGCGTTGGTGATGTCGCCCGTTCCGGCGAGTATTACTACACGGACGATCACTATCGCAGTTTTCGCCGCATACGCGAGCAGCCATGAAGCGCGACGAGTTGCTGAACGTGTTGGTAGATTGTCGACGCGCCGGTATCTACCGCCTGCCTCCGTGCGGGCGTACGGAGCTGCTGGAAGCTGCGGAAGCCGCCGGTCTTGTCTGTTTTCAGGTCAGCTTCGCCGACGCAGACCGGATCGGCCGTGCGCTTGGAGAGCTCGGGCAGGCGCTCGGTTTCCCTGAATGGTATGGACAGAACCTCGATGCCCTGAAGGATTGCCTGACCGATTTGTCGTGGTGTCAGGCGGCAGGCTATGTCCTGATCATCGCCCGGGCCGAGATCCTGCATGCCGAGGACCAGGTCGGTTTCCAGGCGCTGAATGAGGTTTTTGCCGCGGCGGTCGCGGAATGGCGGTCGCAGGCCTGCCCAATGTGGGTGTTTTACGATCTGCCTGCCGATGAACTGGCGATTCTCGCGACTCACGGATGATCGTCTACAAACGGCCGGTATCGGTTCTGGTCGTGATCCACACGACCGACCTGCTGGTGCTGCTGCTTGAACGCGCCGCGCACGCTGGCTACTGGCAGTCGGTTACCGGCAGCCAGGAAGCGGGTGAGCCGTTGATGGATACGGCAGTCCGTGAAGTGGCCGAGGAAACAGGAATCGAGATCGCGCATGAGAATCTTCTGGATTGGCAACTCACCCACAGCTACCAGATTTTTGCCGAGTGGCGCCATCGATATGCCCCCGGCGTGCTCTACAACACCGAGCACGTGTTCTCCCTGGAGCTTCCAGAAGCAAGGCCGGTCAGCATCGCACCAGGTGAGCATATCAACTCCTGCTGGTTGCCGTGGCGTGCAGCGGCCGCGAAATGTTTTTCGTGGAGCAACCGCGACGTGATCCTCATGTTGCCGGAGCGGTTGCGCATTGCCGATCGCTAAACCGTTGTTCCAGGCAGGCCGGGCAGTAGCAGCCGGTACCTGCGACGGGCGCGCAGGCAAGCTGCGGTTGCTGCATACACCAGCAGGATGCGAGGCCGGCGTTGGCGCCGCAGACGAAAGGTGCTGCGCATTTCGCGCATGAAGTGCTTGGTGGATCGGCAGGTGAATTCGCCATGGTGATCGTCAATCGCGAGCCAACAGGCCTTCCGAGATCCAGCGCTGCAGAAATTCCGCCGCCGTCCTCGCCGCTTCCGTTGTCGCAAACTCGGCAATGCGCGTGCAACATTCGGCAAACGTCGCACCAGCGCGCAAGGCGCGCAAGGCGACCGCTTCGCAGGGATCGGCCGATCGCCAGCAGCATTCGAGAGTCGGACGCCAGACCAGGAGCGCATGCGGGAGGGCCTGTGGCGCGTCGGTTGCCGCCTGCTCATCATCATTGAGCGTTTTCCAGATTGGCTCGACAGCCCACTCCAGATCAAGGATCTGGAGCGATGGCACGGCTTTGAAAACCTGCTCCGGCCATTCGTCCGGCCGCAACGCGGCCACATCCTCGAAGCCGAGGAGGGTGGCATCCGCAGCGTCGAAAGCCGTACGCGTTGCCCAGTCCATGCGCGCCAGGTCGACCAGAGCCGGGTGCGGCAAGCGCTCGGGCACTGCGGCGAGAAATTCCACCAGCGAGTCGCCGAACCAACGAATCGAACGAAAATGCGATGGTCTCTCAGCAATGTAGGCGCGTGCCAAGGCAGCAAAAGCGTCATCACCGAGCCCGCGGTGCAATGTTGGGAAATTGTCGCGTAAAGCGGCGGTCAGGCGCGCAGAGTAGGCTTGCAGATAGACGCTGAAGCCACCGCTGCCGGTACTCTCGGCAGCGAACAATCCGAGGGGGGCATCTGCGAGCAGGATGGCGTCCTGGAAGCGTTGTTGCAGTTCGAAGAGGGTGCTCATGCGGCCTGTCTCGTATCGGCCAGGCTGCGTTGCTCAACCGATCGCGCCATATCGAGTTCGGCGAGCAGCACTTCGAGCGGCGGCATGTTGTCGTCGCGCTCGATCATCGTCGGGATGTGACCAAATCGCCGCACAGCATAGGCATAGAGCTCCCAGACCGCAGCGCAGATCGGTTGATCGTGGGTGTCGATGATATGGCCGCCGTGATCCTCGTGCCCTGCGAGATGAATCTGGCGGACGGCTGTGATCGGCATGGCGTCGATGAAGGCGCGTGGATCGAAACGGTGGTTGACGCTGCTGACGTAGACGTTGTTCACGTCGAGCAACAACTCGCATCCGGTACGCACTAGCAATTCGCGGATGAACTCCCACTCGCTCATCTCGTTAGCGCGGTAGTTCACATAACTGGACACGTTTTCCAGCAACAGCACCCGCCCAAGAATATCCTGCACCTGCATCACGCGTGGCACCAGATGGTGCAAGCTTGATTCGGTGTACGGCAGGGGCAGCAGATCGTGGAGATTCAGCGACGAGGTGCCGGTCCAGCAAAGATGGTCCGAGATCCAGGCCGGCTCGACTCTCTCGGCCAGTGCATGCAGGTCCCGCAGATACGCTTGGTCAAGGGGCTCGCTGCCGCCGATGGAGAGGGCTACCCCGTGCATCACCATCGGGTAGTCGCGGCGAATCTGGTCGAGATAGTGCAGAGGTTTCCCGCCGGGGACGAGGTAGTTCTCCGTGATGACCTCAAGCCAGTCCACTGGTTGCGGTGCAGCGACGAAATCCCGATAGTGTTCGGTCCGTAGACCGAGGCCGAAGCCCTTGATGGTTTTACTCATGCGGTCTCTCTGGACTCAGACTGCTGCTGGACCTGGCCGCTCGCCTGTCGGCAGCGCGGCCAAGTCCAGCCACAAGGGACTTACTTGGTCACCACCTTGCCTCCGGCATCGGTGCATTCCTTGGCGCTGGCCTTGGTTACCCAGCCCTGACCCTTGCAGGCGTTGGTTCCCTTGCACTCGCTCTTGGCCGTCTTGCATTCGGAATGCCCCTTGCACGAGTTTACGCCAGCGCAGTGAACCGCAGCCCCTTCTGCCGCCTGCACGCTTGGCGAAACGATGCTGCCCGTCGCAAAAAGGGCGGCGGCAGCGGCGGCGATAGCGACTCCAGATATTTGATTTGACATGAATTTTCTCCTCTAGGTGGATGGGTGATGGGTCAAAGCTGGCCAGTCTGCAACCACAACTTCGACACAGCTTAGACGCGTACGAGCGCGAATTACTTACAAATGCACAGAATTTTTTTTCCATTCGGGCGCGGGCTTTCCATGGCTCAGTGCGGGTGAACTTATTCTGCCATTAGCACTCTCATGTCGCGAGTGCTAAAATGAATCCTGTCAAGAGTATTGCATACGGAGAAACGATCACCATGTCACAAGCCCTGACTCTACCTACGCTTTCCACGGTCGGCAGTATTGATGCGTACATCCAGGCAGCCAGGCAATTTCCTCTGCTCAGCGAAGAAGAAGAGTTTCGCCTGGCAACGCGCTTCCGCGATGAAGCCGACCTTGCTGCAGCACGGCAACTGGTGCTTTCGCACCTGCGTCTGGTGATTGCCATTGCGCGTGGTTACCTGGGGTATGGCTTGCCGCACGCTGATCTCATTCAGGAGGGCAACATCGGATTGATGAAGGCGGTGAAACGCTTCGATCCAGGTCGCGGCGTTCGGCTGGTTTCTTTCGCCATCCACTGGATCAAGGCCGAGATTCATGAGTATGTACTGAGGAACTGGCGGATGGTCAAGGTGGCAACGACCAAGGCGCAGCGCAAGCTGTTCTTCAATCTGCGCAGCATGAAAGCCAATAGCGAGGGACTCAGTACCTTGCAGGTTGCAGATATCGCTGGCCGTCTGGGCGTCAAGTCAGAAGACGTCATCGAAATGGACACTCGTCTGGGAGGGCATGATCTCGCGCTTGAAGGCGATTCTGACGATGACGAGGCTTTTGCACCAATCGCCTATCTTTCCGATCATTCGAACGAACCGGTACATGTTCTGGAAGCCCGCGCGCGCGACTACCTGCACAACGATGGTCTGCAGGGTGCTTTGGCGAGGCTGGACGCACGAAGCCGCCGCATCATCGAAGCCCGCTGGCTGAACGACGACGCCCCGGCAACCCTGCACGAGCTCGCCTCAGAGTTTGGTGTCTCCGCCGAGCGGATTCGCCAGATCGAAGTCAAAGCGATGCAGAAAATGCGTGCGTGCCTGGCGCCGCTCGCGAGTTGAGCACAAGCTGCTTTCACTTGCCCGAAGGCCGGCCCGTCCGGCCTTTTTTTCGCGCTATGGCGGATTGTTTTCCGGAATATCCTGACTTACGGCCATGGCCAGGCAAGACAACACCGCAAGAAGAAGGCCATGGGGGTGTCGCTTACGCCGATCCATTTCCCACAAAATGGCAAGGGAGCACTGCGGAGACATTCGGATTGAGTAGCGAATGACCAGTGACAGGGATTCTGTCGAAAAATCTTACACCGCCAATGCATGATAAGTGGGAAACGCAACTGATACAGTGGGTTGAAAGCTTTGGCAGGGAGTTTGCTTTCAGATCAAATCCAGTCGTATTCGCCGGTATATTTCTGTCACAACTGCGGAAGGAGCACTCATGAAGGTCAATGGCCAGTTGCGCACCGCCTCTTCGACCGGGTTCGTGATCACGACAAGTGACAGATATACGGCTTGGGAGGGGCTTCCTGTTGCCGACACGATCGCACTGAGTTTCGTTGTCACCAACCGCAACCCGATTGCCGTTGCCGATACCTACACGATCCGACCGAACCAGACGCTCGACGTCGCGGCACCGGGATTGCTGGGCAACGACAGCGATCCTGACGGCGACGCACTGAGCGTCTCCGTGCTCAACGTGACGGGCCTGAAAGGGGTGATCACGCCGTACGCCGACGGTCACTTCAACTTCAAGCCGACGACCAACTTCGCCGGCACGACCAGTTTCACCTACACCATCAGCGACGGGGTCGGCGGGAGGTCGACGGCGACGGCGACCATCAACGTAGTGAACAGCGTGCCGGTGGCCGGCAACGACCACTACGCGGTGCACGCCGGCCGGACGCTCGACATCAGCGCGCCGGGGCTGCTGGCCAACGACCGCGATGCCGACAGTGACGCCCTGAGCGTCGCCGTGGTCAACGTCAGCGGGCTGCGGGGGACGCTCACGCCGTACGCCGACGGTCACTTCAGCTTCACCCCGACCGCCGGTTTCGTCGGCACGACCAGTTTCAGCTACACCGTCAGCGACGGTTTCGGCGGCAACAGCACGGCGACGGTCGCCATCGACGTGACCAACCGCAACCCGATCGCCAAAGCCGATACCTACACGACCCGTCCGAACCAGACGCTCAACGTCGCGGCACCGGGACTGCTGGGCAACGACAGCGATCCTGACGGCGACGCCCTGAGCGTCTCGGTGCTCAACGTGACGGGCCTGAAAGGATTGATCACGCCGTACGCCGACGGTCACTTCAACTTCACGCCGACGACCAACTTCGCCGGCACGACCAGTTTCACCTACACCATCAGCGACGGGGTCGGCGGGAGGTCGACGGCGACGGCGACCATCAACGTGAACAGCGCCGGGTTGAACAGTGCGCCCCTGAGCCGGTGGCCGGCAACGACCACTACGCGGCGATCGCCGGCCGGACGCCTCGATCCGGTCGAACCAGACGCTCGCGCGGGGATCACGCCGTACGCGCGGCCGCTTCAGCTGCGCCGACGACCAACTTTGCGCCTGACATCAGCGCGCCGGGGTTGCTGGCCAACGACCGCGATGCCGACAGTGACGCCCTGAGCGTCGCCGTGGTCAACGTCAGCGGGCTGCGGGGGACGCTCACGCCGTACGCCGACGGCCACTTCAGCTTCACCCCGACGGCCGGCTTCGTCGGCACGACCAGTTCATCAGCTACACCGTCAGCGACGGTTTCGGGGCGGCAACAGCACGGCGACGGTCGCCATCGACGTGACCAACCGCAACCCGATCGCCAAAGCCGATACCTACACGACCCGTCCGAACCAGACGCTCAACGTCGCGGCACCGGGACTGCTGGGCAACGACAGCGACCCTGACGGCGACGCCCTGAACGTGTCCGTGCTCAACGTGACGGGCCTGAAAGGGACGATCACGCCGTACGCCGACGGTCACTTCAACTTCACGCCGACGACCAACTTCGCCGGCACGACCAGTTTCACCTACACCATCAGCGACGGGGTCGGCGGGAGGTCGACGGCGACGGCGACCATCAACGTAGGAACAGCGTGCCGGTGGCCGGCAACGACCACTACGCGGTGCACGCCGGCCGGACGCTCGACATCAGCGCGCCGGGGTTGCTGGCCAACGACCGCGATGCCGACAGTGACGCCCTGAGCGTCGCCGTGGTCAACGTCAGCGGGCTGCGGGGGACGCTCACGCCGTACGCCGACGGTCACTTCAGCTTTACACCGACGGCCGGCTTCGTCGGCACGACCAGTTTCAGCTACACCATCAGCGACGGTTTCGGCGGCAACAGCACGGCGACGGTCGCCATCGACGTGACCAACCGCAACCCGATCGCCGTTGCCGACACCTACACGATCCGGTCGAACCAGACGCTCGACGTCGCGGCACCGGGATTGCTGGGTAACGACAGCGATCCTGACGGCGACGCCCTGAATGTCTCCGTGCTCAACGTGACGGGCCTGAAAGGGGTGATCACGCCGTACGCCGACGGCCACTTCAGCTTCAAGCCGACGACCAACTTTGCCGGCAAGACCGAATTCAGCTACACCATCAGCGACGGGGTTGGCGGAAGGTCGACGGCGACGGCGACCATCAACGTGGTGAACAGCGCGCCGGTGGCCGGCAACGACCACTACGCGGTGCACGCCGGCCGGACACTCGACATCAGCGCGCCGGGGTTGCTGGCCAACGACCGCGATGCCGACAGTGACGCCCTGAGCGTCTCCGTGGTCAACGTCAGCGGACTGCGGGGGACACTCACGCCGTACGCCGACGGTCACTTCAGCTTCACCCCGACCGCCGGTTTCGTCGGCACGACCAGTTTCAGCTACACCGTCAGCGACGGTTTCGGCGGCAACAGCACGGCGACGGTCGCCATCGACGTGACCAACAGTGCTCCAGTAGCGGGTGACGACAGGTATGCGGTGGAAACTGGCAAGACCTTGGAAATTGCCGCGCCGGGGTTGCTGGCCAACGACCACGACGGTGACGGCGACGCCCTGAGCGTCTCCCTGCTCAACGTGAAGGGCCTGAAAGGGACGCTCACGCCGTACGCCGACGGCCACTTCGGGTTTACCCCGACTGCCGGTTTCACAGGTACGACCAGTTTCAGCTACAAGGTTAGCGATGGCTTGGGTGGTAGCGATTCGGCAACCGTCAAGATCGATGTCATTGCGCCAACAGCAGCCCTTCCTCCTGAGTTGCCGTCGGGATCTGCCGCGCAATGGGCCGCGGTATTGGCCAACCCGGCGATAGTGATCGTCCATAAGGCAGATTACCTGGACACCGAAGAAATATGGAGCACGGTCAGTGCCACCGAGGCCAGTCCGCAGACGCTGGCTGGCGGCGATCTGTACGCAGGAGGCTTGGGAGTCAGCGGACAATCCGCTGCGACCAGTTCCATAAAGCAGGAGATCGACGGCAGAGAGGCATTGCGTTTCAATCTTGCCGAGAAAGCGAACACCCTGACGCTGTATCTTTCACAGTTTTTTTCGTACGACGATGGGACGGCTTTCGTCGAGAGTGGGCGTCTGCGTCTACTTGATGACGGTGGCCGAGTGGTCAAGGAGTTGGGTTTCCATGCCAACAGCGGCGCCGGCTTGCAGACGGTCAGCCTGGCCTCTGATGTTGCTTTTAGTGCTATTGAACTGAATGCCGGCGTCGCCCATGGAAGCGAGTTCATGTTTGGTGGCTATGCGAATCCGGACGGCAGCTTTGGATCGAATGTCTTCGCGGACGAGTCGGGAGCAAGGCACGGCAGCGAGTTTCTGGTGGACAAGATTGTCCTCGGCCTGCCACTCGGTGACGCTTTCAGTAGCTGAGGTTCAGTTGGGCGGGCCGGGCGGCCTGCCCGCTGCAATTTGTCCGACGAAGCCTGATTACTCGACGTTCCGCCGCAGGCGCCACTGTTTCACCAGCGCATAGATGGCCGGGATTACAGCCAGGGTCAGAACGGTGGACGAAATCATGCCACCGACCATCGGAGCGGCGATGCGGCTCATGACCTCGGAACCGGTGCCGGTGCCCCACATGATCGGCAGCAGGCCGGCCATGATCGCGACGACGGTCATCATCTTCGGCCGCACGCGCTCGACGGCACCTTCCATAACGGCGTCGTAAAGATCGCTCACCTCGGGTTCCCGCTCGGCGGCTCGAGACTTGGCCTTGGCCGCTTCCCAGGAATGGTCGAGGTAGATCAGCATCACCACACCGGTTTCCGCCGCCACGCCGGCCAAGGCGATGAAGCCGATGGCCACAGCTACCGAGAGGTTGTAGTCGAGCAGCCACATCAGCCAGATCCCGCCGACCAGTGCGAAAGGAACCGAAAGCATGACGATCATGGTTTCCGTCAAACGCTTGAAGTTGAGATAGAGCAGCAGGAAGATCAGGAGCAGCGTAACGGGAATGACGATCTTCATCTTCGCGATGGCACGTTCCATGTATTCGAACTGGCCGCTCCAGGTGACGTAGTAGCCGGGCGGGAAGCTGACCTGTTCGGCCACCGCCTTCTTGGCGTCGGCGACATAGCCGCCGATGTCACGGTCGCGGATATCGATGAAAATGTAGGCCGAGAGGAGGGCGTTTTCGGTGCGGATGCCGGGTGCGCCTTTCGTGATTTCGACGCGAGCCATCTGGCCGAGGGGGACCATGGTGCCGTCCATGGTTGGTACCAGCACTTCCCGGCCGATCTGCTGCGGATTGGCACGTAGTTCTCGCGGGTAGCGGACGCTCACCCCGAAGCGTTCGCGGCCCTCGACCGTGGTCGTCACCATTTCGCCGCCGAGGGCTGCGCCGATGACATTCTGCAGGTCACCGACCGCCAGTCCGTAGCGCGCCAGTTGCTCGCGGTCCGGTTCGATGTTGATGTAGAAGCCGCCGGTAATGCGCTCGGCAAAGGCGCTGGTGGTACCGGGTACGGTCTTCACGACGGCCTCGATGATCTTGGCGAGCTTTTCCATCTCGTCGAGATCCTTGCCGAAGACCTTGATGCCGATCGGCGTGCGGATGCCGGTGGAGAGCATGTCGATGCGTGCCTTGATCGGCATGGTCCACGCGTTGGCGATACCGGGGAACTGCAGCGCCTGGTCGAGTTCGGCGATCAGTTTGTCGGTGTTCATGCCGGCACGCCATTCGGACTCCGGCTTGAGATTGATCACCGTCTCGAACATCTCGGTCGGTGCCGGGTCGGTTGCCGTGTTGGCCCGTCCCGCCTTGCCATAGACCGACTCGACCTCGGGGAAGCTTTTGATGATCTTGTCCTGGGTTTGCAGCAGTTCCGCCGCTTTGGTGATCGACATTCCAGGCAGCGATGCCGGCATGTAGAGCAGCGTACCTTCGTTGAGTATCGGCATGAACTCGGAACCGATCCGGGACGCCGGGTAGATCGAGATCCCGAGAACTGCCAGGGCGGCCAGGATGGTCAGCTTCTTCCAGCGCAGCACGCCGGCGATGATCGGCCGGTAAAGCCAGATCAGCACCCGGTTAACCGGATTCCTGGCCTCCGGCATGATCCTGCCACGGATGAACAGCATCATCAGTACTGGTACCAGAGTCACGGAAAGGACCGCCGCACCGGCCATCGAGAAAGTCTTGGTGAAGGCCAGCGGCGAGAACAGTCGCCCTTCCTGACCCTCCAGGCTGAAAACGGGCAGAAAAGAGACGGTGATGATAAGCAGCGAGAAGAACAAGGCCGGCCCTACCTCCTTGCACGCCAGAAGCATGCTGGCGGCGCGATCCTGATCCGAATGTCCTGCTGGCAGGCGCTCAAGGTGCTTGTGGGCATTCTCGATCATGACGATGGCGGCATCGATCATCGCGCCGATGGCGATGGCGATGCCGCCCAGGCTCATCAGATTGGAATTCATGCCCAGCAGACGCATGGCGATGAAGGCAAGCAGCACGCCGATGGGTAGCATCAGGATTGCCACCAGAGCACTGCGCACGTGCAGCAGGAACACGACGCAAACCAGCGCGACGATGACCGATTCCTCAATCAGGGTTCTGGTCAGCGTTTCGATGGCCCGGTGAATGAGGTCGGAGCGGTCATAGACGGTCTGTACCGTTACACCTTCCGGCAGGCCCGGGCCGAGTTCCGCTATCTTGTTCTTCAGGTTGTGGATCACCTCGAGGGCATTCTGGCCGTAGCGGGCCATGGCGATGCCGGAAACCACCTCGCCCTCGCCATTCAATTCGGTCAGGCCACGGCGTTCATCGGGAGCCAACTCGACGCGAGCGATGTCACGAATCAACACCGGCGTGCCCTTGTCGCTCTTCACTACCAGCGACTCGATGTCGCTCAGTCCCCGCAGGTAACCCTTGCCGCGCACCATGTACTCGGTTTCGGCCATTTCGACGATGCGGCCGCCGACGTCCCGGTTGGAGTCGCGGATGACCTGGACGACCGTCATCAGAGGGATGCCGTAAGCGCGCAACCTGCCCGGATCGACCGTGACCTGGTAGGTCTGGACGAATCCACCGATCGAGGCGACTTCGGCGACGCCATGTGCCTTGGTCAGTTGGTAGCGCAGATACCAGTCCTGGATGGTGCGCAGCTCGGCCAGGCTTTTGTTCTTGGCCAGGAGCGCGTATTGATAGACCCAGCCGACGCCGGTGGCGTCCGGGCCGATCTGCGGCGTCACCCCCCGCGGCATGCGTCCGGAAGCAAAATTGAGATATTCGAGTACCCGCGAACGAGCCCAGTAGATGTCGGTACCGTCCTCGAAGATGACATAGACGAAGGACGCGCCGAAAAACGAGAATCCGCGTACCACTTTCGACTTCGGCACCGACAACATGGCCGTGGTGAGGGGATAGGTCACCTGGTCTTCGACGACCTGCGGCGCCTGACCAGGGTATTCGGTGTAGACGATGACCTGTACGTCCGAGAGATCGGGCAGGGCGTCGAGAGGCGTCCTGAGGACCGCGACGACGCCCCCGACGATGACGAACAGGGTGGCCAGCAGGACCAGGAAGCGGTTCCTGCTTGACCAGTCGATGATCTTGGTCAACATGGCTAAGCTCTCTCCGGAGTGTCGTCAGTGCCCGGCGTGCGGATGGGCAGGAGTCGCCCCGGTGTCCGCCGGCCTGAGAGCCGGCTTGACCGAAGTGATCACCCATTCCCCCGCACCGCGCTCGACGAACTCGAAGGCAATCGCTGCGCCGGGCTTGAGATCCTTCAACAGTGAGGGGTTAGCGACCTTGAACGCCATGCTCATCGGTGGCCAGTTGAGGCTTTCGACCGGGCCATGACTGATGTTCACCGTAGCGCTGGCGGCATTGATCGCCTCGATCCTGCCCTCCGCCTGATGGCCCGCGCTCGCTGGCCTGGCGCGGGGGCTGGCGTCACGCGCAGGGAGCTTTAGCGGCCATCCGTGGGCGCTGGGTGGGCAAATCCGTCGACGGCAGCTTTGAGGTTGCTTTCGGCGTCGATCAGGAAATTGGCGGTGACCACCAGTTGCTCGCCTTCCCGGACGCCCTCGCGCAACTCGACACGGTCGTCGCTGCGAGCCCCCAGCTTTACTGCCCGTGGCTCGAAGCGACCCTCCCCGACCTGCACCAGAACCATCTGGCGGGTGCCGCTGTCGATGACTGCCGAGGATGGCGCGGTGACCACCTGACCCTGGGCCGCCACCGCCAGTTCGACCTGCGCAAACATGCCGGGCTTGAGCTGCATTGCTGGGTTGGCCAGCTCGATCCGGACCGGCACACTGCGGGTTTCCGCCTTGAGCGTCGGATAGACGTAGGTGACTTTCCCCTCGAAAGCCTTGTCCGGATAGGCATTGATCTTGATTCTGGCGTGGGCGCCGGCCTTCACCACACCGATGTCCTGCTCGAAAATGTCGGCGATCACCCAGACAGTCGACAAGTCGGCCACCTGGTAGAGCACCTCACCGGGCATGAAGCGCATGCCCTGCACGGCTTTCTTCTCGGTCACGACGCCGGCAACAGGCGAACGGAAGGTCAGCGTGCGCCTGGTGTCGGCGGCACCGGCCAGGGCCCTGAGCTGCTCTTCCGAGATGTCCCAGTTCCTGAGGCGCATCAGGCTCGCATCAGCCAGTTGCTGCATGCCGTTGCGGGCTTCGCCGCTGGCGTTGGTCAGCGACTGCACGCCCTGTTTTGCAAGTGCGTATTCGTGCTGGGCAGAGATCAGCTCCGGGCTGTACACTTCGAACAGCGGCTGACCCTTGGCGACCATCTGGCCGGTCATATTCACCTGCAGTCGCTCCACATAGCCTTCGAACTTGGGGGCGATGGCATATTGGCGGCGTTCGTCCGGCTCGATGCGCCCGACGGCACGTACGATCCTGTCGAGCGAGCGCAGGCTGGCTGCCTCGGTTTTGACTCCGAGCTTCTGAATTTTATCGGTGCTGATGCTGATCTGCTTGCTGCCGGCTTCGCCCGCTTCGCCCTCATAGACCGGGATATAGTCCATGCCCATGGGGTCCTTCTTCGGCGTCGGCGAGTTGTCGGGCAAACCCATGGGATTCCGGTAGTAGAGGATCTTGCGCGTTCCTCTTGCGGGCTCGCCGGCGGCGACGGCAGCATGCGGCTTCGCTTCGTCATGATCTCCCGGGACCTGACGCTGACCGGACCAGTAACCACCCCCGGCGGCCAGGGCAGCGATAGCCAGGGTGCCGACCGCAACGCGCGTGCTCTGCTTCATAGATCTTCCCCGAGGATCCGTTCCACTTCTGCAAGTCGTGCCTGTCCCTCGGACTGCGCCCGGATTTGCTCCTGTCTGGCCTGACGAATCTGTCGTTGCGCGTCGAGCAGCGTGGCGAAATCCAGTTTCCCGTTTTCATAGCCGGCGAGTGCAGCCTTGTAAGTCAACTCGGCCTCGGGCAGCAGATCACCGCTGGCCAGGGCCTCGGTCCGGCGCGCTCCGTCGATGCCGGCAAGGTTCTCCGCCAGATCGGCGATCAGTTGGTTGGTACTTGCCTCCCGGCGTGCCCGGGCAGCTGAGAGCAGGGCTTCTGATTCTCGTTCCAGCGCACGGCGCGAGGATTGCTGGAACGGTATGTTCATTTCGACCATCAGTTCCCATTCCTTGATCGCACTCTGATACTGGATTGGACCGGCGCCTATCGTGAAATCCGGGTAACGGTTCTTGTACGCGAGTTCCCGGCCCTTTTCGGCTGCCTTGAGCTTGCTGAGTTCGGATGCCAGCAACGGGTTACGGGCGCGTACGCGCTCCGCGAGTACAGTAAATTCGAGCCTGGCCGGCGCCGGCAGCGGGCGAAGTTTTTCCGGCGCTGCCAGTGCTGCTTCGGCAGGCCGTCCCAGCAAGGCATTCAGGCGGGTGTGCAGGTGATGCTGCTCGGTTTGCAGCGCCACCAGTTCGCTACGGAGCTTCGTCTGTTCAACCTGCGCACGAATGACATCCTGCAATGCTGCCAGACCGCTGCTATAGCGCACCTGGGCGATTCTTTCAAGGCGCTGCATCAGTTGAAGTATTTCCCGCGTCAGGCGCTCGTTGCTGCGGACGTAATACCATTGCGCATAGCTGGTCTTGATTCTGGCGGCAATTTCCGACCACGTTCCCCAGGCACGCCCTCTGGCACTGTCAACTTCGAGTTCGGCCATCTCGCGTTTCAGATCACGCTTGCCGAACCACGGAATGTCCTGAGACAGCAGGTAACGCGTGCTGCCGACGCGACTCGGCGAGAGTGTCGGGTTCTGATCTCCGTATCGGGTGATGTCTCGAAGTTCCATCCGGAACCTCGGGTCGGGCAGGGCGCCTGCCGGGGTGACCCGCTCCACCGCCGCATCAACTTCGGCCAGCATGGCGGCGTACTCGGGATTTCGGCTCTTGGCGAATTCGAGCAGGCTTTCGATGCTGTGGCCGATGGTCATCTCCTGCGACACGGCGGGAGTGGCCATACCCAGCATCAACCCGAAGACGAAAACCCTTGTGGCCTCGAATTCTCGCATACGAACTCCCAATGGCAACGCGTTTGCCACGAATTATGCCGTGTTCAGTCTGTATTCATCGGACTATCTCTGATCAAGTCAGCGTACTGTCAGGTGTTCTGCTTACGCCATTATTCCCGGCGCAGCAATACGCCTACCATGGAGAAGGGTGACTACATGGCCTGCTGCGTCAAATAGCCGCACCCGTGGCCTGTTGCGTTGCGTAAAGTGATGCTCCGGAACACGAGCACAATCATGATCTTGCAAGCATCCGTTGCGATGAAAAACCGATTTCATGCTAAAATTCACAGATCAATGCCTTGATTTGTGTCAAGTCGAGCGAGACCGCTCAGGGAGGGTGGTCTTTTGGGAGGGGATTGATGAGCCTGGTTGCCGCACGGACGCTTTCGGGCCGCATTTGGGTGGTCCGCCCGAACCACTCGCTGTCGGTGGCCGGACGCAGGCGCCTGTTTGTTGCCACCGCTACTGCTTCCGGGCTGATCGCGTTCGCTTTTTCGTGTTTTGGTGCTTGGCCGGTGATTCCCTTTGCTGGCCTTGAACTCGCTCTGTTGTGGTGGGCTTTGCTGCGCACCGAATCGGCCGCTGACGACTTTGAGACGATCACGTTGGAATCGGGGCACCTGACGATAGAAAAGCGCCATGGTGCGCGGGTGGAGCGCCACGAGTTCCAGCCATACTGGGCGCGGTTGCAGTACGTCAAGCCTCCGGGCCAGAACGGCCATCGCTTGCTGATCAGTTCGCATGGCAAGCAAGTCGAGGTGGGCAGTCTGTTGACGGAAGAGCAGAAAATGGCGCTTGCCAAAGAACTGAAACAAAACCTGGGTGCAGTTTAGCCCCGACCAAGTACTTTAAGGAGACAAATTGAAGATCCTTCGTCGTTTCTGTCTGCGGGCGGGTATTTCGTTCCTGGGTCTGCTCCTGGCGGTGGTTCCCTCGCTGGCGAGGGCCGATTACAGCTGGAATTTCCCCCGGCCTGTCACCCCGATCGCCCGCGATACACTCGAGATTCACAATCATTTCATGATCGTGATCACCGTGCTGTTCCTGGTTGTGTTTGGCATCATGGTCTATTCGATGCTCAAACATCGAAAGAGTGTCGGCCATCAGCCGGCCAGGTTTACCGGACCCACCGGCACCGTCCAGTGGCTGTGGGCGCTGGTGCCGTTTGCGATTCTGCTGTTTATCGACTACGTCCTGATGGGTATCCCTGCCTACCACGCGGTGCTCGACATGGAGGATACCCGGACCAAGGCGGACATGGTCCTCAAGGTTACCGGCATGCAGTGGAAATGGCAGTACGAATATCCGGAAAGTGGAATCAAGTACCTGAGTACCACGAGTACACCGCGCGATCAGATTACCAACAAGGAAGCCAAGGGAGAGCACTACCTGCTGGAGGTGGACAACCCGGTAGTCCTGCCGGTTGGCAAGAAAGTGCGCGTGCTGCTGACATCAACCGACGTGATCCATACTTGGTGGGTGCCCCAGTTCGGTGTCAAGCGTGATGCGATTCCAGGTTTTCTTCGTGAAACCTGGCTGAAGATTGAGGAGCCCGGGATCTACCGCGGGCAGTGTGCGGAATTGTGTGGTAAGGATCACGGTTTCATGCCGGTCGTCGTGCACGCTGTTCCGGAGAATGAGTATCTCGCCTGGGTCGATCAGAAGAAGACGCAGATCGCTGCCGCCGCGGCCGGTTCGGACAAGACCTGGAGCAAGGATGAACTGCTGGCCGCCGGCAAGGACATCTATGAGAAGCAATGTGCAGCGTGTCACCAACCCGAAGGGCAAGGTTTGGCGCCGGTGTTCCCGGCACTTGCGGGTAGCAAGATCGTCACCGGTCCACTGCTTTCGGCAGAGGGTAAACTTCTCAAGGACAGTCATGGATCGCGTGCTGAATGGCAAGGAGGGCACTGCCATGCAGGCATTCAAGAACACCCTCTCCGACGCCGAAATCGCAGCCGTCATTACCTTCGAGCGCAACAGCTTTGGCAACAAGAAGGGCGATCTGATCCAGCCGGCGCAGATCAAGTCCCTACGTTAACGCCCAGGAATCAGGAGATTACCATGAGCACAGCACCCTCTATAGACCACGGTACCAGCCATGGTCACCATGCAGAACCCTACCAAGGCAGCGTCATGCGCTGGCTGACGACGACCAATCACAAGGACATCGGTACGATGTACATGACATTCGCGCTGATCATGTTCTTCGTCGGTGGCGCGATGATTCTCGCCGTGCGGGCTGAACTGTTTCAGCCGGGTTTGCAGTTGATGCAACCGGAGTTCTTCAACCAGTTGATCGGTGTGCACGCGCTGATCATGATTTTTGCTGCACTGATGCCGGCTGCGACCGGGTTTGCGAACTGGCAGATTCCCCTGATGATCGGAGCGCCGGACATGGCACTACCGCGTATCAACAACTGGGGCTTCTGGCTGTTGCCGCCAGCGGCGCTGTTGTTGACCCTGCCCTTCATCCTGGCTATTTTCGGGATTGGCGATGGTGCCGTAAACACCGGCTGGACTCTTTACGCCCCACTTTCGGTGCAGGGCGGAATGGGGGTGGACTTCGCCATTTTCTCGATTCACATCCTTGGCGTCTCTTCTATCCTGGGCTCGATCAACATCATTGTCACCATCTTCAACCTGCGCGCTCCCGGCATGACGATGATGAAGCTGCCGCTTTTTGCCTGGGGTTGGTTGATTACTGCCTTTCTGTTGATTGCCACCATTCCGGTGCTGGCCGGCGCAGTAACGATGCTGCTCACTGACCGCCACTTCGGGACCCAGTTCTTCAATGCTGCCGGTGGTGGTGATCCGATCCTCTTTCAGCATCTGTTCTGGTTTTTCGGGCATCCCGAGGTGTACATCCTGCTGCTGCCAATCTGGGGCCTTATTCCGCACGTTGTTTCGACCTTCTCGCGGAAGCCGATTTATGGCTACAAGGCGCAGGTGTACTCCTTCATCGCCATTGGCGTACTCTCGGTCATCGTCTGGGCGCATCACTTCTTCACCGCTGGCCTGCCGGTGCCGGCCTTGCTCTATTTCATGTACAGCACCATGTTCATTTCACTGCCGCTGGCCGTGCTCTTCTTTTGCTGGGTGGCCACCATGTGGCGCGGCGCGATGAGCTTCGAGACACCGATGCTCTTTGCCCAGGGCTTCATCGTCCTCTTCGGGATGGCGGGCCTGACCGGCCTGGTGCTTGCGGATGTTGCAGCCGACGCTCAGTACCACCACAGCTACTTCGTGGTCGCGCATTTCCACTATGCATTGTTCGCCGGTGGCATCATGGGTGTCATGACAGGCGTCTATTACTGGCTGCCGAAGTGGACCGGTCACATGTTCAGTGAAACGCTGGGCAAATGGCATTTCTGGTTGACCGTGGTTTCGTTCAATCTGACCTTCATGCCGCAGTTCTTCCTTGGTCTGGCCGGCATGCCGCGCCGGATTCCAGACTATGCCCTGCAGTTTGTCGAATTCAATGCCATCTCGACGGTGGGCGCCTTCATTCTGGGTTTCTCGCAACTAATCTTCGCCTACAACGTATGGAAGTGCGTCAAGGGCGGCACCAAGGCGACCGACAAGGTGTGGGAAGGGACCGAGGGTCTCGAGTGGAATCTTTCCTCGCCCCCGCCGCACCATTCCTGGGAAGTGCAGCCGGTAATCAAATGATAGCGGCCGAGCAGAAATCCCCGGAAAAAGTCGATTCACCGGATTATTCTCCGGCAGAGATTGAGCGGCGTCGCGCGACCAGCCGGCGATTGGCGTGGGTGCTCGGCCTCACGGCGCTGGGCATCTACCTGGCCGGATTCTTGTATTACAGGCCCTGACGCGATGGAATCAGGTCTTGCCGGGAACCAGCCGGCCGTAGCCAAACGCAGCAACCGCAGGCTGGTCATGAAGCTGCTCGTCGTGGTCGCCGGCGCCTTTGCTTTCGGTTTTGCTCTGGTGCCGCTTTACGACGTGCTCTGCGCTGCCACTGGCTTCAATGGCAAGACGAGTAATAGCAAACTGGGTGTCGGCGGCATTGCTAACCCGGCGGCCGTGCCATCGAGAATCGACCGGAGTCGCATCGTGACCGTCGAATTTACCGGCACGGTGATGCCTGGCCTGCCTTGGGAAATGCGACCGCTGACGCCCAGTCTCGACCTGCATCCGGGCGAACTGCATCAGGCCAGGTTTCTGGTCCACAACAGTTCGGATCGCCCGATCGTCGGTCAGGCCGTACCCAGCGTTTCCCCGGGACAGGCGGCGCAGCACTTCGAGAAACTGGATTGCTTCTGTTTTTCGCAGCAAACGCTCGGGCCCGGTGAAACGAAGGAGTTGCCGTTGACCTTTATCGTCAAGCCAGAAATCGATGAACAGATCCGTACCGTGACCCTGTCCTACGCATTCTTCAATGTCGACGGCCAGAAAACTGCTCCTAAAGGAAGAGAGTGACCATGACTAGCCATACCTCGCCGCATTTGCAACACTATTTCGTACCACAGCCTAGCCCCTATCCGTTCATCCTTTCGGGCGGCATGTTCCTGCTCGCCTTGGGCTTCATCCTGAAGATGAATTCCTTTGCTCCCGGTCCCTGGATAATGCTCGCAGGTACAGCGGTCATCCTGTTCGTGGTTTACAACTGGTTCGGCAAAATCATCGGCGAGAACCAGAGTGGCTCTTACAAGCAATGGGAGGACCAGTCGTTTCGCTACGGCATGATCTGGTTCATCGCCTCAGAAGTGGCTTTTTTTGCAGCCTTTTTCGGTGCATTGTTCTATGTGCGCAATATCTCGGTCCCGGCTCTGGCCGGAATGGACCCGGCGTTTTCACTGTGGAAGGACTTTACGGCAGTCTGGCCGTCGGCCGGACCCAAAGGGGCAGCTTTCACGCCGATGGGGGCCTGGGGTGTGCCGGCACTGAATACCGCCCTGCTGCTCAGTTCCGGTGCTACCCTGACCTGGGCGCATTGGGGAATGCTGAAGAACAATCGCAGTCAGCTCAACCTGGGACTGCTCCTGACCATCGTGTTGGGCGTCATCTTCCTTGGTTTCCAGGCATGGGAATACCATCACGCTTACACCGAATTGGGCTTAACCCTCGGCGCCGGCGTCTATGGTGCGACTTTCTTCATGCTCACCGGTTTCCACGGTTTCCACGTCACACTCGGCGCGCTGATGCTGATGGTCGTCTATGGGCGCTGCCTGAAGGGCCACTTTACCGCCGAAAGGCACTTCGCTTTTGAGGGTGTTGCATGGTACTGGCACTTCGTTGACGTCGTCTGGCTTGGGCTATTCATCCTCGTCTATTGGTTGTAACCGGGTATCCAACCAAGGCGGAAACCAACCAGCAACAAGACGAAGATCAGGATCGACAGACCGATACGCAGCGTCAGCGCCTGTGCGGTACGGACGCCTGCGCCTCGGTCGCGGTACAAAAAGAAGAGCCCTGAAAAGAGGCTCCCGACCACACCGAACAGCAAGAGAATCACGATGAGCTTGAACATGGCTGACTCCAGCGAAGGGAGTGCCGATTATGCTCGCAGCGATGGTGCTCAGGCAACCGTGCCGAGAGAAGTCAGGCTACCTTTGCCACCCCTGCGCTTCCGGCCACGGCTGTTGCCCACGCTGGCTGCCCTTGTGCTCATCCCGCTGTTCGTTGCTTTCGGTCAATGGCAATGGAACAAGGCCAGCGCCAAGGAGGGTCTGCAGACATTGTTCGATGCGCGCGGTGCCGAGCCGGCAGTGCAATTGCCGAGTGCGCCAGCCGACCCGCAAATGCTCCGCTACCGCCAGGTACTGGTGCGCGGCAGCTATGAACCCGAGTATCAGATTTTGATTGATAACCGGGTGCATCACGAGCTGGCCGGTTACCATGTGCTCACCCCCTTGCGCCTTGAGGGTAGCGAAATGCGCGTCCTGGTGAATCGCGGCTGGGTACCCGCGCTTGCCGACCACAGCCGCTGGCCACAGGTGGTGACTCCGGCCGGAGTGCTCGAAGTCGCCGGTATGGCGATTGTTCCAGGTACGCGGTATCTCACCTTGGCACCTGAGACGCCGGCAGGAGCCAGCACCTCCTGGCAAGTGGTATGGCAGAACCTGGATCTGGCACGTTACGCCAGGGAAGTCCCTTTCCCTCTACAACTGGTGGTCATTCAACTGTCTCCGGACAGTTCTGCCGGGGGATTTGCCCGCGAGTGGCCGCGCCCAGACGAACGGATCGAGCGCCATCTCGGTTACGCTTTTCAATGGTGGGGATTTGCAATAGCTACCGTGATCATCTGGCTGGTCGTCAATTTTCGCCGTTCTTCCCCCAGCTCTCGATGAAAGCCGGGATGCTTTCCCTTACCCCGGGTCGCCGCAGCATGTTGCTGGTTACCGTACTGTTGGCATTGCCCTTCGTCGTCGCCTTCGCTCTTTACTGGTTTGAATGGCGTCCGGCCAAACTGGGCAACCATGGCGAGCTCGTCGAGCCACCGATAGCATTGCCGGAAACCGGGCTCACCTTTGTCGACGGGCGACTACTGCCGACCGCGGATCTCCGCCGGAAGTGGACGTTGGTCATGGTTAATACCGGGCCCTGCGCTGCGGTTTGTCAGCAGGACCTGCGGCAAATCCGGCAGGTGCAGGTGGCCCTCAACAAGGAAATGGTGCGCCTTCGTCGCGTCCTGCTAGGGGACAGTGTGGCGGTTCTGCAAGCCGATCCGGCGCTGCTGGAGTTGCGGCGTGCCTATCCGGATCTGTTGATCGCTGCACCCGATGGCGATCAGAGCGGCCAACTTTACCGGATGATGCTTGACGCGCGCTACCGCTTCTACGTCATCGATCCGCTCGGCAATGTGATGATGCGCTATCCTGAAAATGCAGAGGGGCAGGGCATGCTCAGGGACCTTGAGCGCCTGCTGAAATATTCATGGGTTGGATAGAACAGGACCGTCTATGGCCGTTATGAGCAGCAGTTCCCATCGTTCGGCTGGCCAACGCCTGGGGGCGTTCTTCGCGCTGTGCAAGCCGCGGGTCAACAGCCTGATCGTGTTTACGGCGATGATCGGAATGTTTCTCGCCGCACCATCATTCCCGCCGTTCGCGCTGTTTATCGCGGCGTCGGTCGGCATTGCCTTGGTCGCTGGCGCCGCAGCGGCGATCAATTGCCTGATCGAACAAAACATCGACGCGCTGATGGCGCGGACGCGCGCCCGCCCGACGGCGCGTGGCGAAGTTTCGGCTACCGAAACACTGACTCTCGCGACATTTGTCGGAGGCCTGGGGTTATGGGTACTGCACACCTTCGTCAATCCACTGACGATGTGGTTGACGTTGGCCACTTTCCTCGGCTACGCACTGATCTACACAGTACTGTTGAAGCCGGCGACGCCGATGAATATCGTCATCGGTGGGGCTTCCGGCGCCATGCCACCCCTGCTCGGCTGGTCCGCGATCACCGGTCATGTTGGCCCCGAAGCGTTGGTGCTGTTCCTGATCATCTTCATCTGGACGCCGCCGCATTTCTGGGCACTTGCCTGTTATCGCTGTGCCGACTACGCCAAATCGGGCCTGCCGATGCTGCCGGTGACGCACGGGATAAACTTCACCTGCCTGCACAGCCTGCTCTACGTGATCATGCTCAGTGCCGCGACCGTCCTGCCTTATACGCTGGGTATGAGCGGGGCCTCGTACCTGGCCACGGCGCTGATCCTCGACGCCGTTTTCCTCGTCTATAGCTTCGCTCTATGGCGAGATTACAGCGACAAACTGGCCAGGCTCACTTTTCGCTATTCGATCATCTACCTGACACTGTTATTCGCCGCATTGTTGGTGGATCACTTCCTGCGCTGATTCCTTGGTCGCAAGTGCCGTCAGGAGTTTCTCATGGATGCCGCCAAAGCCGCCATTGCTCATCACCAGCACCTGATCACCGGGACGTGCGACGTCGGCGATTCGAGCCACCAGGCGCTCTAGATCGTCTTCGACGATTGCCTGGTCGGCCAGTGGTGCGAGCGCGGCAGCGGCGCTCCAGTCGAGATTCGCCGCGTAGCAGAACACCAGGTCAGCTTCGGCGAGGCTGGCGGGCAACAATGCCTTCATCACACCCAGCTTCATGGTATTCGAGCGCGGCTCGACGACAGCCAGGATACGCGCGCTGCCGACCTTGCGGCGCAAGCCGGCGACGGTCGTTGCAATCGCAGTCGGATGGTGAGCGAAGTCGTCGTACACGTCGACCCCGGCGGCCGTTCCACGAAGCTCCAGACGCCGCTTGACATTCCTGAAACGCGACAGCGCCGCCAAGCCACGCTGCAAAGGGACGCCGGCGTGTCTGGCTGCCAGCAGCGCGGCGATGGCGTTGCTGCGGTTGTGGGCACCGGTCAAGCCCCATTTTGTACTGGCAACCAGGTCGTCGCCTTCGAGGAGATGCAGTGATCCGTCGGTGTCGCTTCCCTCAGCCCACCAACCGCCGGCCGCATTGAATCGCTCGACCGGCGTCCAGCAGCCGCGTTCCAATACTCGTTCGAGGTTATCTTCCGTGGCGTTCGAAACGATCAGTCCATTGCGCGGCAGCGTACGCACCAGGTGGTGAAATTGCGTTTCGATCGATGCGAGATCGGGGAATATGTCCGCATGGTCGAACTCGAGATTATTGAGAATTACGGTGCGCGGACGGTAGTGCAGGAACTTCGAACGTTTGTCGCAGAAAGCCGTATCGTATTCGTCGGCTTCGATCACGAAGAAGGGTGACTCCGTGCTGCTTCCAGACAGGCGAGCTGAAACGCCAAAGTTCAGGGGCACGCCACCGACCAGGAAGCCCGGACTAAGTCCTGCATCCTCAAGGATCCACGCGAGCATCGCGGAAACCGTCGTCTTGCCGTGTGTTCCCGCGACCGCCAGCACCCAGCGTCCCTTCAGGATATGCTCAGCCAGCCATTGCGGACCGGAGACGTAAGGCAGGCCACCGTCAAGGATCTCTTCGAGCAAGGGGTTGCCTCGCGAAATCGCGTTGCCAATGACGTAGCAATCCGCTTCGAAGGCCGTTTGTGCGGCGTCGTAGCCTTCGATGACCTCGATCTCGGCAGCTTCGAGTTGGCTGCTCATTGGCGGGTATACGCCGCTGTCGCAGCCGGTTACGCGATGCCCTGCAGCCCGAGCGAGTTGGGCGACGCCACCCATGAAGGTACCACCAATACCGAGGATATGAATGTGCATGTCCCAAATCCAGGTTAAAATCGGGCCGAAGAAGGCCGATTGTACCCCCGTAGGCGTCGCGCCGTGACGCAACTACAATTTCGCGTTTCCAATCCATTCCGGGTGCACCGATGAGCAACCGCCAGGAACGCCCGAGCAATTCACAACAGCGCTGGCGGATTGCCGCTCTGGCCGCCCGCCTGCTGGCCGAGGACGGCATCAGCGAACTGGCACTGGCCAAACGCAAGGCGGCACGCAGGCTCGGCTTGCCCGAGAGCACCCTCATGCCCGATGACAATGAAGTCGAGGCAGAGCTACGGAGCTATCAGCGGCTTTTCCAGAACGAAGAACAGCCGGCGAGGAGTGCTCGTCTGTTGCGGACGGCGGCCCGGCTGATGGCCATCATGCAACCGTTCAATCCCTACCTGACGGGTGCGGTCCTTGAGGGCATCGCCGGCCGCCATGCCGAGATAGACATCCAGTTGTTTCCCGACAGTGCCAAGGACGTAGAAATCTTCCTGCTCAACGAACGCTTCGACTATCATCACAGCCCGCCTCGCACCGAGCGTGCCGAGGCGGTTCTGACGATGATCGCCGATGACGCCATTGCCAATCTGGTGGTCTACCCACGGCGTGAGGAGCGCGTCAGCTTCAGGGCGCGTGATGGCCGGATTCGCAAGCGAGCACGCCTCGATGCCGTCAACAAGCTCCTGGCGGCGATCCCACTTTCGTCCCGGTGAGCAAGGACAGGGTTTTCCTGATCGGCTTGGTCGCGGCACTGATTGCGCTGCTGGCAGGGCTCTACATGGGGTCACAGCACACCGGTACGAAGCCACAGACGGCACAGGTCCTTAACCCAGAGGCCTTGTCGAATCTGTACGCCAGCCGCTTTGAAGATGTGGACGGGAAAGCCTATTCATTTTCCGCCTGGCAAGGGAAAACGCTGGTCGTCAATTTCTGGGCTAGCTGGTGCCCACCGTGCCGGGAGGAAATGCCGGCCTTTTCGCGCTTGCAGAACAGGTATGCGGTGCGAGGCGTCCAGTTTGTCGGTATCGCTCTCGATGCCACTGAAAGCGTGCGGGCTTTCGCCGGGCAATACCCTGTCAGCTATCCGTTGCTGGTTTCCGGCACGGCAGGCGTCGAGTTGGCACGCCAATTGGGGAACGCAAGCCTCAGTCTGCCCTATACCCTGGTCGTCAGTCCGGGTGGCGATGTACCCCTGGTCCACCTGGGTCCGCTTGCTGAGCGCGACCTGGATCTCGTGTTGCATACAATGCTTGCCCACTGAAGACATGCTGCTGGACAAAATGCTGCGATTTGCGGCAAACTTGCGCCCATGAAGAAGCAAAAAGACACTTCGCCGGGATCCGGGAAGTTGCCGGACACGGCTGCCGTGCTGGTCCTGCATGGACCCAATCTCAACCTCCTCGGTACTCGTGAACCCAAACATTATGGTTCGAGCACGCTTGCCGAGATCAATCTGGCCCTTGCCCACAGAGCTGCCGCAGCCGGCGTGCTTCTGGAAGCCTTCCAGAGCAATCACGAGGGAGCACTGATCGAGCGGGTGCACGCCGCGAGTACCCAAGGGGTACGCTACCTGATCATCAACCCTGCGGCCTATACACACACCAGCATCGCGCTGCGCGATGCCATCGCTGCGAGCGCCATTCCGTTCGTCGAAGTCCATCTCTCCAACATATACGCCCGCGAATCGTTTCGCCATCACTCGTGTTTTTCCGACCTGGCGATTGGCGTCATCACCGGCCTCGGCAGCGAGGGTTACCTGCTTGCGCTCGAATACCTGTTGCGCCGAATCTCTGTCGAGTGAGGCCTTCGATTTCATCTACGGCTTGTGTCTGCTGCCTTTTTCCAGGTTTGAACGCAAGCAAGAACAACCCTCCGGAGCCCGTCCATGGATCTGCGTAAGCTGAAGAAACTGATTGACCTTGTCGAAGAATCGAGCATTACCGAGCTCGAGATCAACGACGCCGAAGAAAGGGTCCGTATCGTCAAATACGGTGGGGCTCTCGCGCAACAAGCCTACGCCCTGCCTCCACAGGCTCCGCTGCACGCCGCGCCGGCGGGGGCTGCACCGCCCGCCAACGCCGCAGAGGAGCCGCCGCTCCCGGAAGGCGATGCCGTCAAGGCCCCGATGGTCGGCACCTTCTACCGCGCCTCGAGTCCTGGAGCAGAGCCGTTTGTCGAGATCGGCAGTGTCGTGAAGGTCGGGGACACGCTGTGCATCATCGAAGCCATGAAGTTGTTGAACGAGATCGAAGCCGAGCGCGCAGGCACGGTCAAGGCCATTCTCATCGAGAATGGCCAGCCGGTCGAATACGGTGAACCCTTGTTCATCGTCGGCTAAGGAGAACTGTCCGCCATGTTCGGGAAAGTCCTCATCGCCAATCGCGGAGAAATCGCACTTCGCATCCAGCGTGCCTGCCGCGAACTGGGTATCAAGACCGTGGTCGTGCATTCCGAGGCGGACCGCGAGGCCAAGTACGTTCGATTGGCGGACGAGTCGGTCTGTATCGGTCCGGCGCCATCCGCCCAGAGCTATCTCAACGTACCGGCGATCATTTCTGCGGCCGAAGTCACGGACGCGCAGGCCATCCACCCGGGGTACGGTTTTCTCTCCGAGAACGCCGACTTTGCGGAACGGGTGGAGTCATCAGGGTTCGTTTTCATCGGCCCACGCCCAGAAACCATCCGCCTGATGGGTGACAAGGTTTCTGCCAAGGAGGCCATGCGGATTACCGGCGTACCCTGTGTTCCGGGTTCCGAGGGCGCACTTCCCGAGGACCCGAAGGAAATCGTGCTGATTGCCAAGGCCGTCGGCTATCCGGTGATCATCAAGGCGGCCGGTGGTGGCGGCGGACGCGGCATGCGCGTCGTGCATACCGAAGCGGCACTGATCAATGCCGTGAACATGACCCGCTCCGAGGCCCAGAGTTTTTTCGGCAACCCCAATGTTTATATGGAGAAGTACCTGGAAAATCCCCGGCATGTCGAGATTCAGGTGCTTGCCGACAGTTTCAGGAATGCCGTGTACCTCGGCGAACGCGACTGCTCGATGCAGCGCCGCCATCAGAAAATCATCGAGGAGGCGCCAGCCCCCGGTATCGCTACCCGGCACATCGTGCGTATCGGCGAGCGTTGTGCCGAAGCGTGCCGGCGCATCAACTATCGCGGTGCCGGTACCTTCGAGTTCCTTTACGAGAATAACGAGTTCTATTTCATCGAGATGAACACGCGCATCCAGGTCGAGCACCCGGTCACGGAATTGATCTCCGGCGTAGATCTCGTAGCCGAGCAGATCCGGATTGCCGCAGGTGAAAAGCTTCGCTTCCGGCAGCGTGACCTCAGTTTCCGAGGCCACGCCATCGAATGCCGTATCAATGCGGAAGATCCCTACACCTTCGTGCCTTCCCCCGGCAAGATCAGCTTCTATCATCCGCCGGGCGGGCCCGGCATCCGCGTTGACTCGCATATTTATCAGGGCTACACGATTCCGTCACATTATGACTCGATGGTGGCCAAGGTGATTGCCTACGGTGACAGCCGCGATCAGGCCATCCGCCGCATGCGGATTGCACTCTCGGAAATGAGCATCGAAGGCATCAAGACGAACATCGCGCTGCATCAGGAACTCATGCACGACGCCCGATTCATGGAAGGTGGTACGAGTATCCACTACCTCGAGCATCGGCTCGCGGCCAAGGACGAGGTCAAAAAAGGCGGCTGACAGCCACCGAAAACGATGCCCTGGCTCTCTATCAGCATCCAGACCGACTGCCTGCACGCCGAGGCGCTCGCCGACGCGCTGCTCGACGCCGGAGCCTTGGCGGTGAGTATCGAGGATGCCGATGCCGGGACCTCCGCCGAGCAGCCACAGTTCGGTGAACCCGGCTCGATCAGCAGGCCCGGTTGGGAGCATTCGCGCGTGGTCGCGCTGCTGGCGCCGGATACCGATGCCGGGCTGTTGCTGTCCGCCTGCTCAGTGCAGGCCGGCCTCGAAGAGTTGCCGGTGTTTGCGCAGGAAACCGTCGCCGAGCAGGATTGGGTGCGATTGACCCAGTCGCAGTTCGAGCCGATTCGCGTATCGGAACGCCTGTGGATCGTTCCCTCATGGCATCAAGCCCCCGATCCCGAGGCGATTGTCCTGGTACTCGATCCGGGCATGGCTTTCGGCACGGGTTCGCATCCGACGACTCGCCTGTGTCTGGAGTGGCTTGAGCGGTGTGTGTGCCCAGGAGTGTCGGTCCTCGATTACGGCTGTGGCTCAGGAATTCTGGCAATCGCCGCCGCCAGACTCGGAGCCACTGAGGTTGTAGGTGTGGACATCGACCCGCAGGCGGTGATCTCGGCCCGTGACAATGCCGGGAATAATGCCGTCAAGGCCCGTTTCCAGGAATCGGCGCAGGCGGTGCATGGCCAGTTCGATATTGTGGTGGCCAACATCCTCGCCAATCCGCTGCGCGTGCTCGCGCCGGCGATCAGCGCATACCTCCGCCCTGGTGGCAGCCTGGCGCTGTCAGGGATTCTGGTCGAGCAGGTGGACCAACTGATCGCGGCTTACGCGCCTTACCTGCCGCTCGTCGTTGTAGCCACCCGCGACGGTTGGGTTTGCCTGGCTGGCGTAAAGAGCTAGCGGATGAAGACCCGCTGCTCAAGCTGCCAGACGATCTTTCGCGTCACCTCCGAGCAGCTCCGGGCACGTGCCGGCAGGGTTCGCTGCGGACAGTGCCGAACGGTGTTCAATGCCTTAGATGGCCTGCTTGACGACGAGGCGTCGTTCGAAACTGCTGGCCGGATCGCGCCGGTTGAACGGTGCGAATCGGCGGTAGCTCCTCCATCACCCGCAACCCGCTCCCGGCCGCAAGAACCGCAGGAGCCGCTGCGAGCGTCGGTACCTGCCGACATGATTGCTTCCGAACCGAATGTTTCAGCGCCCGCTGACAGCGCTCAGGAGTTGCCGTTGGGCAGCCCCTCGGAAACTACCCCTGATGCCCTGGACATTGTCGCAGATGTGGACAAGCGCAATCCCGGTCATGACCTCCAGGAAAGCACTGACGGCGATCGTTGGCTGGGGGGCTCGACCAGCAGGGGTGCCCTGGCGCTCGACAGTCCCGCCGCCAGGCCGTTTGCAATTGCCGCCGTGTTCCTGGCACTGCTGCTTGTCGGACAACTGGTCTTTCATTTTCGTACCGACATTGCCATTTCCGTTCCCCTCCTGCAACCTCCGCTAGCCATGCTGAGCGACGTTCTGGGTACCGACGTGCCATTGCCGCGGCGCGTAGAGATGCTCAGCATCGAGGCCTCTGATCTGCAGGTAGACCAGGAGCGCAAGCAGTTGCTGGCCTTGCAAGTGACGCTGCGCAACCGCGCGACGTACGCTCAGGCTTACCCGGTTCTCGAACTGACGTTGACCGATACCAATGACCGGATAGTTGCCCGCCGTCTTCTGTTGCCCGACGAATATCTATCCGCCGCCGCGCTCGCAGAGCAAGCGTTCCCGGCGAGTGCGGACGTCGATGTTCGCCTGTGGATTGAAACCAGGGAGATCGCTGCTGCCGGTTACCGGCTATACCTGTTTTACCCATGATTCAGCAGCCGGCAACGGCCGGCGACCGGTGCATGTCGCCATCAATGCTATACTTTTCCTCAAAGTAGTCCTCTAAACCGTCGGGATGTCCATGTCCACTCTTATTTGCGGCTCAATCGCCTTCGACAACATCATGGTTTTCCATGATCGTTTCAAGAATCACATCCTGCCCGAGCAGATTCACATTCTCAACGTGGCTTTCCTGGTGCCCGAGATGCGGCGTGAGTTTGGCGGTTGCGCGGGCAACATTGCCTACAACCTGAAACTTCTCGATGGCGATCCGCTGATCATGGCAACGGTTGGTGATGATGCCGACCCCTATCTCGTACGCCTGGACGACCTCGGACTGTCGCGCGCGCATGTGCGCCGGATTGCCGGCAGCTTTACGGCGCAGGCGTTCATCACCACCGATCTCGACGACAATCAGATCACCGCCTTCCATCCGGGAGCCATGACCTACTCCCACCTCAATCGCGTGACCGATGCGCGGGACGCCACGCTTGGAATTGTTGCACCTGACGGGCGTGACGGCATGCTCCAGCACGCGCAGGACCTCGCGGCGGCGGGGGTGCCCTTCGTCTTCGACCCCGGACAAGGCCTGCCGATGTTCTCGGGCGAGGAACTGCTGGGTTTCATGCGTCTGGCCAATTATGCCTGTTTCAATGACTACGAGGCGAAGCTGCTGTGTGATCGAACAGGCCGATCACTTGAGCAACTTGCGACCGAGGTGCAAGCACTGATCGTCACCCTTGGGGGCGCAGGCTCGCGCATTCTTGCCGACGGTCGTTGTCATGAGATTCCCTGTGTTCAGGCCGAGGCCGTCGTCGACCCCACGGGTTGTGGTGACGCCTACCGTTCGGGCCTGCTCTACGGTATTGCCGCCGGCTGGGACTGGGAGAAGGTCGGTCGCCTGGCGGCGGTGATGGGGGCGATCAAGATCGCTCATCGTGGTGGTCAGAACCATCGTCCAGGTCGTGCTGACATTTCTGACCTGTTTGCCAAGGCTTTTGGTACTAACCTTTGGTAAAGGATACTGCAATGAACCTCCTCAGAGTGCTTTTCCTGATGCTGGTCAGCGCCACTCTTGTCGCCTGCGTGAGCAGCCAGTCGGCCAGTGTCTACTCGCCCCAACAGGCGCGGCAGGAGATGACGGTCCGCCAGGGGACCGTCGAGAGCGTTCGGGAGGTCATCATGCAAGGCAGCAAGTCAGGAGTCGGCACGCTGGCAGGTGCCGCAGTGGGTGGGGTGGCGGGGAGCAACATTGGCGGTGGCAAAGGGCAGATCGTAGGCGCGATTCTCGGTGCGGTGGCCGGCGGCTTGGCCGGTTCGGCAATCGAGGAAGGTGCGACCAGGAAAGTTGCGTTCGAAATCACGGTCAGGCTGAATGGTGGCCAACTGGTGGCCGTCGTTCAGGAAACTGACGAACGCTTCTTTCCCGGCGAAAGAGTGCGTCTTCTTTCCCGCGGTGGCGATACCCGCGTCACGCATTAGCCGGCAGTCAGCTACCGGTGGTCGTCCTCTGCGCCACTTTACACTCATTGGCGAGCGGACGCCCGCTGCTGGCGTCCATCAGGACGCTTTTCCAGGGCAGGTCAATCCACAACAATCCGTTCTGTGGGTCCTCGTAGCGAGGGAGACCGGAGGCAGACCTTTGGCGCTCCAGTGTGTGACGTTGGCCCTGCCAACGCAGTTCGATCAGATTGAGGTTACCGGTAACCCGCTGAATCTCGATGCTCTGGCCGAACTCACAACGATAAACGCCACTGGCGAGCTGCATTTTCAGTTGCTTCTGCTCCTTGCTGCCCTTGCCCCGCTCCTGGCGAGCGTCGGCAGTTGACCGTGCAGGCAGCGACTCACTGGTTGCGCAGGCCGTCAGCACTCCGGCCAGGACACTCATGGCGATCAAGCGATTCAGGATCACCGCATGTTCCCAAGGTTTACGAAAACTAAAAAATAACATGGCCGGCAGCACCAAGGGCAGAAAACTTGCGTTGAAACTTCACCTGCTGCCAGCCTCGATGCTATCCTTGATCGGTAGCGGCAGTCGGATCGATGGCCTGCTCATTCGTTAACAGAGGCCGCAGACGTGCAGTTTGACCCACTCCCCAGCTTCCGAACCCTGACCGGCGCCTATGAACCGTCTGGAATTCGGCAGCTGCCGGACGGGCGTTTCCTTATCGTCGAGGACGAAGAGTGGCACCCGCTGAGCCTGTTGAGCGTGCATGACGACGGCAGCGTTCGTTGCACCGCCTTGCAGCCACCTCTCCTGCATCCCGCCGCCGTCGATTTCTGGAGGCTGGATGATCTGGAGGGGGTCGCCATCGACCGGGCCGGATACCTTTACGCCATCACCTCGCATTCTCGTAACAGTGCCGGGGACGAGGAGGCTGCCAGGGAGAAGCTGGTTCGCTTCCGTATTCAGGGTAATCGGGTCGTCGAGCCAAAGGTGGTGACTGGGCTGAAGCGCGCCTTGCGGGCGGCACACCCGTTGCTGGCGGCATCGGCGGAGATCCGCGAGGTAAAGACCCGGGGTGGTCTGAATATCGAAGCGCTGGAGATGGCTCCTGACCAGAGCCGCTTGATGCTGGGATTCCGCAGCCCGCTGCTCGATCGGCTGGCGATCGTGGCTTGTGTCGAAAACCTTGTCTCCATGTTCGAAGCCGGCGATGCGCCGCGCGTCGGCGCCACTCTGGTGACGCTGGATCTGGACGGAAACGGGATCCGAGGGATGGCCTATGTGCCTCACTTCGGCGGCTATCTGGTGATCGGCGGCCCAGTGGCGCGCGAGCGGACTCAATTCGGCCTCTGGTTCTGGAGTGGTACCACGGGCGATCCCGCACGCCGGGTCAGTGTTCCCGGTTTGCCGGGATTCGAACACGCCGAGGGAATCAGCACGGCGCTCATTGATGGCCAGCAGAGGATCATCATCGTCAGCGATGACGGCAGTCGGCATCTCGGACGCTTTGCCCGTTTCATGATTCTCGACCCACAACGACTCATGATAGAACCGTCACCGAAGCATACTTGAAGGAGCACCATATGGATGCCGATTGGGTCCTTGCCACCCTCAACGATGTCATGGACGCGCTGGAAGAGGCCATCGCCGAACTCGAATCGGACCCCGACGCGGTCGAAGAACTGCTGCCCGACCGGATGCCGGTCATCTACGCCAAACTCAACTACGTGTGGAATAGCCGGAAGCTTGGCCCGGAAGCGATCGAAAAACTCGCTCACGATGACCTGATTGCCTTCCCGAAGGACATGCCCTTTTAAGTGCGGGCTCTGGTAGTCGTTGCGGGATCGATCGGCAGCGGATCATCTGAGGTCCCGCGGCGGGAACGAGCCAGAGGCACGCTGCCTGGTGCGTGCGCAACTCACCGCTGGGCGTGCAGACGCTTGTCAATGCCAACCACGAGAAAAGCGAGGACACCGAAGGCGAAGATCTCCAGCCATTCCCGGCCGCCGATCGGTGCCGTGGCGAAGAGGCGATTCATCAATGGCAGATAGGTCAGCAAGGCCTGCAGCAAGGCCATGATCAGTACTCCATACCAGATCGCGGGATTGGAGAACAAGCCGACGCGTCGCGCCGAGTATGTCAGGGACCGGCAATTGAAGAGGTACATTGCCTCGACAACGACAAAGACGTTCACCGCCACCGTGCGTGCTTCGGCAAGCGAATTCCCTTGCGCCATTTCCAGCAGGAAGAGTCCGAAGGAACCGGCGAGCAACAGCAGGCTGACCAGGACGATTCGCCAGACCAGCGCCGCGTCGAGAATCGGCGTCGCCGGTGGGCGCGGTGGTCGATGCATGATGGCGCGTTCGATCGGCTCGAAGGCCAGCATCAGGCCGAGGAAGACGGCAGTCGTCATGTTGATCCAGAGAATCTGCAGAGGGGTAATCGGCAAGGTGGTGCCGGCGAGAACAGCAGCCAGGATTACCAGGCCTTCACCGAAGTTGGTGGGCAAGGTCCAGGTAATGAACTTCACCAGATTGTCGTAGACGCCGCGCCCCTCCTCGACCGCCGCCTCAATGGCAGCAAAATCGTCGTCCGTGAGCACCATATCGGCGGCATCCTTGGCGACCTCGGTGCCAGACAGGCCCATGGCGATGCCGATGTCAGCCTGCTTCAGGGCCGGTGCGTCGTTAACGCCGTCACCGGTCATTGCCACCACTTCTCCGTTGGCCTGCAGGGCACGCACCAGGCGCAGCTTCTGAGTCGGATCGACACGCGCGAAGACGTTGACTGTCCTGACAACGGCGCGTAACCCTTCGTCGTCGAGCGCGGCGAGGTCACTACCCGTCAGTGCCGTCTCGCCGTTGTTGGTCATCCCCAGTTGGCGGGCAATCGACAGTGCCGTGAATGCATGATCGCCGGTGATCATCTTCACCTCGATCCCGGCTGCACGGCAGGTCCTGACTGCGGCGATCGCCTTCGGGCGTGGTGGATCGACCATCCCCACCAGACCGATGAACTCCAGGCCCTCGGGCGCGCTCGGGTCCAGCACCTGTGCCGAGCCGACGCCGAGACGTGCCACCCCCAGAACACGCAGGCCCGCTTCCGCCATGCTGCGGGCGGCGAGCTCGATCTCCTTCTGGCGTACAGCGACTGCCAGCCCATCGGCATCGAGCATGCTCCGCGAGTGCGGCAGCAACTGTTCGAGCGCCCCTTTGTAATAGGCCAGGCGGACGCCTTCGATGTCGTGCAGTGTCGCCATGTACTGGCGTGTAGAGTCGAACGGGATTCCATCGAGGCGGGGAAACAGTTTCTGCAGAGTCCCTTCGTCGAACCCTGCCTTGCGTGCGACGACCAGCAGTGCACCCTCGGTCGGGTCTCCGACGACCTCCCAGTGCCGGTTGGCCTTGTGCAGCGCAGCATCGTTGCACAGTACGCCGGCCAGCAAGCATTCCCGTAACGCGCCGCCGATCTTCGTGCCCTCGCCGATCTTGCCGCCGGGCGCATAGCCGTTGCCGCTGACTGTCGTGCGGAGGCCGCCTGCGTACAGCTCGCGCACTGTCATCTGGTTTTCGGTCAGCGTACCGGTCTTGTCCGAACAGATGACGGTTGTGCTGCCCAGTGTCTCGACGGCCGGCAGCTTGCGGATGATGGCCCGCCGTTTGGCCATGCGCGAGACGCCGATAGCCAGGGTGATGGTCATCGCTGCCGGCAGCCCCTCGGGGATCGCGCCAACCGCGAGTGCCACCGCGGCCATGAACATGGAAAATGCCGACTCGCCGCGCCCCAGGCCGACGGCAAAAGTGAGCACTGCCAGCAAGCCGATGGCAATCAGCAGCCAGTTGCTGAATACCGCCATTCTGCGCGTGAGCGGCGTCGCAAGATCCGGGGTATCGGCGATCAGTCGCGAAATGCGGCCGGTTTCGGTACGGTCGCCGGTGGCCACCACCACGCCGGCCCCCTGGCCGCTGATCATCACCGTGCCCGCGTAAGCCATGTTGCAGCGATCGGCGAGCGAGGTGTCCTCCGGCAGCACATCGTCGTGCTTGGCAACCGCAGTCGACTCACCGGTCAGCATGGCTTCAATGGCCCGCAGGTCTCTGGCCAGGAAGAGTCGCAGGTCTGCTGGAACCTTGTCGCCTGCCGTCAGCAGAACGACGTCGCCGGGCACCAGTGCAGTCGAGGAAAGGCGCTGTTTGCAGCCACCACGCAGGACGGTAACTTCGCTTTTTATTGAGCGGGCCAGCGCAGCCAAAGCATTCTCAGCGCGACCTTCCTGAATGAAGCCGATCACCGCGTTGATCAGAGTGACGCCAAAGATCACCCCGGCATCGACCCATTCGCCGAGCAGCGCGGTTACCGTACCGGCCAGCAGCAGGACCAGAACCAGCGGCTGACCGAACTGCAGAGCAAGGCGGAGTATTGGCCCCTTGCCTGCTTTCGGTGTCATGCGGTTCTCGCCGTGCACCGCCCGGCGCTCAAGTACCTCGTCTTCGCGCAATCCGTCGTCGAAGCGGGCTTCAAGGCGCGCCGCCGCTGTTTCAAGGTCGAGGCAATGCCAAGCCGTCGATTGTTGAGCCGTTTTGTCCATCTGGTGATCGCCCGAGGTTGCCCGGCAAACGCCCCTAGCCCTGTGTTTGCCGGGAGAAAGTAGCGCTCAACGGGTGTGTTTTCGATTATTCTATAACTTGTACAGTGGCCGTAAGGCTTGGCGCATGGCAGCAGATCGATGAATGCAAGTCTTCCGCGTCGTGGTCACCACGTCCTTGGGACTTCCGCAATGATCTCACGCTGGACGCGATGCTGCCTGGTAGTGGGGTTGCTGGTGACGGTACAGTTGGTCGGGAATGCTCGTGCGCATCCCATTACCCAGCCCGAGGGGACGCCGAACGTCGGAATTGCTCGGCAGCAAACGGAGGCCGCTGCTGTGGCGCGAGTTCCTGAAGGCACGCGTCCGTCAGCCGTCGCGGATACACTCGGGCATTTCCGTTCAGCGGTGGAAAATGATGGCCGCCCCGTTTCTCCCGCCAACCGCATGCCGGGCAGCGACCGGGTGTCGTCAGAGTCCTGGCCTGGACACCTGGGAGTGGTCGAAGACGGCAATTCGGGAGTGGCCGGGATCGATCCGTCGGACGCTCTGTCAACTTTGCGCCCGATGGTGGACGGGAAGACACAACCGAACCGGGGCCCGTCGTTGTCCCGCCAGGCGACATCCGACCCCAACGCGGCTTCCGACGCAGGTGAGAGAATCGCCGCGCTGGTCCTCGAATTCGAGGGCTCGGTTGTTGAGGTACTCACCGCAGCCACGGACGCACGCATCGATCCGGATGGGAAGGTCACCTTCTCATTGGCCGGCATCGAAGGTTTCCACTACGCTGCGCGTGGCGGGGAATTGTCGTTTGGGCACGGCGATGCTTCGCTGGCCATCGTCCAGCCGGCTGCCGGCTCGCTTGAGCAGCGCATGGAACAACGCGGTGCCCGTGGCCCACAACCCTTGACCCCGCCAGCAGGCTCGAACCCTACTGGGGAAGTCTGGCAACTGCTCAAGGAAATTCTGCAGTATCCCCTAGTCTGGCTGTTGCTCCTGCTGCTGTTGGTCGGCAAGATCGCCCTGCTGGTCGCGCGCTACCGGGCCCGGCGGCGAACGCGCAGAAGCGGATCCGGGAACCGGCACGCCAAGCTCAAGGTCAGGCGTACGCGCTTGCGGCACCGGATCAAGCGGGTAGCCTCATCAGCCAGCCTCCAGGAGCAGTAATCGCCGTAGTTGGCCCAGCTTACCGCGGCTGCCAGAAGAGGCTTGCGGTATACTGGTACAGACGCCGCTGCTTGCCGATGCGCAGTGGCCTTTGCTCCCAACTCTCCACCTCCCCAGGAATCCATCATGTTGCAGAAGTCTGCCTCTTTCCCTGGAATTCAGGGCCCCATCGTCACGATCGTCATGGATGGCTACGGCATTGCCAAATCCGATGTCGGCAGTGCCATCGCTGCTGCCAGGAAACCCACCCTCGACCATCTCTTTGCCAAGTACCCGAATATCACCTTGCGCGCCCACGGTACCGCCGTGGGCATGCCTTCCGACGAAGACATGGGCAACTCCGAAGTCGGTCACAATGCCATTGGCGCCGGGCAGGTTTATAGCCAGGGCGCAGCCCTGGTTGCCGGAGCGATAGCCTCCGGGTCGATCTGGGAGGGCGCGGCCTGGCGGCAGGTCATTGCCGGGGCCAAGGCCGGCCGCGGGGTGATGCACTTCATCGGCCTCTTTTCCGATGGCAATGTGCACAGCCATATCGATCATCTGCAAGCCCTGGTCCTGCGCGCCAAGCAAGAAGGCGTGCCGGTGGCGCGGATTCACATCCTGATCGACGGGCGTGACGTCCCGGAAACCAGTGCCCTCGACTATCTGCTGCCTTTCGAGGCCTTCCTGGCCGACGTGAGCAGTGGCGGATTCGACGCCCGCATCGCTTCGGGTGGTGGCCGGATGAACATCACCATGGATCGCTATGAGGCGAACTGGAGCATGGTCGAAAAGGGCTGGCGCACGCATGTCCTCGGCGAGGGCGAACAGTACGACCGTGCTTCGGCTGCCGTAGAGGCATTGCGTCTCAAGTTTCCAGGAACGATTGACCAGGATCTGCCTCCATTCGTGATCGCCAGCGGCGGCCGGCCCGTTGGTACCATCGAGGACGGTGACTCGGTAGTCTTTTTCAACTTTCGCGGCGACCGCTCGATCGAGATCACGCGCGCCTTTGAAGAGGCCACTTTCGACAAGTTCGACCGCGTGCGCGTGCCCAACGTGACCTACGCTGGGATGTTGCAGTATGACGGCGACCTCAAGCTCCCGAAACGCTTTCTGGTCGATCCACCAGCCATTCTCGACACCATGGGCGAGTGGTTTGCCAAATCAGGCATTACCCAGTTTGCCTGCTCGGAAACGCAGAAATTCGGGCATGTGACCTATTTCTGGAATGGCAATCGCTCAAACAAGTTCGCCGGCGAGACCTATCAGGAAGTATTGAGCGACGTGGTGCCCTTCGAGCAACGGCCGTGGATGAAGGCAGCGGAAATCGCCGATGCCATGATCGAAGCCCTGAAGAGTGGCCAGTACCGGACCTTGCGCTGCAATTTCGCCAATGGCGACATGGTCGGTCACACCGGCAGCTTCCGCGCGGCGACGATGGCCATCGAGGCGGTCGATCTGCAACTGGCACGCATCCTGCCGGTGATCAACGCACTCGGCGGCGTGGCGCTGATCACCGCTGATCACGGCAATGCCGACGAGATGTACGAAATCGACAAGAAGACCAGGCAACCCGCGCAGAACCCGGATGGATCGTTCAAGGCCAAGACTTCGCATACGCTGAACCCGGTGCCTCTGATCCTCTACGACAACGTGACCGGCGGCAAACTGGCTCTCAGGCAGGATCCCGGCGCCGGGCTTTCCAATATCGCCGCGACGATCGCCAATCTTCTCGGCCTGGAGAAACACGCCAAGTGGGATGAGAGTTTGCTGCTGGTCACGTAGCACCAACCGCCGTTCGGTGGGGGGCGCGGCGGATTATCGTGCTATCGCATGACGCACCGCGTCCTCCACGTTTTCCAGGAATACGAATTCGAGCCGCTTTTTCGCCTCTTCTGGAACCTCCTCAAGGTCCCGGCGATTCCTGGCCGGCAACATCACCCGCTCGATGCCGGCGCGCATCGCAGCCAATACCTTGTCCTTGATGCCGCCGACCGGCAGGACGAGTCCGCGCAGGCTGATCTCGCCGGTCATCGCGGTGTCGTTGCGTACCGGGCGATCGGTGAACAGCGAAGCCAGCGCGACGAACATCGCCACGCCCGCACTTGGGCCATCCTTCGGAATGGCGCCTGCCGGGACGTGCACATGGACGCTGCACTTCTCGAAGCAGTCGCCATCGATGCCGAGGCTGCCGGCATGCGTCTTGACCAGGGTTAGCGCCGCCTGAGCGGATTCCTTCATCACTTCGCCAAGTTGCCCGGTGAGGATCAGCTTGCCGTCACCGCTAGTACGGCTGGCTTCTACGAACAGTATGTCGCCACCGACCGGTGTCCATGCCAGACCGGTGGCTACCCCGGCCAGGCCGGTGCGCAGCGCGACTTCGTTGTCGAATTTGCTGGGCCCAAGTATCCCGGCCAGGTCGCTTTCCTCGACGTGCATCGCCGATACCGTGCCCTCGGCGATATTCACCGCGGCGCGCCGGCAGACCGCAGCGATCTGCCGTTCGAGCGAGCGCACGCCGGCCTCGCGCGTGTAATCGCGGATCAGCGCCACGAGCGCTGGATCAGACAGCTCGATCTGACCTTGCTTGAGGCCATTCTGGTCGATCTGGCGCCCGACGAGGTAACGTCGCGCGATCTGCAGCTTTTCTTCCTGCGTGTAGCCGGGCAGATGAATGATCTCCATGCGGTCCCGAAGCGGTCCCGGAATGCCGTCCAGCACGTTGGCCGTGGTGATGAACAGCATTCGTGACAGGTCGAAGGGCAAAGCGAGGTAGTTGTCGCGGAAGGTGTTGTTCTGTTCCGGGTCGAGGACCTCCAGCAGTGCGGCCGACGGGTCGCCCTGAATGCCGCTGCCGAGCTTGTCGATTTCGTCGAGCATCATCACGCACCCCCGCGTTCCAGCCTTGCGGATGGCCTGAATGATGTTCCCGGGTAGGGCGCCAATATAGGTGCGTCGATGGCCGCGAATTTCGGCCTCGTCGTGAACGCCGCCGAGAGAGGCGCGCACAAACTTGCGCCCGAGCGCTTTGGCGATTGACTGTCCCAACGAGGTCTTGCCGACGCCAGGTGGGCCGACAAAGCACAAAATTGGCCCGTGGCCGCTCGGGTTGAGCTTGCGTACCGCAAGAAACTCGATGATGCGCTTCTTGATCTGGTCAAGACCGAAGTGATCGGCGTCCAGGATGCGGCGGGCGTCGGCAATCTCGATACGATCGGGCTCAGGCTCCTGCCAAGGCAGTTCGACCAGCCAATCGAGGTAGGTGCGCAGCATCGAGTACTCGGCCGAACCGTCAGACATGCGCTCTAGGCGCTTCAACTCCTTGTTGGCCTGGTTCGCGACCTCTTCGGGCATCTGTGCGTCGGCGATCGCTTTATGCAGCGCCTGCATTTCAAGCACATTGCCCGTATCACCCTCACCGAGTTCCTTCTGGATCGACTTCAATTGCTCACGCAAGAGGTATTCGCGTTGCCGCTGATCGATGCTCGCCTTGGTTCGCTCGTCGAGTTCGCGTGACAGTTGCAGCACCTCGAGACGCCCAAGCAGACAGTCGAGAACGATGTCTAGTCGTTGTGTCAGGTCGATGGATTCGAGGACTCGCTGGCGATCGGCGATCTTGAGTTCCGTAACACTGGCCACCAGGTCGGCAAGAGCGCCCGGCTGGGCAATCCCCTTGACCGCGTTGCCCAGTTCCTGTGAGACTTGCGGCAGATATTGCAGGACTTTGAGCGCGCGCTCCCGAAGCTGGATCAGGCGCGCTTCAATCTCGCTGTCGGTCGCCTCCGGTTCGTCGATGCGTCCGATCCGCGCCACCGGGAAGGGATAGCCATGCAGGTATTCGGCGACCCGAAAGCGCTGCAGCCCCTGGCAGACGATGACATGCGTGTTGTCCGGGAGAGTCACGTAACGCAGAATGTTGGCTACGGTACCGACCAGGCACAGATCGTCGGGGCCCGGCGTTTCGATCTCGGCGTCCCGCTGCAGGAGTATGCCAACCGGTCGCTCCGTCTTCACGGCCTGCTGCGCAGCCAGTATCGACTGTTCACGGCCGATGGTCAGCGGCAGGATCATGCCTGGAAACAGTACCACATTGCGCACCGGGACGATGACCATCGCATCATCGGGTATCACCAGGACACCGGTGCCGGTCGCACGTGTGTCGCGATTGGCATCTGTCCTGTCAGTTCGCATGCTCTTGGCTCATGCCATGGGGTGCAGGACGAGTACCAGGCAACCGTCCTCGAGGAATTGTTCGTGCAGTTGGAAGTCACCGGGTGGCAGCGAAATGCGGCGCTCGAACCGCCCGTAGGGGATCTCCAGGCGGTGGATCGCGGCGCGATGGAAAGCTGGCGGCAGCGGGCGCTGACCTCGCACCAGCAGGCCAGCTTCGTCCAGGACGACTTCCACCTGTCGCGAATTGACGCCGGGCAGAGCGACCAGAAGTCTGAGTTCATCACCGTTCTCGAACAGATCGACCGATGGCTCCCAGGAGGGTACGGAGTGCAGGGATTCCAGCGTAAAAAAACGCCGTTGCAGTTGCTCCGCACCTTGGAGAAGGTCGAACGCCTCAGCCCACATCCAGAAGCTCCGGTTACGTGATCGCATTGAGCCCACCCCCTTATCTGCAGCTTGCCGGATGGTTCAGGCGTTTTCTGCTTCGCATGCCGAGCAGTCAACCTGGAACAACATGCGGTCTTCGAGGCGGATCGCGGTCAGGTGGCGGCCCCAGAAGCAGCCGGAATCGAGCGCCAGCAGGTTGGGCTCGACCCGTAGTCCGAGCGCCGACCAGTGGCCGATGACGAGCACGTCGGTGGCGCTGCGTCGGCCGGGGACCTCGAACCATGGAAGGTGATTTTCGGGAGCCGCCGACAACTCGCCCTTGGTCTTGAATTCCATCACGCCTGCGGGCGAGCAGAAGCGCATCCTGGTCATCGCGTTGACGATCACTCGCAAGCGAGGCCAGCCCACCAGTTCCTCGCTCCACGCCGCTGGTTCACTACCCCACATGTTGGCCAGAAAATCCAGGTAAGTGGGGCCGCTGAGTGCCGCCTCAACCTCCGCCGCCAGCGCGCGTGCCTGGGCTACCGTCCACTGCGGCAACAATCCGGCATGAACCATGCAATACTCGCCTTCGTGGTGGCAAAGTGGGCGATGACGCAGCCAGTCGAGCAAATCTTCACGGTCCGTTGCATTGAGGATCTCGTCCAGCGTATCACCCCGACTTCGCCTGCCAAGTCCTGCTGCCGTCATCAGCAGGTAGAGGTCGTGATTTCCCAGGACAGTAATTGCGGCGCTGCCGAGATCCCGCACGAAGCGCAAGGTGTCCAGGGAGCGTGGGCCACGGTTGACCAGATCGCCGACCAGCCACAGGCGATCGCTTGTGGCGTCGAAACGGCATTTTTCGAGCAGAAGCTGCAGCGAGTCGAAGCAGCCCTGAATGTCGCCGATGGCGTAGGTCGCCATGCCGGCTAGATTTCTGCGCGCTGTTGTTGCCAGCGCCAGGCGTCGCGGCACATCTGGTCGATATCTCGTCGTGCTTGCCATCCCAGTAATTCTGCGGCTCGTTGCGGGTCTGCGTAGCATGTCGCGACGTCGCCTGCCCGACGTGGTACCAGGGCGTAGGGTATTGGCCGACCACTGGCAGTCTTGAAGGCACGAATCATGTCGAGTACCGAGTATCCACAACCGGTACCAAGGTTAACCGTCAGTAGCCCACCATTGGCAAGCAGATAATTGAGTGCGGCAAGGTGACCTTCGACGAGATCCATTACATGGATGTAATCGCGTACTCCCGTGCCGTCGGGCGTCGGATAATCGCTGCCGAAAACGCTTAACTGCTGGCGCGTTCCGTCGGCCACCTGTGCCACGTAAGGCAGGAGGTTGTTCGGTACGCCATTCGGTTCCTCGCCAATCAGGCCGCTTTCGTGTGCGCCGACCGGATTGAAATAACGCAGCCGCGCAATCCGCCATTCCTTGTCAGCGTGCGCCAGATCGGCAAGGATGTCTTCAATCATCAACTTGCTGGCACCGTAGGGATTGGTCGCCGAGCGCGGGAAATCCTCCCGAATCGGTACCGTGGCCGGGTCGCCGTAGACCGTGGCCGAGGAACTGAAAATCAGCGTCTTCACCGCCACTTCCGCCATTACTTCGCACAAGGCAATTGCCCCGCCGACGTTGCAATCATAATAGCGCAGAGGCTGCGCTACCGATTCGCCAACCGCTTTAAGCCCGGCAAAATGGATGACGGCATCGACTTGCGACGTGGAGAAGACCTGCCGCAGAAGCGCTCGGTCCCGGACATCGCCAAGAAAGAACACCGGCCGCTGCCCAGCGATCCGTGCAACACGATCGAGCACCTCGACGCGGCTGTTCGACAGGTCGTCGATGACAGTGACAGCGTGGCCCGCCGCCAGCAGTGCAACACAGGCGTGCGAGCCGATATAGCCTGTACCCCCGGTAACCACGACGTTCATTTTCCGGCTTCCCTTACTGCCTTGTGTATTCCGAACCGACCCGGTCGGTGGGCAACATAATCTCCGGCGAACGCATGGCCAGGCATACCGCAATGCCAGTAGCAAGCAGCAGCGATTATTCTGCCGGCCTTGATGTCGGTCGTGCAATTATCAACCCGTGCAGCAAGCTGCCGCACATCTTTATACCTGGCAGGCCAGTCGCACAATCGTTCGAAGTTATGAAAACTAGCGAAATCGCGCTATCCGCTGCTATGGGGAAACGAGAAATTCGTCCTTGTGTCGGCCCTGTGCTTCAAGGCTGGTCAGCCAGTTCGGTGCTTTCCCTCGACCTGACCAGGTTTCGCCGTTCGGGCCACGGTACTTGATGGCTACTGGCGTCCTGATTTTTGCAGCAATGATTCCTGCGCCCGCACCGGTCATTTTGAAGCCGAGATCGGTGGCCGTCAAACCATGCTCGGCAATCAACTGCCTGGTCCGGGCGATGGCATCCGCCAACTCTGCTTGCCGTGCTTCTTCGATCGCTTTTTCCAACAGCGCACGTTGCGCGAGTAGTTCCTTGTAGGTTGCCATATACTTCTCCTTGAAGAAAATCGCTTTATACACCAAAATCCAATAATTGCAACAGCCCCGGGATCAACCTCCAAACACATTGGCCAGGTATTTGTCCGTTCCGGATAAATCCACGCTGACAACGCTGAAAAAATGCGTCACAGCGGAAGCAATGCGCGCCATTTTCCGTCAACGCAGTCCAGCGCTGCATCTGGTTTTTTACCGGACGTGGGTGAGCATTAATTCTTGCAAGAGCGCGGCGTCGGTACGTTCTGCGGCGACGATCGCCTATTCCGTCCATATCCCGTAACGGCAGATTTTCTCGCCTTTTTGACGCTGGCTATTGTGCGGTGCTTTCGGGGGGCGAATACCAGGCAATCTGCCCGGAGGGCATTGCCGAAACTATTGCGGAGGGAGTTGCGCGGCGATACTTGCTGTGGTGCGCCGTGGTCATCGCCTTTCGCTACAGGCGTGCCGGCGGCAGTCTGGCCGCGCGAACGCAGACGCGCGGGCAGCATCGACCGCCAGTCTAATCGCTGATTCGCCGATAGCGGCCGGCATGGAAGAGCAGGGGCGCTGCCGGCTCACCACGGGCGAAGCGCTCGACACGACCCACGAAAATCAGGTGGTCGCCGCCGGGGTACTGCGCTTCGTTGCGGCACTCGAACCACGCCGAACAGTGCTTGATCAGTGGCACGCTGGCCAACCCTGCAGTGAACTCCACCTCGCGGAAACGGTCATCCTCGCGCTTGGCAAAGCAGTCGGAGAGCCATTGTTGATCTGCCGTCAGGACGTTCACTGCATAATGCCTGGCCAGTCGGAAGGCCTCCAGTCTGGGCGAGGCGCATGCCAAGCTCCAGAGGATCAGGGGCGGTTGCAGCGAAACGGAGTTGAACGAACTGATCGTCACTCCGATTGGCTCCCCGTCAGGGGTAAGCGCGGTCAGCACCGTGACGCCGGTGGCAAAGCACCCCAAGGCCTCGCGAAAATCAAGGCAGATCAACTCGCTCGCTGCCAGCGAACGGCCAACTTCACCAGTCCCCGCAGGGCGGGGTGAGCGTTGCTGCTTCCGGGCACTCCGGAGAGGCAAGAGTAAGGTTCATCAGGCAATCCGGAGATGTTGTCGAGGCATGCTAAGATTCCCGGTCGATAGAGAAAGGAGAGACTTCCGCGATGTCACCTGCAGCCTTGGAGTGCGTCACAAAGCACATCGCCAGCGCTTGCATGCCCTTGAGTCGGTTCCCTGCACAAGCAGTGGATGCGGCGCGCCGACTATCGGCCCAGGTTCGTGATTATCGCCGTGCGACCGGCGCGTGTCGAGACGATTCTGCTGGCCCGGCGCCATGCGGGTGGTCGGTGTCAGGTTGCTGAAGTGAGTCCGCAGATCGACCCTTGTCATCGTTTTTAGGCCGATGGGCAGCACGCCAGAGGTTGTTGCCTCGGGGATGAAGGCGGCTCGGTCGTCCTTCGTCCCGAGTTTCTCCGAACGGGTGATCGCCTGGCAGAAGATGAGCGGTCGTCACGACCTGCCATGGCAGCAGGGCGGCGACGCCTACCGCATCTGGCTATCCGAGGTCATGCTGCAGCAAACGCAGGTGCGCAGCGTGATTCCGTATTTTGCTCGATTTCTGGAACGCTTTCCGACGCTGGAAGTGCTTGCCGCAGCGCCGCTCGAGAGCGTGCTGGAACAGTGGTCTGGTCTTGGCTATTATGCGCGCGCACGAAATTTGCACCGCTGCGCGCAAATCCTTGTCCACGAGCGTGGCGGGGGCTTCTCTGCCGAACCGGCCGACAATGCCCAACTGCCTGGAATTGGCCGCTCCACCGCGGCGGCGATCAGCGTTTTTGCCTTTGGCAGTCGGGCAGCCATTCTCGATGGCAACGTCAGGCGCGTGCTCGGGCGTTGCTTCGGTATCGCCGGTGGCGACTCGCCGGCACGCGACGCACGCGTGTTGTGGGATCTGGCCGAATCGCTACTCCCGGAAAGCGACATCGAAACCTATACCCAAGGGATGATGGATCTCGGGGCCACTGTCTGCAGCCGTCGCAAGCCCAGTTGCGACACTTGTCCTTTGCAGGGAATCTGCGTCGCCCGGTACGAGGGTCGGCAAACCGACTTTCCTCAACGCCCGAAACCAAAGGTGCTGCCGCAACGTCTCAGCCGCCTGTTGCTGTTTTGCGATGGCCGACGAGTGCTGCTCGAACGTCGCCCGCCTAGTGGCATCTGGGGTGGTCTGCTGAGCTTGCCTGAATGGTCAGGCGAATCTGCCGAACGTTTCGCCGAGAACCAGGGCTGTCGTCTGGTGGATACACAAAGCCTGCCGCCAGTTACCCACGCCTTCACGCACTTCCGTCTGACCATCGATGTGCTGCTCTGCAAGGTCGAAATCGCAGGCCTGCGGGCAATGGAAGTGCGTTGGCAATGGCTGCCTCTGGAGAACGTCGCTGCGGCGGCATTGCCGATGCCGATCAAGAAGCTGTTGCTGACGCTGCCTCTGCAAGGTTGATCCGACAGCCTGCCGGCTCGGGTGCCGGCGGGTCAGATCGGCTTCTCCCTCAGGAACTGTTCGAAAGCTTCGACCGGCAAGGGGCGGCTGAAGAGGAAGCCCTGGTAGCCGTGGCAGCCGTGATTGGCAAGGAACTGGCGTTGGGCTTCATTTTCCACCCCCTCGGCAATCACCTTCAGGCCGAGGCTGCGTCCCATGGTGACGATGGTCTGAGCGATTACCGCGTCGTTCTGGTTGTCCGGGAGGCGGCGGACGAATGCCCGGTCGATCTTGAGCTGGTCGAGCGGTAACCGGGTCAGGTAGGAAAGCGAAGAATAGCCGGTGCCGAAGTCGTCCATCGAGAAAGTTACGCCAAGCAGCTTGATGGCATGCATCTTGGCGATGGTATCGGCGACGTTGTCCAGCACCAGGCTCTCGGTCAGTTCGAGTTTCAGGCGTGTCGGCTCGGCGCCGCTACGCTCCAGTAGCTCCCGTAGTTGGTCGACGAAATCGGCTTGGCGGAACTGGCGTGCGCTGACGTTGACCGCCACCTGCAACTCGCGAGTCCGGGCATCGGTTGCCCACGCGGTGATCTGTGCGCAGGCGGTTTCCAGTACCCAGTGCCCGATCGGCACGATCAGCCCGGTGTCTTCGGCCAAGGGGATGAATCTGGCCGGTGCGACCAGCCCGTGTTCGGGATGCTGCCAACGCAGCAGCACCTCGGTTCCGAAAACACGCTGCTGGGCGTCGATCTGCGGTTGGTAATGCAGTACAAACTGGCCCTGCTGCAGGGCCAGATGCAGATCTTCCTCGAGTTGTCGTCGGTCCCTGGCGGCCTCGTTCATGCTCGCGGTAAAGAACTGCACGTTGTTGCGTCCGGCCGATTTCGCGTGATACATCGCGGCGTCGGCATTGCGCATCAGGATTTCGACGGTTTCGCCATCTCCGGGGAAGACGGCAATGCCAATGCTCGACGTCGTATGCAGCCCATGCCCGTCGATTTGACACGGTTGCGACAGGGCCTTGAGCACTTTCGCCGCCACTCGCTCGGCAGCAACGGCGTCGGCCCCGGTCAATACGACGACGAACTCGTCGCCGCCAAGGCGTGCCACCACGTCGCTCTCGCGCACGCTTGCCGTCAGCCTCTTGGACACTTCGAGCAACAGCGCATCGCCGACGTGGTGACCGAGAGTGTCGTTGATATTCTTGAAGCGGTCGAGATCAAGGAACATCACGGCTACCGGGTGGCGATGGCCGTCTCGTCGCGCCGAGGCCAGGACCTGATCGAGCCGGCCCTGCAGGTTGGAGCGGTTGGGCAGGTCGGTCAGAGTGTCGAAATGTGCCAGATGACTGATCTTTTCTTCGGCAGCCTTGCGCTCCGAGATGTCGACGAAGCTGCCGATATAGTGTTCGATGTCGCCATCGGCAGCGCGCATGGTCGAAATCGAGAGCCATTTCGGGTACACGCTGCCATCCTTGCGGCGATCCCAGATCTCGCCTTGCCAGTGGCCACTGCAGGTGATCGAATGCCACATCGCTCGATACTCTTCCGGAGCCGATCGCCCGGAAGACAGGAGACGTGGATCCTTGCCGCGGACTTCCTCGGCACTGTAGCCGGTGAGGCGACAGAAGGCCTTGTTGACTTCCAGAATGCGGTTGTCCCGGTCGCTGACCATGATCGCTTCGGCACTGTGTTCGAAAACCCCGGCCAGCAGGCGCAAGCGCGTTTCGGTGATGCGCCGGTCGCTGATGTCGCGCCACAGGGTGTGCAAGATCACCTCGCCACGCAGGGTGATCGGGGTCAGCGTGACCTCGACCGGAACCGGTGTGCCGTCCCCGCGCTGGTGCGTCCACTCGAAACGGTGGTAGCCGCAGCGATGTGCGGTAGCCATCATCGCTGCGGCTTTCTCCTTCGATGACTGGCCGTCGGGTTGGCAGGCCGGCGAGATGTCTTCCGGGTTGCGTCCGAGAAACTCGGCCTTGGAAGGGTAGCCGAGAAGTTCCAGGGTGGCTGTGTTGCAGTCGATGAAGTGTCCATCCTGGAGCAGCAGCAGGGGGTCCTTGGCGTCTTCGAAGAGGTGGCGGAAGGCCTCCTCGCTCTCGCGCAGCAGCTTCTCCGCTTGCAGGCGCTCGGTGACGTCTTCCTTGACTGCCAGATAGTGCGTCACCTCGCCGTGATCGCCGAATACCGGGGCAATCGAGGCCTTTTCCCAGAACAGTTCGCCATTCTTGCGCCGGTTGTGGAGAAGGCCGTTCCAGACCTTGCCCGCGAGCAAGGTTTGCCACAGCGTCTTGTAGGTTTCAAGAGGGACCAGGCCGGATTTCAGAATGCGCGGGTTCTGGCCGATCGCTTCAAGCCGCGTATAACCGGTTACGCGCGTGAAGCTCGGATTGACGTACTCGATCTCGGCATTGCGGTTGGTGATGACGATGGCCACGGGGCTTTGTTCCACAGCCTGCAACAGGTTCTGGGATTCTTCCTCCGCCTGACGCTGCTCCGAGATGTCGGCGTAGACCCAGATGCTGCCTTCCTGTGGTTGGCTGGGGTCGATGGCCCGTCCGGTCAGCACGCCCCAGAAGAGGCTGCCATCCTTGCGTCTCAGCATCAGTTCGGCCCGGAAATTTCGGCCTTCGGCGACGATGCCGTAAGCCCGGGTACCGATCTGTTCGAAGACCTCGTTCGAAGGGTAAAAGCATTCGGACGTTCTGCCGATCAGTTCCCCCGGGAGATAGCCGAAGATCTCCTCAAGACGCCGGTTGCACGAAACCACTCGACGGTGCCGCAGGTGTACGATGCCTACCAGTGCGTTGGCGAGGAGCGTTTCCATTTCGGCCAGCAACTGGCGGTTGGTTTCCTCCATCTGTTGCCGCTCGCTGAGGTCGGCGAGCACATTGGCGATGATCGGATCGTCACCAGCCACGTCGTGGACGACGAACAAGGTATGGATCGTCGGGATCCGCCGTCCGTCGAGCGCGGACAAGTCCAGTTCACCTGTCCACCGCCCCAACGAGAGAACGTTTGGCAGCACCTCTTCGTGCAATCTCGTGGCGTTCTCCCCGCTGTAGAACTGCGTGAAGGAGTACGTGCTGCATGTCGCGTCGAGGGGTATTCCGAGCATCTGGCGAAGCGCCGGGTTGGCATAGAGGATGGTGCCTTCCGGGTGAGCCATGCCGATTCCCTGTCCGGCATTTTCTGCCAGGCGTTCGAATATCTCGAGCCGCTGGCTGTTGGCTCGTTGTTGTTGTTCGCTGTCGATCAGGTCGGCCAATACCTTGGCCTCGCGCTGCTCGCTGTGCCACAGGCGGCGTAGCAGTCCCGCCAGGAGCATCAGCAACAGCAGCCCTGAAACCCCCACCACCAGGGCGCGTGTCCGCCAACCGGCCAGCAACTCATCGCGACTGATGCCGATAATGAAATAGAAGGGATAGCGTTCGAGCCGGTGGAAAATTGTCTGGGTGGGTACCGACGGCCAGCGTACCACTTGCCGGTGGTCGTCGCTGCGGCGAAAGGAGATGACCCCATCGCTTCCGACGTCCACCGAGCGGAAGATCTCCGCGTAGAGGTCAAGGTTGAGTACCGCGGTAACGATGCCGCGAAAGACGCCATCCGCATCGCGCAGTGGGCTGGCGACAATCAGACTGGGGCGGTCCGTGGCGCGTGACACGATGACTTCGGAGAACACCAGACCATTTTGTGGCTTGTCCTGCAGGGCGCGGAAGTATGGCCGGTCGGCGACGTTGATGCGCGGGGTGTTGGCCCAATCCGAGCTGTACAGCAACTCGCCCTCGACATCGAAAACGCGCAGGCCGACGAGTTCGCTGAAATTGAGCAGTTGGGAGTCGAGTTCGCTGGTCATTTCGCCGATGTAGGCGGACGAGGCCTGGCGGGAGAGTGCCCGTGCCGGGATGTGACGGGTCATCCCCTGCAGAATGGCATCGGTGCGGCGTAGCGTAGCGTCGAGGCGGGTTTCGAAGATGGCCGCATAGCTGCGGGTCCTCGTCTCGGCATCATGAATTTCCTCGCGGTAGCTCAGCCAGAGTTGATAAGCGAGGAGTTGCACAACCAGGAGGACCAGTAAGCCGAGGACCAGCAGCAGTGTCTTGCGCTGACGACGGTTTCTGGCGAGCGAATTCGGTGAGGTCATGCGAGAATACTGCAAGACTTCCCAAGCAAAGGCAAGGCCACCTGCGCGACCGGGGATCTTGCGCAGGGATATCCTTGTGGCCTGAACACGAGTTTGTTCTGCGGGCTACTGTCGCCCGATGCCGCTCCCCTGGCTTTCGATTCGGCCAATCGCCCAGCGCCCGCAGCCGACTCCGCAGGCCAGGGTCACGAAACCGGCAGCCCAGCCGGCGTGAGTGTTGCGACCGAAGGCGTCAAGTGCAGCTCCGAAGGCCACGGGCCCGATGAACCCGCCGGCAAAGCCGATCGACGAATACAGTGCGAGCGCCGTGCCGCGTTGCTCGGGCGGGGTTTCGGTGAGCAGACCGGCGGTCAGCGCCGCCGAGTCGAGGTTCATGCTCGCAGCGTAAACGAGGATCACGGGCACCAGCAAGCGGCTCGACTGACTACCCGACAAGCCGACGATGAGCGCCAGAATGCAAGACAATGGCATCACGCTCTGCAGCCAGCGCTTGCGGCCCCAGTGTTGCGCGCCTTCGTTGCCGAGAATGCTGGCGGGCACCGCCAGGAAGGTCGCCAGTGCGGCAATCCACCCTGGTCTTGCGGTCCATGCGTCAGGCGACATGGCGTGCATCCAGGTCAGGTAGGCCACCAGCCAGGCCCGGAAGCCAAAGAGCTCCCAATTGTGTCCGAAATAGCCGCCGCAGAACGCCAGGATGCGTCTGTCGTGCAAGACATTGCGCCACTGGCCGTGCCCGACTCTGGGTCGCAGTGATGACTTGCCCGGTGAGACGCCGCGCCAGACCAGCAGCACGGACAACGCGGCACCAGCGGCCGCGACAGCGAACAGCGAAGGCCAGGGCATGAGTCCCTGCAGCAGTTCGATCCAGAGATACGAAAGCCCCACGCCGACACCGAAGGTGGCGGTGTAGAACGCGGTTGCTCGCGATTGCACGGCTACCGGCAAGCGATCGGTCATCGCCTTGAGGCCCGGCATGTAGGTGCCAGCCAGGCCCAGGCCGGCGAGCGACCACCAGCACAGGGCGGCCGAAAGGCTGTCCGCGAGGCTGGCAAAGCCGGCCAGTGCGATTCCGCTCAAGCCAGCGCAGGCCAGGTAGACCCGCCTGGCGTCAAGGCGATCGGTCAGACTGACCAACAGCGGAACGGCGAGGATATAGCCGAGAAAGAAGATGCCGCCGAGCCAGCCGCCTTCCGTCGCGGATAGCGACCATTGCTCCGAAAGCCGTGGCAGAAGCGAGGGTACCAGTGCAAATCCGGCCATCGAGAAGGTTTCTGCGGCACAGAACAAGGCTACCAGCGCCAGCGGAGCGCGGGTTGTATCGGTCACTGAACCCGTGGCCTCCGCAACGACAGCCAGACCGGGACGCTGTGTGCTTGCAGCAGGGCCTGACGCTGAGCGCGTAACACGGGATTTCCCATCGGCTGCCGATCAAACGGCGTTGCCGCCGGGGGCCGGTGCGCGGCGTCAGCGGCGCTCACCTGGCGGGTTCCGCCTCTCCCCAGCGCTGCAGCAGGGTATGGCTGACCTGCAGTTGATCGAGGATACGGGCGACCACGAAGTCAACCATGTCCTCGACATGGCGGGGATGATGATAGAACCCTGGATTGGGAGGCAGGATCACGGCTCCAGCCCTGGACAGGCGCAGCATGTTTTCCAGATGGATCGCCGACAGGGGCGTCTCGCGCGGTACCAGAACCAGCTTGCGTCCCTCCTTGAGAACCACGTCGGCGGCACGTTCGATCAGCCTGCTCGCCAGTCCCTGCGCGATTGCCGCCAGCGTTCCCATCGAGCATGGGCAGACAACCATGGCGTCGGGTGGATTGGAGCCACTGGCCAGCGGTGCGAACCACTCCTCCCGGCCATATACCTCGAGCGTGCCGGGCAAGGTGGCATAGCGTTGCTGCAGACTGGCGCGTGCCTCACTCGCTCGCGCTGGCAGCTCCAGCCCGATTTCCTGCCTGGCGACAATCTGCGCGACCTGCGAATACAAGAGCTGAACACGACACCCGGCTGCCAGCAGGCATTCGAGCAAGCGCACCCCGTAGGGCATGCCCGAGGCGCCGGTGAAGGCCAGGCAGATGGTGGCGGGCATTTTCGATCTCACTGGCGTCAATGTGCAAGGGTTTCAGGGTTCGCCGTTGTCCCGCGCACGGGACAATGGCGGAGGGGATACGACGGGGTAATTCTGTTCAGGGTCTGGGTGGCCATTGCACGGAAGGGCGTTGGCCGGCAACTCCAGAAGCAGACGCGCGGCGACGAGACCGTTGATGAGGCCGAAAACGAGTGCCGCCATTGCGAAAAAGGGCACCAGAAAAAACAGGCCATCATGTGGAATGAGCCACAGCCTGGCCAGCAGCAGTTGTCCCCCGATATGGGCAAAGGCGGCCAGGATGCTCCAACTGACGGGCCCGAAGTAGCGGCGTGGCAGGCGCATTGCCATGGCCAGCATGAGCAGACTGAAGAGCGCGCCGGTGAGGCTCATGAAAAACCCCGGCGAGAGAAAATATCCCAGCAGCAGACTGCCGGCAAAGACCCGCAGACCGCTGACCCAGGCGGCTGCGACCCAGCCGTAGCGGGACAGGACAATCAGCGTCACGATGTTGGCCAGGCCAGGTTTGATTCCGGGCAGTGGCAGCGGGATTGCCGCGTCGATCAAGGACAGACCGATCGCCGCTGCCGCGAGTTGCGCAATGCGGTGGTCGTCCGGCGTCGTCGTGAGTTTGATCACGCGCAGTGTATCGGGCATCGAGATCAGTGCCGGCAGCCGACATCTGCGGGGTCCATGTGCGGGTTGCGCGGCATGCTCAAGGCTCCGAAATGGCACGTCCCCGCGAAATGAAGGCGACCGAATAGCCCGCCTGGAACTTCGAGTGCAGGGCCTCGATGGTCGGCGGGGAAACCGGCGTGGCGGCATCCCACTTGATCGCATAATTGGCTCCGGAACCCCCGGCGTTCTCGCGCAGTTCGACGAACAGTTCGAAGGTGCCGAACGGGGCGATGACTCTTGGCGTCTGCACCGAGTTGCGAATCAGGACGCCATCGGTGTTGTAGTACGGCGCGGCGACGACCCGGATCGGGTTGCTGGGGTCGGTGTTGCGGACGCTCACCAGTACCGACATCAGTGTGCTGTCCGATTTGCCTGATGATGCGACATTGCCGTGCCTGATCTCCGAGTAAATTGGCACGTAAACGGTTTGTCCCTTGGTCGGGGGTTCGATGCCCTCGGCCAGTGCCGGAGCCATCGTGCCGGTGAAGAGCAGCGCTGCGAGCAGCCGGAAACTGCCGGCCGGGCCGCCGCGGCGCACGCGCGAGGAAATGCAGAGGGTGGGCATGACAGTCTCCTTACAGGTCAAGAGTCGCTTTGGTCGTCGGGGTAGCGAGGATGAGAGGATTTTCATACGAGCCGGATCGTCAGTTCTCCGACGCCGGCGACCCCGGCTTCGAGTACGTCACCGCGGACCACAGTGGAGACGCCTGCAGGGGTGCCGGTGAAGATCAGATCGCCCGCCGCGAGCGCCACATAGCCCGATAGCCTGGCAATCACTTCTGCGACCTTCCAGGACATCTGCTGGAGATCGCCACTCTGTCGCAGTTGGCCGTTGACCTTGAGCCAGATCGATCCGCGCGTCGGGTGGTCAAGCGCGGCCAGCGGATGAATCGCTCCGATGGGCGCGCTCTGATCGAAGCCCTTGCCCATGTCCCAGGGGTGCCCCTTGTCCTTGGCCAGTTGCTGCAGATCGCGTCTGGTCAGATCGAGGCCGACGGCGTAGCCATACACGTATTCGAGCGCCCGCTCGGGCAGGATATCGGCGCCGCCATCGCGCAGCGCCACCACCAGTTCGACCTCGTGCTGAAGATTGCTGGTTGCCGGGGGATATGCGATATCGCCGCCGCCGGGTACCAGTGCATCGGCCGGTTTGCTGAAGAAAAAAGGTGGCTCGCGGGTATCTGCCCCCATTTCGGCGGCGTGGTCGGCGTAGTTGCGGCCGACGCAGTAGATGCGGCGTACCGGGAAAAGGGCGCTGCCGCCGGTGACTGGGACGCTGACCCGCGGGGCGGGTGGAAATACATAGCTCATAGCAATTCCTCGTGTAGTTAGACAGGGTTGTCGATGTCGACGAATTCGCAGTCCAGGGCGAAACGCTCGGCCAGATGTTCGGCAAGGGCCTGTACTCCGTAGCGTTCGCTGGCGTGGTGACCGGCAGCAATATAGGCGACGCCGGACTCGCGTGCCAGATGCACCGTCGGTTCGGAGATCTCGCCGCTCAGGTAGAGGTCGACGCCGAGCGCGATCGCTTGCTCGAACAATCCCTGAGCCGCCCCGGAGCACCACGCGACGCGGCTCACCATGCGTCCGTCGCCGGCGATGACCAGCGGCTGGCGTTGCAACTCGCGGCCGACGCGATCGGCGATGGCCGAAACGCCGCACGGGTTTTCCAGGTGCCCCAGCCAGCCGAGTTCCTGTTCGCCGAAGTGGTCGTCGGCAATCCAGCCGAGTCGTTTGCCCAGCTGCGCGTTATTTCCGAACTCGGGATGGGCATCGAGCGGCAGGTGATAGGCGATGAGGTTGATGTCGTGTCTCAGCAGCGTTTGCAGGCGCGTCTTGCGCAGGCCAGTGACCCGCAAGTCGTCGCCGCGCCAGAACCAGCCGTGATGGACCAGGACTGCATCGGCGCCGCGGGCGACCGCGACATCAAGCAGGCTTTGGTTGGCGGTCACGCCGGCGAGCAGGCGCTGGACCTCAGGCCGTCCTTCCACTTGCAGGCCGTTTGGGCAATAATCCCGGAAGCGCCCTGCCTCCAGCAACTTGTCCAGGTAGTGTGACAATTCCTCGCGTTTCATTCACTGGCTCCGGTTTTGCCCATGCGCAGGCTCTGGCTGATTTTTGCACAAACGGTGACGGTTGGTCTCGCCATCCTCTTCGTGGTGAGCACGCTCAAGCCGGAGTGGCTGGGCAAGCGCCCTCCGGCCGGCAGCAGCGTCGTCGCCTTGCAGGAGTCGGCGGTGGCGGCGGTGCCAGCAATTGCTGCCACATCCTTTCGCGACGCGGCGAAAAAAGCCCTGCCCTCGGTAGTGCACATTTTTACTTCACAAAAGATCAAGGCGCGTCGTAATCCGCTATTTGACGATCCGGTATTCCGTCACTTCTTCGGTGACAGCGCCGAAGGGGAGGGTCCAAGGACCTCCGGACTCGGTTCGGGGGTCATTGTCAGCCAGAACGGCTATATTCTCACGAACTTTCATGTTGTCGAGGCTGCCGACCAGATCGAGATAGCCCTCAGCGACGGCCGCAACCTCAATGCCCGTGTTGTCGGGAGTGACCCGGAGTCCGACCTTGCCGTACTCCAGATCACCGAGCAGAACGGCAAGGAACTGGTCCTGCCGGCAATCACGCTCGGGAAAATGGAGAATGTCGTGGTGGGTGACGTCACGCTGGCCATCGGCAATCCTTTCGGGGTTGGTCAGACGGTGACCATGGGAATCATCTCGGCCCTGGGTCGCTCGCATCTGGGAATCAACACCTTCGAGAACTTCATCCAGACCGATGCGGCGATCAACCCGGGCAATTCGGGGGGCGCTCTGGTAGACAGCCAGGGCAATCTGATCGGCATCAACACGGCCATTTATTCGCGCTCAGGCGGCTCGCTCGGGATCGGTTTTGCGATTCCAATCTCGATTGCGAGGAATGTCATGGAGCAGATCATCCAGAGTGGCAGCGTGACGCGTGGCTGGATCGGCGTCGAAGCACAGGAGATCAGTATCGATCTGGCGGAGTCCTTTGGACTGCCGGATACCAACGGCGCCTTGATTGCCGGCGTCCTGCGCGGCAGCCCGGCGGATGCGGGCGGGATCAAGCCGGGCGACATCCTGCTCGCTGTCGACGGCACGGCGGTCAAGGATCCGCAAGGCATGCTCGACCTGATCGCCAGTCAGAAGCCGGGTGAGACGGTTGCCTTCAAGTTGCGCCGCCAGAACAACGTGTTGGAAACCACCGTCCGGATCGGCAAGCGCGCGCCGCAGCGCCGCGAGCGCGACTAGCCGAGGCAAGATCGATGTGTCAGTTGCTGGCCATGAACTGCAATGTGCCGACGGATATCTGCTTTTCCTTCGCCGGCTTTCAGGCGCGTGGCGGCGCCACCGATGTGCACGCGGATGGTTGGGGAATCGCCTTCTTTGAAGGTCGTGGCACGCGCGTGTTCCTCGATCCGCAGCCTTCCTGCGTTTCGCCGGTAGCCGCACTGGTGCGCAGCTACCCGATCCATTCGAAGAACGTCATTGCCCACATCCGCAAGGCGACGCAGGGGGTGGTAGCGCTGGAGAACACGCACCCCTTCATGCGCGAACTGTGGGGGCGTTACTGGATTTTTGCCCACAACGGCAACCTGCCTGATTTCTCGCCCCAACTCGATGGCAGTTTCACGCCGGTTGGCGAAACCGACAGCGAGCGCGCGTTTTGCTGGCTGCTGCAGAATCTGCGCCAACGTTTTGGCTCCCGGGCGCCGACGCAGGCCAGTCTGTTCGATGCACTTCATCAAATGACCGTCGAGCTTGGAGCGCGTGGCGCTTGCAACTATCTGCTGTCGAATGGCGACTGTCTGTTCGCCCACTGCTCCAACCAGCTCAGTTACATCATCCGACAAGCACCTTTCAGCGTTGCGCATCTGCGCGATCAGGATCTGAGCATTGATTTCAGTGCCGTCACGACACCCGATGATCGGGTTGCGGTGATTGCCACCGTGCCGCTGACCGACAACGAGCGCTGGATAACGATGCCCAACGGTAGTCTGTGGCTATTCGAAGAAGGGGCAGCGGTCAGGCATCAGCTCACCGTTGCCGGCCCGGTGAAGGTGCCTTCCTGAGCGGGGCAGGCAGCACAACGACGGCAGCGTAGCCGGTCACGGCGATGGATCGGGAGACCTTGCCGGCTTGTCGTCGCCATCGGGCCGATGACCCAGTCCCTCGATCGCCTTGTCCATTTCCGCAGCCGACATCGGCGCCCAGTCGGCTGTCGGTGCCAGCGGTGCGGTTCGGCGTAGCGAGCCCTTGCTGACAAAACGCGCGAGCAACAGCCCGAGCTCAAAAAGCAGGCACAGCGGAATGGCCATCATCAGTTGTGAAATCACGTCGGGTGGCGTAAACACCGCGCCCACGACAAACGCCCCAACGATCACATAGGGGCGCCATTCCTTGAGCTTGGCCAGTTCAACGACCCCTGCCTGGACCAGAACGACCACCACCACCGGGACCTCGAAAGTCACCCCGAAGGCGATGAAGGTGGTCAGTACGAAAGAGAGGTACTTCTCGATGTCGGTCATCCACGCGACACCTTCGGGCGCCACCGTGGCCATGAAGCCGAAAACCGTGGGAAAGACCAGGAAATAGGCGAAAGCCATGCCGAGAAAGAACAGCAGCACGCTCGCGGCAACCAGCGGCAGTGCCAGCCGTTTCTCGTGCGCATAGAGGCCGGGGGCGACAAAAGCCCAGACCTGGTAAAGCACGTAGGGCAGGGCGATCAGGAACGCCACCATCAGCGCCACTTTCATCGGCACCAGAAAAACCCCGATCACGTCGGTCGCGATCATCTGACCACCTTGCGGCAGTGTCGCCAGCAAGGGCTGCGCCAACAAGGCATAAAGTTCCTTGGCCCAGGGGAAGAGGCAAATGAAGACAATGCCTATCGCGATCAGCGCCCGTATCAGGCGGTCACGCAACTCGACCAGGTGCGAGAGAAAGGAGTCTTCGGGGAGGTTCATCGCGATCAGAGCGTGCGGGTGGGTTGCGCAGCTTCAGCTACCGAGGGGCCAGTCGGTGCTGGTGGTTGGGGGTTGCCCGTTGCAGCCGATGGCGATTCTGCGATGGTTGGGTATTCGAGCGCCGCCGGCGCAGGAATATCGTTGGCAATCGTTGCCGGGATCTGGTCGAGCGCCTGTCTTGCTGCCTGCATTTCTGTCTTCAGACTGTGCTCAACGCTGTGCGCGGACTCCCGGATCTCGGACTGCAGTTTCTTCAGCTCTTCGAGTTGCATTTCTCGGTTGATGTCCGACTTCACGTCACTGACATAACGTTGCAGACGCCCGAGCATATGCCCGGCCGTCCGCGCCACCTTGGGCAGCCGTTCGGGACCGATCACCACCAGTGCGACGATGGCGATGACCAGCATCTCGGAAAAGCCGATATCAAACATTGGCAGCCGTCTGCAGGCGGGGCAAGGAATGCGGGGTCGTCTGCCGAGCGCGTGGGCGGCTTACCCACCCCGATCGATCCAGATGCCTGTTCCTGGTGTGTGTGATCACGTGACTGGCGCCGTAACTAGCTGCGGGTCTTTTCCCTGATTTCCCCCTCGATGGTCTGACCGGTGCCGACTTGTGGCGGCGGTGCAGGAGCAGGCGGAGGAGACGGCGTCTCTGCCGGCTTGTCCTCTGTGGTGGCGTCCTTGATGCCGTCCTTGAAACCCTTTACCGCACCACCAAGATCGGCGCCGAGGTTGCGCAGCTTCTTGGTGCCGAAAATCAACAGTACGATGACCAGAACGATCAACCAGTGCCAGATGCTGAAAGAACCCATGTCAGGCCTCCATCTAAAGTGAAACTCGGCAGCTTGCCCCGCAGGCAGCGCCGCCGGTGCCCGTGGTTGGTGGTGTGGTTCAGACGCGTTTGAGCATCGGTCCGACCGGGTCCGGTCCGCCGACGATGTGCGCGTGCAGGTGCTGAACTTCCTGGTGGCCGATACGTCCGGAATTGATGATCAGTCGAAAGCCGTCCGGGCTGCCCTGTTCCGTTGCCAAACGGTTGGCGACGGCAAGAATCCTGCCGAGAACCGGTGTATCGGCTTCGGTGGCGGTCGCCAGCGACGTGATGTGCCGCTTGGGGATGACCAACAGGTGCACCGGGCGAGCCGGATTGATGTCGTGAAAGGCCAGGATGTCGTCGTCTTCATAGACCTTGCGACACGGAATCTGGCCGCCGGCGATTTTGCAGAACAGGCAGTTTTCCATGTTTCAGCTTTTCCGTGATTTTTTCTCGTCGATTCCCGAAATGCCTTCGCGTCGACGCATCTCCTGCAGCACATCTTCGATCGTCAGACCATAAAAGGCCAGCAGGACCATCGTGTGATAGAGGACATCCGCAGACTCCCAGACCACGTGCAGGCGGTTGCCTTCCTTGCCTGCCATGATCAACTCGGCGCATTCCTCGCCAATCTTCTTCAGGATCGAATCCGGCCCTTTGGCCAGTAGCTGTGCCGTATAGGAAGTTTCCGGGTCTGCCTTGCGGCGCTCAAGCAGCGTATCCGAGATCCGGTGCAGCATGTCCATGTTCATTTGCCGTAAATGTCCTTGGGGTCCTTGAGCACCGGGTCGACCGCAACCCAGAAGTTCCCCTGCAGTTGATGAAAGAAACAGCTCTCGCGGCCGGTATGGCAGGCGATACCGCCCGCCTGGTCGATCGAAAGCAGCAATACGTCGCCGTCACAGTCGGTTCGGATCGAGAGCACCCGCTGCGCGTGGCCGGACTCTTCGCCCTTTCGCCACAGCCGCTGGCGCGAACGCGACCAGTATACCGCGGTCCCGCTGTCAATCGTCTCCTGGAGTGACTGACGATTCATGAACGCAAACATCAGCACCCGGCCACTATCGGCGTCCTGAGCGATCGCCGGAATCATACCCTGGGCATCCCACTTGAGGGCATCGAGGCATGCGTGACGAGGGTTCAGATCGCTCACAGGCGAACCTCGATACCGCGCTCGCGCATGTACTCCTTGGCCTGGCGAACGGTGAATTCACCAAAATGGAAGATGCTTGCCGCCAGAACGGCGTCCGCATGCCCTTCGGACACTCCGTCGGCGAGGTGCTGGAGATTGCCGACGCCGCCGCTGGCAATGACCGGGACATCGACGGCATCGGAAATCGCCCGCGTCAATGACAGATCGAAGCCGTTCCTGGTGCCGTCACGATCCATGCTCGTCAGCAGGATCTCGCCGGCACCGAGTTGCTGGACGCGGCGGGCCCAGGCGACGGCGTCGATACCGGTATTGCGCCGACCACCGTGGGTAAATACCTGCCAGACACCCGGCGCCGACTGCTTGGCGTCGATGGCCACGACGATACACTGGTTGCCGACCTTGGCTGAGGCTTCAGCCACCAGATCCGGATTCTCGACCGCCGCGGTATTCATGCTCACCTTGTCGGCGCCGGCATTGAGCAGGCGGCGCACATCGGCCACCGAGCGCACCCCACCGCCAACCGTCAACGGTATGAAAACCTGCGCCGCGCAGGCCTCGACGATATGCAGGATAATGTCGCGCTGATCCGAGGAGGCCGTGATGTCGAGGAAGGTCACTTCGTCAGCGCCCTGCTCGTCGTAGCGGCGGGCGATTTCCACGGGGTCGCCGGCGTCACGCAGGTCGACGAAATTGGTGCCCTTGACGACCCGACCGGCAGTCACATCAAGGCACGGGATGATGCGTTTGGCCAGGCCCAAGGTCAGCTAACGCCCCGAGTTTGCCGGAATGTCGCGCGCATCATGGTCCCGCGGCATTGTCGGCTGCCGCCTGCGCCACAGCAAAATCGAGCGAGCCATCGTAGATGGCGCGGCCGGCGATCGCGGCGCTGATTCCTTCGTCTTCGACCGCGCAGAGTTGCCGGATGTCGTCGAGGCTGGACAGGCCGCCGCTGGCAATCACCGGGATCAACAATGCCTGAGCGAGTTTTACCGTCGCCTCGATGTTGATCCCCGAGAGCATGCCGTCGCGGCCGATATCGGTATAGATGATCGCTTCGACGCCGTAATCCTCGTACTTCCGCGCCAGGTCGATGACATCATGTCCGGTCATTTTCGACCAGCCATCAACAGCCACCTTGCCGTCTCTGGCATCGAGTCCGACAATGATGTGGCCAGGAAACGCGCCACAGGCATCATGCAGGAAACCGGGATTCTTCACCGCGGCAGTGCCGATGATCACGTAGCTGACGCCGTCGTCGAGGCAGCGCTCGATGGTGTCCAAATCCCGGATGCCGCCGCCGAGTTGCACCGGAATGTCATCGCCAACAGCCTTGACGATTTCCTTGATGGCTTTCTCGTTCTTCGGTTTTCCGGCGAAGGCGCCGTCGAGATCGACCACATGCAGGCGCCGAGCACCCTGCGCCAGCCAGTGGCTGGCCTGCGCGCCGGGCGAGTGGGAGAACACGGTCACCTGGTCCATGAGGCCCTGTTTGAGGCGGACGCACTGTCCCTGTTTCAGGTCAATCGCGGGAATGATAAGCATGTCGAAAGCGGAAGAAAGGTGGGTTGAAACAAGTCGGATCCCGGCAACCGGTCAGGGCTTCCAGGCAACGAAGTTGGCCAGCATGGCAAGTCCCGCTTGCGCGCTCTTTTCCGGGTGGCACTGAATGGCAAAGATATTATCCCGCGCCACTGCGCTGGTAAAGAGGATGCCATAATCGGTTGTTCCGACGACACAGGCGTCGTCCACCGGGGCGACGTAATAACTGTGAACGAAATAGAAACGCGCGCCATCGGCAATGCCTGCCCACAGGGGGTGCTCCCGACAGTGTCGTACCTGATTCCAGCCCATGTGCGGAACCTTGAGCCTGTGGTCGTCGCTGTCGCGCATCCTATCCGCCGGAAAACGGCGGACGCTGCCCCGAAGGACGCCAAGGCCCGGAACATCGCCTTCCTCACTGTGCTCGAAGAGCATTTGCTGGCCGATACAGATGCCGAGAAAAGGTTTGTTGGCTGCGGCCTCGAGCACCGCCGGCCGCAAACCGCGGGCGTCAATCTCGCGCATGCAGTCGGGCATCGCCCCCTGGCCGGGAAAGACCACACGTTCGGCAGCGCCGACCACCGCCGGATCAGCCGAGACGAGCACTTCACGCCCATCTGCGACACGTACCAGCGCCTGCCAGACGGAGCGCAGGTTTCCCATGCCGTAATCAATGACGACAATCGCTCCCCTGCGTGCGGGCGGTTCGTGCATCACAGGGAGCCTTTGGTCGATGGAATGCTGTCGCTGGCGCGTGGGTCGTGTTCCAGGGCCATGCGCAGCGCACGACCGAAGGCCTTGAACACCGTTTCGGCCTGGTGGTGGGCATTGTCGCCACGCAGATTATCGACGTGCAGGGTCAGCAGGGCATGATTGACGAGGCCCTGGAAAAACTCATGCACCAGGTCGACATCGAACGTGCCGATCATTGCGCGGCTGAAATCGACGTGGAACTCGAGGCCGGGTCGGCCGGAAAGATCGACCACGACCCGTGACAGCGCCTCGTCGAGAGGCACGTAGGCATGCCCGTACCGCCGCAGGCCCTTCTTGTCGCCCAGTGCCTGGGCCAGCGCCTGGCCGAGTGTGATGCCGATATCCTCGACCGTGTGGTGCGCGTCGATATGCAGGTCGCCCGTGGCCTGGATATCGAGGTCGATCAGACCATGGCGGGAAATCTGGTCGAGCATGTGGTCGAGGAAAGGAACGCCGGTGGCGAAGCTTCCCCTGCCGTTGCCATCCAGATTCAGACGAACGGTGATCCGGGTTTCGAGCGTATTCCTGGAAACTTCTGCTTGCCGCATCGTGAGACCATTGCAGAGTGGCAAAAAACTGTCAGGTGGGGAAAGGCTTCGGTTTGCTGCTGCGAAGTGTTGATCGCCGGCAGGCGATGGTTCTGCATCGACAGAGACGCATGATACCATTTCAGGCTTGCCGTGCACCCAACCTGACCAGCCTTTCATGAGCCGCTACTGGAGTTCCCTCGTTCACCGTCTGACGCCTTACGTTCCGGGCGAGCAGCCGAAGCTGCCGAATCTCGTCAAGCTGAACACCAACGAAAATCCCTATCCCCCGTCGGCACAGGTCCTGGCGGCAATCGCCGACGAACTGGCGAATGGTGGGCGGTCGCTGCGCCTGTACCCGGACCCGAACGCCGATCGCCTCAAGGAGGCAGTTGCCGCCCGTTACGCTGACTTCGGCATCAGGCCGCAGCAGGTATTTGTCGGCAACGGCTCCGATGAAGTGTTGGCGCACATCTTTCCGGCGCTGCTCAAGCATACGTTGCCGGTGTTGTTTCCGGACATCACCTATAGCTTCTATCCGGTCTACTGCGGCCTCTATGACATTGCCTTTAGTACGGTGCCGCTCGATGAGGAGTTCACCATCCGCGTCGAGGACTATGCCATGGCCAACGGCGGCATCATCTTTCCCAACCCGAATGCGCCAACCGGCTGCCTGCTGCCGCTTGCAGACATCGAGCGTTTGCTGCTTGCGCATCGCGAGTCGGTGGTCGTGGTCGATGAAGCCTACGTCGATTTCGGCGGTGATTCGGCGATTGCCCTGGTTGACCGCCATCCAAACCTGCTGGTGGTGCACACCCTTTCCAAGTCGCGTTCGCTGGCCGGACTGCGGGTTGGCTATGCGGTGGGCCAGAACCATTTGACCGAAGCGCTCGAAAGAGTCAAGAACAGCTTCAATTCGTACCCGCTCGATCGCCTCGCGATTGCCGGTGCCGTTGCCGCGATCGACGACCAGGAGTACTTCGAATTGACGCGACAAGCCGTCATCGACAGTCGTGAGGCTTTGCGCCGTGCGCTGCAGGAACTTGGTTTCACCGTTCTTCCGTCGGCAGCCAACTTCATCTTCGCCAGCCACCCGCAGCGCGATGCCGGTGAACTCGCCGCCGCCCTGCGCCAGTGCGGCATCATCGTTCGCCACTTCAGGTTGCCGCGAATCGACCAGTACCTGCGGATTACCATCGGCACCGACGCACAATGCGAACTGCTGGTCGAGGCCCTGCGCAATATCCTGATTTGAACGGCGGGCCTGACGACCCGCCAGTCCGGGCGGCGCGGCGCCGGAGGCCTGCGCCGCACTTGCCACGTCGTGCCTGTTATTTGCTGATTGACTCACCAGGCGTGACGATGCCCAGGAAACTGTCTGCCTTGAGCGCGGCACCGCCGATCAAGCCACCGTCGATGTCCGTCTGAGCCAGCAGGCCGGCAGCGTTCTCCGGCTTCATCGAGCCGCCGTACTGGATTGAAATCGACTGGGCGACGTCTTCGCCGTAGCGTATGGCCAGCAGGCTGCGCACGAAAGCATGCGCTTGCTGAGCCTCGTCGTCGCTGGCGGTGACGCCGGTACCAATTGCCCAGACCGGTTCGTAGGCGATGATCGTGCGCAGCGCATCGTCGGCGGCAAGACCTTCGTAAGCGCCGTTGACCTGCGTGGTCAGTACGCTCTCCAGACGGCCATCCTTACGTTCCGCGAGCGTCTCGCCGATGCAGATGATTGGTGTCATGTCGAGTGACTGGACCTTGCGGACCTTCTTGTTGACCGTTGCGTCGGTTTCACCGAAGTACGTCCGTTGCTCGGAGTGGCCGATGATCACGTACTCGACGCCGATTTCCTTGAGCATGTCTGCGCTCACCTTGCCGGTGAATGCGCCCTGGTTTTCCCAATGCACATCCTGAGCCGCGAGTTTGACGTTGCTGCCCTGCACTACCTCCGCGACCTTGGCCAGGGCCAGGTAGGTCGGAGCAATGATGACGACTACACTCCGGATGCCTTGGGCAGCTGCCACCACGTCGGTGGCGAGCTTCACTGATTCGGCAACGGTCTTGTTCATTTTCCAGTTGCCGGCGATAACGATCTTGCGCATGGTGTTCCTCAATGTGGTGATTCCTGGGTGAAGTGATGGGCAAGCTGGCCCCGGTGAGGCCGGGGCCAACCGCACTTATTTCTCGGAAAGGGCGGCGACGCCCGGCAGGATTTTGCCTTCGAGGTACTCGAGCGACGCGCCACCTCCTGTTGAACTGTGGGTGACCTTCTTGTCGGCACCATACTTCTTCGCGGCAGTGGCCGTGTCACCGCCTCCGATCACGGTGATTGCGCCTGCAGCGGTGGCCTGGACGACTGCTTCAGCCATGGCCCGGGTGCCCGCTTCGAACTTCTCGAACTCGAAGACGCCGGCCGGGCCGTTCCAGATGATGGTCTTCGCCTGCAGGATCGCGTCGCTGAAGAGGCGCGTCGATTCCGGACCGCAATCAAGCCCCAGCCAGCCGTCGGGGATGCCGTCGACGTCGTTGGCACTGCCGGTGTTGGCCGCGGCGTCAAACTTGTCGCCGATGACGAAGTCCACGGGCAGCAGGATCTGCTTGCCTTTCTCGCGGGCCTTGTCCATCAGGCCGGGTACGAGTTTGGCTCCTTCTGCGTCGAACAGGGAGTTGCCGATCGGCATTCCGGAGAGGACCTTCTTGAAGGTGAAGGCCATGCCGCCGCCGATGATGATCTGGTCCGCCTTGTCGAGCAGATTGTTGATCAACTGAATCTTGTCGGCGACCTTGGCGCCGCCGAGGATGGCCAGCAGCGGACGCTGCGGCGATTCGAGAACGGCCGAAAAAGCCGCCAGTTCCTTGTTCATCAGGTAGCCGGCCGCACGTTCGGGCAACTGCACGCCGGTCATCGACGAGTGGTCGCGGTGAGCGGTGCCGAAGGCGTCATTGATGTAGACGTCGGCGAGCCTGGTCAGCGACGCGCGGAAGGCTTTCACGTTTTCCGGGTTGGCCTTGATCTTGGTGACCGTACCGTCGGGGCCGGTCGCGGTGGCTTTGCCTTCTTCCTCGATATGGAAACGAAGGTTCTCGAGCAGGATGACTTCGCCGGGCTTGATCTGCGCGCATGCGGCCTCGACTTCCGGCCCGACACAGTCGGAAAGGAAGGTCACAGGTTTGCCGAGAAGGCCTTCGAGAGCGGTGGCAACCGGCGCCAGGCTGTATTGCGGCACGACTTTCCCGTCGGGGCGCCCGAGGTGCGACATGAGAATGACGGCTGCACCCTTGTCCAGGGCATACTTGATCGTCGGCAATGCGGCCTCGATGCGCTTGGTGTTGGTAATGGCGCCGCTGACTTTGTCCTGGGGGACGTTGAAGTCAACGCGGATCAAGGCGCGCTTGCCTTCGAGGGCGAGATCTTCAATGAACAGTTTGGGCATGATTTCCTCGACAGTGAGTGGGTGTTGAAAAAGGCGGGAATCCGGATCGAAAATAGCACGGGGTGTCCGTGCTGGTTGCATGACGACTCCTCGGCAGAGCATTTTCAGCAGCGACCTTGAGCAAATGAACCCCGAGGGAAGGCGTTTCAACCACGCAGACGAAGTATCCTTGGCGCTGCATACTGAGTCAAATGCCTGTTGTCAAGGGGAGTGTGGTCAACTCGTGGCAGGTGCGCATGCGGTGTCGGTGGCTCACCATTCCCCGGTTCCCGACAGGCGGGAACGAAGGATCGGGCCTCAGTAATAGATTCTGAAAAGACGCTGTATTTGCTCGAACTCGTGCAGATATGCCTTCGCTACTTCGCGATTGGTTGCCAGTACCGTCAAGTCATGCGAAAACACCGAAGTGTTGTACCAGTTGAAGCTCCCTTCGATGATCGTCGCTTCGTCGATGATGCAGTACTTGGAGTGAATCGGAGAATAAGGAACTGGTTGATCGGCTTGTCCGTAGACCAGCCCCACCGCGATTCCGGCCGATCGCAGCGCTTGTGCTGCCGGCAAGAGGGGGCGATCAAGTTCCTCCTGCATCGTACGTTCGGTGCCGACTTGCCCCTGCCGGGCAAGATGCCCGTTGAGCAGGATATGCACATGCACGCCGCGCTGCTGCGCGTGTATCAGGGCATCGACCACGCTGTCTCCGTGTTCGCCCAGAAGGTTGCCGATCAGAAACAGCGTGAGTTTGATGGAACGTCTGGCGCGGTGTATCTCGGCCAGGATGGCATGGTGCGGACGGTAATACTTGCCGTCCATTAATGTGTGTCGGCCGTAGGTGTAGAGCAGGTTGAAAGGACTCAGTGGGTCGATCCCGTATTTTTGAATCACCCCGCCGCGTTCGCTCTGAAATACGTTGTCCAGCAAACGGCATACGCCTTTCGAATGAAAACTCATCCCGGATTCCCAATTGGCCCACCATCGATCAAAGGTGATATTGAACGACCCTAATATGCAGTCTTCATCGTTGAAGATGATGAACTTGGTATGCATGTCGGGAGCGACCTCGATCAGGTGATGGTGCGGCGTGCAAAATACCCCCAGCAGTTCGATGCCGGCGCGCTTCAGACGCGCATAGTTCGAACTGTTGGTCAGCGTCATCTTTCTCCAGTCGACAATGCATTGCACGCAGACACCATGGTTGCTGGCATGCACCAGGTGGTGGGTAAAGTCATTGTCGTCGATGCAATCGACGCTGACCTTGATCGTGCAGAAGCGATTTGGGTTTTCATTCTTGCAGCGCACGACCTTGTCGATGTGATCGTGTATGAAGCGCTTGGGGTGATAGGGATGGTACTGTTGTCCCTTGGTGAACTTGGGAGTCAGGTGCAGCGATTCGAAATGATGGTTGTACCAATCGACATCGCTCTGGAGTTGCCAGGCATTCCCCTCGTGCGTACGGAAAGGGTTGCTGGTTGCCCATTCCGGGCTGATTCTTCGGTATTGCGGATGCTCGTCCCTCAATTGGGGCCAGTCCATGAAGATATACTCCATCTGTGAAGCGATGGAGCGTTCTTCTACATGCGCGATGAAGGCGAACTTGACACAGTTGGCCTGCCCGAAGGTGGCGGAGCAAGGGTGGATATAGAAATCCCTGGTCCGCCGCCGGTGATGGTTCCACTGGATATCGTAAGGGTCGGTGTCGACGATGTACGTTTCGCAGATGTTGTTATTCCGATAGACCTTGAGAATAACCTTGATATTCACCTGCACACCGAACCACACATCGAAGCTTATCTTGCCCCAGCGCAGGTGAAATTTCTCGTTGAAGTCATTTACCCGCAGGCAGGAGCCACCAAGATTGCCGTGCACAGGAACTGCATAATTCTCTGCTGTCTTCATCATCCCACTGCGTTGCTGTTGTATTGGTTAAAGCGGTACCAGCCGAACCTGTGCCGATGCCGCCACATTCCTGCTCATGCAGGTCACTTCGGCTCGAAGGTCATCAGATAGCCGCAGTGATCGGACACGGTTCCATAGTCCTGCTCAGTGAACACGGTTCGTCCCGAGGTGACGCGAAGATTGCTTCCCTTGCGGAGGAATACATAGTCGATACGATGATCATCGTCGAGGTCGTGCTGCCACGCCCGGATCCCGGGTTTCGAAGATCCGTCGAAATAACTGCGGCGAAGTTGCCGACAGGTACTGGTCGTCGTATTCGTGCGAGTTGGCCACCAACTGGTAACCACTGGAACCGGCCTTGATGTTGAAATCCCCGCCGAGCAGGGTGGCGGCAACCTGCGCGCCATGTTCAGCGGCCGCCCACTGCCTCAACGCCTCGAACTGCTCCGGGAAACCATCGTCCCACCAACTCAGGTGGGACGAAAATACATTGAGCAAGCCGACATGCGGTACCCTGATCTGGCCCATCACCACCTTTCTCGAATGAATACTGTAGGGGTCGCGACTAGCCGAGACATATCTTGCGGCATGCTTCTCGATCGGGTATCTGCTCAGGATGGCAACACCTTCGCGATAACGCGCAAAGCCCAGATGCGACCAGTCCGTCACCAGATGATAGGGCGAGGCGAGCCGCTCATTGATGATTCTCGCCGTATTGGTCTGCCAATCACCCTGGCCGTTATTCCACAGTTCTGCAACTTCCTGGAGACAGATGATATCAACCTCAAGGGCACCGATCGCCTCGGCAATCAGTGACAGCTTGTAGTCCTGGTTGTCTTCCTGGCGGCAATGCAGGTTCAGGACCAGAACCTTTAGCGGGCGCCGCTGGATTGCATGGCTCTTGCCGAAATTGTCGTCCCAGAGAACGCGCTGCCGGGTTTCGCAGGAAATCTTGTATCGTACCCGGAAGGCATCGTCGACCTTGAGCGCAGCATGCCAGATCTGGCTGCCGTAGTGGTTGGGGTTTCTGGCATTGCTGAGAAACTCGGCATCCCAATAGTTCAGCCGGAAGCGGCAGTTGGACTTGTGCGTAGTCTTCCACTCGTCACGGGTCCAGTGAACGGTGACGCGCTTGACGTGCAGACTTCTGTCGACTGCCACTGCGATGGGCAGGAGGCTTTGTCCGTCTGTCAGATTGCTCTCGAACTCAACGTTCAGAAGGGGGTGTTGCTGGTCCACCCGGATCCCGGAATCCGCCTGAATCGAATGGTTTTCGCCGTGATTGTTGTCCCAGTATTCGGCGCCGGGCGTTTGGTAGCGCACCGCGAACTGAACGTTGCCAGGAAGGGGTTCGTCTGGCCCAAGGGTGAATGCAACCCGGGCGAGCCAGTATTCCTTGTGGTCATCAATCGTGCTGTGGAAGTGGGCGGGCAGGGTGCGCCATTGCCCGTCTTCCCCGCTCCACACGACATCCACACGCTTGACGAACGCCAGGTTCTCGACCAGCAGGAGAAACGACAACTCCTGCCGGACGGCAGTGGCCTTTCGGGTGATCAGGTTCTTCGCGTAGAGTAGGTCGATCTTGTGCATTTGTTCTCGCGTCGTAGATGGGCTACACAGGGATATCCGGCAAGGCGGTTCGCCTTGTGCTCCTGGGGTCGGTTCGCTTCAGCCGATGAGGACCCGATTCTTGCCGGCCTGCTTGGCAGCATACATGGCGTCGTCGGCACGCTTGGTCACCGAAACCTGTGTGTCGCCTGGCCGAAAATCGGTAACCCCGGCACTGAAGGTGATCAGTTGTCGATTGTTGTTGTGCAGGAAGATGCGTCGGGTCAACTCGCGTTGGAGCCGAACGAGAGCCGTCCGCGCGTCTTCGGAGGTCGTGTCGGGCAACACGATGATGAACTCCTCGCCGCCGAAGCGGGCAACGGTGTCCTGCGGTCGCATGGTCTCCCGGATGACGGTCGCCAGGTGGATCAGGGCAGCGTCGCCTGCATCGTGTCCCAGTGAGTCATTGAGCTTCTTGAAGTTGTCGATGTCGAGCATGGCGACACACAGCGTCGACTGGCGGCGTTGGGCGCGTGCGGTTTCCTTGTCGAATGCTTCTTCCAGTCCCCGCCGGTTGAGGGTACCGGTCAGTTGGTCGTGCCGCACCAGCGTGCTGGCCTTGTCGAGTTCCATCTGCAATTCACCGATCCGCTTCTCGGCTTCTTCGACGCGCTTCTTGGCGGTACGCAGGTCGTCACGCGAGCGCTGGGCATTCAACTGGATGATGCTGGTTTCCCGAATCACTTCGGCGAGCACCTCTTCCAGTTGGGTGATGTCCTCGGTCTTGCTGATCCTCTTGGCGCAGATTTCGATCTTGTCATGATAGTCCGAGGTCGAATCGGCAAATTCTGCCAGGTGATCGACGAAGCCGGCAAGCATCTGCTTGAGGTTCTCCTTGGCTTCGTTAAGGCTGTGCTTGAGCTGGCTCTGCTTGAAGATGACGTCCTTGAGGCGGCTCTCGGCGTCACCAAGGGAGCGGACGTTCAAGGGAGCAGAGACGATGTCCCGTACGATATCGATTTGTCCCGCCAGCCAGCGGTCCTCAACGACCAGTTCGCCGACGTTCTCGATCAGCAGTTGCAGCAAATTGAGCAAACCTGCACGCAGTTCGGCACGGTCTTCGGTCAGGAGCTCAAGGCGGAATGCCAGGCGCTTGACATTGGCCAGCAAGGCGTCGATTGCTGCCGCTGAAGTTGCCGTGCGAACCTTGTGCGCCAGCGCGCGGGCATCTGCGGCAATGTCCGGTTGATCGGCGAGTTGTGACGTAACGAGTGTTTCAAGCGTGTAGGCGAAGGTGTCGCGTAGTTCGTTCGACAAATCGTTGACGGTTGGCGTGGTGACGGAGACATTGTCCGCCGGCGGGGCGCCGGACTCCGGTCCGGCTATCGCCGGGTGTTCCACCAGGGTCATTTCGTCGCCGACCGGGGCGTTGAGTGACCACGATTTCACCAAGCCCTGCAACCTTGTGAACAGTAAATCACCGTTGCCTGAACCGCTGGCCAATACACGTTCAAGGGCTTCACGCTTGCGAGCGATGGTCAGGCCAGCCTGCTTGTTTTCCCATTGGCGGAGGAAATTGCCAATCAGTTCGCTCCAGGGCAATTCCTGAGCTTTGCCGAGTTGCTGCGCCAATTCGGCAAAGCCCTCGCTGATGCCGCCCCAGTTTTTTCCCTTCAGCGCCTGCTCGAAGCGCTTGGCCAGTTTCTGCTGGGCCGCGTTCTCTTTGGGCAGCGAATCCAGCAGCCCTTTGAGTTCACGCTCCGGAAATGCGTTACCGACATCCTCCGCAATGCCGGCAATCTCGTTGTAAAGCTGCCGGTAGTTCTCTGGGGAGGGAGACATCCGCCTGACAGCCAGAAGGCGCAGGGCTTCCCGGGCAATTTCCGAAGGGTTGGAGAGCTTGGGCATGACTGTCTATCAAGGAAGCAGGCAGCGCATTTTAACAGTGGGTTTGCAACTACGAAAGAAACGGCCCCAATCGTCTAGTGACCGCTGGCCGGGAGCAGCACCAGGGGTGTGGGTTTGCGATCGGTTGAAAACGACCAGGCCTTTACCGAACTCGCATTCATCCACCACCAGAGGTGGCTGCGAGAGCGTGGACAAGCCAATCTGAATGCATAAACCGGGGCTCTGTGCGTGGTTGGTCTTGAAGATTATGGTGGAAACCTCGGCCATCCACGCCTCGTCTGCCAAAGTCTGCGCCAACGAATCGGCCAGTGAGGCGACGCCAAAGAAAGCAGGAACAAGCACGACAGTTGCCAGCAAATCCTGTGCCCCGACGGGTTGGCGTCATTCTCTGTACCAGTGGCGAGACCCTGGCGGCGCGAGGCGCCCGCCGACCATCCACGAGCCAATTGTCCCGGCAGGAACCGGTTACCCCGGATAAAGCGTGGCGTCGATCAGGGCAGGCGCATGAATGCATAAGCTGGATGTGACCGCACTGTGGCGTGGATAGTAGCGATGGCGTCTGGTTCCGCTATAATGCAGCGGTCAGAAGCAAGATGCCCCCGTAGCATGAAGGTCGTGCAGTTGATTTGTAATCATCAGGCGTTGGTTCGATTCCGACTGGGGGCACCATAAGTCAAGAGCTTGCGGATATTTCTGCGGTAAGGTGGGCGGGTTTAGTCACGAACTACGTCGTGCCGCCGTCCTTACCGATAGGCGCGCCCGCCCATTCTTCTCCGATGCCGCGGCCAAGCACCCTACGCAGTGCCGATCTTGCCGGGCGACGTTCGAGCGCCATTGCGGGCGGTGGCGGGTTGTCGGGGCAGGGTTCTGGTGAATGAAAGATTCCGATGTTGATCGTTGACGGCAAGCTACCCGTTGCGGTCATTCAGGCTTTTGAAAAAAGCAGACCCTCAACGCATTCGGTCACCCGCTCCGCGTAGCGGGGTTGAGTGCGACGCCCAGCTGGGCGGGTTTCGCTTTGCTCTACCCGCCCTACACGCCACAAACACCCGTCAGCCCCCATTCAGCGCCGAACGCCGACGCGGTTCACTCCGCCATTTCGATTGGTTGCACTGACGCCCGGAGCCGCAACTACGGCGGGCCTTACCACCGTCGCGGTGGGCCGAGCCACACAACCTTTGGGTACGCCCACGGTCTTGCAATATACGACGGCGCTCGCGGGCATGGTTGTGAAAGCCAGGCCCAAGGCCAGCCCAGTAGCTACAATGATTCGGTTCATCATTGACTCCTTCATCATGAAATAAACAACACGAAATCGGTGCTTCAGGATATGGTTTGTCAGCTTACACCCTGACCGCCTCAATGACTTGTTTGGGCTGACTTCTTTGGCGCCCATTCCTGGCCGGCGGCCGTCACCCACCAATCACCCCACCCGACCTACTGCATGTCCCGCACGTCGAGATCAGTGAATCCTGCCGGCAGATCGCTCACTGGCGTTCTCCTGTGCTGGCAACGTGCAGGCCTGCAGCGTTCGCGGCCGATATCAGGCGCCGATTTTCCCCCGAAATGGGTCCAGCCAGGCTCCCCGATGCATAATCGATAGCTGGATCAACCGACTGTGCTTGCCACCCCATGCTCGACGACATCAAGAAGACCTTGTGGGCCACCGCCGACAAGCTGCGCGCCAACATGGACGCCGCCGAATACAAGCACCTGGTCCTCGGGCTGATCTTCGTCAAGTACATCTCGGACACCTTTGCCGCGCGGCGTGCCGAACTGGCGCGGCGCTTTGCCGACCCCGACGACGATTACCATCTCGACGCGGCCGAACTGATCGCGGCAGAACTCGAAGACCGCGACTACTACCGCGAGGTCAACGTCTTCTGGGTGCCCGAATCCGCACGCTGGGAAGCCCTGCGCGCCGCCGCCAAGCAGCCGGACATCGGCAAGCGCATCGACGATGCGCTGACCCTCATCGAAGTCGAGAACCCCAGGCTCAAGGGCATCCTCGACAAGCGCTATGCGCGCGCCCACCTGCCCGACGGCAAGCTCGGCGAACTGGTCGATCTGGTGTCCACCATCGGCTTCGGTGCCGACCCCGGCAAGGCCCGCGACGTGCTCGGGCAGGTCTATGAATACTTCCTCGGCCAGTTCGCCAGCGCCGAGGGCAAGAAGGGCGGCCAGTTCTACACGCCGGCCTCGATCGTCAAGACCCTGGTCGCCGTCCTCGCCCCGCACCACGGCAAGGTCTATGACCCCTGCTGCGGCTCCGGCGGCATGTTCGTGCAGTCCGAGAAGTTCATCGAGGCGCACGGCGGCAAGCTCGGCGACGTGTCGATCTACGGCCAGGAGTCCAACCCGACGACCTGGCGCCTCGCGGCGATGAACCTCGCCATCCGGGGCATCGACTTCAACCTCGGCCGCGAACCCGCCGACACCTTCACCCGCAACCAGCACCCGGACCTGCGCGCCGACTTCATTCTCGCCAACCCGCCGTTCAACATCAGCGACTGGTGGCATGGCAGCCTCGAAGGCGACCCGCGCTGGGAGTACGGCACGCCGCCGCAGGGCAACGCCAACTACGCGTGGCTGCAGCACATGCTCTACCACCTGAAGCCGAGCGGCCGCGCCGGCATCGTGCTGGCCAATGGCTCGATGAGTTCCAGCCAGAACAGCGAGGGCGACATCCGCCGGGCGATGGTCGAGGCCGACGTCGTCGAGGTGATGATCGCGTTGCCGGGGCAGCTTTTCTTCAACACGCAGATCCCCGCGTGTCTGTGGTTCCTGACCAGGCGGAAAGCGGCTCGGCGAGGCGAAGTGCTGTTCATCGACGCCAGAAAGCTGGGCCGCATGATCAGCCGGATGCAGACGGAGTTCCCCGATGAAGTCATTGACCGCATTGCCGGCACCGTCGCTGCCTGGCGTGATGAGGCAGACGCTGAGGAGTATCAGGACATCCCTGGCTACTGTCGCAGCGTGAATCTCGCCGAGATCGGCGAGCATGGCCACGTGCTGACGCCGGGCCGCTACGTGGGAGCCGAAGAGGTCGAGGACGACGACGAGGCCTTCGCCGAGAAGATGCAGAAGCTCACCGAGAAGCTCGGCGAGCAGATGGCGAAGGGGGCGGAACTCGATGCTTTGATCCGGCAGAAGCTGGGGGGCTGGGGTTTTATGGCTAAGGTTTCAAACGAATACCTACCACTAAGGACGTAAGCAAAAATAACTTGAACATTTGTGGTAATTGTCTTATGGTTTCTGCATGGAGCAAGAGCTAGCCATAGAAGCCAAGTATCAAGCGCTGTGTGGAAGGCTGGATGAGGCCACGCTTCGCCTTTGGGCGGCGACGGAGGCACGAAGCCTGGGGCGTGGTGGCGTCACCTTGGTCGCCAAGGCGACTGGCCTGTCGCGCACGACGATTCATGCCGGGTTTGAGTGAACTGAATGCACCGGTGTCGGCCGGGGAGCAAGGCGTGCAACTCCGGGCGCGAGCGGCAGGAGGTGGGCGAAAGAAGCTGATTGACAAGGATGCCAGCTTGCTGAGCGATGTCGACGCCTTGGTGGAGCCGACAACGCGTGGTGATCCGATGTCGCCGCTGCGCTGGACCTGCAAGAGCACCTATCGGTTGGCTGAAGAACTGAGGCGGCAGGGGCACACGGTCAGCCAGCGAAGCCTGTGTGATTTGTTGAGTCTGGCAGGCTTCAGTCTGCAATCAACGCGAAAGACCCGAGAGGGTGGGCAGCATGAAGACCGCGATGCCCAGTTCAGCCACATTGCCCGCACCGTTGCGGAGTATCAGGCGGCAGGTGATCCGGTCATTTCGGTGGACACCAAGAAGAAAGAGTTAATCGGCGACTTCAAAAATGGCGGCAAAGAGTGGCAACCCAAGGGCAAGCCAGAAGAAGTCCGGGTTCATGACTTCATTGACCGTGAACTCGGCAAGGTCGCACCCTACGGGGTTTATGACTTGACCACCAATACGGGCTGGGTCAGTGTCGGCATCGACCACGATACCGCCGAATTCGCCGTCGAGAGCATCCGGCGCTGGTGGCGTGAAATGGGACAGGTGACCTACCCGAATGTTCGCCGTCTGCTGATCACCGCGGATGGCGGTGGCAGCAACGGTTATCGCGTGCGTCTATGGCGAAGGGAGTTGCAGAAACTGGCGGATGAACTGCGCCTGACGGTTCAGGTTTGTCATCTCCCGCCTGGAACCAGCAAGTGGAACAAAATCGAGCATCGCATGTTCTGCCACATCACCGCGAATTGGCGCGGCCGACCGCTCGTCAGTCGTCAGGTGGTGGTGAACCTGATCGGCAACACGACCACCGAGACCGGCTTGCGAATCCAGGCGGCGATCGATGAGAACGCTTATACGTCGGGAATCAAGGTGTCCGACGAAGAGCTGGCTTCGCTCGCCATCGAGCGCGACGCGTTTCATGGCGAATGGAACTACCGGCTGATACCTCGGGACAATGACAAATAACTCGTATTGTTCAAGTTATTTTTGCTTGCGTCCTAGAGGGGGCTTCCCCCACTTTGAGAAGCAAGTTGATGCGTGCCGGGTCATCGATATGTAGGAGGTCTGCGAAGCGACCGCCAAAATAATCGTCTTCTGGCCCAGCCGGCCGCGCCGGGTTCCGGCCCCCGCTCTGGTTTCGGCCCCGCGCACCCCCGCCGCCCGCCACCGTGATGTCTTCAGATCAACAGCCTGCTCGCGTAGAAAGGTCGCCAGACGAACGTTGACGCGCCCTTTGAGAGCCACATAGGTTTGCAACTCGGCACGCAAGCGACGCCAGTTTTGCTGTACCAATCGTTTCAGACTGCTCAATACCTGATCGCGGGTCTGACGTTGCAGGTGGATGTGGCAGCCTGGCGGAAGTGAGCCAAACCCTTGGTCGACGGCATCGATCAACTGTCCACGCGAAAGGCCGGTGATGGTAGCGAGCAAACGATCGAAACGAAAGTCTTGCCGATGGCGACCCACAAAATCGAGCACCAGACAGCTTTCCTTGCCCTTGGCCAGTCGCAGGCCACGACCGATCTGCTGTTGAAACAAGACCGGGCTTTGGGTGGGCCGCAGCAACAACAGCGTATCAACCGAAGGCAGATCCACCCCCTCGTTGTAGAGATCACAGGTGACCAGGGCACAGACCTGACCACTTGCGAGCAGTTCGGGTGCGCGACGTCGCTCTTGGTCAGGGGTGTTTCCCACCACGCAAAGCGCTCGGATCCCGGATTGATTCAGTTTCTGGGTCATGTACAGCGCGTGCGCCACAGAAACACAGAACACCAAGGCACGGCACCGGGCAGGGTCGCCAGCCAGACGACGCCACTCGTTGAGAACAAGCCGGGCGCGCACCTCATTGCCAGTGACCAACTCGTCTATGGCCGCCAGCTCTCCCGGCTGCTCCCAGGGCACCTGAGAAAAATCGGTGTCGTCATCGCAAGCGTAGTACTCGAAGGGGCTCAGAAATTGTAGATCGAGAGCATGCCAGAGCCGTAGTTCAACCGCCGGAGCGCCATCCGGTCGATTGTCGAAATATCCCAGAATGGGTTGCCCATCGCTGCGTTCGGGAGTTGCCGTCAAACCCAGGAGAATGTGTGGTCGGACAACGCTGACGAAGTTATGGAAGCGCTCTGCGGCGAGACGATGACACTCGTCGACCACCACCACATGCCAATAGTCTGCACCACAGCGCTGCACCAGATTGCGAGATGCGAGACTGTCAATGCTGGCGAAGAGATGATCGAAGCGCTCAATCTCCGTACCTCCGACGAGCAATTCGCCGAAGGAATGGTCTCGCAACACCTCCCGGAAGGTGCGCAATGCCTGTTTGAGAATTTCCAACCGGTGCGCGACGAACAGCAGGCGTGGTCTTCCGCCCTTCTGTTCGCACTCGCGCCGATAGTCAAAAGCGGCGACAACCGTCTTGCCTGTACCGGTGGCCGCCACAACCAGATTTCGCCGCCGGCCGCGTTCACGCTCGATCAGCAACTGATCGAGCATCTCCTGTTGATAGGCCTTCGGCTCCAGATCGAAGAAGGTCGGTCGCGCTACGATGTCGTCGCCCGATTCCCGCCTTAGCGCTTCACTCAGGGCTCGGCGATGCCTGCTATCTGCCGGATCATATGCTTGGAATTCGTTGTCGTCCCAGAGCGTTTCAAAATGTGCCTTGGCACGTTCGAATAACTCCAACTGCCCACGCTCGGTAAACTTCACTGTCCATTCGAGCCCTCCCGCCAAGGCCGCACCTGAAAGGTTGGCGCTGCCCACATAAGCCGAGCCGAAGCCGGTCTTGCGCCTGAATAACCATGCCTTTGCATGCAACCGGGTCCGGCGGCCGTCCAGAGAAACTTTAACCTGGCACCCCGGCAATCTGGCCAACTCATCCACAGCCTGAATCTCGGTCGCGCCAGTGTAAGTGGTAGTCAACACACGCAAGCGGCTGCGCGGCTGGCCATCCGCCCCGACGGACGTCACCGATTGCAGTATGTCCAGCAACTTGCGCACCCCGGAATGGGTGATGAAGCTGACCAGGATATCCACTTCATCGCAGGCAGCAAGCTCGCGGCGTAACTCACTCAGTAGCGAGGGCGAACCCTTGCCCGCGGTAAACAGCCAAGGCATGGCCAAACCGGTATCGGGCAGTACGCGTGGCGGAGTACGCCGATGGATAGAATGCAGCAGCTGCAATGGCGCGTGGACGGTATCGATCTGATTGCCATGACCGCCAAGCCGATGGCGAACATCCGTCAGGATCGAATTGACCAGTTCCAATTGCCGGTGTGCCCTCTCTTCCCCGGTGCCTCCCAGGTCCTCGAGTATCCGCGAGAGTTGGCGGGCCAGTGCATCGGATAAGCGCCCGGCAACATCCTCAGCGGCAAGCGGATCGAGGGTGCGCTCACCCTCGCCGGTGGTCTTCAATAGCGCACCCCACAGGGCACTGGAGACCACCTCGTCATAGAGGCCGTCATGAGGGTTCATGATCTTGCCAGACCGTCGCCGCCGAGAACGTGAATCGAGCGCTTCATGTCAGGACGCTCTCGGCGCTATTCGTCACGTGCACGGGCGGCGCCCAGGCAAAATCGTAACGGGTGCCCGACGCGAACCGGCGACTCCAGGAGAAATCCGGACTTTACGCCGCCCACCTTGCCCACCGCCCGGCCAAAGCTCAGCCGGCGATCACCGACAGTGCATCGTGGTAGAGGTAACCCAGGTCTTCTGCCACCTCGCGGCAGGTGACCTTGCCGAAAGCGACGTTCAGTCCATTGCGCAGGTGAACATTGTCCTGCAGCGCCTGCCGCCAGCCCTTGTCGGCGATCTGCAGGGCAAAAGGCAGCGTCGCATTGTTGAGCGCGTAGGTCGAGGTGCGGGGCACGCCGCCGGGCATGTTGGCCACACAGTAGTGCACCACCTTGCCGACCATGTAAGTCGGTTCGGCGTGCGTGGTGGCCTTGGCCGTCTCGCAGCAGCCGCCCTGGTCGATGGCGACGTCAACGATCACCGACCCCGGCTTCATGGCGTCGACCATCTGGCGGGTCACCAGCTTGGCGCCGCGGCGCTGGGAATCAGCACGCCACCGATGACCAGGTCGGCACGCAACACATGGTGTTCGACGTTGTCGCGGTTGGAAAACACGGTGATCACGCGCGCCCCGAGCAGACGATCCATGCGCCGCAGGACGTCGAGGTTGCGATCGATGACCACCACCTGCGCACCGCTGCCGACGGCGATCTGCGCCGCGTTCGAGCCGACGACGCCGCCACCGAGGATGACGATCCGCGCCGACGGCACGCCGGCGACGCCGCCAAGCAGGATGCCCATGCCGCCGTGCGCCTTTTCGAGGGAGAGGCGCCGGCCTGCACCGACAGCCGGCCAGCGACCTCCGACATCGGCGCCAGCAGCGGCAGCCGCCACCGGGCTGCGTCACCGTTTCATAGGCGATGCACACCGCGCCACTGCTGACCAGGTCGGCACACTGTGCCGGATCGGGGAGCGAGGTGGAGGTAGGCAGAGAATCTGGCCCTCGCGCAGCATCGCTCGCTCGCCAGCCTGCGGCTCCTTGACCTTGATGATCATTTCGGCGGTGCCGAAAATCTCCCCGGCGGTATCGGCAATGACCGCGCCGGCCTTGCGGTACACCTCGTCGGTCGCGCCGATGCCTGTCCCGGCGCCGCTCTCAACCGTCACCTGGTGACCATGCTCGACCATCTCCCGAACCGATGACGGGGTCAGTCCAACACGATATTCGTGGTTCTTGATTTCCCTGGGTACGCCGATGTGCATCTGAGTCTCCTTGCCAGTAGTTGGGGGCTGCTCATCTTATTGCATTTCGTTCGCAATGGCGGCATTTTTGGGTCGCCACGCGCCAGTTCAACGGCATGGCAGGCGGCGAGCGGAAGGGCACGCGCGGCAGCTCTCCGCACACCCGGCAGCCAGCGCACCCGTGGCTGTTCCATGCCCCGGCAACTGCGTATAGACTGCGAACCCTGTTCCCGTCCTGTGCGGACACGGCTTCGGCAGCAGGTCCGGTGACCTGCCCTTCCCCCTTCGCATCGAAGTGCAAGGGGCCCGGCGGCGGTCCCTGCATGGCTGGAGGCCACTTTTTGGAGAGATCGGAATCCGTGCCAGACTCGTGTGCATGTTCAGAGGAGAGCGCAGCGCCATGACCCTCAACGCTCGCGGGCGTGCCGATCCGGGACCATCGCCGGCGGCGGGAAGCCGCACCCTGCCGGCGGCCGCCGCCGGCATCGCTGCCGAGATGGCCGGCTTCCAGCGCGAAATGTTGCGCTTCGCGGTGCTGCAGTTGCGCGATCAGGCCAGCGCCGAAGACGCGGTGCAGGAGGCGATGCTCGCCGCCCTGCAGGGAGCCGACCGCTTTGCCGAGCGGGCCAAGCTCAAGACCTGGGTGTTTTCGATTCTCAGGAACAAGATCGTCGACATCATCCGGCGGCGAGTGCGCGAGCCCAGCTATCAGGCGCCCGAAACGGAGATCGATGATGCCGATTTCGACCCGCTGTTCAGCGCCAACGGACACTGGCACAGCGACAGCCGACCGGCGGATTGGGGCGACCCGGAAAAGAGTTTCGAGAACCAGCGTTTCTGGGCGGTTTTCGATGGCTGTCTGAACCGCCTGCCGGCAGCGACGGCACGCGTCTTCATGATGCGCGAGATGCTCGGCCTGGAAACCGACGAAATCTGCACCGAACTGGCGATGAGCAGCAACAACTGCTGGGTCGTTCTGCACCGGGCGCGCATGGGACTGCGCATGTGCCTGGATCAGCAATGGTTCAACGCCGGAGAACAGACCAGATGATGAACTGCAGGGAAGCCGTCAAACTGATGTCGGAGGAGATGGATCATGATCTCTCCGGCGGCCGGCGCTGGTCACTGCGCCTGCATCTGCTGATCTGCCTCGGCTGCCGGAACTACCGTCGGCAACTGTCTTTCCTGCGCCAGGCCTGTCGACACGAGGTGGCGGTGGACGACACACCGCCACCGGCCCCGCCACCCAACTGAAACCGGCGCGCGCCGCTGCCCGCCAGGGTCAGACGCTACGCCGAGCCCGACTCAAACGCCGACAATGCCGCCATCGTCGCGTCTGACGACGATCGTCGCCGAGCGTGGTCGACCGCCGGTGACATTGGCAAACTGGCTCGCCGGCCAACCCGATCCAGCCAGCGGCCTGGTCGGGTCGGAGCGGCCGCCGGGCAGCTCGCCCGGATGCTGCACATTGATGAACAGGTTGCGACCGTCCGGCGTTGCGGTCGGCCCGGCGATCTCGCAGCCCTTGGGCCCGGTGAGAAAACGCCTGACTTCGCCGCTGACCACATCGGCGACCAGCAACTGGTTGTTGCCGAGGCGCGCGTAGTCGCCACGATGCATGGCACTGCCGGAAACGTCGGTGGCGATCCACAAGCGGCCGTCACGGTCGAACCACAGTCCATCCGGGCTGCCGAAGGCGTCGCCGCGGCTGTTGCCCCGCTTCTCCGGGTCGGCGTGCTGCGGGTCCCCACCGAGAACGAAGATGTCCCAGCCGAAGCTGCCGGCAGCCGCGTCACCCCCCTCCTCGCGCCAGCGGATGATGTGCCCGAAAACATTCCCCCGGCGCGGATTGGCAGCGTCGACGTCGACCCGCTGACGGTTGTTGGTCAAGCTGCAATAAACCTCGCCGCTTCCGGGATGGACCGCCAGCCATTCCGGACGATCCATCTTCGTCGCCCCGACGAGATCGGCCGCCTGACGGGTGCGGATCAGGATATCGGCCTGGTCGGCAAAGCCATTGGCCTCGGTAAGGCCGTTCTGCCCGTGTTGCAGCGCAATCCAGTGACCCCGACCGTCGGCGCCAAAACGGGCGACGTGCAGGGTCCCGATGGCGAGCAGGCTGCCGCCGGCCCTGCTCGCGTCGAATCGATCCCGGGAGACATACTTGTAGAGGTATTCGAAGGCCTCGTCGTCACCCATGTAGACCACCACCCGGCCATCGCCGGCCAGCGTGAGCATCGCCCCTTCGTGCTTGAAACGCCCAAGCGCCGTGTGCTTGACCGGGACGCTGGCGGGGTTCCACGGGTCGATCTCGACCACCCAGCCGAAACGATTGGCCTCGTTCGGCTCGCTGGCCACGTCGAAGCGGCGGTCATGCTCGTGCCAGCGCATTCCGGCGCCCCGCTCACGCAGGCCATAACGCTTCTGCGCCGCGGTCGGCTGGTCGAGCCCTTTGAAACAGGCGTTGAAATGCTCCTCACAGCTCAGGTAGGTGCCCCAGGGGGTTACACCCATCGCGCAATTGGCGAGCGTACCGAAAACGACATTGCCGCGGCGGTCATCACGGGTGCGCATGGCGGCTGCGCCGGCCGCCGGACCGTCGATGCGCATCGGCGTGCGCGCGGTAATCCGCCGCGCGTATGCCGAAGGCCGCAGCACCCGCCAGGCGAGGTCCCTGCCGCTCCCTGCAAGTTCGACTTCGATCACCGAAACACCGTGCGCATGCTGCGACTTGAGCATCTTGGCATGACTCCAGTCGGCCATCCCATCCGGGTGCAGCAGGCCCTCGTCGGTGTATTCGTGGTTGACACACAACAGGCCGTGCGTGGACGACGGCTGGCCGTGCCTGACGAAGGGAAAGAAATGCATGCCATCGTGATGCATTCCGGCCTGCTCGGCCTGTTCCGCGGCACTGTTGCCGGCATCGCCCCGGAAGCCCGGAGCGTCCGAAACCGGGTCACCCCAGGCGTAGAGCATCTGCACGCGGTAGCCCTCGGGGACGCGCACACGGTCTTCACTCGACGCCGCCAGAGGCTGGAAGCGCATGCCGGGCTGAGCACTCGCCGCAACCCGCAGCGGCAGCCCCAGGAACGGCAGGGCCGCGCTGCCGAGTCCCAGTTGCAGGAGGCGACGACGCCTCGCCGACAGCGTCGAAGACGCGACCAGAAGTTGCTCGAAGTGCGGGTTCGTGCTGTCGTTGCTGATCGGATCGTCGGGCATGACCGGCGTTGTTTTCTCGTGGGCGGAAGGGTGGATTATCGCGCAGGGAAGCGTTGTGATGGCGACGCCGCGGCCCGGTTGGGGAAGTCCGTGCCGAGTGTGCTGCGGCCACCGACGACTCCAGCGCTCCTGGTCGGACGGGATGCTGCCGGGAGTGCCGGAAATCCCGCCACATTTCGCAACAGTGTTGCATTTGGATGGCGAACGAGGCAAGATCCGCGCTCTTCATCGACCCCACCGCCCACTGCGCTCGCCGATAACCCGATGCCTTCAGTCGTCCCGCCGCGCCATTCCGCCAGGAACCCACAGGCCAATCCGGTGCTCTGCGCCAGCGCTGCCGCGCGGCTGCTCTGGGCCGCGGGCGCGCTGCTGCTGCTGTGGACCACCGTGCTCTGGGCTCTCGATTGAACGCTCGATTGCCCATGCCCCGGCCAGCCGCTGTGCGCGCACCGGCAGTCGTGCGTTTTGACAACCTGACGCTGGGTTACAACCGCCACCCGGCGGTGCACCACCTGCGCGGCGAAGTGGCGGCCGGCAGCCTGTTGGCCGTGGTCGGCCCGAACGGTGCCGGCAAGTCGACGCTCCTCAAGGGCATCGCCGGCGAGTTGCGTCCGCTGCAGGGCCGCATCGAACTGCACGGCGTGCACCGCCGGCAGATCGCCTACCTGACCCAGCAGGCAACGCTCGACATCAGTTTCCCGATCATCGTCCATGACTTCGTGGCCATGGGCCTGTGGCGCGAGATGGGCGCTTTTGCCGGACTGAACCGCGCGCGCCGGCAGCGCATCGCGCAGGCCATCGACGATGTCGGCCTGAGTGGACTGGAGACGCGTCCGATCGGCTCGCTTTCGGGTGGCCAGTTGCAGCGTGCGCTCTTCGCGCGGGTCATGCTCCAGGATGCACCGCTGGTGCTGCTCGACGAACCCTACGGGGCGATCGACGCCGCCAGCGTCCGCGATCTGGCGGCGCTGGTCAGGCAATGGCACACGCAAGGCCGGACGGTGATCGCCGTCCTGCACGACCTCGAACACGTGCGCCAGGAATACCCCGAAACGCTGCTGCTGGCGCGCGAAGTCATCGCCCGTGGCGACACCGCCGGCGTACTCAGCGACACCAACCTGGAGCACGTTCGCGCGATCGTCGAAGGTCGCGGTGACGATCCCCACGCCGCGGTCTGCCGCTCCGATCGGGAGGGCGCATGAGCGAGATGCTGTCGTCACTGCCGCTGCTCTCACCGTTCATCGAGTTCGGCTTCATGCGTCGGGCTCTGGCCGGCTGTCTGGCGCTGTCACTCGGCGCGACGCCGGTCGGGGTCTTCCTGATGTTGCGCCGCATGAGCCTCGCCGGCGATGCCATGTCACATGCGATCCTGCCGGGCGCGGCGGTCGGTTATCTGATCGCCGGTCTGTCGCTGCCGGCAATGACTTTCGGCGGCCTGGTCGCCGGCCTGGCGGTGGCGGTTCTGGCGGGCGGCGTGGCCCGCAATACGGTGATCAAGGAGGACGCCAGCCTGGCCACCTTCTATCTGCTCTCGCTCTCGGCCGGCGTGCTGATCATCTCGCTGCGCGGCAGCAGCGTCGATTTGCTGCATGTGCTGTTCGGCAGCGTGCTCGCGCTTGACGACGCGGCGCTGCTGCTGCTCGCCGGCTTCGCCTCGCTGTCGGTCGTCGCCCTCGCCCTCGGCCTGCGCCTGTTCGCGCTCGAAGCCTGCGACCCGCTGTTCCTGGCAAGAATCAGCCGCCTCGCGCCGGTGGCGCACTATGGCTTCATGGTGCTGCTGGTGCTCAACCTGGTCGCCGGCTTCCATGCGCTCGGCACGCTGATGGCGGTGGGAATCATGATCCTGCCGGCGGCGGCCGCGCGCCTGTGGGTGTGCAACCTCGGTCCGCTGCTGCTGATCGCCGTGGTCATCGCCTTCGGCGGCTCACTGATCGGCCTGCTGCTGTCGTACTACGCCAATCTGCCGGCCGGCCCGGCGATCGTGCTGACGCTTGGTGGCGCGTACCTGCTGTCGCTGGCGATCGGACCGCTCGGACCGCTGGCCAGCCGTTGGCGGTCGAACTGGCATTTCGAACGCTGAACCCTGGAGGAAGACCATGCGCAAGACGCTGCACGACACTTTCCGGAACATCCTGCGCCGGCTGGCGGCGAGCACGCTGCTGGCCATCGCCGCCGCCGGTATGGCCGGCCAGGCTGCGGCTGCCGAAGCGCTGGCGGTGGTCGCCAGCTTCAGCATTCTCGGCGACCTCACGCAGCAGATCGGTGGCGAGCGTGTGCAGGTCTACACGCTGGTCGGCCCCGGTGCCGACGCGCACGTTTACCAGCCGACCCCGAGCGACGCCAAAACACTTTCACGCGCTCGACTGGTGGTGGTCAACGGACTCGGTTTTGAAGGCTGGATCGACCGCCTGGTGAAGTCTTCCGGCTATCGCGGCAAGCTGGTCGTCGCCAGCCAGGGAGTCAATACGCTGCGGCAGGCACGCCCGCAGCCCGGCAAGCACGCGTCGCACGATCACACCGGCGACCTCGACCCGCACGCCTGGCAGGATCTGGCCAATGCGCGTCGCTACGTCGACAACATCACCGCCGCACTCGGCGACGCCGACCCCGACAACCGGTCGTTATACCAGGCCAACGCAGCCCGTCTGAACAAGGAAATTGGCGCCCTGGACAGCCAATTGCGCGCCACCTTCGGCGCCCTGCCGGCGGAGAAGCGCAAGGTCGTCACCTCGCATGATGCCTTCGCCTACTTCGGCCGCGCCTACGGCATCCGCTTCATCGCGCCGGTCGGCATCAGCACCGACGCCGAACCTTCGGCCGGCGACATCGGCGCCCTGATCCGGCAAATCCGACAGGAAAGGATCAAGGCGATGTTCATCGAGAATATCGCCGACCCGCGCCTGCTCGAGCGCATCAGCCGTGAATCGGGCGCGCGCATCGGCGGCACGCTGTACTCCGACTCCCTGTCGAAGCGCGGCAGTCCGGCAGACAGTTACCTGGGCATGATGCGCCAGAACGCGCACACCCTCGCCACGGCGCTTGCCGAATAAGGCATTGCAGGTTCCACCGGAGGCGGCAGCGGGCGGCTCCGCTTCCCTACCGCACGCTCAGGCTTCCGCGCAGTTCGCCCAGCGCTCGATACGGCATATCCGTGCCTCCCAGGCCGGATGCAAGGCCGCCGGCGAACGTGCCAGCGTCGGCTGACCGAGCCGGGCGCCGATGCGCCCGGCGGCGACTCCGGCCTTGCCGCTGCTGACCGCGAGCAGGCGTTGCGCCGTCGCTTCGGCCGGGCCGCAGTGCAGGGCCAGCAACAACTCCAGCAGCAGTTCGAGGGCCGCGTTGGCGCGGCTGCTCTGGCCGAGGAACACCTCCAGAGCCGCTTCGATGACGCTGGCCACGGCCCAGGCATGCAGTGGCGACACGCGCGCGACTTCGGCCAGCGTCTGGACCAGACGGTGGCCTTTCAGCCAGCCGCCGACAGCCAGTTTGCGGAGAACGGCGGCCAATTCGCCGGGATGCGCGCGGCCGTCTTCGATCCCGGCAATCAACAAATCCGTCGCCAGGCCACGCAGGTCACCGTCACGACCGGCCATGCCCAGCCACAACACCAGCATGCCGAGTTCCGACCACGGTCGCTCGCTCTCGAACAGCGGCTCCAGATAGGCGTGCAGGGGCTCGCCGGCGGCGGCGGCGAGGTCGAGGCGTTCGACCATCCGCTGCGCGCCCTGCGCCAGAAAGGCCTCGCTGTTCAGCGGCCAGAGGATGCGGCTCCATTCGAGCATCCAGGGCGCGGCATGGCCGACAGACAGCGAGTGGTGCGCCGCCGCTTCGTGCGGCAGGCAGGTCGGCAACACCAGGCTCGGATCGAGGCTGCGCAACGCCAGCGCCGGCATGACCCGCCGCAGCCGGCGCACGAGCGCACCCAGGCCGCGCAAGCCCTGACGCAGCCTGGCCGCCGCCCCCCAGGCCGGCGTCGGCCGCAGCGGTTCGCCCGCGTACACCGGCAGGACCTCGAGATCCAGGCAGGGCAAGGTACTCTCGCGACGCTGGTGACGCAGCGTGCGCGTCGTGGCTTGCCAGCGATAACTCGCGGGACGCAGCACATCCGGCCAGGAGACCTTCAATCCGAGTGGTTCCAGCGCCAGGCCGAGGTCGCCGCCAGGGCAGCGGGCGCGCCCCGCCGCGACCCACAGCGCCGCCTGCGCCCGCTCCTTCCGCTGCGGACCAGCCTCGCCGCCGAGCGCCCAGCACAGCGCCGGAGCCCAGGCGCCACGCAGTTCCCGGGCCACGCCCAGCGCTTCGGCACGGCCGTCCGGCGCCAGGCGCAACAGCGCCTGCAGCAGATCATGACGTAGCGGCCGCCGCTTCTCCTGCTCGTAGACCGCCAGACGCCGCACCAGCGTGCGCGCATCGAGCCAGCCGTGGCTATGCGTGGGGGTCGCCAGTGGCGCCAGCGCACCGTGCCGGTCGAGATGTCGGGCCAGTTCGCGCAGGCGCTGATCGATGAATCGCACCGGTCCGCGGACACGCCAGTAGAAGGGATAGGCGGTGTGCCGCAGTCCGCCCTCCAGCCAGGTCAGTACCAGATCGCGCAGGCCGTTGGGCGCCCCCGGCAGCACCAGGCCGCGCGCGTCGGCGGCGGCACCGGTATGGATGCGCTGAATCAGCGCCTGCGTGCGAGCGGCAAAATCGGCGGGCCGCTCGTCGAACAGACGGCCAATGCCATCGACCAGACGTTCGACCTCGTCGACCGAGGCCACGCGCTCGATCGCGTGCGCCACGCAGTCGATCAGTTCATCAACGCCGGCGATCGGCAGCAAGGGCTCGCACGTCGCCAGGATCGGCAGTTCGCCCAGGGCAAAGGCCAACGGCGGCGGCGGCGACGAGAAATCGACCGTTCCGGCCAGCCCGCCGAGGGTCTGCAGGCGCACCGGCACGGCCTGCAACCGGAGCTGCCATTGCCGCTCGGCGGCGCCGGCCGCCTCACTCCCCGCCGACGACGCGGCGGCGACAGGCACGGCCGCCGCACCGCTGAGGTTGGCGAGTTGCGCGCGGGCATGCGCAGAAATCTCGCCGTCGACGCGCAGCCATTGCGAAACCTGAGCGGCGTCCCAGGCGTCGGCACCGGCCGCCAGGAGTTGCGCCGCGGCCTCCTGGACCTCGCTCTCACGATGCCGCAAGGCCTCGAACAATACCGCGTGCGCGGCGTCGGTGATCGCAGCCTCGCGCCCCTCCTGGCCGGCCTGCTGCATGATCCGGCCGACCAGCTTCAGCGCGGCCAGGGCGTGCGCCTTGGCCGGCAGGCTGAACAAGGGCAGCATGGTGGTCAACGTCGGCGTTGCCGCCAGTGGCCGGCGGCGGGCGATCGACGCCAGTTGCCGAAGGGCAAAGCCAACGACATGACCGGTGCGATGGCTGAGCAGGTCCCGGTACTGCGCTTCGCGCGCATCGAGTTCTGCAGCCGTCGGCGCCAGCCGCAGATGCAGTTGGTGATAGCCGGAAAGGACGTTGCTGCTGGTGCTCTTCCACAATCCGGACAGGCTCGCGTCGAGCAGGCGCTGGCGGTCGAGCCGGCCCGCGTCGGCAAGGCGCAGCAAGGCGTCGCTCCAGCTTTCGTAGTTCTCGGGTCGCCGCGGGTTGTTGCGCAGCCAGGCGTCGCTGAAAGCGGCGGTATCGGTTTCGAACAGTCGCCAGACTTCCACTTCGAGCAGACCGGGGTCGGCCAGCAGTCGGGCACTGACCGGCAAATGGCTCTCGCCGTTGCGGAACCATCCCGGATTGAGTCCACCAACCATCAACCGCACGTAGCCTTCTTCCTCGGGGCGTGCGCAGAGTCCGTCACGCACCAGGCCGCGGACGAAGTTCCACCCGACGCCGGGAAATTCGTCGCGCAGCCGGTGACGCAGCCAGGCGTCGCGCCAGGCCGGGTCGCGGGCGACGAATACCCGCCGCAGCAGCGCGTCCGCGTCGCGCAGGCCGAGCCAGCGCACACGCCGCGCCTTGTCGATCGGACACAGCGTGAGCACCGCCAGTGCGAGCTTGGCGTGGTGCTCGTTCCAGCGGCGTCCGAGATTGCCGGTGCGCGTCGTCGGTAAACCGGGCAGCAGCCCCGTCCATGCGTTCAGCAGGCGTCCGCTGTCGACCGCCTTCAACAGTTCGGCGGCAATCGGTGCCAGCGCGCGGCGGGCCTCCAGCGGCAAGGCCAGCAGCGCGTCGACCACCTGCTCGGGCGACTGTCTGGCGATCAGCGCCGCCAACTCCGGCTCGTTCATGATGAAATCGGCACCTCGGCAGCGCCATCGAGGAACAGCCGCGCCGCCAGGATATGCTTGCAGGGACCACGCTCGCCCTGCAGTTTGCTGAACCACGGACAGGAGCAGCGATCCTGCCCGGCGCGCAGGCGCACATGGTGGACGACCTCGCGGCCATCGACCGCGAAGTCATGGCTGCCGGCGTCGATCGTCTGCAGCAGCCGCACCTTGCTCCCGGCCAGCAGTTCGCGGGCATCGAGCAGGCGCGGCTGCAAGGCCTCGACGCGGTCAAGGTCGAACGGCAGTTCGCGATGAAAGTAGCGGCCGGTCGCCCGGTCGTAGCCCGCCAGTCCGCGCGCGCCGAGCGCGGCGAGCGCGCCCTCGACCTCGGCGATGCTCAGCCGGGTGGCCGCGGCGACGCGGCCGACGTCGATCTCGTTCTGCCAGCGCAACTCGGCGCGGACCCGCGGCAACGCCTGCTGCCAGGCGCTGCCGGCGAGCGTTTCGAGCACCTGGCCTTCACCCGAGAAGCCCCGCTGCGCCTCGGGGCTGACCAGCAGGGTCACCCGCCCGACCGGAAAGATCACCTCCCAGGCCGAAGCGCCCGCTGTCGCGTCGCTCCAGAGGCGCAGCCGTTCGGCCCGCTGCACCAGCCCCGGCAAGGTCCGCAGGCGTTGCAGGCCGCTGATCCGCACCGCGCCGGTGGCCGGTCGCTGACTCAGACGCAAGCCGCTGCCGGACTGGATGGCGAACGACGGCTGTCTGGGGATGCTGCCCAACGGCAGGCTCCGGGCGAAGTGGCGCGCCTCCGCACCGGTCACGTCGGCCATCAGCAGCAGCCGCGGCTGATACGCCTGCACCTCGCTGAAGCCCTTGATCCAGCGCAGCGGCAGGCTGACCTTCTTCTCGACGACGCGTTCTGCGCCGTGACTCAGGGCGAACGCTTCCCTGCCGACGGAAAACTCGACCCGCTCGTTGTCCTGCAAACGCATCAGCGCGGCCCGCATCGGCAGGTTGAAGTCGACGTTGGTGGTGCCGCGGCCCAGCCGTTCGGCTTGCAGCCCGGCGGTATCGAGATCGACGCGCACGTAGACCCCGCAGCAGCCGCTGAACCCCTCGAAACGCAGCATCGCCTCGTTGCTGGTCACCACCGGGTCCATCTGCGGCGGCCGCGGCAGGAAGTAGTGGCTGCGCACGACATCGAGCAACGCCAGCAGCATGTCGGCAACGCTGCGTGGCTGTTCGATGCGCCCCTGGAAGAACGGCGGGTGTTCGTGGCCCGACGAACAGGTCGCCAGCCGCAGCGACTGCGCGCCGGCCGAGCCGACGACGCCCGACGCGTAGGGATAACGATAGGTATAGTTCAAGGCGCTTGCCGACATGCTGTTGATCGCTCCGCGAAATGAGCCATGGCTGCGGACCCATGGCTGCGCACTGCCGGCGTTTCCTGGTGCCCGGCGCCGCACACGACATTCTCGCAGTTTTTTCTTCTCACTCTCGCCGCAGCACACTCCTCGGCGGCCTGGTGATCGATGCCTGATTACGCAATAAGAATGAGATTGACTTGGCCCGCGACGCCATCGATACTGCGCGCGGGCGACTGAATGCCCAGGAGGATCTTTTCTGTTTCACATTGGTTTAACAAAGGAGGGAAGAGATGCGCGCACTCACGATGATGCTTTCGGGATTTCTGGCGATCGGCCTGGCGGGCACCGCCGAGGCCAAGGGCAGCAAACATGACGGGGACTCGGCAATCCCCGCATGCGGCAAGAATACCAAGGTCGCCCGGCCCGACGAGGAGGGAATCATCACGCTCAAGGAAAAGAAGAAGCGCGGCTGCGTCATCGACGTGCAGGCGCTGCGTCCGACACAATCCGCGGTGGGAATGGACGCCGTGGAGTGCAAGGCGGAAAAGATATCGAGCAACGCCAGGAAGGGAAAACTCAGCGACTATCTGCTGGCAGACAATCGCTGGGTGCCGATGGTGCGCGGCCCGGGCGGCGTGTTCTACCTGACCGACCACCACCACCTGTCCACTGCCGTCTGGAATGCCGACATCAAGGACAAGGAGAAGAAGGTCTATGCCTTCCTGCTCGCCGACTGGTCGAACATGAAGGAGGATGCGTTCTGGCAGCAGATGGTCACGCAGCACGACACCTGGCTGAAGGCTCCCGACGGCAAGGACATCACCCCCGCGCAACTGCCCAGGAGCATCGGCACCTTGCAGGATGATCCGCTGCGGACGCTCTCGGCCTGGGTGAGAGGGAGCTGTGGCTACGTCAAGTGCGATCCTCCCGGGGCCGCCAAGGACGATGACGACCCGAGCTGCGCCGACAAGTTTCCGAACGTGACCTGCGCCGACGCTTATTTCCTCGAGTTCAAGTGGGGCGCCTACCTGGCCAATGTGCAGGAGGTCAAGGATGCGCTGGCCGGAGAAGCGTCGTGCTCACAGCAGACACCCTTGAATACCACCTGCCTCGACAGTCAGTATGACAAGCTGACCCAGGCCCTGCCGGCGGCGATGCGGGCGGCGGCGGCACCAGCAGCGCAACAGGCGGTAGGCGAAGGCGCCGGCTACAACCCGGCCGTGCAGACCGGCATCGCGCAACCCAAACACTGCAAGTAGGCGCACCGTAAAGGCAGGGGCGGACGCCACGCACTGGCGGCTCGGCCCCTGCCGCGCGGAAAATCACGGCCGCGAGCGCTACTCGGGCAGGTTCGCCGCCTGGTTCCCCGGCAACGCGGCCAGACGGGTGCGCAACGCCTTCGCTGCCGCGGGATTCAGCGACTTCAGCCGGGTATAGCTCGCAGTGGCCGCGTCGCGGTCGCCGAGCCCGGCGTTGGCGACGGTCAGCAACACCCACGCCTGCACCAGTTGCGGCGCTTTCTCGGCCAGCGGTGTCAGTTGCTCCCGGGCCAGCGCGAACTGGCCGGTGCTGACGTACGCCGAGGCGAGATACAGCCGCGCATCGCCGGCCCCCGGCGATAGCTCGAGCGCCTTGCGCAAGGCGACGATCGCCTCGCCGGCCTGGCGCTGCGCGAGTTTGGCCTCGCCGAGGTTGATCCAGGCGTTGCTGAAATCCGGCTTGAGGCGCAACGCCGTCTCGAACGCCGGCACCGCTTCCGCGGGGCGCTGCAGCTTGAGCAGACTGTAACCCTTGTTGCTCCAGGCCTGATGATCGGTCGGTTCGAGCTGCGTGGCGCGCTCGGCATACTCAAGCGCCTGGGCATACTCGCCGCGGCGGCCGTGCGCGGCGGCGAGCGCCTGGTAGGCGACGCCGTGCTGCGGGTTCAGTTCGAGCGCGCGGTTCAGCGCGAGCAACGCTTCCTGTGCCTTGCCGAGTGACAGCCGCGCCTGCGCCAGCGCGACCCAGTCGTCGGCGTTCCTGCCGTCGAGCGCCACGACCCGTTCGTAGGCCCGTTCGGCCTGTGTCCAGTCGCGGCGCTCGTTGGCGATGCCGGCCAGCACGCGACACGCCGCCGTGGCCTGCGCATCGTCCTGCGCGCAGGCGCGTGTCGCCCATTCCGCCGCCTCGCTGAGGCGACCGGCGCGCTGCCGCAGTTCGGCCAGCATGATCATGCTCACGGTCATTTGCGGTTGCAGTTCCAGGGCCCGCTCGAAGGCCTGCGTGGCTTCCGCGTCACGCCCGGAGCGCCGCAGGACCAGGCCGAGGTTGTACCAGGCCTCGGGCTGCGCCGGATCGATCGCCAGCGCCTTGCGGAACGCCTGCTCCGCCTCGCGGTAGCGACCGGCCTTCTCCTCGCCGGCGCCGACGGTGTTCCACACTTTGGCGTCGTCGGACTGGCCACGGTCCTTGATGGCCGCCAGTTCCCGGCCGGCGGCCGCGCCTTCGCCACGCAGCGCCAGCGCTTGCGCCAGCTTGCGGCGCAGGCCGTCGGACTCGGGCGCCAGGCGCGCGGCAACCCGATAGCGCGCCGCCGCGTCGTCGCCGCGGCCGGCGGTGGCCGCCAGATCGCCCCAGCCTTCCCACACCGAGGCCTCGCCCGGCGAGTAGCGCAAAGCGGTGGCGAAGGCGCTCGCCGCCTCGTCGTTGCGCCCCAGGACGCGCAGGGCCTCGCCGAGCAGCCCCCAGTAGTAGCCCGCGGCCGGATTGAGACGGGTCGCACGCCGCGCTTCGGCCTCGGCCGCCGCCGGGTCATTGAGCGCCAGGTGCGTACGCGCCAGATAGCCGCTGCTCGGCGCATGCCATGGGGCGGCCGCGACACCGCGGCGCAGGCGCTCACGCGCGGCCGGCCAGCGGTCGAGATTGCCCTCGGCCAGCCCGGCCGCAGCCACGGCATCCGCCGAAGTCGGATAGTACTGCTGCCAGCGCTCGGCATGCGCCAGCAGACCCGCCCAATCGGCGCGCAGGCGCAGCGCTTCGGCGATCTGCAGCCAGTCCGGCTCGGCTGTGACCGGCGCCGGCGGCGACGGCGTGCGACCCTCGCGCTCGAGACGCGCGATCGCCTCGGCGGGAATCGCCACGCTCACGTTCTGCCCCAGTTCGAGCACGCTGCTGGTAATCCCGAGCAAGCGCCCACTGCCGTCGAACAGTCCGCCACCGCTCGACCCTGGCGAAACCGCGGCACTGGTGAGGATTCTCGGCTCGCTGCTGCGCCGGTCGATGGCCGACACCAGACCGGCGCTGACCGCCACCCCGAGACCGAGCGGATTGCCGACGGCATAAGCCGCCTCGCCCTGCCGGACATCGGCCAGCGGCCGCATCGGCAAGGCCGGCGCGGGCACATCGGCGACCTCGAGCAGGCACAAGTCGCGGCCGACATCTTCGCGCAGCACGCGGGCGGCGAGCTGGCGCCCGTCCGCGGTGGTCAGCCGCACCGCCTGCGCCTCGGCCACCACATGACAATTGGTGACCACCCGCCCGGCGGCGACAAGCACCCCACTGCCCTCGCTCTCGACCAGGCCGCGCGCGTTCAGGGCGGCAACCAGCAGCACCTGCGCGCGCACCCTGGCCAGCACCTCCTGCGCCTGATCGGCCTGCGCGACAGTGCCGGCCATCGCCAGCAACAGGCAGCAGAGCGCCTTCATCGCCCGGCCTCGTAGGGCAGCAGGTAATCGTGATAGGCCTTTTCGGCCTGGCCGGGGTCGAGTTCGAGCAACTTCGCATACGCGCGGCGGACATCCGCGGGCCGGCCGGCGGCATGGTAGCCTTCGAGCAGTGCCCGCCACACCCGGGCCTGCCTGGGATCGAGCCGGAGCGATTGTTCCAGGGCGGCAATCATCGGCTCGCTGCGTCCCATGAGGCCATTGACGTACCCGACCTGCCGCCAGACGAAAGGATCCTCGGGGCGCTTCAGCCTCGCCGCCTCGAACAGGCGCAGCGCCTCATCGAACTGGCCGCCGTCCTTGAGTGCGACCCCGAGGCTGTCCTGGACCGACTCGGCCTGCGCTTCGAATTTCGCCACCTCGCGGTACGCCTGGATCGCCTCCGGATACAGGCGCAACGCGTAATAGGTGTTGCCCAGGAAGATCCACGCCCAGGCCGGACTCAGCGGGCCGCGCGCCAGTGCCGCCCGCAGCGCATCGATGCCCTCCTTGCGACGCCCCAGCGCCGACAGCGCGGCGCCCTTCCAGAGCCAGCCGTCGGCATGCTCGGGCGATAGCGCCAGCAGCTTCTCGGCGGCGTTCAGCGCCCGCTCGTAATCCTGCGCGCGGTACTGGGCCTCGGCCAGCTTGATCCACCACAAGGCGTTCGCCGGCTCGGCGCGTGTCAGTTGCCGGAACAGCCGCAAGGCCTTCGGCCAGTCGCCGTGGTCGGCCGCCAGCGTCGCCGACAGGTACAGCGCGGTGGTATTCCAGGGCGCCAGCCGGATCGCTTCGTCGAGCGCCGTGGCCGCCGACTGCGGTTGTTTGCGGCGTATCTCGATCCAGCCGATCATCGCCCAGACGCGCGTGTCCTCGGCCTGCACGGCGAGCAGTTGGCGGGCCGTGGCCAGCGCTTCGTCGAGCCGATCCAGGTTGATGCGCGCACGCGCCAGTCCCAGCCCCACCGTCACGTCGCCGGCAGCACGCCGCGCCGCCTCGCGATACGCCTGCTCGGCCGCCGGCCAGTCGCGCTGCGCCTCTTTCGCCCAGGCCAGCCAGAACCAGGCTTCCGGTTCGTCGGCCGCGCGCCGGGTACGCTCGGCGGCATGCGTGGCGAGTTCAGCCCAGCGCGCGTCACGTTCGAAAGCCGCCGCCTGGCCACGCCACTCCCGCAATTCGGTCTGTGCCGCGGCGCGCGCGGCGATCTCCGGGATCCACGCGGCCGGCGCGGCAAAATTCACGTTCTGCCCATCCAGCCTGCGATAACGAATCACCCCCAGCAGCCGGCCGGATTCGTCGAACAGGCCGCCACCTTCCGACCCTGGGGCAACCGGCGCCGTGTGCTGGATCAGCGCCTCGCCGCCGCTCTCGCGGATCGCGGCGACGACCCCGTCGGAAACGCCGATGCCGAGCCCGAGCGCGTTGCTCACCGCGAGCACGCGCGCGCCGGCGGACGGCAGCGCGGTCGCCAGTTCCACCGGCCGCCCGGACAAGCCGGGAACGTCGAGCAGGCAAAGATTGCGGCGCACATCCGCGTGCAGCGGGCGCGCGACCAGGGTTCGACTCGCCGCGCGCAGACGCAGCAGCGGCGCCCCTTCGACGAGGTCGCACTGGACGACCACCCGTTCCGCATCGACGATCACCGCCGAATGCGTGGCCAGCAGACGACCGTCGGCTGCCGCCACTTCGAGTTCGCGCACCTGCCCCGCAAGCGGTTCGAAAAGGGCCTGCGGCGAAGCGGCGAACGCCGGCTGCGCGACGCTCAGGAACAGCAGCAGCGCGCGCGTGCCCGGCCAGCCGGAAGCGCGGGGACAGCGGGGACAGCGGCGACGCGGGAAGACCTGCACAGGCAGCATCGGGGAAATCGCTTGTCATTGACGAGACGCGCACCATAACCGATCGCCGGTTTGCCGGCAACCGCGACAGCCCGTCGTTCGTCGCCGACGATCACTGCAGCACCTTCCTGACCTCGCCATTGCAGGCATTCTGCAGGCGCTCATATTCTTCCGGGGTATCGATCAGGGCTTGCGGTTCCTCGACCTTGCCGATTTCCCGATTGACGTAGGGAAGCCAACGCTCGTCGAGTTCCTGGAGCACGCGCGCGTAGCTCGCGCCGACCGCGCCGCGCCACACGCTGCCGGTGGCAAAACGATTGCTGATGCCGCCCTGCACTTCCTTCTGCACGCTGGCCAGGTGCGCCTGGTAGGCCTTCACATGCCGCATCTCGTGCGCGAGGATTTCCTTGTACGCACAGCTCCCCTTCGGAAACTCCTTGCCGACATAGACCGTCATCTGGTTGAAACCCAGCGTCAGCGTAATCTGCGGGCTCGCACACTCGTAGCGTTGGCCGGCGTCGCGGTAGGCGGGCATGTGCAGGTTGAAGCGGGCCACGGCATTCGCCCGGGTCAGGCCGAGCACCTGGCTGCCCGGGCGCACCTTCTCGCCGCCGATACTGGTCAGCGAGCGATAGCCGAACTCGGTGTTGAAACCGACCTTGTTCTCCATCAACTGCACGCTCACCGCCGGCATCGGCAGCCTTTCGCATTCGGCGAGGTTGGCGGCCGACGGCGCGCTGCTGGCGACGCTGCCGGCCAGCAGCAGGGTCCAGCGCATCACGCAGCCTGGCGAAGCGGAAAAGCGGTCATGGTGGCAGGTCCATCGGAACTGGCGGAAGCGCCCAAGGGCAACGCCGGGGCGTGAACGAATGCTCATCACCTGCGGTACTATCGGCCTATTATAGCGATCCGCGCCCTCCCCCACGAAATCACAATACGCCTTTGGCATCCCCGGTGCCGGCGTTCCAGCCGACTACCACATCATGTCCAGGAACCTTGTTTTCATCGACTCCCGCGTTGCCGACTACCAGAGGCTGGCCAATAGCCTGGCTGGCGTCAGCGAAGTCCATATTCTGGATAGCGCTTCGGATGGTCTGCGTCAGATGGCTGCCTACCTGCAAGGGCGCACCGACATCGACGCCCTGCATGTCATTTCGCATGGCAGCGCGGGCGCGCTTTACCTGGGCAGCACGCTGCTCAACAGTGCCAGCCTGTCTTTGTATCGTTCGCCACTGGCGAGCATCGGCAGTTCACTGGCTGCGCCAGGCGACCTCCTGCTCTATGGTTGTGATATTGCCCAGGGCGATGCGGGGCAGGCATTCATTCAGCAGTTGGCGCAGATCACCGGGGCCGACGTGGCGGCAAGTACCGATCTTTCCGGAAGCACGGCTGCGGGCGCCAACTCGTTCCTCGAGTACCGCGTGGGTGCTGTCGAAGCACCGGCTTATTCCCTTGAAGGCCTGACTGGCGAAGTCCTGTTGGTCAGGTATGGCGATGCCAGCGATGAAACCTTGCCGGGCAGTGACGCCAATGACAGCATTTATGGCGGTGGCGGAAACAATACGCTCTACGGGCTGGGTGGCGACGACTACCTGTCGGTTTATGGCGAAAGCGGCGCCAACTCCCTCGATGGCGGCATGGGCCAGGACACCCTGCACGGGGGCAATGGCAACGACACGCTGATTGGCGGTGACGGGAACGATTACCTGGACGGCCACGATGGCACCAACCAGTTGAGTGGCGGTATCGGCAACGATACGCTGTATGGAGGAATCGGCAACGACACCGTGACAGGAGGCGAAGGCAACGACACCCTGACCGGCGGTGGCGGCGGCAACTCGCTCTCTGGCCAGGGCGGTGACGACTATCTGTCGGTCATGGCGAGAGCGGCGCCAACTCTCTGGATGGTGGTACGGGTAGCGACACCCTGTATGGGGGCAATGGCAACGACACCCTGACCGGAGGAGACGGCAACGACACCGTGACCGGCGGTGGCGGCAACAACACGCTCTCTGGCCAGGGGGGCGACGACTATTTGGCGGTCAATGGCGAGAACGGTGCCAACTCCCTCGATGGCGGAACGGGCCAGGACACCTGTATGGGGGCAATGGCAACGACACCCTGACTGGAGGAGACGGCAACGACTGGCTGTATGGAGTAACCGGCAATGACACCCTGGATGGCGGTGCCGGGGCCGACTATCTGCAATCCGACGGCACGTCGTCCAACAACACCTATTACATCGACAACCTGGGCGATACGATCACCGATGCGGGAGGGTCGGCCGATACGGCTTACATCTCGATCTCGAACTACGCCGTTCCTTCAGCGATAGAAAACGTCATCTACGTCAACGGTGCAAAACCCCTGCCCTATTTCATCAGCGCCCTGGCCAGCGGTTATTACTGGAACGCCCTGGGCACACAGACCGCGATCACCTACAGCTTTGCCCTGACAGCCACCGCTGGTCTGGTCGATTTTCAGCAATACACACCGCTA
>JADKBU010000008.1 GCA_016714935.1 Candidatus Accumulibacter propinquus | reverse complement strand
CGAGCAGGTGTTCATCTGCTCCATGTTCCACAACCCGGCCGCCTGTTGAGCCAGTACTACTTTCCTGAAGAGAGCGCCGAAATCCGGCGCCTGCTGCTGCAGAAGAGCTCGTCCGAAGAGGCTGCGGCACTGCAGGTATTGGGCATCTCGTTCGAGGAACTCGAAAGTGGTATAGCCTAGCGTGGGCTTCGAAGCTGCTGGTCAACAGCGCTGCGCAAGTTGCCGGCAAGCAAGTGCATTCGCCGTCCCGCGAATACTGAGGATCGCCTGCGCATTCTGGCGGCGATAAGCCGAAACGAGATCTGCACGGGTCATCGCAGATGTCCCGCCGATCATCAGCAGAAGGCGCTGAGCCACGCGTTTCTGCAACGCGGTTCGGGAGGCTAATGCGCTCGACGAGCAGGATCTGCGCGATACGCTGGAGAGGTCAGTTTGAACAGGTGGGAATAATTTGTCGGCATCATCCACCTCAATCTGCAGCAGACGCGGCTCGGCAGGCAGATCAAGGCCTGACAGGACTTCGGCCAACCCGCCAAGCACGCAGGCGTCACCTGACGTGCTGAGGACGGGTTATGGGCACTGGTGTTATCGGACGTCCTGGCGGCCGAGGTGGCGAGCGATGACATTGCCGTGAGGCCAACCTCGCCGTGGAAGATATCGCGGCGGTGGTGAGCGAAGCCATTCTTCTGGCAGGATTCAGGACGTCAGTAACGCGCTGGTCAGTGACTTCAAACTCAATGACGTGCTGCGGATCATTCTCGAGACAATCTACCGGGCGAAGGGGCTTCAAGCGTGTAATCCTGTGCATCCGTGACGGTCGCAGCAATGCGATGCAGGGTCGTTTCGGGTCGGCCCGATGCACTGGAGATCGCCAAGAGTTTCAGGTTCACACTGCCTTTACGCCGGGATATCTTCATGCGGCGCTCGCCAATGGCGTCGACATCCTGATCTGCTGACACCAATGACCCGAAGATCGCGGCGCGCATCCCCGGGTGGTTTCGCGTAAGGCGGTGGGCTGAAACATCTCTTGGTCTTCCTGCTCTGCGTCAAGGGAAGTGGGCTGGGTTGGCGATCTACGCCGATCAAAAGCACAGGCGGGCGAGATCGCTTATTTCCGGAGAAGGAATTTGTCCTTGCTGAGGACCTTGCGGCAACCAGGCGCTCCTGGGGCCAACTCAAGCAGTCCATATGGGTTATTCAGCCCCCCTGTTTGCGATCAGGCATCAGGTCTGGCGGCCTACCAGAGCTTCCACCACGGTTCCTTGCGCTCAAGACCGCGCGTGTAATAGACGCTGTTGGGAAAGTTCTGGCATGACACGTTCGGCGCCGTCACGCAGATCGTTCAGTCCCATCGGGTCATAGGCCTTGACCATGATGAAGAGGGCTCCTCGGAGGCCCGGGGCCCTGGGTAGTTCGTGACCGTGTACTGGGTACGACTGACAGTAGCCAGGTAAGCGCCGCGCCTGACGTAAATCTGTGGACGTGCAGTTCCAGTGAGGCTAGGGCATCGACCAGATACTCTTATCCGCAGGATCGCATCCGGCGTAGACTGCTCTCCGGAAGCGGTCACCAGTTCCCGGAAGGCATCGGGAACGACTCGCGGGCACCTTTCGGGTCGCGTTCGGTCAGGCCCTGGTTGCTGATGTGCCATCGAAGGCCAGGTCTTCGTTGGAACGGATCAGCCCGGCGGCAGGCCGAGACGCGAACCGACGTTCTGGGTGATTGCGGACGCAGCTTGACGAAACGGTCCCAGGCGGCAGTGCCGGCTCCGGCTCCTGGACCTTCCAGTAAGCGTAGGCGATGTCGATCCGTGCCTGCGTGCGTAGCGGCCGTAGGGGCAGCGTGACTCCAGCTTCCAAATTATTTGATCGCTTTTTCGTAACACCTTCCGTTCGTTACATCCCTGGCTTCCGCGTACAGCCTGTTGGCTGATTAGCGAGACGTCTCATCCCTTGACTCCCGGGAGAAGGCCGTGCCAAGATCAGATAGGCGACGAAGGAAGAGCGAGCGCTAACCGCCACTGCGCATGATGGAAGCCAACCCAAAGAATTGAAGACTGTACCCGAAGCCGGTATCGAGGACAACGGGCGCGGACGATTACAGCGCAAACCCCGGCTCACCCTGAGCGGGCCCGGACTGCGGCGGTCAGCCTCTGACCAGTCTCGCGCGGCTTCTGTCGCGCCATTGCGACCCGTTTGCAGGTCTGGATACGCCGTGCGCGGGTTGTCGTCAACGGTGGCACCGATCCCGGAGCCAAGGCAGAAACCCGCGGCGGCGAGGCGGATCGAACCCGGCTGAAACGCCCACGAAACCCGGAATCTCGAAGCCCGAGGCCATCCCGCACTGCTGGCCGGGCGTAAGAGGACGAGAGCCTGATCGTCATCGACAAACCGCCCGGACTGGTACATCCGGGTAGCGGGAACTGGAGCGTCACTCTGCCGAATGCACTGCTGTACCACGCCCTGACAACTCGACGCTTTGCCGCGGGCCGGTATTGCCTATCGGCTGGACAAGTGATACCAGCGGCCCGATGGTCGTCGCCGCCAAGACCCCGGGAAGTCTCAGACCCACCTCGTGCGGCACCGAAGTCGCAGGCGCGCACCGTCGGAAGCGCTACTACCAGTCTGTAGCGAGGGGGCGACTTGTCGAGCGGTGTCCGGTACGGTGGATGTGCCCATCGGCCGGCATCCTACGCTGCGGACCAGAATGGCCGTGGTGAGGACGGGTAAGACCGGCGCGCACCCACTACCGAGTCTTGGAACGGCTTCGCGACCGCACCTGATCGAATGCGCCTGGAGACGGGCCGTACCCACCGATACGTTGCGGGCACCTGACATCCGCCGGGCATCCGCTGGTGGGGTGACCCGGCGTATGGCGGCGGTGTCAGCCGCGTTCCGCGCGGACCGCACTTTACGGTCGCCAGGCGCCGCACGCGTGTCGTCTGAGCGAAAATCTGCGGGCGGACGGGCAGAGCGCGATGTTATGGAACCTGCTTGCCGGAGGACATGGCCACGTGATCGAGATGCTGCGGCTAGAGACACTGGAGGCCTCAGTGACGAAGCGGATCTGCGAAGATGTCTAGAATGGTGACGATGAAGATGACTGGGACGAGGATCAGGGCGAGGGTCCGGGGGTAATCTACGTCGCCGGTGATGATTCCGATGACGAGGATCCGGATGAGCAATAGGGACCCGCGTGACGCGGAACTGCGTGACGGGGCCTTGTGCGATTGACCGTTGAGCCGATTCCACGCAACCTGATGCCTTGATCATCGGGGACTGGATCATCCCCGACTGGCCAGCACCGGCGCGAGCGTGCAGTCTGATCACGACCTCGCCTGGGCGGCGTGAGCGTTACTCGTACGCCAGCCTCAACCTCGGCGATCACGTCGGTGATGATCCCCTGGCGGTGGCAGCAAACCGACGGCGGCTGAACTGGCATCGGCTGCCGGCGCCGCCGTTCTGGCCAAATCCAGGTGCACGGCACAGCGGTCATTGACGCGCCATTTCTGCAGCCTCGACGCGATTCCGACCGCCGACGCTGCATTTACGCACCAGGCTGGTATCGTCTGCGGGGTGATGACGGCAGACTGCCTGCCGGTGTTGCTCTGTGACCGCTCCGGCACCGTTGGGCAGCCGCGCACGCCGGTTGGCGCGGCACTGCAGGTCGGCATCCTGGGTGAACCGTGGTGGCCATGGGCTTGTCGCGGTCGCGCTTAGCTGCCTATCTGGGTCCCGCCATTGGTCCGCGGGCTTTGCGGTTGGTGCCGAGGTGCAGCGCTTTTGTCGAGGCCGACGCGGAGGCGGCAGGGGCATTCAGGCGTTTGCCGCGCCGGAACGAAACACCTGCAGAGGATCTGATCGGGCAGTCCGGGCATGGTGTAGGCGTGCCTGTGGGCGGGTGGTTGGCGGATATCTACCTGCTCGCACGACAATCCCTTGGTCGACTCCGGGTGTCGAGTCCATTTACGGAGGGGGTTACCGCACCGCGTCTGAGGAGGCGCGTTTTTTTTCGTACCGGCGCGACGGCGTGACCGGGCGCATGGCGTCGCTGATCTGGCTGTCCGCGGAGTAGTCACTGCGCGGGCTTGTCGTCGCCGCCGCCGCTTGTCGTTCGACTGGCATCTTGTGATAGGCGGGCTGCGCGACGCCGCACGGGACCACCGAAGAGCCGAAGCAGGCGCTATCGGCACCACCCGTAGAAAAAGCAGGTCAAAATCCCGGCGACGAGGCTGCTCTCGGCAAGCGCCATCAACACGGTAACGTACAGCCAGGCAATCACGACGATGTGCATGAAGCGATTATAAGTCGCCGCACTGATGCACGGAGGCCCGGGGCGCAGCCAAGTCACTCAATTGGTCATTCTTGCATTGACAGCGCGGTTGCTGGAATGCAGAATCAATGACGATTTTGGATGGCACGTTATCAAGTGGCGCAGTCGGGAGATGTCGGGGAAGTCGCAGGGAGAGTGTGGCTGCGGCGGTGCCGTCGGATGCGCGCCGGGAAGCGACCGGCAGGTATTCCGACGGGCCATGTGGTACGCGTAACGGTTGGGCGGACGACTCTGGCTTTCGTCCGACTGGTGCATACAGGCGGACTACGATCAAGGCCCGGGTATTGAAGCAGAGGTTGTAATCCTGGCGGTGTCGCACCGCCAATTGTTTCAATCGTCAACAGGAAAGGGAAGAGCTATGACGCAACGTGTTGCTTTGGTTACAGGTGCTATGGGTGGAACCCGGTACGGCCATCTGCCAGGAACTGGCCAAGGCTGGTCACAAGGTAGTTGCCCTACCATCCGCAGTTCGACAAGCCGGAAGAGTGGGCAAGGCTATGGCAGACGCTGGCTTTAACGACTTCATTACTGTGGCCGGCGACGTCTCCGACTATGATTCATGCGTTGCTCTGGCTGCGGAAGCTGAAGCCAAGGCGGGTCCGATTGACATTCTGGTCAACTGTGCGGGAATCACTCGTGACAAGATGTTTGCACGCATGGAACTGGCGCAATGGAATGCCGTGATTTCAACGAACCTTGGCAGCCTGTTCAACATGACCAAGCAGGTCTCGTCCAAGATGGCCGAGCGCGGCTGGGGCCGGATCATCAACATCTCATCGGTCAATGGCCTGCGTGGTCAGGCCGGTCAAACCAACTACTCGGCAGCCAAGGCGGGTGTCATCGGTTTCACCAAGGCTCTGGCTGCTGAACTTGCCGCCAAGAACGTGACGGTCAAACGCCATTTGCCCCGGTTATGTGGCGACCCAGATGGCGATGGCCATCGCCGGAAATCCTGGAGAGCATCGTCGATACGGTACCGATGAAGCGCCCGGGCCAAGCCGGAAGAGATTGGTGGCGCCTGCGTTTACCTCGCCTCGGACATCGCCGGCTTCATGACCGGTTCGACGCTGAACATCTGTGGTGTCTCTACTATCAATAGACGCAGGATTTTGTTTTACAGCAGTCAGGACAGGCTCCAACAGGAGCCTGTTTTTTTGGCTGGCGTATAATTGTGTTGCATTGCATCATAGGTGCGCGAAAGAGCGTTCGCCGAGTGATCTGCACATGGAGGAAGGGTCGTCATGCCCGAGCAGTTGCGCCTGATCAAGGAATACCCGAACCGTCGTCTTTACGACACCAAGACGAGCGCTTCAGCATCACCTTGAGCGATGTCAAGGGATTTGGTGCTATCGAGAGAAAACTTCAATGTCCTCGATGCCAAGACCAGCGAAGACATTACCCGCAGTATCCTGCTGCAGATCATCCTTGAGGAAGAGGCGGCAGGTGTCCCGTTGTTTACCACCGATCTGCTGGCGCAGATGATCCGCTTCTACGGCCACGCGATGCAGGGAATGCTTGGCAAGTATCTGGAAACGAACATGAAGTCGTTCGTGGACTTCCAGAAGAAGCTGCAGGAACAGTCGCAGCAGCTCTACGGAGAAAGCAACAGCCAGATGATGCAGAACGACATGTGGTCGCAGTTCATGAACTTCCAGGGTCCGGCGATGCAGACGATGATGGCCACCTATATGGAGCAGAGCCGGAAGATGCTCCACCAGATGCAGGACCAATTGAAAACTCAGACGCGCACCTTGTTCACCAGTCTACCGCTTCCCGGTTTTCCCACTGATACAGTGAAGCACTCGAAAGACGCCGAGAAGTAAGCGACCCCTGATCGCGGTTGGTACCCGCCTGGGTGCCGGTCATGGTCCTCGTATCTCCTCCGGAAGAAGCCGCGTCGGCAACGGTCTGCCACGAGGAGGTGGCGCGGCCCGTTCCTGGCGACCATTCCCTTCTGCGCCGAGATCTCCTCCCCTGGTGCGTAAGGCTACATTGAAATGGGTTGGCGCAGCAATGCCACATAGGTTGCGGCGATGATCGCCGTAGTGATTACGCCACTGATGTTGGCGCCGAGCGCCTGTGGCATGACGATAGCCCCAGCGTTGGCCGCACTGGCAACCTTCTGCACGATCTTGGCCGTGGTCGGTACGCAACTGACCCCGGCAATCCCAATGATCGGGTTGAACTTGCGGCCACTCCAGAAATAGAGAATGTAACCGCCGAGAAGGCCGCCAAGGGCCGAGATCGTCAGGGCCAGCATCCCCAGCAGGAGCAGCTTGAGCACCGTCGGCTCCAGCAGGGTATTGGCCTCGCAGAGCACGCCCAGTGTCAGGCCGAGGAAGAAGGTTGCCGCGTAGAGAAACACCTCCCGAGCAGTTTGGTAAACGCGTCGATACCGCTTTCGCGCACCGCGACGCCGACAAACAACGAGAAGAACAGCGGCGCAGCCACCGGAAACAGCAGGCATAGCAGCGTGCATGCCACCACGGCAAAGGTGAGCTTCTGCGAGCGGCTGATCTTCGGTCCGCGGTCGGCGGCCATGCTGATCCCGCGGATGCGCTCGGGTACCAGCCACTTGATCAGGTAAGGGTAAGCGCCATAGGTCAGACCGAGATAGAGGTAGCCAACGACCGTGATCGGCACGAAGAGATCCTTGGCCAGCACCAGCGAGGTGAATAGCACCATCGGGCCGTCAGCACCGCCAATGGTGGCGACGGCAGCGGCCTGGCCCGGATTGAGGCCCAGCCAGACGGCAATCGGAAAAACGGCGATGGTTCCCAGTTCGGCGAAGAGGGCAATGAACATGCTCTGGAAGGGGCGCGCCATCACGTAACCCACATCGAGCAGGACGCCGATCCCCATGAACACCAGGCAAGCGATCAGACCATTGCTGAAGGTCAGCGTGTAGATCGGTTGTAGCCAGTCGATCTGCATGATGTTCATCAGTTCGATCGGATCGGACATCAGGGGGTCGACGAACAGTGTCCCCATCTTGTTGCCGTCGAGGAACATCACCCCGGCGTTGACCGACGACATGCCCAGGCCCATGGGGATCATCAGCAAGGGTTCGAGGATGTTCCTGGAGCCCAGATAGATCAGCAGGAAGCCGAGCAACATCAGGAAGATGCGCCCGAACATGATTTTCGGCTCGGACGCCATCAGCGTGGCAATGCCCTGGAACAGATCGAGAAAAATGAATGCCTTCCATACGCTTCCAGTCCTCGCGCCAGGCGGCAGGAATCATCCGCCCGCGCATCGAGTTGCAGACGACAGGAACTCGCTCCTGCCTGTTGGCCTGGCTCTAGCGATGGTCAGCAGCGGCTGACCGCCCTCGACCGCATCGCCGGGTGCGACCAGCACGCGTGTGACCTGACCCGCGCGCGTCGCCATGACCGGGGTTTTCATCTTCATGGCTTCGAGGACCAGCAGCCGATCACCGGCCGCCACGGTCTGGCCGACCTTGACGTCCACTTCGACCACGACGCCACCCATGCCGGCCAGTTCGTCGCCGGCTCCGGCAACCGCGGCTGGTCGCGGCGCCGCCGCGGCCGGTGCGGCGCTGGTGGCGCTCCTGCGGCCGCTACCGCCATCGGAGCGGCCGGAGCGGGATTGCTGCGCCGCCTGGCCGGCAGTGAGTTCGAGAACGCTGACCTCGTACTCGCGTCCGTTGACGGTCACCTTGAATTGTCTGGGCATTGTTTGCTCCTTCTACCTTCTATCTGGGGCCTCGGCCCGTGGGCCCCGGCGTATGGGAATGCTGGGCGGCGCGTGCGCCTGCTGCCCAGCCATGGCTGGTTGGTGCAATGTGCAAGATGTGGTGCGCCGATGGCCACGAAGATCGCCGCCGGACAGCGCGGCGACGTCTTCATCCGGAACGCCGAGTCCGATGGGGCAGACGGTTCCCGTCGGCACGTCGATCGGCTTCGCCTTTTCGATCCGGCCGGTCACCGCAACCAGCACCTTGATCAGGACGGCAACCACCAGCGAGATGACAATGGCGATGCCGTAGACTTGCAGCGCCTTGAAAATGGCGTCAGACACCATGGGGGTCTTCCTTCCGTTGCCGATTACATGGGAATGTTGCCGTGCTTTTTCGCCGGCCTGAGTTCACGCTTGTCGAGAATCTTGCGCAGCGCGAGTGCGACCATCCAGCGCGTGTCCTGCGGTTCAATCACGTCGGTGATGTAGAAATTGCTGGCCGATACAGGGCGACGCGAATTCGTCACGGTATTCCTGCGCCAGTTCAGCAGCCTTTGCCTGGCGATCCTCGGCCCGATCGAGTTCCTTGCGGTAGAGGATCTTGACCGCGGCCTCGGCGCCCATCACGGCGATCTCGGCTGTTGGCCAGGCGTAAACCATGTCGGCTCCCATTTCCTGGCTGCACATGGCAAGGTAGGAGCCCCCATAAGCCTTGCGCAGGATCACCGTGATTTTCGGCGCGGTGCATGATCCGTAAGCAAATAGCATTTTCGCGCCATGCCGACTGCTACCGCTGCGTTCCTGCTCGACACCAGGCAGAAAACCCGGCACATCGACCAGAGTCACCACCGGCACGTTGAAGATATTGCACGTTCGTACGAAGCGGGCCACCTTGTCGGCCGCGTTGAGGTCGAGCGCGCCGGCCATCACCATCGGCTGGTTGGCAACGATGCCCACGACGACGCCGCTGATGCGGGCAAAGCCGACGATCACGTTGCGGGCGAAGCCGGCATGGACTTCGAGCAGTTCACCCTGGTCCACGACACGGCGAATGACCGCATACATGTCGAGCGGGGTCGGATGGGCTGTCCGGAATGCAGTCATTGATTCCGGGGTCTTCTTTCCTCGATCGGAACGGCGAGATCGTGCGGCGGATCCTCGGTATTGCTGGCCGGCAGATAAGACAGCAATTGTTTGACCAGTGCGATCGCGTGCCGGTCGTCCTCGGCAACGAAGTGGGCGTTGCCGCTGACCGTCGAATGCATCTCGGCGCCGCCGACTTCCGCCATCGTCGTCGCGCGGCCGGTGACCGCCTTGATCACTTCAGGGCCAGTGAGGAACATGTGCGCGTTGTTGCGGGTCATGATCACGAAGTCCATCAGCGCCGGCGAGTAGGCGGCACCGCCCGCGCACGGACCGCAGATCACCGCGATCTGCGGCACGACCCCAGAGAGCAGGACGTTGGCGTAGAACACATCGCCGTAGCCGGAGAGCGCATCGACGCCTTCCTGAATGCGCGCACCGCCTGAATCCTTGAAGGCCACCAGCGGTACACCGATCTTCAGGGCATGGCGCATGATCCGCGTGATCTTTCGGGCCTGCATCTTGCCCAGTGTCCCGGCGACGACGCTGAAATCCTGGCTGAACGCTGCGACCTGTGTATTCCCGACGTAGCCGTTGCCGGTAATCACCCCGTCGGCGGGGAGGGATCGCCCGGCCATGCCGAAGGACGTCGCGTTGTGCGCGGCATGCAGACCGAGTTCCTGGAACGTGCCCTCGGCAAACAGGGTGTCGAGGCGCTCGCGAGCCGACAGCAAACCCTTGGCGTGCAACGCCTCCAGCTTCTCTGGACTGACGTTTTCAGTGAGCTTGTCGCGCTTCGCGCGCAGCTTTTCTATCAACTCCGGTCGTATCGTCATCTGGATTCCTAACAGGTGGCTAAGTTGGAACTGGTTCTCATTCTCGCAGCAGTAAGCTGCTGGCGACCTTCCGGCACCGTAGTATCCATATTTTCACGCGCGTTGGCTAGTAGTGAGAAAAATTTTCGGAGACTTTGGCCAGCATTCTCGATGCGTCGCCGTAGCACTTGACCTGAGAAGCGCCCGGCTCCGGGCCATGCAGTGAAAGCCACGAGGGCCCAGCGGTTCGGGCCGATGCGGCCGCCTGCGGGGAATGCTGGGAGGGGAGTTATGCCTGTTCGTCACGAGGGGGCAGGCGTGATGGCGTACAATGAGTACAGGCCGGGTTGCACAACGGCCTGCTGCGTGCGGTGCAGCCTTGAGGGGGTCGTCAGAAAACGAAAAAGCCCCGAAAATCGGGGCCTTCGTGTATTGCCTGGTGCCCAAGAGAGGAATCGAACCTCCACGGTGTTGCCACCACTAGGACCTGAACCTAGCGCGTCTACCAATTTCGCCACCTGGGCATCTCCAGCGAAGACCGAATTCTATAGGAACATGAAGGAATGTCAATAATGAAACTGTCGGCCGTTCGCCGCCGCGATCCCTATCTGGAACGCGAACTCAAGCGCTACGAGAATCCCTTGCCTTCCCGCGAATATATCCTGCAGGTCCTTGAGGAACAGGGAAGGCCAGTGCCCTTCGAGGAACTCCGCGAACTTCTCGATATCGACAAGCTTGAAGCTGGACGCGTTCCAACGCCGCTTGCGGGCGATGGAACGCGAAGCCCAACTGTTGCGCAACCGCAAAGGCTCATACATCCTGCCGGAACGTGCCAGCCTGATTGCCGGGCGCGTCGAGGGACATCCCGACGGTTATGGCTTCCTCGTCCCGGATGATGGTAGCGAGGACCTCTCCCTCGAGGCCCGTCAGATGACCAAAGTCCTGCATCGCGATCGCGCGCTGGTGCGCGTGATCGGGGTCGATCGCCGCGGGCGCCGCGAGGGAGTGATCGTCGAGGTCCTGGAGAGGGCCAATACCAGGGTCGTTGGCCGCGTGCTGATTGAGCATGGCATTACGCTGGTGGTCCCGGAAAATCGCCGTATCAACCAGGACATCCTGGTCGCGCCGGGCGGTGGCGGCACGGCCATATCTGGCCAGGTGGTTACCGTCGAGATCATCGAACAGCCAGACCGGCATTCAAAGCCGATCGGGCGCATCGTCGAGGTGCTCGGCAACTATGCAGACCCCGGCATGGAGATCGAGATCGCCTTGCGCAAGCATGACTTGCCATTCGAGTTCTCGACCAGGACGCTTGCAGAAGCCGATGCCTTGCCGGAGACGTTGGTAGCCAGCGATTGGGAAGGCCGCACGGACTTGCGGGCCCTGCCGCTGGTGACCATTGACGGAGAAACGGCAAAGGATTTCGATGATGCGGTTTTCGCGGAGAAAAATGGCGGCGGATGGCGCTTGCTGGTGGCCATCGCGGACGTCAGTCACTACGTACAGCCGGGCACGGCACTTGATCGTGACGCCGGCGAGCGTGGCAACTCGGTCTATTTCCCGCGCCGGGTGATTCCGATGTTGCCGGAGAAGCTTTCCAACGGTCTGTGTTCGCTGAATCCCGACGTCGAACGCCTGGCGATGGTTTGCGACATGGCTATTGACCACACCGGCGAGATCACCGACTACCGTTTCTATCCGGCGGTCTTCCGCTCGCACGCGCGGCTGACCTACGACCAGGTCTGGAACTGGCTGGACGGTGTGACGAAGCCGGAGAGCGATCTTCACCAGCGTCTGCTGCCGCATCTGCAGGCGCTCTACGCCTTGTTCCAGGTCCTCGGCGAGGCACGCGGCAAGCGCGGTGCGATCGACTTCGAAACCATCGAGACGATGATGCTGTTCAACGCGCAGGGCAAGATCGAGAACATCGTTCCGGTGCGCCGCAACGACGCGCACCGACTGATCGAGGAGTGCATGCTGGCTGCCAATGTCTGTGCTTCGGCTTTTCTCCAAAGCAACCGGCAGCCCTGCCTGTACCGGATTCATCAAGGTCCGACGCCGGAGAAACTCGAGGCCCTGCGCAACTTCCTCAAGGAGTTCGGTATCGGCCTTGGCGGTGGGGACGATCCGACCGCCAAGGATTATGCCCTGTTGCTGGACAGCATCAAGACCCGCCCCGATGCGCAGTTGCTGCAGACGGTCATGCTCCGCTCGCTGCGGCAGGCCATGTACAGTCCCGACAATGTCGGCCACTTTGGCCTGTCGTACGAACACTACACGCATTTCACCTCGCCGATACGTCGCTATCCCGACCTGCTTGTGCATCGTTCGATCAAGGCGGTGCTCGCCGGGGCGCACTACGCGCCCGGCAAATGGGAAGATATCGGTCTGCACTGCTCGATGACCGAACGGCGCGCGGATGAAGCGACACGCGATGTCGGCAACTGGCTCAAGTGTTACTACATGCGTGACCGTATTGGCGAAGTGTTCGCCGGGACGATTGCGGCGGTGGTCCCTTTCGGTGTCTTCGTCGCCCTCGACGAGGTGTATGTCGAAGGACTGGTACACGTTTCCGAGCTTGGCGAAGATTACTTTCAATACGACAGTATCAAGCACCAGATGCTCGGCGAGCGTAGCGGCAGACGCTTTCGTCTCGGTGACCGCCTGCAGGTGAAACTTGTCCGAGCCGACCTGGAAACCGGACGGGTTGATTTTGTGCTCTCCGAAGCTTCGTGATCGATGCCCTGTAAAGGAACGCGGGCGGTCGCGCCCAGCGCCGCGGTTGCGGCCAGTCTGGTAGACTCGCGCCGGTTCGATGATTGCCGGAAGGCTGACGGCGGTACCCCGAAGGTCTGCCGACCGGCGTAGCCGGAGGCGAAGGGGTCGGTCGCACACGATCCGCGGCAGCCAGTTGGGAGACAGGGAGTTGCGACAGTGAACGGAAAGTTGGGGGAAGGTCTGCCGGCGGAGCTATCGTCCGAGGTTTCGGCAAGACTCTTGCGGGTGGTGTCGGTAATGGTCGAGGAGACCCGCCCGGGACGTGTCGAACACGTGCACATGCGCAGCCATCTGGAGCGTGAACTGGGCCTGGATAGCCTGGCGCGCGTCGAACTGCTGTTGCGCGTGGGTAGCGAGTTCGGCAAGTCGCTACCCGAGTCGGCACTCGCTGAAGCAGAGACGCCGCAGGACCTGCTGCAGTTCATTGTCCGGGCTGGGGATGACGGTTTTTCGGCGGCGACCGTCGAGTTCGCCCCAGCCGCCGGTCCGACCAGCTTTCCCGAGCAGGCGTGTACGCTGGTCGAAGTCCTCGAATGGCATGCCGTGCGCAATCCGCAGCGTCTACACGTGTTGCTCTATGGCGATGGTGGCGGCGAGCAGGGTGCTCCGGAAAGCATCACCTATGGCGGACTGCTCGAACAGGCGCGCCGGGTAGCCACCGGCCTGGTGACACGCGGCTTGCTACCACGTCAGACGGTTGCCCTGATGTTGCCTACCGGACGCGACTATCTGACGAGCTTTTTTGGGGTGATGCTGGCCGGCGGCATTCCGGTCCCGATCTATCCTCCGGCAAGGCTGGCGCAGATCGAGGATCACCTGCGCCGGCATGCGCGCATCCTGGATAACGCCCAGGCCGTGTTCATCATCACCGTGCCACAGGCGAAAGGGGTTGCCGCGCTGCTGCGTGCCGAGGCACCGACGTTGCGCGAAGTCCTGACCCCTGAGGAACTCGACATCGAGGCGATCAGCCTGCTCTACCGCGCCACAGCAGACGACATTGCCTTCCTTCAATATACCTCGGGCAGCACCGGTGATCCCAAGGGCGTGGTCCTCAGCCACGCCAACCTGTTGGCCAACCTGCGTGCCATGGGCGAGGCTGTCGGAGTCTGCAGCGAGGACGTTTTCGTTTCCTGGCTGCCGCTCTATCATGACATGGGCTTGATCGGCGCCTGGTTCGGGTCGCTCTATTTCGGCATGCGTCTGGTGTTGATGTCGCCGCTGGCCTTTCTTTCGCGTCCCGTGCGCTGGCTGCGGGCCATCTCGCAGCATCGCGGTACGCTTTCACCGGCACCGAACTTCGCTTACGATCTGTGCGCGAGAAAACTGGCCGACGCTGACCTTGTGGGACTCGATCTGTCGTCCTGGAGGCTGGCACTCAATGGTGCCGAGCCCGTGAGTCCTGCAACCCTGGAAGCCTTTGCCGAGCGTTTTTCGCCGTATGGCCTGCGCGCGGAGGCGATCACCCCGGTGTATGGCCTTGCCGAATGCTCGGTTGGACTGGCCTTCCCAGCACTGGGACGCGGCCCACGCATCGACAACATCGAGCGCGAAGCTCTGGTCAATCGCAAGTGCGCGATCCCCGCCGCAAGCGGCGAAGCCGATCTGGTGCGCGTGCCGGCCTGTGGTCGGGTCCTGCCGCGGCATGAGATCCGCCTGGTCGATGAGCATGGGGACGAGTTGCCCGACCGGCGCGTCGGGCGCTTGCAGTTTCGCGGTCCGTCGGCGACGGTAGGCTATTTCCGTAATCCGCTGGCGACGCAAGCCCTTTTCCGCGATGGCTGGCTGGACTCCGGCGATTTCGCCTATACCGTTGACGGCGAGATCTATCTGACCGGCAGGGTCAAGGATCTGATCATCCGCGGTGGTCGCAATCTCTATCCCTACGAACTCGAGCAGGCGGTCAGCAACCTGCCGGGAGTCCGGCGCGGATGCGTCGCGGTATTCGCCAGCACGGATCCGGCCAATGCCACCGAGCGGCTGGTTGTGCTGGCCGAAACACGTGAGCAGGATCCCGGCCTGCGCGAGGCGCTGCGGCAGGCGATCAACGCAGCTGCGGTCGACGCCATCGGCATGCCGGCTGACGAGGTCGTGCTGGCGCCACCGAATTCGGTGCTCAAGACATCGAGCGGCAAGATCCGCCGCAACGCATCACGTGAAGCCTTCGAGCGCGGTTTGGTCGGCGCCAGCGTGGTCCCTGATCGACAGCAGCTATGGCGCCTTGGCGTGGCATCACTGCGCGCGCGCCTGGCCGAGTCGGTGGGGCGTTTTGGCCGGTGGACTTTTGGCGTCTGGTGCTGGACGATCTTTCTCCTTCTGGCGGTGCCGGTCATGCTGTCTGTACTGGTCCTGCGGGCGCCGACGATCGGGCGCCGTATCGTTCATCGCTCAGCCCGGATCTTTCTGGCGCTGGTGGGCATGCCCGTGGGCACCATCCCGGACAGGGATCTGCCGACAGTACCCCACCTCCTGCTGGTTAACCACTGCAGCTATTTCGACGCGCTGCTGCTGTGCGCGGCCCTGCCACCCAGTCGGGCTTACAGCTTTGTGGCCAAACGCGAGTTCGTCGATCAACCCTTGCTACACGCTTTCCTGCGCGCGCTCGGGACCCTGTTTGTCGAGCGCTTCGAGGCGTCGAAAAGCGTCGAGGATGTTGATGGCATCGTCGCTGCGCTGCAGCGAGGGCAGCATGTGGTGATTTTTCCCGAAGGCACATTCTCGCGTGAAGCGGGTCTCAAGCCCTTTCGCATGGGGGCGTTTGTCGCCGCAGCGCGGGCCGGGGTACCGGTGTTGGTGAGCGGCCTGAAGGGCACCCGGGCAGTCCTGCGCGATCGGACGTGGATGCCGCGGCGCGGCCACTTGGCCTACGAAATCGGGCCGCTGCTGGAACCGACCGGAGAAGACTGGACGGCGGCGGTGCGCCTGCGCGATGCAACACGTCGGGAGATGCTGCGGCTCTGCGGCGAGCATGATCTGGAACGGTGACCACCGGCAGACCTGTGGGGCGCTTCGCCGCGTAGCAAACGCCGTTCAACGCCGGGGCGTCAGGCCATCGGCGAAAGATGGTCGGTGGGCCCGGTAGCCAGAACGGTGTCAGATCGAACCGGGCGGGATGTTCAGACCCGGCAGCGGTGCACCGCCTTGCCAGTGGAGATGTATGGTATGGCCTTCATCGCTTCGAGACTGGCATGGACGATGCGGTCCACCGGTGTTTCGGTGCGGGCGAGGATGCTGCACACCGTGCCAGCCGTTTGGTTCAACGCTGGTTTCTCCGTTCTGCTTGCCGCATAATGCGCTACTTCATGGTTGCATCCAACGCCGGTATTTTGCTCTGACCAACGGGATGGGCAGGCAATAGCCGCGTAACGTCGATCACTTTCCTTGTGCCGTGGGAATCCATCGACCGTAGAAACCTAGAGCCACACCTTCATTCCTCAAGCTGGAGCCGTCATGACGTCTACCCCATTCCCCGTTTCATCCGCAGCTCGCACTCGCCGTCGTGCGGCCGCCGGGCTGGCCGGTGTGGCCTTCCTGATCATTGCCGGTTGCGACAAGGAGAAGCCCGCCGCCCCGCCGTCACCAACCGTCGAGTTGGTCACCGTCACGCAGCAGGACGTGCCGATCTACATGGAATGGATCGGGTCGCTCGACGGCGACGTCAATGCCGTCATCCGCCCGCAGGTGACCGGCTACCTCGTCAAGCAGAACTACCGCGAAGGCGACCTGGTGAAGAAAGGTCAGCCGCTCTTCGAGATCGACCCCCGCACATTCGAAGCCGCCGTGGACGAAGCCAAGGGCGTGCGCGCCCAGCAGTTGGCCCGCTACGAAACGGCCCGTGCCAACCTCGCCCGCGTCAAGCCGCTGGCGGCCAAGAACGCGGTCAGCCAGAAGGACCTCGACGATTCCACCGGCACCGAACAGTCTGCCAAGGCGCAGCTCGAGTCCGCCGACGCGGCGCTCAAGACCGCGAAACTGAATCTCGGTTTCACGCGCATCACCTCCCCGGTCACCGGCATCGCCGGCATCGCCAAGGCACAGATCGGCGACCTCCTGAGCCCGAGCATGGCGACCGAACTGACCACCGTGTCGACCGTGGAACCGATCAAGGTCTACTTCAACATCAGCGAACGCGAATACCTGAAGATGGCGACCGCGGCGATCGCCAGCGGCAGCCGGCCGGAGAAAGTGCCGCTCACGCTGATCCTGGTCGATGGCTCGGTTTACCCTCAGCCGGGCAGATTCTCGATCCTCAACCGGCAGGTGGACACCAGCACCGGCACCTTCAAGGCGGCCGCGCTCTTTGGCAACCCGGACAACCTGCTGCGCCCCCGGCCAGTACGGCCGGGTGCGCGCCACGATGTCGGTCCAGAAGGGCGCGCTGCTGGTACCGCAGCGTGCGGTCACCGAACTGCAGGGCAAATACCTGATCGCCGTCGTCGGCCCGGACAACAAGGCCGACATCCGTCCGGTCAGCGTCGGTGAGCGGATCGGGACCGACTGGATCATCACTCAGGGGCTGCAGCCCGGCGAGCAGGTGGTAGTCGAGGGAGCACAGAAGGTGCGGCCGGGAATGACCGTCAATCCGAAACCCTTTGTCCCGGCTGCGCCGGCGGCGCCCGCCGCAGCCAGCCCGGCCAAGGCCGACGACAAGCCGGCGGCGCCTGCGCCCGCCGCCAAGGGGTAAGGCACCATGTCCAAGTTCTTCATCAACCGGCCGATCGTGGCCATGGTCATCTCGATCCTGATGACCATCGTCGGCCTGGTCGCCATGTCGGGCCTGCCGACCGCCCAGTTCCCGAACATCGTTCCGCCGCAGATCCAGGTCAGCAGCACCTACACCGGCGCCGACGCGCTGACCGTCGAACAGGCGGTCGCCACGCCGATCGAGCAGCAGATGTCCGGCGTCGACAACATGGACTACATGTACTCGATCAACGCCAACAATGGCCAGTCCACCCTGTACGTCAACTTCGCGCTGGGCACCGACGCCAACACCGACCAGTTGCTCGCCCAGATGCGCGAAGGCCAGGCCGAGTCGCAACTGCCCTCGGACGTGCGCAATTACGGCGTGACGGTGCAGAAATCGACGTCTTCGCCGCTGATCATGTTCGCGCTCTACTCGCCGAACGGCACCTACGACAATGTTTTTCTCGCCAACTACGCGTACATCAACATCAACGACCAGATGACGCGCGTCAAGGGGATCGCCAGCGTCACCGTTTTCGGCGCCGGCCAGTACGCGATGCGACTGTGGGTCAAGCCCGACCAGTTGGCCAAGCTGAACATCACGGTTCCGGAAATCATCAACGCCGTCCAGAACCAGAACACCGTCAATCCGGCCGGGACGATCGGCGGCGAGCCGGTGCCGGCGGGGCAGTCGTTCACCTACGCGGTGCGCGCGCAGGGCGGCTGCAGAGCACCGAAGAGTTCGGCAACATCGTCCTGCGCGCCAACCCGACGGTTCGGTGGTGCGCGTCGCCGACGTGGCGCGAATCGAGCTCGGTGCGCAGACCTACAGCCAGCAGGGCCGGCTGAACGGCAAACCGGCGGCGCTCGTCGCGCTGTACCAGATGCCCGGCGCCAATGCGCTCGACGCCGCCGACGGCGCCAAAAAGCTGATGGAGAAGATCAAGGAGAGTTTCCCGCCCGACCTCGAATACGTCATCGCCCTCGACACGACGCTGTCGGTCACCGAAGGAATCAAGGAGATCGAGCACACGCTGATCGAAGCGCTGGTGCTGGTGATGATCGTCGTCTTCGTCTTCCTGCAGGGCTGGCGGGCGACGCTGATCCCGCTGCTGGCGGTGCCGGTGTCGCTGGTCGGCACCTTCATGCTCTTCCCGATGTTCGGCTTCAACGCGCTGACGCTCAGCCCGGCGCTCTGTGCGCTGCTGCTGCGACCCAAGGTCAGGGTAGTGGCCCGTTGCAGAAATTCTACGACGGGTTCAATCGCGCTTTCGGCCGGGTCACCGGCGGTTACGTCGGCGTCTGCCGGCTCGCCATCCGCCGCAGCGTGATGAGCCTCTTTTTTCTGGTGGCCGTCGCGGTTGTGGCGGGTTTCTTCGGCAAGCTCGTCCCTGCCGGCTTCCTCCCGGATGAAGACCAGGGTTACGTCTTTGCCGCGATCCAGCTCCCCAATGCCTCATCCTTGCAGCGCACCTCGGATATTGCCGCGCAAGCCGAAGATCTGATCATGAAGGTGCCAGGCGTCCAATACACGACCACCGTCATCGGCTACAGCATGCTGAGCCAGGTGACCAATACCTACAGCGCTTTCTTCTTCATCACGCTCAAGAACTGGGGCGAACGCAAAGCACCCGACGAACAGTACACCGCGATCAAGGCCGAGTTGACGAAGCGGCTTGCCAGCATCCCCGGCGCCATCGCTTTTGCGTTTCCGCCACTGGCCATTCAGGGGGTCGGCACCTCCGGCGGGGCGACGTTCATTCTCGAAGACCGCGCTGGAAAAGACATCGCCTTTCCTCGCCGCGAACACCACCAAGTTCATCGAAGCCGCGAAAAAGCGCCCTGAGCTGGCCAGCGTTTCGACCACCTTCCCGCCGATCGTGCCGCAGCTTTCATCGAAGTCGATCAGGACAAGGTATTGAAGCAGGGGTCATTATCAGCGATGTCTACAAGACGCTGCAAGCTTCCTCGGCAGCGGCTTCATCAACTACTTCAACCGCTTCGGACGCCAGTGGCAGGTCTATGTGCAGGCCGAGGGCGAATACCGGACCAACATCGAGAACGTCGGGCGCTTCTACGTGCGCAACAACAAGGGTGAAGCGGTGCCGCTCTCGGCGCTGACCTCGATCCGCAACATCTCGGGTCCGGAATTCACGATGCGCTACAACCTCTACCGCAGCGCACAGATCAACGCTTCGGCAGCGCCTGGTTACAGTTCGGTGCAGGTGATGCGGGCGCTCGAAGCGGTTTTCGCCGAGACGATGCCAAGCGAAATGGGTTACGACTACTCGGGCATGTCGTTCCAGGAGCAAAAAGGCCCAGCAGGGCGTCTCGCCGATGGTCATCTTCGGTTTCTCGCTGCTCTGCGTCTTCCTGATCCTGGCAGCGCAGTACGAAAGCTGGTCGCTGCCTTTCTCGGTGCTGCTGGGTACGCCGATCGCCGTCGCCGGCGCCTTCGCCGCGCTGCCGTGGCGCGGCCAGAGAACTCAACGTCTATGCGCAGATTGGTTTGGTGATGTTGATCGGTCTGGCGGCCAAGAACGCGATCCTCATCGTCGAGTTCGCCAAGATGGAATACGAGAAGGGCGAACTGTCGCTCGCCGAATCGACGCTCAAAGGCGCGGAACTGCGCCTGCGGCCGATCCTGATGACTTCGTTCGCCTTCATTCTCGGCTGCGTTCCGCTGGCGATCGCCAGCGGCGCCGGCGCCATCTCGCGGCAGGTGATGGGCAGCGCGGTGATCGGCGGCATGCTGGCCGCTACCTGCATTGCCATCTTCATCATTCCGGTGACTTTCTACGTGGTCGAAAAGATCAGTCACAAGGGCAATACTGGGGTCGGTCACCACGCTGGCGAGAGCGTCGCCGCGGCCACCGAGAGTTCCACGGTACCGATTGCTGGAAAGGAGGGAGATAGCCATGCGTAAGCCCTTGTTGGCCGCACTGCTGGCGCTGCTGGTCGGTGGCTGCATGGTTGGACCCGATTACGTGCGTCCAACTATCGACACGCCGACGGCCTGGCGTCTGAGTGACCAGGACGCCAGGGATCTGGCCAATACTGCCTGGTGGGAGCAGTTCGGCGACCCGGTACTCAACGAACTGGTCAGCGCCGCCCTGCTTGCCAACAAGGATCTGCTGATTGCCAGCGCGCGCATCGAAGAGTTTGCCGGCCAATACGGATTCGTCCGTTCCGCCCTTTTTCCGCAGGTTGGCGCCGGCTACGAGGTGAGCCGACAGAAGGGCGTCGCTCCGGGCGCATCGACCTCCTCGACCTACAACAGCTATCAGGCGGTGCTCAATGCCAGTTGGGAGATCGACATCTGGGGCCGCATCCGCCGCCAGACCGAAGCGGCGAGGGCACAGCTCCTGGCCAGCGAGGACGGCCGGCGAGCGGTCATCCTCTCTGGTCGGTAGCGTTGCCGGTGCCTACGTCAACCTCCGCGACCTCGATCGCCAGTTGGAAATCGCCAGGGCGACGGCGAAAGTCGCGGCGATTCGTACGAGATCTTCCAGGGAGCGTTACGCGGGTGGCATCATCTCGTTGCTCGAACTGAGTCAGAACCAGTCCCAGTACGAGGAAGCTCTGGCCACCATCCCGGCCATCGAGAAGTCGATCGTACAACAGGAGAATGGCCTGAGCGTGTTGCTCGGTCGCAACCCCGGGCCGATTACCCGCGGCAGGAACATCGATCAACTGTTGCTCCCGGCCATTCCAGCCGGTTACCTCGGATATTCTTGAGCGACGGCCAGACATCCAGCAGGCGGAGCAGAGCCTGATTGCCGCCAATGCCCTGATCGGTGCGGCCAAGGCGGCTTACTTTCCGACCCTCTCGCTGACTGGTCTGTTCGGCTACGCCAGCAACAGCCTTGGCAATCTTTTCGACAGCCAGTCGAAGGTCTGGCAGTACGCTGCACCGATCAGCATGCCGATCTTCACGGCCGGCGCCATCGCCGGTCAGGTGCAGGCAGCGGAAGCGCAACAGCAGCAAGCGCTGTTCGCGTATCAGAGGGCCATCCAGCAAGCCTTTCGCGAAGTCAATGACGCACTGATCGACCAGGACCGCACGCGTGCCCAGTTGCAGGCGCAGAAACGCCAGGTGGGGCTCTGGAGCAGTACGCGGGGACCGCGCGGCTGCGCTACGAAAACGGCTACACCAGCTATATCGAAGTCCTGGATGCGGAACGTAGCTTGTTCAATGTCCAGTTGCAGTACCACGCAGACGCAGCAGACCCAGTTGCAGGCGATGATCAATCTCTACAAGGCAATGGGCGGCGGCTGGGTGGTCGAGGCGGAGAAAGTCGCCGTTGCAGGAGGAGTGAGGCGGGACGAGGTCCTCCCGCAGTAGGCCTGGCAGGTGCCGGCGCAGTGGTCTTCCCGTCGGCGTGTTTTGGCATGCCTGACTGCTCGGCGCCCGCCTGTGGGGTCGCCAGCCAGCCATGGCAGTCCATCGAAGCGTATCAAGAGGAGAAGTCAATGAGCAAGAAAGGCAAGTCGGCAAAGCGTGTCAAGGCCGAGCAAGTGATCAGCCCTGGTCCCGAGCTGCCGTCAGAGCCGACCGAGGGCGAGCCCCAGAGCAAGCCAGCGAAAAGAATGTCCGAGCGGGTATACCTCAAGGAACTCGAAAAACTCGAGGCCGAGTTGGTACACCTGCAAACCTGGGTGATCGAGAAGGGCCTGAAGGTGGTGATCCTCTTCGAAGGCCGTGACGGGGCCGGCAAGGGCGGCACTATCAAGGCGATCACCGGGCGCGTCAGCCCGCGCATCTTCCGGGTTGTCGCCCTGCCGGCTCCGACCGAGCGCGAGAAGACCCAGATGTATGTACAGCGTTACCTGCCGCACATGCCGGCGGCCGGCGAGGTGGTGATCTTCGACCGCAGTTGGTACAACCGCGCCGGTGTCGAACGCGTCATGGGCTTTGCCAGCGACGAGCAGGTGCAGGGTTTTCTCAAACTGGCGCCCCTCTTCGAAAAGCTGGTGGTCGGCAAAGCCAACAACATCATCCTGCTCAAGTACTGGCTCGAAGTCGACATGGATGAGCAGACGCGCCGCCTGGAGGCCCGCATCACCGATCCGCGCAAGCAGTGGAAACTGTCGCCGATGGACCTCAAGTCGTACAGCCGCTGGTACGATTACTCGCACGCGCGCGACGAGATGTTCAAGGCGACAGACACCGAGTGGGCGCCCTGGTTCGTCGCCCGCTCCAACGACAAGAAACGCGTACGCCTGAACATCATCAGGCATATTCTGAGCAGCATCCCGTACGAGATCGTCAAGCAGCCAAAGATCACCTTGCCGAAACGGCAGAAGCCAGGCGACTATCAGGAAATCAATCTGCCGCTGAAGTATATTCCGGAAGTCTATTGACTTCCGGCCGCCGGGGGTTGTGACCTGATCCGTCCATATCCCGGCAGCGGACGACATCAAGCTCCAGAAAAGGGATCAGCATGACCTCACTTCCCCGCCGTGGCGGGATTCTGCTTCACCCGACCTCGCTGCCCGGCCCGCATGGTTCGGGCGATCTGGGACCGGCCGCTTATCACTTCGTCGACTGGCTGGTTGCCGCTGGTCAGTCGTGCTGGCAGGTGTTGCCGCTGGGTAGCGCCGGGCCGGGCAATTCACCCTATATCAGCCCTTCGGCTTTTGCCGGTAATGAACTGCTGATCGATCTGTGCCAACTGCGCGACGCCGGCTGGCTCAGCGACGCCGATCTGGCGTCAGTACCGGCTTTTCCGGAAGGCCGGATTGACTACGGTGCGGTGCGGCGCTTCCGGGTTGCCCATTTGCGACGGGCCGCCAAACGTTTCTTCGGGCGCAAGCCTGCCGCCGAGCGCACGGCTTTTGAAGCCTTCTGCACCGATGAACACGCGTGGCTCGACGACTACGCACTGTTCATGGCCCTGGACATTGCCCATGGTGGAGACGGCCGAATGTGGCAGGATTGGCCGGCCGCATTGACCCATCGACAGCCGGCGGCACTACGCGAAGCACAAGCCCGGCATGCCGAAGAAATCAGGTTCTGGCAATTCTGCCAATGGCGTTTTTACGAGCAGTGGGGGGCACTCAAGACCTACGCCCGTTCGCGCAGCATCGAGATCGTCGGTGATCTGCCGATCTTCGTTGCCGCACACAGTGCCGATGTGTGGTCCAATCCAGGGCTTTTCGAACTCGACAAACAGGGTCGTCCGCGCGTGGTGGCCGGGGTCCCTCCGGATTACTTCAGCGCCACCGGGCAGCGCTGGGGCAACCCGCTCTACCGCTGGTCGGCGCACGCCGCCGAAGACTATCGCTGGTGGGTCGAGCGGATGCGGCAAACGATGAGGCTCTGCGACATCGTACGTATCGATCACTTTCGTGGCTTCGAGTCCTTCTGGGAGATTCCCGCCGAGTCCGCGACGGCAGTCGACGGACAGTGGCGGCCAGGGCCGGGGAAAGACGTGTTCACTGCCATGCGTCGCGAGTTGGGCGACGCCCAGGGGCGGCTGCGGATCATCGCCGAAGATCTCGGCATCATCACCCCTGAAGTCGACGCTCTGCGCCAGGCGATTGGTTTGCCCGGCATGCGCATCCTGCAGTTCGCTTTTGACGGCGACGCCAGGAACCCCTATCTGCCACACAATTACGATGCCAATACCGTCGTCTATACGGGCACCCACGACAACGACACGAGCCGTGGCTGGTGGGAGTCGCTTGGCCGCCCGGAGCAGAAGTATGTGCGCTCTTACCTGGGTGTTGGTGAAGAGGCCGGAGACGAGGTGCACTGGCACCTGATCCGCCTGGCCTGTTCGTCGGTGGCATCGCTTTGCGTCATCCCGATGCAGGATGTGCTCGGCCTTGATTCGGCTCATCGCATGAACGAGCCGAGCCGTAGCGAGGGATCCTGGGAATGGCGGTTCAGTTGGCAGCAGGTCGAGGCGGAACACGCCGGAAGGCTTGCCGCACTTGCCAGACTGTACGGACGCAGGCGGGGCTGATCGAGGATAACGCCGGCCAGCAGGGAACGCGGGCCTCGCGATTGCGGACGGCGGCGAGAAGGGAGTGTACATGGGTGGGCGCGGCATCACTTTCAATTCGACAGCAAACCCCGTCAGGGTGATGGTGGTCGACGACCACCCGGCGCTGCGCGCCGGCCTGCGCAGCCTGATCGATTCCGATCCGGCGTTGCGTGTGCTGCTGGAGGTCGGCAGTGGCGAAGCGGCCTACGCCGAATACCGTACGCAGCGTCCAGACGCCGTAGTCATGGATCTCAGCATGGATGGCTTCGGCGGCATCGAAGCCATCCGTCGCATCCGTGCACTCGACCCGCGGGCAGCCATCCTGGTCTATAGTGTGCATAACTCGCAGGTGCTGCTCGAACGGGCGCTCGAAGCCGGCGCGCTGGGTTTTGTCACCAAGGGCAGCAAGGTCGATACCCTGCTGGAGGGACTCAAGCGGGTCGCGCGTGGCGAATCCTTTGTCAGCGGCGACATGTTGCCAGCGCTTCTGGACCGCCACCGCCCGTCGGCGGCTAACCAGTTCAAGCAGCTGACGCAACGCGAGTTCCAGGTCTTCAAGTTGCTCAGCGAGGGTCACACGCTGCCCGAGTGCGCGAGTATCCTCCACCTGAGCAGCAAGACCGTCAGCAACCATTTCACCCAGATCAAGGCCAAGCTCGCGGTGGCCAGTCCGGCAGAAATGGCTCGAATGGCGATACGGCAGGGCCTGGTCGAACCCTGACGAGCGTGGCGGCAGCGGTCGCCCCTGTGCGTGCACCCGCGCAAAGGTTTTGGACTTGCCCTTGAAGTCGTGTCAGCGACTCATGAATCGTCTCTCGCCCGTACGCGGGAGCAGGTTCAGCGGCGAGGGGAAACGGTCATGGTCTTGCTGTTCCGGCGTATCTGGCTCACCGTCGTGACCATTCGGCAGCAGGACACGCACGCGGGTGCCGCAGCCGTGCGGGCTCTGAATCTGCAGTGAACCGCCGAGGCTCAGGACGCGTTCGCGCATGCCGAGCAGCCCGAAGCCGGCATGCGGTGCAGCGACTTCCAGACCGACGCCATCGTCGCGGACGACCAGACGCAGCTTCCCGCCGGTCGGCGACGGCCGGCTGGCGAGGATGACCCGTAGCCGGTGGGCTTGCGCATGCCGGGAGACATTGTTCAGGCATTCCTGCACGATGCGATAGATGGCCACCCGCAACTGCGGCGCGTCGCAGACCAGGTCGCGAGCCAGGGAGGCCCGCCACTCAATCTCGGGATGTTGTTGCCCCCAGGCCTCGAGCAGGGCGGCAATGGCCTCGACGATACCGGCTGCGTCGAGAACGTTCGGATGCAGGCCCTCCATCAACCGGTGCGACACCGTGTAGATCTCGCTGGCGCAATCGTCGATCGCCTGCGCGGCGGCCTTGATGCGCTCACCGTCGGAGACGCCATTACGCCGGATGGCGCCAGCGAAGGCACGGATCGCGGTCAGGTGTTGCGAGAGTTCATCGTGCAGTTCGCGTGCCAACTCCGCACGCTCGCGTTCCTGCATGGCGATCAGTTGTCGCACCAGGCGCGTGTTCTCGTCCAGCAGCGCCTGCGTCGCCGCCTCGGCGCGCTTGCGTTCGGTAATGTCCTGCACCGTGCCGACCAGGCGCAAAGGCATCCCGTCCCGGGTGCACTCGATCTGACCGAGGCCATGCACCCAGCGCACGGCGCCATCGCGGGGTCGTACGATCCGGTATTGCCGGTCGAATGGCAGGCGCTCGGCAATCACCTGCCGGCCGTAGTCGAGCATACCCTGACGGTCGTCGGGATGCAGCAGCCGTCCCCAGCCGTCGACGGTATGTTCATACTCGGGGCCGATACCGAAAATGCGGTCGAGCATCGGGCTGCCGACCCAACGCCCGGACGGCAGTTCGATAATGTAACTACCGACGCGGCCGACTTCCTGAGCGCGTTGCAGGGCCTGCTCGCTGCTCTTGATCGAGGTCACGTCCACGACCTCGACGAAGAACCCGCGTACCTCGCCATCGACGATGTCGGGAAGGTAACGGGCCAGCGCATAGCGCACCGAGCGACCGTCGGGTGATGGGATGGCGCCCCCCCCCCCCCCCCCCGCCCCCGGCCCCCCCGCCCCCCCCCGCCGGGGCCCCCCGGCCCCCGCCCGGCGGCCCCGGGGCCCCCCCGCCGCGGCGGCGGCCCCCCCCCGCCGCCCCCGCCCGCCGCGGCGGCCGGCCCGCGGGCGGGGCGCCCGCGGCGGCCCCCCCCGGGGGCCCCCCCCCCCGCCGCCCCCCCCCCCCCCCGGGGCCCCGGCCGCCGGGGGGCCGGCGCCCCCGGGCGGCCCGGGCCCGGCCCTGCCGGGCGTGGGTGGCCCGCCGGCGGGCCCGCCGGGTCGTCCCGCCGCCCCCGCCCCGGGCCCCCCCCGGGGGGGCCGCGCGCCCCCCCCCCCCCCCGGCGCCCGCCCGCCCCCCCGCGGGCCCCGGCGCCCCCCCGCGCGCGCCCCCCCCCCGCGGCGGCTCGAACTGCTGCGCGACGCCACTCAGTGCCGCCTCAATATACGGCAGGTTGAGACGGTAGCGCTCCTCGCCGATCACTTCGCGGATATGTTTGCCGGGGATGGTCGCCGGGTCGACACCGAACCAGTCGCGATAGGCGTGATTGGCGAAGCGGTTGTGCAGTGTGCGGTCCCAGTAACCGATCATCGACGACACGCTGTTGAGTACCGCTTGCAAGTGGTGTTCGTGATGGCGCAGGTCGGCGCTGCACTGTTCGAGCGCGCGTTGGTCGAGCTTGCGCGCGGTGATTTCCCGATGCCCGACGACCATCCCCTTGACAGCGCCCTGCAAGGGGGTAACGTGCAGCTCGAACCAGTGCTCGCCGTCGGGAGTGTTGAAAGGGTACTCCAGGGTGAACAGCGTCTGCCGTCCCGCCAGGACCGCTGCGCTGCCCTGCAGCGCCGCACAGGCAAATGCATCGCTGGCGGCAGCGCGTCGCACCGTCGCCAGATAATCGATACCAATCCCCGCCGCAAGGTCAGCGCTGCCGCCGTTGTTGTCGGCAAAAGTTCGCCACGCCTGGTTGACGCTGATGATCAGGCCCTGTTCGTTGACCACGGCGATCGAGTCGCACAGTGAGTCGATCACTGCGGACATCCGGTCCTCCCCGTTCTGGTCTGGCGGAAGCCGCCGAGGGCTTGGTGTCGGTTCCGCCAAAGACATCGTTGTACAGCGACTGGGTTGCGCGCACTGTCGCGGGCCGTGCGGCGGCTGGCTTTCACGGCGCTGTCCTCCCCTATGCGGGCGAACAGCATGTCCGGTATATGGCAGGTGGGGGGTGCAATCACCCACGCATTATGACTGAAACACAGGTGTACTGTGACTGCCGCACCCACGACCCGGTGGTGGCGCCTGGTGCTGGTGAATCGACCGGTGTGCCGAGCAGGAGAATTTCCCGCTCATGACGGGAGCTTTTCCACTGGCGGCGGTTCTCGCTGCCCGACAGCATGGCAACCTGCAATAACACAGGTTTACGCCAGGATGGAAATCCTTTGCAGACACACGTAGCGGCATCTGGCAACCTACGGCACAATCATCTGCTGGCCGCACTGCCCGAGGCGGAATGGGCGCGCTGGTCACCGCAGCTCGAAGCCGTGGATATGCCAGCAGGTAGTGTTCTCCACGGGTCCGGTGCCAGATTGACGCACGCCTATTTTCCGACGACAGCCATCGTTTCGCTACAGTCCTTGATGAACGACGGCGCTTCGGTCGAGATCGCCGTTGTGGGTCGCGAAGGTTTTGTCGGCACTTCGCTGTTAATGGGCGGCGAAACGATGCCAAGCTGCGCGGTGGTACGCAGCGCCGGCCAGGTGTTTCGAATCAAGTCGACCCTGATGATCCAGGAGTTCAACCGCGCCGGACCTACGTTCCATTTGCTCTTGCGTTATACCCAGGCGCTGCTTACGCAGATCGCGCAGACAGCGGTGTGCAATCGCCACCATTCGCTGGACCAGCAACTCTGTCGCTGGCTGCTGTCGAGCATGGATCGTCTGTCCTCGAAGGAAATCGTGATGACGCAGGAACTCATCGCCAGCATGCTTGGCGTCCGCCGCGAGGGCATCACCGCAGCTGCCGGTCATTTACAGCAGGCCGGCCTGATCGAGTACCGGCGTGGTCACATCACGGTGCTCGACCGTCGAGGGTTGGAGCGGCGCACTTGCGAGTGCTACGGGGTAGTCAAGAAGGAATACGATCGCCTGCTCCCCGCACGAATTGCGACCTGAATGCATTGACATCAGACGCAAGGGGAGGGGGCACGTACGCGCCGATGATCCAGGAACCGGCTACCGCGTCATCTGATGGTTGGCTACCCGAACATCACGCTGCGTGATCAATATGGGTCAAGAGGCCATCACGACAGTTGGCAGCACTCGGCCCTGATGTCTGCTTGGCGGCGTTACTCTTGCTCAAGGCATCATTCCAGCAGGTCGCCCCAAAGAGAATGATCTTGAGTTGCTGAACGAAGTTTTCCAACATTTCGGATTCCAGCAGTGGTTGGTCGGGCGGCAAGTCGAGAATGTCTGTCGCCGCGGCGAGCATGGTCATCACCAACATGCCGCATACCATCTGCAGACTTGCTGTCGGCAATTGTGCGTATAAACCACGCATACGGAAATCCTGCGCCATCTCATTAGTGAAATGCGTGACATCATTTCGAATCGCCAAACGCAGTATGCGACTGCCCCCTGATCGTTCGCTGGAGATGAACATGAACTGCAACCGGTTCAATTTTACGTATTCCTGATAGACGCTGACTGAACGCCGCAGCATGTCGCGTGGCGCCACATCCATCTTGCGTGCCTCACGCAGTAGTCGGCGCAGCGTAATTCCCACCTCTTCAACCAGCACCAGGCCCAACTCATCGGTGTTGCGAAAGTGACGGTAGAAAGCCGTCGGCACCACGCCGGCTTCGCGTGCGATTTCACGCAATCCGAGGCTGGTAAAGCTGCGTCCATCGCCCATCAGCGTCAGTGCGGCCTGTAACAGACTCGCTCTGGTGAAATCCTTGCGCGCACTGCGCGAAAGCGTATCGGAAATATTCGGTGCGGCGACCCTGGGTGGCATGAATGTACTCTGCAACTTGTGAAATGAAACGATTGTAACGGTAATTAAACTCAATAGACTGTTAAATTGTTATTAATATACATATGGATGTTGAAACCATCTCAATTTTCCAAACTTGGCAGAATTATACAGAGTACAATCGTTCGCTATTCTCCGTCGTCCTGAAGACGTCATCCGCCACCGCATAGCCCTTTGCTGCAGTGACGTTGAGCCTTCTCCTTCCTGCCTCGAAAGACCGCACCATGCCGACCTACAAAGCTCCCCTGCGTGAAATGCGCTTTCTGATCAATGAGGTGTTTGACTACCCCGCGCATTATGCGGGGTTATCAAACGGCGGCGAGGCGACGCCCGACGTGGTCGATGCCATCCTTGAAGGTATCGCCGTCCTGTGTGAAAAAGTTCTCGCACCGATCAATCTTTCCGGCGACAAAGAAGGCTGCCGCTTCAAGGCCGGCGAAGTCAGCACGCCAACTGGATTCAAGGAGGCCTACCGGCAGTTCGTCGAAGGTGGCTGGCAAGGGCTTTCATTCCCGATCGAATACGGTGGTCAGGGGTTGCCGACGTCGATCAGCCTGTTCAAGACCGAAATGATGGGTGCGGCCAACTGGTCGTTCAACATGTATCCGGGCTTGAGCCTGGGCTGTATCAACACCTTGTTGCAATACGGCACCGAGGCACAAAAAGCACGCTATCTGCCGGCACTCGTCAGCGGCGAGTGGACCGGTACCATGTGCATGACCGAGCCGCAGTGCGGCACCGACCTGGCGCAGATCAAGACCAGGGCCGAGCCCCAACCCGACGGCAGCTACAAGATTACCGGCACCAAGATCTTCATCTCGGCCGGCGAGCACGATCTGGCCGGGAATATTGTGCATGTCGTCCTCGCCCGCGTGCCGAGCGCACCGGCCGGCACACGCGGTATTTCGTTGTTCGTGGTGCCGAAGTTTCTAGTTGCTGAAGACGGCTCTGCCGGTCAACGCAATACCGTCACTTGCGGCGCGATCGAACACAAGATGGGAATCCGCGGGTCGGCGACTGCGGTGCTGAATTTTGACGAGGCGATCGGCCACCTGATTTTTGAACCCAACAAGGGCCTGGAAGCCATGTTCACCTTCATGAACACGGCACGACTCGGGATAGCAATTCAGGGCGTTGCCCACGCCGAAGCGTCGTTCCAAGGTGCTCTGGCCTATGCCAAAGAGAGACGATCAATGCGCGCCCTCTCGGGAAAGAAAGAACCTGAGGCCAGTGCAGACGCCTTGATCTGGCACGCCGATGTGCGACGCATGTTGCTGACCCAAAAAGCCATCGCCGAAGGTGGCCGGGCGATGCTCTATGCCGCTGTGCAAACAGCAGACCTGATGTTTAACGCGGCGTTCGAAAAGGACCACGCCAATTACGAACACTACGACAACGAGCTTGGTTTCTATACCCCCATCCTGAAAGGCTTTCTCACCGAAATGGGCCTCGAAGCCGCCAATCTGGGCATGCAAGTCTTCGGGGGGCATGGCTACATCCACGAGCACGGCATGGAGCAGATCGCCCGCGATGCCCGCATCGCCACACTCTACGAAGGGACCACCGGGATTCAGGCGCTTGACCTGCTTGGCCGCAAGGTATTGATCGGCACCAGAGGAAAGTGCGTACGCGATTTCACGCGCATCATGTTGCGCCTGGCAAGGCGGCATGTGTTTGCATCGGGCCCCATCGGCAGCATGGCACGCTCGACCATGCGGCGCGCCATCGAGTGGAATATTCTCACCTTGCGCATCCTGCTGCGTGCAGGCAAGGATCGCGATCTCGTGGGTTCTGCCAGCGTCGACTACCTGATGTATTCAGGTTACGTGATGATGGGTTACTACTTCGTCTTGCAGGCTGAAAAAGCACAAACACTGTTACTCAACGGCAAAGGGAACGAGTCCGCGGATTTCTATCGCGCCAAGATTCAAACTGCCACATTCTACTTTGACCGTCTACTACCCCGGGCCGACGCCCACCGCAAGAGCGCACTGGCACCGACGCATTCGCTGATGCAGATGGACAACGGGCATTTTGCGTTCGTGTGATGTAGGCGGAACAAGCGCGCAAGCACGCGTCGTCCCGTCTTCGAGGTGCGCGGCAGGATACCGGGTACTGTTTCGAATCCGCCAGGCAGGACAAACCGATTGAGTCACCCCAGGCAGTGACTGAACAAGTTAACGGAGAAATCATGATGACCCCAGCAAAGCCATCGATCAGGTCAGCCGCCCCTCCCATCGTCAAGGAGGTAGCCACGCACATGTCTGGGGCGGTGAAGTTTCTTCTGTATCCTCCGGATGGCAACAGAAGATTGCCAATTGCCGGCAAGACTATAGACTTGCTGCGATAGACCGGAACAGGGCGCAACAGCATGCAACTTGATCGTTTCGACCGCCAGATTCTGCAGGTGCTGCAGCAGGAGGGACGCATCAGCAATCAGGAACTGGCCGACCGCATCGGTTTGTCGCCGTCGCCCTGTTTGCGCCGTGTGCGCACACTCGAAGAAGCGGGTCTGATCATCGGCTATCGAGCGTTGCTGGCGCCGAAGGTGCTCGGCTTGTCGTTGATGGCGCTGATCCACATTTCGATGGACCGGCACACGCCGGAGCGTTTCAGTCACCTCGAAGCGGCGATCAGCCAGATCCCGGAAGTGATGGAATGTCTGCTGATCACCGGCCAGGCGGCCGACTACCAGCTCAAGGTGGTGGTGCGCGACATGGACGCCTACCAGGACCTGCTGCTCAATCGCATTACCGGCATCAAGGGAGTCAGCGGCGTCCATTCCAGCTTCGTGCTGCGTCGCGTGGTGGACAAGACAGCGCTGCCTGTCGGCGGTAAGTGACGCTGCCGTCGTGGACGCGTCAGCTCAGTCGGGAGGGCGCAGGAGTTCGTTTTCGGACCACCAGCGCAGGTTCGACACCTTGCCGCTCGATTGCAGGATGGTTTCGACGGCGATGGCCAATCTTTCAATCGTTGGCGCGTTGGGCAGTTTCCTGAACCACTTGCGCACGAACGGCGTCGCCGGTTCGAGGAAGCACAGGAAGCCGTTCTCGTGTCCCTCGTAGTTGCCGCAACCCAGCCAGAGCGGGTAGTCAGGGTTCTCCAGTGCGACCTTGAAGCCCCACATGTGGACGGTCACGGAAAGCACCGGGAAGCCGTGCGCCGGCAACTCCTGCGCCAGGAACTCCGCCAGGCGCTGGCCGAAGCGACCGGGGGTGGGTCCTTGGTCCTCGCCGGGGTACGGCGGGAAATCGGCAGAGACGAATTCCACCTGCGCTCGCATTGATGTTTCCTCTCCTGGTGATGGGCAGACGCCTGGCTACCCGGCGATTGTCGTTGATCGGTGCCGGTCGTCGCGGAGCCGATTCGTACCGCGATGACGGGTTACGCTGGCTTTCGCCGGCGCACCTTCGGCACGGCACCACGCCGGCAAAACTGGAGTCGGATTGTGAGCCTGTTTCGCCGCGTTGTCACGGTCGAGGCGCCTCGGGCTTTTGAAGCAGCGCGTGCAGGCGTGCGGCAACACACTGTAGCGGCGCCGGCGATCCGGCGCTGATCGCCGACCTGACCGGCGGTGTATCTTGGGCCAGACTGACCGCACAGGCACGCGATCGCAAGGATGACCGGGTACCCGCCAGCTACGCCGAACGGTACCCTGCTGGTCAAATTCCGTCGAGACTGTCCGCAAGGCCTGCAGCCACTTCTCCCGACGAGCAACGGCGAGTGCTGTTCCCTGACCTTCCGTTCAGACGCTGAGGTCGATCTGCTGCATGCTCCCGACCCCGCCGCTTTCCTGCAGGAAGACACCGCTGCTGCGGATCTGGCCGAGGGTCTGGTTGCCGCCGTCACGGATGTCGAAGGGGGTGGCGACGCGGGCCAGGCTGAGGGCGCCGACATTGGCTTCCTGCAGGCTGCGTACCTTGCCGCCACCGTTGGCATCGGGCGTCCAGACTCCCAACTGGGCATAGGCCGCGTCGTTTTCATCGATCCAGCCGTTGTGGTCGCCGTCGAGCGCGGCGAGATCGGCAAAGCCGTCGCCGCTCCGCGTGCCGAAAAGCTCGCTGCCGTTGTTGATCCGGCCGTCCTTGTTGCGATCGAGGGTGAGGAATCCGCTGCCAGGGGTGAGCAGATTGACGCTGTCGGCGGTGCCGTCGGAATCCAGGTCAAACTTGAAGCGCTGGTCGCTGAGCTGGGCGGCCGTGCCCGCGAAGTTGAGCACCAGGGGGTCCTTGCGCTGGCGCGTCGCGTCGCCCAGGCGCAGGCTGACGTCGCTTTCCTGGTGGTAGCTGCGTGCCATCGAGAGCTGCAGGTCGAAGTGGATTTCCTTGCCATCAGCCGTTTTCACCACCCCGCTGGCTGCGAACGAGGTCTGTTCGGTTTCGCTGTGGGAGGAGTGGTAGTCGTATTCGACGCCATAACCGGCCGGCCGCTCGGCCGGCGTCGGAGCTGCGTTGCCACTCTGGGCGGCGGTCGCCCCCTCGGTCGAAACTGCCGTCGCCGGGGACGGACCGTCGAGTGAGGCCGCATCGAAAACGCGCGCCTCTTCGCCAGTCAACATGCGGATGATGGCGCGCAACAGCAGCAGTCGTGGATCGTTCTCGCTGTCGTCCAGGCTGGCGTTCGCGGCACCGGCCTCGGCCGCCTGTGCCGCTCTGCCGGCATCCGAGAGCGTTACCCGCTCCGCAGCGGGAATTGCGTTCCCGCGGCCTTCGAAGTCCGGCCGCTGTGTTCCCGTCCACATGCGCAGCGATTCGCGGACTTCGTCGCGTTGCATCGAGGCATGCGACGAAACCATCTGCATCTCGGAACTGGCGATCTTCATGGCGGCTTCCTCGTGGGGTTGGTAAATGCTTAACGGCTGAAGCGGGTGCTTTCTTGAATACATTTCGCTGCCTGAGCGGGAGGGACCAGTTCCGCCGCACCGGCATGCCCCCGGCTTGTCCCCGCCAGGGGTCCGCCGCGTCGCTGCGGCCGCCTCGACAGCACGCCACGGGTTTCGAGCCATCAATTATTGCTGTAGAATCGTGAGCTTTCCGTGCGCGGAGAGGCGGCATTGCAGCGCAGACCCAGACATGGAACCGAAGCAGACACAGTTGTCGATGCCTTCCGGGTGGGCATGCGGGTCTTTTACTGGTGCGCTGGAAGACCGCTTGCCTCGTGAAGTTCCCTGGAAGCGAACGAATGCTGGAGCAGCACGATGTTCTCCGCATTTTCGGTCCGGCTGCCGGCGCAGCATCGTCTGGCGGCGCGGGCGCCTTCGTCCGAGCCAGGTTTCAGTCAACTTTCAGCCCGTATCACAAGGATTCTTAATGGAAACGAACGTCGCCAACACTGACCCATCAACCATTGTCGCAGCCGTAAGTGCTCTTGAGCGTCGGGTCGACCTTTCGGTCGCGATTGCCGAACTCGACAGGGAAGTCGACCAGCGCCTGCAGCGTCTGGGTCGGAACATGAAGATGCCGGGCTTCCGTCCGGGCAAGGTGCCGACTCACATCGTCAGGCAGCAGTATGGCGAGCAGGCTCGCCATGAGGCGTTGACCGAGGCTCTGGGGCAGAAGTTGAGCGACGAGGTCACGGCGCGGCAGTTGCGCGTTGCCGGCAGTCCGAAGATCGAGCCCAGGGACAGCGGCAGTACGACGCATATCGAGTTTTCAGCGGTCTTCGAGGTCTATCCGGAGATCACCCTGGGCGACCTGACCGGGGTGGAGATCTCTCGACCGGTACTTGAAGTGGGTGACGCCGAGATCGACGGGACGATCGACATTCTGCGCAAGCAGCGAGTGCGTTACGAACTCGTCGATCGTCCGGCGGCGAACGCTGACCGCGTGAGCGTCGATTTTCTCGGCAAGAAGGGCGGTGAGCCGTTTGCCGGAGGCGAGGGCAAGGATTACCGTTTCGTGCTCGGCGAAGGCAAGATGCTTTCCGATTTCGAGAACGCGGTGATCGGTACGCGCCCGGGTGAAAGCAAATCCTTCGAACTGACCTTTCCCGCCGAGTATTTCTCGAAGGAACTGGCCGGCCAGACGGTGACCTTCGAACTGACGGTCAAAGAGGTGGGCGAGGCGATTCTTCCGGAAGTTGACGCCGACTTCGCCAAGGCCCTGGGTGTCGCGGATGGTGATCTCGACAAGATGCGGGCCGAAATCGAGGACAACCTACGGCGCGAGGTGAAGAAGCGTCTGCAGGCCAAGACCATGGAACAGGTGATGGACGCGCTGCTGCGGGCCAACGCCATCGAGGTGCCGGGAGCACTGATCCACCGCGAGATCGAGCGTCTGATGCAGTTGGCGCGGCAGGACATGGAACAGCGCGGCATGAAGGTCAAGGATTTGCCGATGCAGCCCGAGTGGTTTGTCGACCAGGCCCGGCGGCGGGTAACGCTCGGCCTGATCTTTGCCGAAATCGTCAAGTCGCACGCTCTGCAGGCGCGGCCCGAGCAGGTGAAGGCGATGGTCGAGGAGGCGGCGCAGAGTTACGACCATCCGCAGGAGGTTGTCCGCTGGTACTATGCCCAGCCGGAGCGCCTCGCGGATTTCGAAGGCGCGGCGATCGAGTCCAACGTGGCCGATTGGGTACTGAGCCAGGTGACGGTGCTCGAAAAACCGGTCCCCTTTGCTGAATTGATGGGGCAGCAGTCCTGAACTGAACAGGCAAGAATCGCGGAGCAAAGGAAGCGCAATGGACATGGAGCACGGAAGCAACTGGAATCCGCAGGCGCTCGGCCTGGTGCCGATGGTGATCGAGCAGAGCGGGCGCGGCGAGCGCGCATACGACATCTATTCGCGCCTGCTCAAGGAACGGGTGATTTTCCTGGTGGGCCCGGTAAACGACGTGACCGCGAATCTGGTGGTCGCACAGCTCCTCTTTCTGGAGGCGGAAAATCCGGACAAGGATATCCATTTCTACATCAACTCGCCCGGTGGATCGGTATCGGCCGGACTTTCGGTCTACGACACCATGCAGTTCATCAAGCCCGATGTGTCAACCCTGTGCATGGGGCAGGCGTGCTCGATGGGGGCATTTCTGCTGGCCGCGGGTGCCCAAGGCAAGCGTTTTGCCCTGCCGAACTCACGCGTGATGATCCATCAACCGATGGGTGGCTTTCAGGGACAGGCTTCGGACATCGCGATTCACGCCAAGGAGATTCTCTCGCTGCGTGCCAAGCTCAACGAGTTGATGGCGCAACACACCGGGCAGGCGATCGAGCGCATTGAGCGCGATACCGATCGCGACAATTTCCTTTCCGCGCAGGAAGCGGCAGAATATGGTTTGATCGACAAGGTGCTGACCAAACGGGATGCGATTTGATGCCGCATCCAGGCAGTCTCCATAAGGCTTGACAGCGAGGTAGGTCGACATGTCGGAAAAGAAGAGTGGCACTGAAAAATTGCTCTACTGCTCGTTCTGCGGCAAGAGCCAGCATGAGGTGAAGAAGCTGATTGCCGGGCCGTCGGTATTCATCTGCGATGAATGCATCGAACTCTGCAACGATATCGTTCGAGACGAGATTGCCGGTGATCAGGGTGCCAAAGGTGCCAAGGGAGAACTGCCGACGCCGCGGGAGATCTCGGCGCTCCTCGACCAGTATGTGATCGGCCAGGATCAGGCGAAACGCATTCTGTCGGTGGCGGTGTATAACCACTACAAAAGGTTGCGTCACTTCGGCAAGAGCAGCGACGAGATTGAACTCGCCAAGAGCAACATCCTGCTGATCGGCCCGACCGGGTCGGGCAAGACTTTGCTGGCTCAGACGCTGGCGCGCATGCTCGACGTGCCGTTCGTGATGGCCGATGCGACAACGCTGACCGAAGCCGGCTACGTCGGTGAGGATGTCGAAAACATCATCCAGAAGCTGCTGCAGAAGGCGGATTACGACACCGAGAAGGCCCAGCGCGGGATCGTCTATATCGACGAGATCGACAAGATTTCGCGCAAGTCCGACAATCCTTCGATTACCCGCGACGTTTCTGGCGAGGGTGTGCAACAGGCGCTGCTCAAGCTGATCGAAGGTACGGTGGCATCGGTGCCGCCGCAGGGGGGGCGCAAGCATCCCAATCAGGACTTCGTGCAGGTCGATACCACGAATATCCTGTTCATTTGCGGTGGCGCTTTCGACGGTCTGGAGAAGGTCATCCGCCACCGCTCCGAGCGGGGGGGCATCGGCTTTGGTGCCGAGGTGAAGAGCAAGGAGAACAAGAAGGCGATTGGCGATGTGCTGCGCAGCGTCGAGCCCGAAGACCTGATCAAGTTCGGCCTGATTCCCGAACTGATCGGGCGCCTGCCGGTGCTCGCCACACTAGAGGAGTTATCGACGGCGGCGCTGGTGCAAATCCTGGTCGAACCGAAGAACGCGTTAGTCAAGCAGTACCAGAAACTGTTCGCGATGGAGGGGGTGGCGCTGGAAATTCGTCCGGCAGCGATGATGGCCATTGCCAGAAAGGCGCTCGAACGGAAGACCGGTGCACGCGGCCTGCGTTCGATTATCGAGTCGGTGCTGCTCGATACCATGTACGAACTTCCCGGTATGGAGAATGTCTCAGAGGTCGTCATCGACGAGAGCGTGATCGTCGGTGATGCACGTCCAATCCTGATCTACGCTGATCAACCCAAGGTTTCCGGCGGCAACTGATGTGCTGGCCGCACTCTGTGCGGCTTGAATTACGAGTTCTTGCCACCATATCACGGCATGGACTTTAACCTGAAGGGCACAATCGATGTCTGCAACCCCCAAGCTGTTTAGCGAGCCAGTCGAACTGCCGCTGTTGCCCCTGCGCGACGTGGTGGTTTTTCCGCACATGGTAATTCCTCTGTTTGTCGGGCGCCCCAAGTCGATCAAGGCCCTCGAAGTGGCGATGGAAGTCGGCAAGAGCATCCTGCTGGTGGCTCAGAAGTCCGCCGTCAAGGACGAGCCGGAAGCAGAAGACCTCTACAGTGTGGGCTGTGTGGCCAATATCCTGCAGATGTTGAAGCTACCGGACGGGACCGTGAAGGTCTTGGTCGAAGGCTCGCAGCGAGCGCGCCTGGAGGCCATCGACGCGCGTCACGAGATGTTCTTTGCAGGCGCACGCCCAGTGATTGCCGATGATGGCCCCAACCACGAAGTCGAGGCGCTGCGCCGCGCGGTGATCGCGCAGTTCGACCAGTACGTCAAGCTCAACAAGAAGATTCCACCGGAAATTCTGACCTCGATCACCGGCATCGAGGACGCCGGGCGTCTGGCCGATACCATTGCCGCACACCTGCCCTTGAAACTGGAGCAGAAGCAGGAAATCCTCGAAATGTTTGATGTGCGCGCGCGTATCGAACGCCTGCTCGCGCAACTCGAGGCTGAGATCGACATCCTGCAGGTTGAAAAGCGCATTCGGGGACGCGTCAAGCGCCAAATGGAGAAGAGTCAGCGCGAGTATTACCTCAACGAGCAGGTCAAGGCGATCCAGAAGGAACTCGGAGAAGGCGAGGAAGGTGCCGATCTGGATGAACTCGACAAGAAGGTCAAGGCTGCGGGAATGAGCAAGGAGGGCCTTGCCAAGGCGCAGTCGGAGTTCCGGAAGCTGCGGTTGATGTCGCCGATGTCGGCTGAGGCGACGGTAGTGCGTAACTTCATCGAAACGCTGATCGGTCTGCCGTGGCGCAAGCGGACGCGCATCAGCAAGGATCTGGCCGCCGCCGGCAAGATCCTCGATACCGACCACTGGGGTCTTGAGAAGGTCAAGGAGCGGATCATCGAGTACCTTGCGGTGCAGCAGCGTGTCGATCGACTGAAGGCGCCGATTCTGTGCCTGGTCGGTCCTCCGGGGGTCGGCAAGACTTCACTGGGACAGTCGATCGCGCGTGCAACGGGCCGCAAATTCGTGCGCATGAGCTTGGGCGGGGTGCGAGACGAGGCCGAAATCCGCGGCCATCGGCGAACCTACATCGGCTCGATGCCAGGCAAGATCCTGCAGAACATGAGCAAGATCGGGGTCAAGAATCCGCTCTTCCTGCTCGACGAAGTCGACAAGATGGGTCAGGATTTTCGTGGCGATCCGAGTTCGGCGCTGCTCGAAGTCCTCGACCCGGAGCAGAACTCGACCTTCGTCGATCACTACGTGGAAGTCGAGTACGATCTCTCGGAAGTGATGTTCGTGGCCACGGCCAACACACTGAACATTCCCGCCCCCTTGCTTGATCGCATGGAAGTGATCCGGCTTTCGGGCTATACGGAAGACGAGAAGGTCAATATCGCCCAACGCTATCTGCTGCCCAAGCAGATGAAGAACAACGGTCTGAAGCTCACCGAGCTGACGGTGGCCGAAAGCGCTTTGCGCGATATCGTCCGCTACTACACACGCGAGGCCGGCGTGCGATCGCTGGAGCGTGACATTTCCAAGATCTGTCGCAAGGTGGTGAAGACACTGCTGCTCAGAAAGAGCCAGGCGAAGGTCGCCGTGAGCGCGCGCAACCTCGACAAATTTCTGGGCGTGCGACGCTACAACTTCGGTGTTGCCGAGCGCGAGAACCAGGTGGGTCAGGTTACCGGTCTGGCATGGACCGAAGTCGGCGGTGAGTTGCTGACCATCGAGGCGGTGGTCCTGGCGGGCAAGGGCAAGACCACCACCACCGGCAAACTCGGCGAGGTGATGCAAGAGTCGGTTCAGGCCGCGTTATCGGTGGTCCGCAAGCGCGCCCAGTCGCTGGGTATCGATCACGATTTTTATCAGAAGAGCGATATTCACATCCATCTCCCGGAGGGGGCGATTCCCAAGGATGGGCCATCGGCGGGGGTCGGAATCTGTACCGCGCTGGTTTCGGTGTTGACCGGCATCCCGGTATGTTGCGATGTCGCGATGACCGGAGAGATCACCCTGCGTGGCGAGGTGCTGCCGATTGGCGGCCTGAAGGAAAAGCTTCTGGCTGCGGTTCGTGGCGGCCTGGCGCGGGTGTTGATTCCTGAAGAGAATGTTCGGGATCTGGCCGAGATACCGGACAACATCAAGAACAAGCTGGAGATCATTCCGGTACGGTGGATCGATCAGGTGCTTGAGCATGCTTTGGAGCGCAAGCCCGAGCCCGTGTCGGCCGAGGTAGAGGCGCCTCCTGCGGTCGTCGCAGCCACCCCGGAGAGCGTGTCCACGCCAACCGTGATCACGCATTGATACCAGAGGTAGCAGGGGTGCATGCTGGTGCCACTTGGGGATCTTGCAGCGGAGGCGGTTTTCGCTCTGGCCAAGTGGTGGCGGATGCGGTAGACTTCTGCCTCCATGCCTTGGTCGTACGCAATGGGTGCTTAGCTCAGTTGGTAGAGCGCTAGCCTTACAAGCTGGATGTCGGCGGTTCGAGCCCGTCAGCACCCACCAGAAAAGCAGGAAAGATTCTGCAGCGCGTTTCGGAGTGGTAGTTCAGTTGGTTAGAATACCGGCCTGTCACGCCGGGGGTCGCGGGTTCGAGTCCCGTCCACTCCGCCAGTACCGAAAGGCGAACGCAAGTTCGCCTTTTTCTTTGCTTGAATGTCCCCATACGTTAGCGGGCTCCCACCTATGTTCTTTGACGCCGTTCGCAACAACAAGAGAGTAGTCCAGATCTTCCTCGGCTTGATTACCTTGCCCTTTGCCTTCTGGGGGGTGGACTCGTACGTCCGCAATACCGGGGCAGGCACGGATCTCGCCCGCGTTGGTGACTCGAAAATCTCCATACAACAGTTCGACCAAGCTTTGCGCACGCAACAGGAGCGGCTGCGGCAGGTTCTGGGCGCCAATTTTCGTCCCGAGTTGATGAATACCCCAGCAGCGAAGCTGGCGGTGCTCAATTCGCTGATCGACCAGCGCCTCCTGCTTCTCGAAGCAGCGAAGGGGCGTCTAGGTGCCGGCGACGATCTGTTGCGCGAGGTGATCAGCCAGATTCCGGCCCTGCAGGAAGACGGGCGGTTTTCGCTGACACGCTACCAAGCCGCACTGGCGTCACAGGGTATGTCGCAAGCCCAGTTCGAGGCACAGCTTCGCCAGGATCTGACGCTGAAGCAGATGGTCGATGCGATTGGCGAAACTGCGATCGCCGGCAATACCGTGACCAACAGGCTACTGCGCATACAAGCCGAGGAGCGACAGATTGCCGAGTGGCGTCTCGCACCGGAACAGTATGCAGGGCAAGTGAAGATCGATGCCTCCGCGGTTCAGGCGTACTACGAACAGAACAAAGTACAGTTTGAAGTGCCGGAGCAGGCCAAAGTTGAGTATCTCGTCCTGTCTCTTGACGTACTTCTGGCCCAGCTGGCGCCTAGCGATGCCGAAGTCAGCGCATGGTACGAGGGTCACAAGGATCGATATCAACAGCCCGAGGAGCGGCGTGCCAGCCACATCTTGATCCTGACCGGTGGCGACGTCGACCCGGAAAAGGCCAGGGCCAAGGCAGCGGAAGCCTTGAAGGAAGTCCAGAAATCGCCTGCCAGGTTTGCAGAACTGGCCAAGCAATACTCGCAGGACCCCGGCTCGGCCGAAAAGGGCGGGGATCTGGGCTTTTTTGCTCGAGGCACGATGGTGAAGGCGTTCGATGAGAGCGTTTTCAAGCTACGCGAGAATGAAATCTCGGACCTGGTGCAATCGGAATTCGGCTATCACATCATCAAGCTGACGGCTATCAAGGCAGGCAAGCAGCGCTCGCTGGTCGAGGTGCGCCCGGAGATCGAAGACGAACTGAAGCGTCAGACCGCGGCGCGGCAGTTTGCGGATGCCGCCGAATCCTTCAGCAATATGGTCTATGAGCAGCCGGACAGCCTACAGCCGGCTGCCGACCGATTCAAGTTGAAAATCCAGCAATCCGGCTGGGTGGCGCGCAACACAGCACCCGAACTGCTGGCCACTCTTGGGCAACTCGGCAACCAGAAGATCATCAGTGCGCTGTTTGCCGATGACGCGGTGAAAAACAAACGCAATACCGAAGTTGTCGAGATTGCGCCGAACACCTTGCTGGCTGCGCGGGTGTTGGAACACCGACCAGCAAGTACCAAGCCCCTGGAGGCCGTCAGGGCCGGTATTGAAGCAACGCTGAAGGCTCAGGAAGAAGCGAAGTTGGCGCGTGCGGCCGGGGAGGCACGCCTGCGTGAATTGCAGCAGGGTGGTGAGGACAAGGTCACCTGGTCGCTGGTCAGGAATGTCTCACGACAGGACGGTCGCCAGGTGCCTGGGGCAGCGCTGAAGGCGATCTTCAAAGCCGATGTCGAGAAACTGCCGGCCTATGTCGGCGCTCAGGGCAGCGACGGCAACTACCTGCTCTACAAGATCATGAAGGTCAGTCATCCGGAGAAGGTCGACGAGAACAGCCGCAAGGCCTTGCAGCGCGAGTATGCAACGATTGTTGGTCAGGAAGATTTTTCGGCCTATCTCTCCGGACTGCGGACGCGTTACAAGATCGACATCAACAAGCCGGCACTGGAAAGCAAGGACCGCTAGGCTTTGGCTTGGAACCTGGCGCCACGTGCGGGTAATGCCGACGCCCCGTGGCCAGGTGGTCGCAACAGGCACAAAAAAACCCCGCCGCAGCGGGGTTTTTCATGAAAGGCAGAACCCGGACAAGGATTACATGTCCATGCCGCCCATGCCACCCATGCCACCCATACCGCCACCCATACCACCGCCACCCATGGGCGGCTTGTCTTCAGCCAGTTCAGCGACCATGCAGTCGGTCGTCAGCATCAGACCGGCGATCGAAGCCGCGTTCTGCAGGGCGGTACGAGTCACCTTGGTTGGATCGAGGACACCCATCGCTACCAGGTCGCCGTACTCACCGGTGGCGGCGTTGTAGCCAAAGTTACCGGCGCCTTGCAGCACGGCATTGACGACCACTGAAGGCTCTTCGCCGGCGTTGGCGACGATTTCGCGCAACGGCTGCTCCATCGCCCGCAGGACGATCTTGATGCCCGCTTCCTGATCGGCGTTTTCGCCCTTCAGCGAGGATAGCGCCAGACGTGCGCGCAGCAGAGCAACGCCGCCGCCCGGAACAATGCCTTCTTCAACCGCCGCGCGGGTTGCGTGCAGTGCATCTTCGACACGTGCCTTCTTCTCTTTCATTTCGACTTCGGTGGCGGCACCGACCTTGATCAGTGCCACGCCTCCCGCGAGCTTGGCCACGCGTTCCTGCAGCTTTTCCTTGTCGTAGTCGCTGGTGGCGGTTTCGATTTGCGCGCGGATCTGCTTGACGCGTGCTTCGATGTTGCCGGTTACGCCAGCGCCATCGATGATCGTCGTGTTTTCCTTGCCGATTTCGATGCGCCTGGCCTGGCCGAGTTCGGTAAGTGTTGCCTTTTCCAGCGTCAGGCCGACTTCCTCAGCGATGACCTGACCACCGGTCAGGATGGCGATATCTTCAAGCATGGCTTTGCGACGGTCGCCAAAGCCTGGTGCCTTGACGGCACAGGTCTTGAGGATGCCGCGGATGTTGTTGACCACCAGCGTGGCCAGAGCCTCGCCATCCACGTCTTCTGCGACGATCAACAGCGGGCGGCCAGACTTGGCGACCTGTTCGAGGACGGGCAGCAGATCACGGATGTTGGAGATCTTCTTGTCGAAGATCAGCACGTACGGGTTTTCGAGAATCGTGTTCTGCTTCTCGTTGTTGTTGATGAAGTAGGGGCTCAGATAGCCGCGGTCAAACTGCATGCCCTCGACCACGTCGAGCTCATTGTTCAGCGACTTGCCGTCTTCGACGGTGATCACGCCTTCCTTGCCGACCTTGTCCATTGCCTTGGCGATGATGTCGCCAATGTCCGCGTCAGCGTTGGCCGAGATCGAACCGACCTGAGCAATCTCCTTGCTGGTCGAACATGGCTTCGACAGTTTCTTCAGCTCTTCGACGGTGGCCACCACCGCCTTGTCGATGCCACGCTTCAGATCCATCGGATTCATGCCGGCAGCGACATACTTCATGCCTTCGCGGACGATCGATTGGGCCAGTACGGTTGCTGTAGTGGTGCCGTCACCCGCAATGTCGGAAGTCTTCGAGGCGACTTCCTTGAGCATCTGGGCACCCATGTTGGCGAACTTGTCCTTCAGTTCGATTTCCTTGGCGACCGAGACACCATCCTTGGTGACGGTCGGAGCACCGTACGAGCGCTCCAGAACAACGTTGCGGCCTTTCGGGCCGAGGGTGATCTTGACCGCGTCGGCAAGAATATTTACGCCTTCTACCATGCGAGCGCGTGCGCTATCGCCAAACTTGACGTCTTTAGCTGCCATAGAGATAACTCCTAGAATTCTTTAGTAATTTGAAACGGAACCGGGCTGGTGCTGCAGGGGGTGGACTCAATGCTGTCCGACCAAAAGGTCTAGGATTCGACGACGCCCATGATGTCTTCCTCACGCATGACCAGCAGTTCCTCCCCGTCAACCTTCACGGTCTGACCGGCGTACTTGCCAAACAGGACACGGTCGCCAACCTTGACGGCGAGGGCACGCACGCTGCCGTCCTCGAGCACCTTGCCATTGCCAACGGCGCGAATCTCACCCTGGTCAGGCTTTTCCGCGGCGGTATCCGGAATAACGATGCCGGAGGCGGTCCTCCGCTCCTCTTCAAGGCGTTTGACGATCACGCGATCATGCAACGGGCGAATTTTCATGCAGTTTCTCCTTGGGTTAAGCATATAAACGAACACTGACTACCGGATCCTGCTTTCATGAGCACGATGCTCATGCGCAGAAAAATTAGCACTCACCGCTAACGAGTGCTAATAATAGGGCCGAAGGATCGTAATTTCAAGGCCTCGGTTACGATTATTCAAGGATAAATCGTGCTTGGACGAGAGGATCAGGGCCAGGTGCGGACTGGTCAGTGGCAAGGATACTGGGCTAATATTCGAGCGGGCTGCATGCGATGTCATGACATCCGATTTATCGGCGCGATGCGTTGAACTGTGTACGCTTCGAGGTCTGTGGTCTTGAATTCAACAGGAGGGAATTGATATGGGTGACATCAAGGATGCGATTGAAGATGTGGTGGACAAGGCCGAACAGGCTTCCGATCGCCTGATCAGCGTGATTGCCGTACTGGTGGCCGTACTGGCGACGGTGATGGCACTGTTCAGCATCAAGGGGGGAAACATCGGGCAGGCGATGGCGCAGGCGCAGGCGAGGAGTGTGAACGCCTGGGCCTATTTTCAGGCGAAGAGTACCAAACAAGGGCTTGCCGAGAGCATGCTCGATCAACTCTCCTTTGAGCGTGAGCGGGGCGTCGGCCTGGCGCCGGAGGCGGCAGCTCTACTTGAGAAGAAGATCGAGTTTTACCGGGAGAGGGTCGAACGCTATGCGAGAGAGAAGGAAGAGATCAAGCAGCAGGCGGAGGCTTACGAACAGGAGTACGAACAACTGAATTTCCACGACGACCAGTTTGATATTGCCGAAGCCGGCATGACTGTCGGACTCGCCGTACTCGGCGTGGCCGCATTGACTCGTCGGAAATGGTTGGTATGGTTCGCGCTGGTGTTTGCCGGTGTGGGCCTGGCCTCAGGCGTTGCAGGATTTGTTGGCGGCAGCTTTCATCTGGACTTTGTAGCCACGATGCTGAGTTGAAGCCTCGCCGCGTTTGTTGGCCAGGAGCAGAAATCGGCGCCTAGTTCGAACATACCATGAGCAGGCGAAGTCGAACTCCAGTACCATTCAGCACTCCGAAGGGCGCAACTCTGCAATGGCCATCATCTCGCCTTACCGTAACAAACGTGTCCTGATCATCGACGATGTCCCGGCCATGCGCAGCTCCATCCGTAGTCAATTGACCGGTCTGGGCGTGGAACAAACCAGCGTTGCGGGTACTGTCCGGGATGCGCTCGAGGTCATCAAGAGCAACCGGGTCGATATCATCCTTTGCGACTACTACCTCGGTGGCGGCTCGGACGGGCAGCAGTTCCTCGAGTTTCTACGGACCCGCGCGATCATCAGTCGGGCGACGCTGTTCGTCATGATCACGGCCGAAAAGAGCTACAGTTCGGTGATCACCGCGGCCGAATGTTTGCCGGACGACTACCTGCTGAAGCCCTTTACCGCGGACACCCTGAAGTCTCGCATCGACCGTCTGCTGGAAAAGAAGACCCGCTTGCTGGAGGTAGACAAACTGCAGGATCAGGGGCGCTGGCAGGAGATCATTCCGGTCTGCGACGAGATCATTGCCGCCAGGGACAAATACCTGGTGGACGCGATGCGCATCAAGGGCAATGCGCTGATCATGACCAAACGCTTCGACCAGGCCATCGCCTTCTATCAGCAGGCACTGCAAATGCGTTCGATGCCCTGGGCCAAACTGGGGCTGGCGAAAGCCTATCAGGGCAATGGCGAGCATGCACAGGCAAAGGAAGCTCTGACCGACCTTCTGGTCGAGACCCCGCGTTTCCTGGCGGCCTACGATGTCCTCGGCCGCCTGCACCGGGACACCGGCCAGGTCGAGGAGGCTCTGTTGGTGCTCGACCGGGCATCGGAGATGTCCCCCAACTCTTTGGCTCGCCATCGTGCAATTGCCGGGTTCGCCGAGGAAGCGGGGGATTTCGGTCGCGTCGAAAAAGCCATGAGCATCGTTGTTCAGAAGACCCGCAAGTCGCCGTTGCGCGACCTCAGTGATTACGCCAGGCTCGGCAATGCACTGACCGAGCTTGGCGACGCCGGCAAGGCCATCGCCCTGATCAATGAGGCCAGAACCACCTTCAAGGAGGCCGGCGACACGCCGCTTCTGGCCGCCGTGGAAGCGGTTGCGCAGCACCGGGCGGGCCATCCCGAACTGGCGCAGCAGGCCCTAGAACGCGCCATGCAAGGGGACACCCAGACCTTGTCGGAAGCGGTGAAGCTTGCCGTCGCAAAGGCCTGTCTGGTGCATGGCAAGCAGGAAGAGGCGGAGCAGATGCTCAAGGATGTGTTGCAGAACAACCCGGGCCAGGCCGTATTGCAAGTGAGCATTACGCAGATGATGCAAGCGCATGGTACTCCTGAGCGCGCGCAGGAACTGATCAGCAGCAGCAATGCCGAGATCATCCGGATCAACGACGACGCCGTCAGGAAGGGGCAGTCTGGCGATTTCCGGACGGCAGCGGCAATGCTGAGGGAAGCGGCGGAACGCTTGCCCGGCAACCTGCAGATCGTCGCCAACGCGGCCTACGCCCTGTTTCTCGATGTCTACGCCAATGGTCTTGACGAGGAGAAGGTGCAAGCTGCGCGGCGTTACCAACAGTTGCTGCTCGGCAAGGACGCCGCTCATCCCAGGCTGAGCGCCATTGCCGAAATCGCGGCAAAGGTTCAGCGCAAGTTTCGCTTGCCGGCGAACTCATGAGATTCGCCGAGATTGCCACGCTGACCCTGCACGACGTCAAGAATCGCCTGGCTCAACTGGCCGGGCGTGCCGAGGCCAGGGGCGATGTCGAAACGCTGCGTGAAGCCATGGCCGCCGCAGAGACGCTGACCAGGCTGCTGATCTATTACCGCTCGGATGTGGGCAGCCTGGCTCTGGATATCGATGCCCACGCGCCGGTCGATCTTGCCGCCGAGTTTGTCGACGCTGCTTTCCTGCGTGGCAACTGCCAGGTTGACGTCGATTGCTCACAGGCGCCAACCCTGTGGTTTTACGATCAAGCCCTGGTGCGCATGGTACTGGCCAACGCCGTACAAAACGCCGCGCGGCATGCGCGTACACGGATCGCCATCGAGGTTGCGGAAAGCGATGGGTTTCTGGAGTTCGTTGTCCGCGACGACGGAAGCGGCTTCAATGAACAGCTCCTGAATGATGCTGGCGGGGCGGCGGTACATGTGACCGGGGAAGGCACCGGACTTGGGTTGCGGCTGGCACGTCGCATCGCGGAAATGCACGAGAACGCCGGCCAGCGCGGCCAGATCAGGCTTGGGAACGAGTGTGGCGCGGTTTTTCGGCTGTTGCTGCCAAGATAGAGTAGGGCGCGGGTCCCGAAATAGCGGACAACAAGACCCGGCGCACCTTCCTCCAGGAAACAGCTGCCGAAGCCCTACAAAACAGTGAACGGCGCTGTCGCAGGGCCTCGGGTTAGCAGACCTGTTTCAGGACGGCGACGACCACCGACGCGGATCTGGGCGCTCCTGTCGCCGGCGTGGGCAGGGGGTCACTTCGCGGTGGCGCCGGTCGTTGTAGCCCCCTGCGCGCAACCGGTCGTCAGTCACGATTTTCGCCCCGACGTCCTTCAGCAGGCGCTGGAATTCCGGCGAGTCCATGATGATCGTTCCGGCCGCGGCGCGCAGTCGGTCGACGGCCTCGTCCGGTAGCACGAATGACGTCGGCTGTTCGTTCAGATAGGCCAGTTCGTCCTTGTCCTTGAGCGCTGCGAACGACACGTCTATGGCATAGATCTCGGCGTTCGGCACACGTAGCGCAGCAGCGACAGCAGGATCCCTGTTGGCGGCCATGGCCGCCGAGTTGCCGATCAGACGCAGGGTCTGCCAACGCGCCGCGACGTCCCGCAACAGTTCGATCGCCTCGTACGAGTAGCGGTCGATCGGCACGCCGGCCGACTTCAGGAGGATGTTCAAGGTACCGGGTGGAATTTCGGATTTGTCCCAGTTGGTCGGCGGCGAAGAGAGCGAATTGACGATGAAGACGATGATCCGGCGAGCGCTGTCGAGTGGCGTCGGTGCGCCCGCCTCGTGCAAGGCCTGCGAGACTTCCAGGGCGTCGAGCACCGCGCGCATGCCGACATTGTCGGAGACACCGCCGTCCACGAGATGCAGGTAAGGCCGGTGAACGCCGTCGCCGTAGGCCTGCATGTCCTTCAGCGAGCGGATCGCTCGCGCCGCCGGCCGTGGCGGTTCCGCCGATTCGGCGAACCGCTGCAACCAGTCGGGCATGCGCGTATGGCAGGTGCCGCCGTAGTTGTTGATCGTCACTGGCGAGAGCACCACCGGCACCGCCGACGACGCCGCGGCGGCGCGCGACAGTGGCACCGCATTGAGATCCGAGCAGATGATATCGAAGGTGCTCTGGTTGAAAACAAAACGGGCACCGGTCGATATGTCGGTGGCCGACGCCAGGATCAGCGGGCCACGGCCGCGGTCCAGGTCGCCGAAGGTGGCCCCGTCGAACAGGACTTCGTCGTACAACTGCGCCGCCAGTTCGGAGCGGCCCCAGCCCAGCGACCACAGGTTGCCCCAGTTGCGCGGGCTGAACGTACGGGCGATGATCTCGCCCTGCACATTGCGCTTCAGGAAGCGTCGTTCGTAGTCGGTGAACAGTTTGTCACCGTAAAGGCCGTAGGCCAACGCGGTGAAACTGCCGCCCGAGACGCCGGTAATGACGTTGACTTCGTCGAGCAGGCGCGCGGTGTGGCCCGCCGGTCCGACGACTTCGGTTCTCCGAAGAAATTCGAGGACGCCGTACGAAAAGGCGGCAGCGCGCGTGCCGCCGCCCGAGAACGCGAGGATCACCAGGTTTTCCTTGTTCCTGACATACGCCTGACGCGTTTCGAAGCGGTAACCGCTGCGCGGGTCGGCCTGCGTCAGCGGCGGATTGATCGGACGGCTGGCGCAACCGCCGAGCAGAAACAGCAGGACAAGTACCAGAAGGGTCGGCTTGGGCAGTGAAGTCATCGGTGCAGGGGTGGATCAACGAAAAGCTGATCATACTCTTTCCGGCCTCTGTTGAATGACCACGCGCAGGCAGTACGCCGCGATGACCCGTGTCAATCTTCATAAGAGGGAGATAAAATAGGCGGACTTGCAGCGTATTGAAGTGATTGACCTGGAGTCTGTGTTGTCCGCGGCAAAAGCCGTCTTCGACGGGCCGTGCGCAGCGGGCGAGTGCGGCAGCAGGGATTCAGTGTGTGACAGATCCGGAGCGAAAGGAATGAGAAGGCCATGAGAGGGATACTTGCGGATCGGGATCACCGGCGGCCTGCCCGCATGCGCCTTGGCCATGCCCAGGTGAAATGGTTGGCGAGCAGGGTTTTGGCGTGCGTGCTGGTCTGTTCGCCAACGGCGCTTGCCAGTCCCGGTGCCGAGCAGGTGCGCTGCACCGACGAACCACGCAGCAAGTGGCTGCCCGAAGAGCAGATCAGGAAGATCTTCGGAGCCGATCAATACGCGATAGTCAAGTTCAAGGTGACACGCACGAACTGTTATGAGTTCTACGCGGTGACGCAGTCCGGACAGATTATCGAAGCGTACTACCACCCGATCACCGGCAAACTGGTGAAAGAGAACCGCCTGTAGCGATCAGAGGCCTTGGCGGCTTGTCGGTAGCAGGGTAACACTCAGGGCCGGCCCTCTGCGCGATGGCTGCGGCTGCGCGGCACGCTCCCGGCGCGCTCGCGTGCGGCGACTCAATCCGTGCCCAGTTTCGCCAGACCCGTCAGGTCCCCGCGTCGTAAATCCGCCCGCAGCGAGGTCAGGTCCGCACCGGCCTGCACGACGCGCGTGAAATCCTTTGCCGAGCGCGGCGGACCGACATAAATCGCGCCGACCAGCACCCCCTGGCGCAGGATCAGCCGCCACCAGGAGGCCGCGTTCGGTAACGCGGTGTACTCCTCGTCGCCGGGCCGGGCAGCGATTTCGCCAAAGCTGCGCAGGTCGATCCCGTCGCATTTGAGCTGGAGAACGACGCGAGGTGCCTGGTAGGGTTGCGGCTGACCGAGCAGCGCGCCGGCGGCGGTGGCGGCCTGCGCGGCGCCCACCGCCCACAGACCGCGCAGCGCGCCAGGCAACTCGGCCACATCGCCGACGGCGTAGATGTCCGGGTCGCTGCTGCGCATGCAGGCATCCACCCGGATGCCGTGGCCGACTTCCAGGCCGGCAGCGCGTGCCAGTTGTGCATTCGCGCTGATGCCCAGGCAAGCGACGAACACGTCCGCCCTGGCACACGGTCCGTGCGCCAGCCAGGCGGCCCGCAACCCTTCGCCCTGGCCTTCCCAGCGGCTGACATTGACCTCTGTCAGCACCTGGATGCCGATGCCTTCCAGATAGGCGGCGAGGCGGGCGGCGCCCTGGTGGTCGAGCTGGGTGTTCATCAGACGGTCCGATCGCTGCAGCAGCGTGACGTGCAGGCCGAGGTGGTGCAGGGCGTCGGCCGCTTCGACGCCGAGTACACCGCCGCCGATCACCAGCGCCCGGCGTGCCCGCCGCAATTGCACGTGCTGGCGCAACGCCTGGGCGTCTTCGGCCGAGCGCAGCACGAAGGCGTTGTCGAATGAGAGAAAATCCGGGTCCGGCGTGGTGCAGTGGGCGCCGGTGGCGAGGATCAGCTTGTCGTAGGGCAGCGATTCACCGGTGGCCAGCAGTACGGTCTTGTTCTGCCGGTCCACCGAGCGGGCGATCGAGTTGCGCCAGACTTCGACCCGATTCTTGGCGTACCAGTTGTCCGGGATCAGTTGCAGGCCGTCCATGCCGGCGCGACCGTAGATCAGGCGGCCGATGGCCATGCGATTGTAGAAGTGCAGCGGTTCGCTGGTGATCATGTCGATCTGCAGCGAGTCGCTCAGCCGGCGCAGGTGTTCGGCGGCGCTGGTGCCGGCGACACCGTTGCCGATGATCACCACCCGCGCAACACCGCTGGCGAGGGCGTGGTCTACTGCCGGTGCGGCGGGGGCGGCCAGGGTGGGTTCGGGAGCGGCGGAAGTTGGATCGCGGTCGATGACCACCGGGCCGCTGACGCGGCACATGCACGCCAGCCGCGCCTTGCCTTCAAGCCCCAGTCGCCGCAGGGTCGCGGTTTCGTCGTCGCCGGCGGCGGACAGGTGTTTGCTGCCTTCACAGACCACGACCGCGTCGGCACCACACAGACCGGCCCGGCAGCCGTAGTTGATCTTCAGACCGGCGCTTTCGATGGCATCGAGCAGGGTCGCACCCTTGGCGACCGGGAAGGCGACCTTCGTCTCCCGGTCGGTCACCTGCGCTGACTGCGTGCCGCCGAAGCGGGTGCGCAACTGCGTCTTGCGGGTTGGCTCAGGCGCCGCGTCGGCGGCTTTGCTCGAAGCCTGCCTGAACATCCTTTCCGCGTGGAGACTGGAAACCAGCAACACCATCCCGCCAATGGCGCCGACGCTGCGGGTCGCGGCGATCAGCCACTCGGGAGCCGCGAAGGAGAGGAAATAGGCCAGGGTGTCGAGCACGATGGGGCCGGCAAACCAGTAGAAGATGGCCAGTGCGACCGCGGCAAAAACCGCTGCGACGCGATGTGGAGAAAGCGGAAAGTAGCTGGTGGCGATGGCGTACAGGCCCGCCGAGGCGCAACACGAACCGAGCAGGATCGCCAGATAGAGTTCATGGCCATAGGTCTGGCTCGGCCCCTGCAGGAAATAGGCGCAGATCAGCCCCGGCAGCAGGCCGATGAACAGCCGCCGCTGGCTGGCGTAGCGCTGGTCCGGGTCGACCAGGTCGGCGAAGATCGCACCGCGCGGGTTGAAGTCGTAGCAGTTCTTCTGGCAGCCGACGCAGGTCGGGCAATAGCCGTTCGGCACGACCACCAGCGGTGCATGGCCATAGGTGCGCTGGATCGGTCCCAGGGGGCAGAAGGTGCCGCACCAGCCGCTGCGTCCGGCAAACACCAGACCGCCGACAAAGGCCAGAATCAGGACTCCGACGATGCCGGCGGCGACCAGCCCGCCGGCTTGGTTGAGCAGGGCCGAACGGGCGGCGACGCAGGCGAGGAAGATGGTCACGGCAATCAGGAAGGCGGCGTCCTTCCACTTGCCGGGTAGCGGCCGACTGCGGCTGCTGCCGGTCATGCGCGGAATCTGGTTGAGGAAGGCCATCGGGCAGACCTGGCGCCAGAGTCCCGGTGCGATCACCAGGATCGCCGGCAGTACGGGAATGGCCAGTCCCCACCACAGCCTGAGCCCGACGCCGGGGTTCAGCGCCAGCAGGGCGGCGAAGCCCAGGGTGACGAGCAGGGTCAGGATGCGCAGCATCTGCCATGCCGGCTTGGGCAGGGCCGACGCGCGCCTGGTGTAGTTGGCGAAGAATAGCTCGGGGCTCATGGCGTGGCTCTCGGGGGGCGGTCTCAACAGGCGATCTGGATCTGGCGCAGGCGACGGCTGGCATAGGCGGCGAGATCCTGGAGCAGGGCGATTGCCAGTGCGGGTTTCCAGGCCGCCAGTTGTTCGAAGGAAGCCCGGCGCAAGACCAGGATCTCGGTCGCCTCCAGGGCCGTGGCGCCGAGCACGCTGACCTCGCCATCGAGAAAGGACTGGATGCCGAAGGCTTCGCCCTCCACCAGTCGATCCACTTCGTGCTCGGCCTCGTCTGCTTCGACAGTGGTCAGCCGGACGTTGCCGGAGACGACGATGAACAAGGCATCGTTGCGCTCGCCGGCGGCAATGATCCTGCTGCCGGCCGCGAAACGCAGTTCGGCAACGAAGTTGTCGAGGCTGTCGAGTTCATCGTCCGAGAATTCCCGCAGTAGCGGGCGCAGGCCGGGCTGTCGACCTTGCGCAGTGATCTGTTCGTCCGGATCGGCGTAACTGAAGAACTTCATGCAGCCTCCTCGCGCCTGGCGGCCGGCGCTGATTGTCCTGGGTTGTGGAAGCGGGTGCCGAGTGACCCCGATCCCGGGGCTGGCGGTTGTCTGCCACCAGGTCCGCGTTGCCCGCCCTGACTTTCGCTCGCTGATCGGGCGGCAGGGCGCTGCACGGAGTCTGAGTTGGCATCGCTCGGCATCCTATGCCATCCCTGTTTCGGTCGAGCTTGGTGGTGGCGTCGGCGAAGGTGTCGATGAACGAGCTGACGGGGTGGCCCGGCTGCAAGGGTGTGCGTCCGGCCCAGCGTTCGACGTAGATATCCCACAGCCTGGCCTTGCGTGAGCTGAGCAGTTGGCCGATGAAACTCTCCGCCGACGCCGCCTTGTCGATGGCCTCGGGAGCCAGTTCGTTGGCCAGTGTCAGTGTGGCGGCGCGAACGGCCGCGTCGGTTTGCCGGAAGTGCTGGCGCAAATCGCTCAAGGCGGTCTGGAATGACTGGCGACTGTCCAGATAGGCGCGTCGTGGCGGTCCAAAAAGCACGCGCAGGGCTTCCTCGCTGGTCGGCATGATTGCCAGGGGGTTGCTGGCGCTCGGGCCGGGGCGAGCGCCAGCCGGCTGCGCCAGGGCGGCATCGCGCAGCGCCAGCAACTGCCGGACTTCTTCGGTGAGCAACAGGATCAGCTCCCCCATTCGTTCGCCGAGCACGGCGGCGTCGGCTTCGTCGAGGTCTTCCGGCGACAGCCCCAATCCTCTGGCGATGCCGGCCAGTACCCGGTCGTCGACCGGCGTCTGCAAGGGCGGCTCCGGCGTCACACCGGCGTCGCCCTTCTTGACTGGAGCGGCGGCTGGAGCGGCTGGAGCAGTTCCTGCGGCTTCAGCGAGCTTTTTGTTTTCTGGCGGCATGGGCGGGGTCTTGAGCACGCGCGCCAGGCGGGTGACGCCGTCTTCGACCAGCGGCACTTTTGCCGGCGTCGCCTCCTCGTCACGGCCGGCTGGCGCCGGGATCGCCGGAGGCAGGTCGGCAAGCATGGCGGCCGGATCGCCGCCGCGCCGCGTGCCGCCGGTGGGACGGGCTGGCGCCTGCAGTACTGGCGCGGGTGCGACAGGCTGCGCGGAAGGGTATTCGGCCTTGTCGGATTCCTGACTGGTGGGGGCCGGCGTGGCGACCTCAGCAAGGCCGCTGACCTGCGCCGCAATCAGGTAACTGCCGATTGACAGGAGGTCCCCGTCGCGCAGCCGGTGGTGGTCGCTGATGCGCTCGACGTTGCCATTGACGAAAGTGCCGTTGGATGAGGTGTCCTGGAGGACGAAGGCGCCATCGGTGAAGCGGATCGTGCAATGCTGCCGGGAAAGGCCGCCGGCGCGGTCGGGCAACGTCCAGTCCGCACTGTCATCGCGGCCGATTCGGAGTTCGCCCTGGCGACCCAGTCGGGTGGTCAAGGCAGGCTGATCGGCGAGTGTCGGCTTGTTCCGGACCGTCAATTCCAGCAGGGGTTCGGGGAGCGTGCCGGCGACGATGCGGGTCCTGTCGTCGTCGGTTTGCTCGCTGTCAGCCGTCAGTTCGACCCGAATCAGGTAGTCGCCGATCACCAGTCGCTCGCCGTCCTGCAGCGTATGCGGGCTGGTCAGCCGGGTCGTGCTGCCTTCGAGGAAAGTACCATTGGTCGACAGATCGTAAAGCAGGTAAGCATCCTGCAAGCGCCTGACTTCGCAATGGCAGCCCGAGAGTACCCGCCTGGGGTCGGGCAGTGTCCACTCCAGCCCCTCCAAACGCCCCAGCCTGATGCTCTGGCGGTCACCAAAATCGATACGGGTCGTAACGGATGCAGGCAGACCAGCGGCGTCCGCAAGCGTCAGGCGAAGCTTCATGAGAAATCCCCGGAAAATGGTCGGATCGGTTCCACGATGACAAGGTGCTGCTCGGTTTGCAGCGCAGATGATTCTGCATGGCGTGGATTCTCAGACAAAGCGCTCGTCCGGGGCAAGCGCTATCGCTATTGGGCAAGGCCGGTGGTTCGTCGATGGGTCGTGATGTGCATTTGCTGGTGGCGGCTTGTTGCGCGTGATGACGGGGGACACCACATCGCATGATCAGCGCGCGGTTCGGGGGAAACCGAACGCGGTCGCGCTGACAGGGCTCTCCGGGGCCGCTATACTTGTTGGGTTGCGATTCAAGCGGCCTCGCGGTTTCACTCCGAGGTCATCCAAACCAGTGCCACAAGATTACTGGAGAAATGTCATGATCCCTGGACGCTTGGCGTTGTTCACCGCGTCGATGCTGCTTTCGCTTTCGGCATTCGCGGCAAGCTGCAATAACTGCGGCAGTGTCGCGGAAGTCCGCGAGGTTCACGTCAAGGGCGAAGGCTCCGGCCTCGGTGCGGTTGCCGGCGGCGTTGTCGGTGGACTGCTCGGCAATCAGGTCGGCGGCGGCCGGGGCAAGACCGTGGCCACCGTGGCTGGCGTTGCGGGTGGCGCCTACGCCGGCCATCAGGTGGAAAAGAAGGTCAAGGAACAAACCGAGTATCAGGTCGTGGTGCGCATGGACAACGGCAAGACCCGGCAAATCAAGTTCAACGAGAAGCCGGGCTTTTACTCCGGCGACCGGGTGCGCATCGACAACGGCGTGCTCAAGCGGATTGGGTCGTAAGCGGCGGTATCGCCATTGGCTTCAGAAGCCGCCAGGGCGTCACCCGGCAATGGCAGATCCTGTGCTTGCACTTACCCCTCAATCCACCGTTGCGAGTACAGCTTCGGCGCCTCGGTAGAGTTCGGGCAGGTCGGACGCTGCGAGCCTGAGCAGGCGCAGGCACGAACTGCCGAGCTTTGACCATTCCTGCGTGCGGCTACCGCCGGTCAGTTGCTGGACGATGTGTTCGGCCGTTTGACTGGCGGCTACCAGATAGCGGCTGCTGGCGGGCAGGCCGGAATCGAAGAAATCGATCGCCGATCGGTCATGGTGATGGCGGATCGCCAGGCAGATCTCTTCCGGCAACCACCAGTTCTGTGCCAGCAGACAGCCGACCATGGCGTGATCGGTCCTGAAATCCTGTTGTTCGACGGCCGTAAAGGCCAGATCGGTATTGGCATTGGCACTTTCCAGCGTTTGCCGGTAGGCCGGAAGGCGGATGAGCAGAACGGCAATGCCGCAGTCACGAAACAGCCCGTAGGTATAGGCATCACCGGCATCCAGGCGAGGGTTGGCCGTCTGCTGCGCGAGCCAGCTCGAGAGCACGGCAATCTGCGCCGAAGCGCCCCAGAAGCGCTCGAGCTGGCCGTTGTTCGGAAGCGCCTGACGTAGGCTGATGGCGGCCACGGCGCGGCTGGTGACATCCAGGCCGAGCATCAGGAGGGCTTCGTGCACCGAGCGAGCCCGGTTGCGAAAGCCGAAGTACGGGGAGTTTGCGGTCTTGATCAAACCGGCGGCCAGGCTGACGTCGACACTGATCAACTGCCCGACGTATCTCAGGTTGGGACTGGCGCTGCCCATCTCGGCCTTGATTCGGTCGATGATCAGCGGGCGCGGCGGGATGTCCAGATCCCTGAGCGATTGTTCGAGAACCCGGTCGATGGCGGGGCGCTCGCTCAGGACGTTGTCGGCAATTTCGGTCATTTCTGTTCTCGCTGTTTCATCCATGCCAGCAAGGCGTCTTCGGTCATCGGCCGGGCATGCAGGAAGCCCTGGCTCGCATCGACACCCGCCTCGGCCAGTGCCGCCAATTGGGTGCCGGTTTCCACGCCTTCGGCGACCACTATCATCCCGAGTTCCTGGCCAAGCCGCGTCATCCCCTTGACGATGGCGAAGGATCGCCGGTCGTCTGGCAGAACGCCGACGAAGGCTCGGTCGAGCTTGAGTTTGGTGGCTGGCAGGTCTTTCAGATTCGACAGGCAGGAATAGCCGGTACCGAAGTCGTCGATTGCCAGGCCGACGCCGACTTCGCGCGCGGTGCGCAGATTGGCCTGGACGGTTTCCGACAGATCCATGATCAGGGATTCGGTCAGTTCGAGTTCGATCAGTGCCGGCGGCACGTCGGCACAAATCAGGGCACCATGCAGCGCCTGGATGAACCTGGGCGAGAGGAGCTGAGCACGCGAGACATTGATCGCCAGTTTCGTCGGCGTGCCCTGCCGGCACAGGCGGGCCGCGCAGCGGGTGCCCTGGAGCAGGCTCCATTCGCCGAGGCGAACGATCAGGCCGGTTTTCTCGGCGACCGGAATGAATCGCGCCGGATCGACTTGCTGTCCATTGACGTAGCAGCGCATCAACGCTTCGACCGCCTCGACCCGGCCATCCAGGCCGAGGATGGGCTGGAAGTCGAGGCGCAGGCCACCACTTTCCAGGGCAGCATGCAGGGCGCTCTCGATGGCCAGTTCCTCGCGCGCCAGTTGCACCCCAAGGCGCCCGGTCAATGGCTCGTCGCCGGACATGACCAGACGATTACCGCCCTGGCGCTTGGCTTCGACCATCGCGCGGTCGGCGCGCTCGAGCAAAGCGATCGGATTTTCCCCGATCTGATTGATGGCAACGCCGATGCTGGCGGATGGCCGGATCAGGATGGTATCGATGCGTAATGGCCGTTCGATTTCGACAAGTAGTCTCCGCGCCAGCTGTTCGGCTTCGGCGTGGTCAATAGCGGGAACCAGCAGGACGAATTCGTCACTTCCGGTACGCGAGTACTCGCACTGAAGGCGAACGACCGCACGGATACGTTCAGCGATCAGTGCGATGACCCGATCGCCGCCGCGGTGTCCGAATGACTCATTGACCTGCCGGAAGCGGTCGATATCCACCCAGATGGTGCCCAATGGAATGTGACTGGTGTTGGACTCGGCCACCAGGATCGCCGCCGCACGCAGACCGGCCTTTCGGTTGAGAAATCCGGTGATCGGATCCAGCAGGGGATCCGCGACAGGCATGGTGTCGAAATAGCGCTGCGGACGTTCCGGTGGCGGACGATATGGATGGTCGATCATTGTTCTGCTTCCCGATGCGAGCCAATTCCGGTTGCCCTGATTGGCGTGCCTGTCTGATCGATCGAGCTTACGCAACAGCGCGCAAAGACGCTTGACCCGACAAGCCTTTCGCATGACCATTCGTGCCAGGATGAACTACAAAATCGCGGGGAGCCGCCAGTCATGCTGAAAACGGAGAGCACCCTGGCCACCGTCTGGTTGATGGTGTTGCGCCTCGTCGAACTGCACGGCATAGACCCGCAGCAACTGCTGCAGGAAATAGGCGTCCGCCCGGAAACCCTGCGCGACGTTTGCGCGCGCCTGCCCGGGCGGCTCGCTGATGTCGCTTTTACCAGGGCAGCGGCGCAGATTCCCGACCCGGCGTTTGCCCTGCGTGCCGGCGAATGCTGGCACCCGTCCAATCTCGGGACGATGGGCTATGCCTGGCTGTCGAGCAGGACCTTGCACACCGGCATGAAACGGATGGAACGTTTCGCGCGTATCCTCGGCAGCCGCTTCAGCTATCTTTGCGTCGACGAACCGGCCGGCGTGCGCTTCGTCTATGATCACGGTCGCAACGAAGCGCCGGTGGGTCACCTGATGACCGATTTCACCTTGTCGATCCTGCTCGACATGTGCCGAACCAATTTTGGCAGCAAGCTCAATGCTGCGGCCCTTCGCCTGCGCCGCCCCGAGCCTGCCAACCCGCAACCCTGGCAGGATCTGTTCGGTTGCCAGGTCCAGTTCGGCGCCACCGAGGACAGCGTGCTGTTCGATCGCGAAGCCGTCGATTCGCCGCTGCCGTCCGCGAACATTCCCTTGGCCAACACCTTCGACAGGATCCTGACCGAGCAACTGGCCCAGTTTTTCGACGACGACCTCGTCAGTCGAACCCGCGCCTACGTATTGCGGCAATTGACTTCAGGGCCGCCTTCGGCGCAGGATACCGCCAGCGCGCTGGGGATGAGCCAGCGCACGCTGCAGCGCAGGCTGGGCGAACTGGGCCTGAGCTATCAGAGCCTGTTCGATGAAACGCGCCACGAACTCGCGCGCCGCTATCTCGACGACCCGAGCAAGTCGGTGACCGAAATCACCTTCCTGCTCGGGTTTTCCGAGCAGAGCGCATTCACCCGCGCGTTCAGACGCTGGAGCGGCATGTCGCCGACGCACTATCGCTACACTCCGTCCGTGTAGCGAACTTGCGGGTCGCAAGCCAAGGCGGCGAACGAGAGTGGTGTGGCCTCCCAGGTCAAGAATAGAATCAAGCCTGTGCAAGCCGGGTAGC
>JADKBU010000007.1 GCA_016714935.1 Candidatus Accumulibacter propinquus | reverse complement strand
TGGAGCGGTCAAATCGCGGGGGCTGGGGGCAGGGAGCGCGCGGGATACGCAGGTGGAGTGGGGGTCCGTGGAGGGTGTCGAGAGGTGTTCAGGAACTCCGGTACGATCTCTGGATGAGCCTTTTCCCGGCACGGACGATGCCGTACGGGGGATGCTGGGGCCAACCCTGGGCAGATCACTCGAGTTGCAGCAGAAAGGGTTCGGCGAGGAGCGCGCATCCGCGCGGGAGATCGAGCCAGGGGGCAGCGCAGGAGGTGCGGATGAAGCGGATAGCCCCGCGCACGCCGAACTGACGAAACAGATCGCGCAGCTGTCGCGTGAAGCGTGCCAGGTATGCTGAAGACATGCGCCAGACGCATCAGGAGGAGGTGGTAGCCCCCATGGCATTCCAGTCGAGGCAAAGGCATGCTCGTAGTGGTAGCCCCGGTGCTTTTCGGACGAGGAAGCCCGCTTCGATGCCCCAGCGGTGGCGAGCGCCGAGATTGCAGCGCTCATGGACATTCTCGCGGCTGAGCGGCTGGCTGGAGAGCCAGGCGTGGCGCGCCGTTTGGGTCACGATCTGAGCCTGTTGATCGACCCTCTCCAGCTTTCCTCACAGACCACGACGTGCAGCTTGAGACGCTGACGCCCGTTCGAACCGAAGGCGTAGTCGATGTCGTTGACCCAGGTGAAGTGCTGTCGGCGCCTTCCCCGGTTCCGCTGCAAGGCCTGTGGCTTCAGGGCAGGGAGCGCGTGGAACTCCTGCCAGACGGGCGCGCAGTTCGCAATCCTGCTTTTGCGCCTCGGTATCGCCCAGGGCGTGTTCGAGGAACTCGCTGAGCAGCGGGATCACCAGGCCGTTGTGGAAGGCGAGACTGGCCTCGAGCACGTAGACGAAGTACTGGGTGTGGCGGGTTTCCTCCTTGCCGACGCTGCGCTGCAGGAGTTCCTCCGCCCAGAGGGTGTCGCCGGCGAGCTTCTGCGAGCCATCGATGGCAATCGGATGGCAGTGGTTGATCAAATAGCGTCGGACACTCTTGCCGCGGATCAGGCGTCGCACCAGGTCGACGTGCGCCTGTTCGAGTTGGGTCAGGTCGATGTCGCGCAGCAGCCGATACAGGGTGTCGGCGTGTGGCAGGGTGTCGATCTCCGGGAACAGCCGCTGCAGGTTGGCCATGAACTGCGGGCGGGTCATTTCGCGGTTGGTCTCGCGCCGGGAGGCGAACTGAAAGACGAACATCAACAGACCATAGAGCAGCAGCGCGGTCAGCTTGTGCCGGCGCTTCCTGGGGTCTCTCGGGTCGGGAATTTGTTCCAGTTGAGCGAGCAAGGCGGGCAGCTCTTTGCGCAGGAGACGCATCTGTTTGCTCACGGCGTCCTCGCGGGCCTCTCTCTCTTCGGCGATGGTCGCGAAGGTCGAGCATCGGTTGGGCAAGGGGCGCGGGAGCGGGGGCCTTTGTCCCATCGCGCACCGTTTCGCGTTCAGAGCCTTCTCCTGCCGTCTCTTGCCGCGTTCCTCCGGAAGGCCGGCGCGTCGGACGACGGCAGGGTTTGCTCCACTGGCCGGGGATCCCGGTTACGCCGCACAACCGGTCGCGACCATCGCTGCCAAGCGGCTTGACCCACACTTGGCGGGGCGTGCTGATAGGACTGCGCCCGGACGGGCCAGCCCGCCCACTGGTCTCTCCGAGCCATTGCCAACCGGCAGCCCGGTAGCAGGTGCCGGCATGGTGTCGCGGGTCGACGAAGCTTCCAGCAGCAGGGGCTCGAAGCCCCAGTGTTCGAGCCAGTCCGCGCGTGCGCACGACGCGCGAGTTGCCCGAGCACCTGACTGGCCAGATGCGGCACCCGGACGTGCGGGAAGATCAGGAAGCGGCTGTTGTTGAGCACCCGTGGCAGGTTCTGGCGCCGGGCCTGAGCCGTCCAGCCGATCCAGGCGTCGCGCACGGCCACCGCCCGCGCCGCGCCGGACAACAGGACGCAACCGAGCCGCAACTCACCCGCCGTGATGAAGTAGCGCAGCCGATAGCCGAAGGCGCCCTGGAAACCCAGCGGGTGCCAGCGCGCCATCAGATCATCCCAGTGCGTCGCCAAGGCGGTGTCGCGGATCACTTCCAGGCGGACCGGGGCAGGGCCGACAGCGGCGTGGTCCACCGGTGACTCTTCGACCAACGGTTCGACGACGGCACGGGGTGGCATCGAACGGCGTCGCGGCGAGGGTCTCGGTGTGGGCAGGACAAGCAAGCCGGCCGCCTGCAAACGCTTCAGGAACTCCAGGCAGGCGTCGACCTTCGCCGTCCCCGTCAGCGTCACCCAGCCCAGGTGTTCGCACAGCGTCGCCGCCAGTTCCCTGCGTGCCAAGCCAGGCAGCCACGCCACCGTCGCGCAGACCTCGGCTACCTCCTGCGCACTGAACTCCCGACCGCAGTGCACCCAATCGCTCGGTGTCATCACGTCCATCCCAGCACCTCCACCAGAAACGCAGAGCCGTTAGCTCAAGACTATTCTGCCAAAGGCCTCAGATATTGTCTAGCCCCCCTTGCCAGGGCGATTGCATGAATCTTATACAAGACCCAGGAGTTCGGCGCGGAAGGCGTCCGAAGTGGCGGCGATCAGTCGCTGAACCTTGAGGCCCCCTTTGCGTTTTACCGGAGCGAGGCGCAGGAGGTTCAAGACGAACTGGCGCAAGACGGCGAAATTCTGAGCGGCATGATCGGTGCGAGCGCGCATCTGGTCGTCGCCAAAGACGACATCCATGCACCAATGCAGGCTGTTCTCGACGCGCCAGTGCCTGCGGACGGCGTCATTCATGCGCTGCGCGTCGGGGAGCAGGCTACTCACGTAGAAACGGCGATCAACAGAGGTTTGTCCCTTGATCGTCCGCTCGCTCGTCACCATCGCGAACGACTTCAGGTCTGGCCAGCGCTCAGGGGCGTGCAGGCAGTCAAGCTGGCCGAAGACATGACAGCGCCGGACTTCCAAGCGGCCATGATCCTTCTCGACGACTTCGTGAAACTGATGAGGCGTCTTGCCTGGCGCCGCCTCGAAGGCGCTGACAAAATCCTCGATCGACGCGGCCAAGGTGGGCTGGTTATCCTTGACCGCCAGGACATAGTCGGCACCCCGATCGCGAATGGCTTGCGCAATGTTGGGCTGCGTGCCCATGGCATCGATGGTGACGATGCAGCCTTCCAGGGCCAAGGTCGCCAACAGTTCGGGGATGGCAGTCTTCTCGTTCGACTTCGCGGCCGTCGCGCGCTGTCCCAGGACCAGACCCGCCTGGGCGGCAAACGCGCTGACCAGATGCAACGGCGTGCCCCCCACCTTTCCCGATCGACGACTCGTCTTGCCGTCGATCGCGACGACTTCCCCGTTCGTCAAGGTAGGCACGACCTGGCCCACCCAGCGCAGGAACGCCGCACCAAACTCGTCGGGATCAATCGCCGCGAAGACGCGGCCGAACGTGTCATGGCACGGGATGCCCGACTCAAGTTTCAAATACTTCCGTAGCCAATCCAGTTTCTCTTTCCCCCACACCTCGACGGCCACGAACGTATCGGCGCCTGACAGGACCGCGCAGACAGCAACCACCAGCAATTCCACCAACGGGTGCTCCACTTTCTTCGCCTGTCTCGGATCGCGCACCCCAACCCAGACGTCCACCAGCCGAACCGAGTTCTCTGCCTTCATGGAAAACCCCAAAAAGACAGAAAACTACACAAATCCCAGGGCGGTGAACAGCCCCTTCGTAACTCCTTGAGGGTAAACGACTATTTTCGAGGGTTCACGACGTTGGCATTCATGCGATTGCCCTGTTCCCTTTGCGAAAGTCTTATTTTGCGGTTGCCGCCAAACCTGGCTACGACTGCGTTTCGATGGTCATGCTTCAGGGCTGGCCGCCCAGCAGGGGGAATGCAGCGACGGGAGCACTGTGGGCTTGCTGGGGTCCGACCAGCATTATGCTGACATATCCATCATGAGGTAAGCAACGTCGCAGGTGATCATCATTACAGCCCCTGTCAAAGCGCCGATCCCAGCCCGTTGAATCGCTACGATGATCAGCGAATGGTGTGCCGCCCAAAGCGAGTCATGCGCACTTCGATGGTGACCGACAGAGCGCTCAGTTTTGCCGCCTGCGCGCGGCGCTCAGCCGTGGCGCGGTAGAGATGCGGTGTCGTGGCCAGCAGATCGGCAATCGGCTCCGGGCCCAAGAGCTGCAGCGGGTAGTGGACGGTTTCAGTGGACAGGCTGGTAAAGCCTTGCGGATCTCGCACGTCGGTAGCACGTTCGGGTTTCAGGAGGGTAAATGATTTCACGCAGTTCCCGCAGATGATCCGGCCCGCATCAAGCTGCAGTAATTGGCCATCCGGTTTGAGTACACGGTTAAACTCGGCATAGGACGGGAAACCCGAAAGGCGCAGCACCAATCAAGCGTTCCCCGATTGCACCGGCAGGTTCGCGTTGCTGCCTACGATCCAGTGGGCCGCCTGTCCTATTTCTGGCCGACAGCACCGCCCACTTCGAAATGTCCAGCCCAAGCAACACGAGTGTCTGTCCGTCACTGTTCGCTGCGGCCAACTGACGCGGTAGTAACCCTCGCCGCAACCCGCATCGAGACAACTGACAGTTCCCTGGGAGGCAGATCCGCCAGTACCGCCTCGCTTGTCGCAGTGGCAATCGCCTGGTAGAAACCGGCATTGAGAAACGGCGGCGGGCAGCGACCATCTGCCTGCTATCACCCCGGGTCGCGCGAGCGTTTTTCTGGACCGGCAGCAGATGGGCATAGCCCTCGCTGGCGATGTCGAAACTGTGTCCGCCAGGGCAGCGCCATGTCGCACCGGTGCAGCACAGGGCGCCGTCCAGCGGCAGGCCAGCGCCTGGAATGAGGTGATTTTTCACGAACAGTGCGTCCTGACGACTTGGGAAGTAGGGTTTGTCGATCGTGGTGCGCAAGCGGTTCAGGGGAAGGACCTCGCTGAACTGAAACTTCGCCCAGACGGTAACAGTAGGGATTCTACGCTTGCCACGCGTGAAACCGACTGTCGCCGGTGATGTCGTGGAATTACGCGCAGGGTGACACGGGAATGCCTACTTGGTCACTTGTCCTGCTATGCTTTTGGCGACAATAATTGTTGATCGATACGCTCAGGGAGGGACACGAGAGTGGACCACGCAGGCACCAGAGCCACGCGGGCGGACGCTGCGCTCAAGGTATTTTTCACTGAGCAGCCTGCTGTACCGTGCTTACCGCAGTGGTGCTGGGTTGAGCTACCAGCATCTCGCCCTCGGCGACCTCAAGTTTCTTGCCGAAGGCCGCAACATTGCTTTGACCAACGCCTTTGCCAACGCATTGTGGCCGAACTTTGCCACCCTCGTCGATGATCACCCCGACGCAACGGCTGAGGTTCTGCGCTTGCACGCTCAGGAAATCCACCTCCAGGATCTGGTTGTGCAGCACATGAAGGGCACGGAAGTTGTCAAGGTCAAGGTTTACGCCTTGAACGGCATGACCGTGTTCTCCACCGATCCCAGACAGACCGGCGAAGACAAGAGCAGCAATGCGGGGTTCCTGGCGGCCAGGAGGGGCAGGGTGGCGAGCGTCCTGAATCATCGGGACACCATGGATACCTTCGAAGGGACCGTTACCGACCTCGACGTCATTTCGTCTTACCTGCCGGTGCGCAACGATAGGAAGGCGATAGTCGGTGTCATCGAGATTTACAGCGACGTCACAGCCTTTGTCGTCCACCTGGAGGAAACCCGCCGGATCGTGATCGGCATTGTCTTTGGCCTGCTGGCGCTGCTCTACGGACTGCTCTACCTGCTGGTGGCGCGTGCGCAGGGGATCATCGACCGCCAATCGTCGGAGCTTGAGGCATCCCTCAATGCGCTTGAACTTGCCAACCGGGAACTCGACCACCGGGTCCAGGAACGTACGCAGGCGCTCAATGAAACGAACAGGAACCTGATCAAGGAGATCGACGTGCGTCGCGCCGCCGAAAAGCAGCTCAAGCTGGCGGCGGAGGTCTTCGACAATGCCAAGGAAGGCATCATGATCACCGATGCCGACCAGCAGATCCTGGCAGTCAATGATGCGTTCACGCGGATGACCGGTTACAGCGCCGACGAAGTCGTTGGTCAGACGCCGCGCCTGCTCAATTCGGGGCGACAGGACGCTGCGTTTTACGCGACAATCTGGGCGGCACTGACCTCTGAAATGCATTGGCAGGGCGAGATCTGGAACCGACGCAAGAACGGCGAAGTCTTTCCGGAATGGCTGAGCATCGCCGCCGTGCGCGACGAGGAAGCCAGCGTATCCCACTATGTGGCGGTGTTTTCCGATCTGACGCAGCGCAAGGCGGCGGAAAGAAAGATCGACCATCTTGCTTTCTACGACATCCCTCACCGATCTGCCGAACCGCCGGCTGTTGCTCCGACCGGTTGCAGCACGCGCTGACTGCCAGTTCGCGAACCGGTCGCGGCGGTGCCTTGCTGTTCGTCGATCTCGACAACTTCAAGAGCCTCAACGACATCGTTGGCCGAGACCAGGGAGACTTGGTATTGCTGCAGGTTGCCCAGCGTCTGGCTGGCTGCGTGCGCGCCAGCGACACCGTTTCGCGTCCGGGCAGTGACGAATTCGTGGTGATGCTCGAAGATCTGAGTGAAGGCGCCCAGGAGGCCGCGACGCAGGCCGAAATGGTCGGAGAGAAGATCCTGGCCGCGCTCAGTCAGGTTTACCAGCTCGCCAGTTACGCACATCACTGCACGGTCAGTATCGGCATTGCCCTTTTTGGCGATCGCCAGGAGGGTGTCGATGAGTTGCTGCAACGTGCGGAGTCCGCCATGCATCATGCCAAGGGGGCGGGTCGCAACACGCTGCGCTTCTTCGACCCGAGCATGCAGGCGGTCATCACCGCGCGTGCCGCTCTGGAAGCCGGCTTGCGTGAAGCCGTGCAGAGAGAGCAGTTCCTGGTGTACTACCAGGCGCAGGTGGATTCGTCCGGTCGGGTCACCGGTGCCGAAGCCTTGCTGCGCTGGTTCCATCCCGAGCGCGGCCTGGTGTCGCCGGCCGAGTTCATTCCCCTGGTCGAGGAAACCAGGCTGATCCTGCCTATCGGTCAATGGGTGCTGGACACGGCTTGCGAGCGACTGGCGGCGTGGGCCGACCAACCCGCGCTGGCGCATCTCACGATCGCGGTGAACGTCAGTGCCCGTCAGTTTCACGACGAGGGTTTTGTCGATCAGGTGCTGGCGGCGCTGGCGCGTAGCGGAGCCCGGCCGCAACGGCTCAAGCTGGAACTCACCGAGAGCCTGCTGGTGGACGATGTCGACCAGGTTATTGCCAAGATGAGTGTTCTCAAGGCTAAGGGCGTCGATTTTTCGCTGGACGATTTTGGGACCGGCTACTCGTCGCTGTCTTATCTGAAGCGCTTGCCGCTCGATCAGTTGAAGATCGACCAGAGCTTCATCCGCAACATCCTTACCGACACCAATGATGCTGCGATTGCCAGAATGGTCGTCGTTCTCGCAGAAAGCCTGGGGCTCGCGGTCATCGCCGAGGGCGTGGAAACCGAAGCCCAGAGGGATTTTCTCGCCAGTCAGGGCTGTCACGCGTACCAGGGCTACCTGTTCAGCCGTCCGCTGCCGGTCGAAGGCTTGAGGCGTTTGCGCAACGGGCGTGAGTACGTTTGGGACGGTTGCTGGGCAAGGGCCGAGATGAATTCCCAAACCTTATCCAGGTGGATTTGTCGAGCAAGATAACGAAGTTTGGGCTCACCAGGTGCGCTTGTGTCGAACGCGCAAAAATAAGGTGTTGTCAGCGAGTGGTATTGTTATCGCGGACCGTTCGCCTGCGGGTTACCTTCCTGGTGCGCCAGTATCTCGCAGTTCCTCGTTTCCACCAAGGCGCAGGACGACGGTTTCCGGGGGGCAGTTGAAACGGATGGGGAGGATGCTGGTGCCGATGCCGGCGGTTACCCAGGTTGCTGCCGGCACGTCGGGAATCCAGCCCCAGGCCTGTTCGCGAGGTGCTCTCCCCGGCGTGATCAGGGCCCCGAAAAACGGCAACCGGACCTGGCCGCCGTGCGTGTGGCCGGCAAAGGCGACCAGTGTTTGCGGTGGCAGTGACGGGGCGTTGGCCGGGTCGTGCATGATCACCAGCAGTTTCGCGTCGGCAGGGACGCCGGCGAAAGCTTTTGCCGGGTCGGCGTGGTCGGTCATGTCGTCACCGATGCCGGCCAGCCACAGCCTGTCTTCGGCTCCGGGCAGCGGCAGCGCGCGGTTGTCGATCACCCGGATACCAACCGTTTCCAGCGCCTTGCGCACGCGTTCGCCGTCAAGCCACCAGTCGTGGTTGCCGAGGACGGCGAAGACGCCGAGCGGTGCCTTGAGCAGCGCGAGTTCGCCGGCAATGCTTTCCGGTGCGACCGGCTGGCCGCCGAGGACCCCGTGAATGACGAAGTCGCCGGGCAGCAGGATGATGTCCGGGTGGGCGGTGTTGATCTCCCTGACCACCCGACGCAGCATGGGTAGCCCGGCGTGCGGGGCGCCGACATGGAAGTCGGCAGCAACGGCAATGGTCAGCGGCGGTCCGGCCCAGCCCGGCGCCGCCAGCCGCAGTTGCCGCTGTTGCAGCCAGCCGGGTTCGAAGCCGATGCTCCAGGCGAGCACGCCAAGCAACAGCGCGAGCACAGCCAGCGAGGCGCGCTTCATGGTCGCCCTTGACCGGCATCGGCGCTGCCGGCAGTGAGCGCGGGCGATGCCCATGCCGGGCCGCGGTCAGTCAAGGCGCGCTGTTCCTTGCCGGCGCCGCCTGGTAGTCCCAGCCGCCGCCCATCGCTTTGGCGAGGTCGATCAGGGCGAAGCGCACGTCGCGCGCGGCCAGGATCTGCAGCGTCTGCGCCTGCAGGAGCTGGCGCTGCGCGTCGAGCACGTCGAGATATCCCGAATAGCCCGAGCGGTAGCGGAGTTCGGCGAGTTCGAGCGCCGCGCCGAGCTTCTGCGCGCGCTCGGCCTGGGCGGCGAGCGCCGCGCGCGTCGTGCGGTTGGCGATCAGCGCGTCGCGCGTTTCGCGAAAGGCCGTCTGCACCGTCTGCACATAGCTCACCACCGCTGCCTCGCGACGGGCGGTTTCGGCCAGCACGTTGGCTTCGATCGCCTTCAGGCCGATCAGCGGCTGCAGCAGCGAAGCGCCGATTCCCCAGGCCAGCGCCGGCGCCGAGAACAGGTCGGCGAAGGCGGTGGACTCGGAGCCGTACGAGGCGGTCAGCGACAGCGACGGGAAATACTGCGTGCGCGCGGCATCGATGCGCAGGCTCGCGGCCGCGAGCTGGGCTTCGACCTGTTTGACGTCGGGCCGCCGCTCCAGCATGTCGGAAGGCAATCCCGCCGGTACCTCGGGCACGTCCAAGAGGTGGACCTGCGTCACGTCGCGGCTAATCCTGGCGTCGAATACTTCGCGCGGCGAACGCCCGAGGATCGCCGCCAGCGCCGATTCGTAGGTACCGACCGCGCGTTCGGCAACCGCGAGGTTGGCCGTGACGGCGGCGCGTTCCGCCTGCGCTCGCTGCAGGTCGTAGTCGCCGATGATGCCGGCCTGGTAGAGGTCGTTTTGCAGGGCCAGCGTCTGTTCGCGCGACTTCAAGGTATCGCGCAGCAGGGCAAGTTCGGCGTCAGCGGCGAGCAGGCCGAAATAGGCGCGTGCGCTCTCGGCGGCTACGGCGGTGCGAACCGTCGCGCGCGCGTATTCGGTGGCCAGCAGTTCGCTGCGCGCCGCATTCGCGCCGTGGCGATAACGTCCCCAGAGGTCGAGTTCATACGATGCGCGCAGGCCGACGCGGTAGTCGCTGTTGGTCGGATTGAAGTCCGCGGGCAAGGGCTGCGAACCGACCAGCGTCATGCGGTTGCGGCTGGCGTCGGCGCCGAGGTTGAGGCTTGGGTAGAGATGGGACTGGGCGAGCAGCACGTTCGAGCGCGCCAGGTCGACGCGCGCCATCGCCGCCTGCAGGTCAAGGTTGTGGGCCAGCGCTTCGTCGATCAGGGTCGCCAGCGTCGGGTCGTTGAAGCTTGTCCACCAGCGTTCGAGATCCGGCGCGGCCGTTGCCGTCGCCGTCGGCAGGTCGAGGACCGGCGGGGCACTCGGCGTCGTCTGGCAGGCGGCGAGCGTGAGGGTCACTGCCGCCGCGAAGGCCAGCGCGGGTCGGCGCCGAAGCGATGCTCGAAAGTCAGTCATGGCCGCCGCCTCCCTTGCTGCTACCCGGTACTTCCGGAGGCGGGGCCGCCGCCTGCGGGACGTCATGCAGATGCCTGACCTCGTCCAGCAGTTCGTCGTGCGAGCGCTGTTCGCGAACGCTCCGGTCGTAGAGCACCTTGAAGAACAGCGGGACGTGGAAGACCGCCAGCAGGGTGGCGGCGATCATGCCGCCCATGACGCCGGTACCCACCGAGTGGCGCGCTCCGGCACCGGCGCCGGTCGAGATGGCCAGCGGCAGGACGCCGAGGATGAACGCCAGCGAGGTCATCAGGATCGGCCGGAAGCGCAGCCGTGCGGCTTCGATCGCCGAGGCCGAGGCGGAAAGACCCTCGGCGTGTTTGAGCACCGCGTATTCGACGATCAGGATGGCGTTCTTGGCGGCCAGACCGAGCAGGGTCACCAGGCCGATCTGAAAATACACGTCGTTGGTCAGCGGCGCCGCACCGAAGAACGGTCCGAGCAGGTTCTTGGTCCAGATCGCCACGAGTGCGCCGAAGGTGCCGAAAGGCAGTGCCAGAAGCACGCACAGCGGCAGCGACCACTTCTCGTATTGCGCGGCGAGGATCAGGAAGACCATCACCACCGCCAGCCCGAGCGCGAAGGTCGAGGCGCCGCTCGATTTCTTCTCCTGGTACGAGGAGCCGCCCCAGTCGAAGCTGAAGTCCGGCGGCAGCACTTCCCTGGCGATCGCCTCGACACGTGCGATGCCCTGGCCGGAGCTGATGCCGGGCGCCGTCTGGCCGATGATCTTGACCGCCGGCAGGTTGTTGAAGCGGTCGAGCGAATCCGGCCCGGAGGAGTGCCGGACGTTGACCAGCGCCGCCAGCGGCACCATCTCGCCCTTCTGCGAACGCACGTAGAGGCCCTGGATGTCGTCCGGCCGCTGGCGGTATTCGGGTTCGGCGGACATCAGGACCTGCCAGGTGCGGCCGTACTTGTTGAAATCGTTTACGTAATAGGTGCCGAGCGTCGACGACAGCGCGGCAAAGACCTCGTCGATCGACACACCGGCTTTCTTCGCCTTCTCGCGGTCGACGTCGACGAAGAGCTGCGGCACGGTGGCGCGCCACAAGGTCTGCGCGCCGCCAAGCTGCGGATCGCTGTTGGCGCGTGCGAGAAATTGCTGCAATACCTCCTGCAGGCGTTTGGAACCGCCGTCGCCGCGGTTCTGGATGAAGAACTCGTAGCCGCCGGCGGTTCCGAGGCCGAAGATCGCCGGCGGATTGAAGGCCAGTACCAGCGCTTCCTTGATACCGCCGGTTTTCATGAACAATTCGCCGACGAGTTGCTGCGATGTGGTCTGGCGTTCGTGCCACGGTTTCTGCGTCACGAACAGCGTCGCCGCATTGTTGCGGAAGCCGCCGCCAATGAAGTCGAAGCCGGCGAAGGCGACGACATCCTGGTTGTCGGGGTTGCTGCGCACCGCCGCCTCAACCTGCTCGACGACCCGGGTGGTACGCTCGAGGGTGGCGCCGTCGGGCAGGATGATGGCGCTGATGTAGAAGCCCTGGTCCTCGTCGGGGACCAGGCTGCCTGGCGTCGTGCGCCAGAGGAAAGCGGTGATCGCCACCATGCCGGCGAAGAGCGTGAGCACCAGCGCGGCGCGGCGGATCACCCAGACGACACCGTCGAGGTAGTGCCGGGTGACGCGCGAGAACCAGCCGTTGAACCAGCGGAAGAAGCGGTTCGGCTGGCGATGGCCGTGTTTGAGCATGATCACGCACAGTGCCGGCGACAGCGTCAGCGCGACGATGCCCGACAGCACGACCGAGATCGAGATGGTCACCGCGAACTGCCGATACAGCTCGCCGGTGAGCCCGCCGAGGAAGGCGATCGGTACGAACACCGCGGTCAGTGTCAGTACGATGGCGATGATCGGGCCGGTCACCTCGTGCATCGCCTTGACCGCCGCGTCGCGCGGCGACAGGCCTTCCTCGCGCATGATCCGCTCGACGTTTTCCAGAACGACGATGGCATCGTCGACGACGATGCCGATGGCCAGCACCATGCCGAACAGGGTCAGGGTGTTGATCGAATAGCCGAGCGCGTAGATGCCGGCAAAGGTGCCGATCAGCGATACCGGTACGGCGGCGAAGGGGATGATCGCCGCGCGCCAGCTCTGCAGGAACAGGTACACCACCAGGAAGACCAGCAGCATCGCTTCGCCGAGCGTCTTCAGCACCTCCTCGATCGACACCTTGACGAAGCGCGTGGTGTCGTACGGCACGGCGTAGCTGAGGCCCTCGGGGAAGCGCTGCTGCAGTTCGTCGACGGTGGCCTGCACGCTCTTCGCCACGTCGAGGGCGTTGGCGCCGGGCGACAGGAAGATGCCGACCAGCGTCGCCGGCCGGCCGTTGTAGCGGCCGTTGAATTCGTAATCGCGGGAACCCAGTTCGACGCGTGCGACATCGGCGAGGCGAACGGTGGAGCCGTCGGGGTTGGCGCGGACGATGATCTCGCTGAACTGCGCCGGGTCGGCCAGGCGCCCCTTGGAGGTGATCGTGTAGACCAGGTCCTGGCCCTTGCCGATCGGCGACTGACCGACCTTGCCGGCGGCGAATTGCGCGTTCTGTTCGTTGATCGCGTTGGCGACGTCACCGGGCGTCAGCTTCAATTGCGCGAGGCGATCCGGCTTCAGCCAGATGCGCATGGCGTAGTCCTTGGCGCCGAAGATCTGCACATTGGTCGTGCCGGGCAGCCGCTTCAGTCGGTCGAGCACGTTCAGCGTCACGTAGTTCGAGGTGAACAGGTCGTCGTAACGGCCATCCGGCGAATAGAAGGCGAGCACCTGCAGGAAGGCCGAGGAGCCGGGCTCGACGGTCACTCCCTGCCGGCGCACTTCCAGCGGCAGCCGCGTTTCCACCTGCTTGACGCGGTTGCTGACATTGACTGCGGCGATGTCGATGCTGGTACCGATCTCGAAGGTGACCTGAATCTGCGCGACGCCGTTCGACGACGAATTCGACGACATGTAGATCATGCCGGGCAGGCCGTTGATCGCGTTCTCGAGCGGTGCGGCGACCGTCGATTCGAGCACTTCGGCCGAGGCGCCGGGGTAGGTCGCCTGCACGGTGACCACCGGCGGTGCGATTTCCGGATACTGCGCAATCGGCAGCGCGCGCATCGCCGCCAGGCCGGCGACGACGAGCAACACCGAGATGACCAGCGCGAAGATCGGGCGGTCGATGAAGAAGCGGGAGAACATGGTGGCCTTCTCCGCTTACTTGCCGGTCGCAGCAGCTGGCGCCGCCGCGGCGGCTGCCGGCGCAGCGGCAGGAGGGCCGCCGGCATCGCCGGCCGGCGTGATGCGCACCGGGGTGTTCGGCATCATGATCCGCGCCACGCCGTCGACGATCACACGGTCGCCCGCGGCCAGCCCCGAGTCGATCAGCCAGACGTTCCTGCCGCCGCTCTCGGACCAGTCGCCGACGACTACCGGTCGCGCCTCGGCGATCTCCTTGCCGTCCTTGTCCTTGCCGACGACGTAGACGAACTTGCCCTGCGGCCCTTCGAGCACGGCGACCTGCGGCACCGCCAGCGCCCCCTGCCGTTGCGCTCCCTTCAACGCGACGCGCACGAACTGGCCGGGCTTCAGGGCCAGGTCGGCGTTGGCGATCTCGGCGCGCATTTCGTAGGTGCCGGTCTGCGGGTTGACGCGCGTGTCGGTGAAGCTGATCCGGCCACTGCGCGGAAAGGTCGAGCCATCGGACAGTTTCACCGAAACCTCGAAGGCATTGTTGCGCGGCAGTTGCAGGCGACCATCGGCCATCGCCTTGTTGAGCCGCAGTTGCTCGTTCTCGGAGACGTTGAACAGCACCCAGATCGGGTCGACCTGCGAGACGGTGGTGAGCAGCGTCGTATTGGCGTTGGCCAGGCTGCCTTCCGATTGCTGCGCGCGGCTCGACAGGCCGCTGATCGGTGCGACGACGCGGGTGTAGGAGAGATTCAGCCGGGCTTCGCTGAGCTTCGCCTGCGCGGCCTTGATCGCGGCCGTGGCGAACTCGGCCGCGGAGGCCGCGTCGTCGGCTTCCTTCTGGCCGATGGCCTTGCGCTCGGCGAGCGGGCGCAGGCGCGCCGCCTCGCGGTCTGCCTGTGTCTTCTGGGCCTTGGCGCGCAACAATTCGGCCTCGGCGGCCGCGAGTTGGGCCTCGAATGGCTTGGCATCGAGCAGAAACAGCGGTTGCCCGGCGCGCACCGCCGCTCCTTCCTGGTAGAGCCGCTTCTCGACGATGCCGGTGACGCGGGCGCGGACTTCGGCATCCTTGGAGCCGGCAGTCTGTCCGACGTACTCGAAGGTGACCGGGAACGCGGCCGGCTGGACGCTGACCGTGGTCACTTCCGGGGGCGGAAAGCCACCCATGCCGCCGGGAGGCTGCTGCTGCCCGCAGCCGGCCGCAGCGACAACGGCCAGGAGCAGCACGGATAGCAAAGGGGCGGCAGGTTGGGCAGCGGGCGCGGGCATGGAGGTTCCTCGGAGAAGCGCAGCGCGCTGTGATGCAACGCGACTTGCGGAAGGAGCGAATTTTACGTACATTCAGGAATGTTTGTAAATGGGCGTACCGCAAGCTGTGCTGTTTCTCCGGACGAAAAATCGATGGTGAGAAGGACAAGAGACGAGGCGCTCGCCACCCGTGAAGCGCTACTCGACGCCGCCGAGCGTGTTTTCTGCGCCAGCGGCGTGACACGGGCGACTCTCGGTGACGTGGCCAGTGCCGCCGGCGTCACCCGCGGCGCCGTCTACTGGCACTTCCGTGACAAGGGCGAGCTGTTCGGCGCGATGTGCAGTCGTGCGACGCTGCCGATGCAGAGCCGCCTCGAACAGGCGGCGGATGGTGACGGCGACGACGCCATCGCGACTTTGCGCGAGGTTTCGGTACGGGCCTTGCGCGAGATCGCCTCGGATCCTCGTACCCGAGCCGTGCTCGAAATCCTGCTCTGCAAGTCGGAGCGTTTGACCCAGACGACCGACGGCGCGCCGCATGTGGACGAAATGGACCGCCAGTGCGTCTGCGCCGTCGAGCGCATCATCCTGCGCGCGATCGCCCAGGGGCGGCTGCCAGCGGACACTGACAGCAACCTCGCGGCGCATTTGCTGCAGGCGTTCTTCCACGGCGTGATCCAGCTTTGGCTGACGCATCCCGAGGCCTTCGACCTCAATGCCGCAGCACGGGCCATGGTTGAGACGATGCTTGCCGGTTTGGTCGCAGCCCCGCTGCCTGTGGCGGGGTTGCGGCAGGTTTGACCCCGCGCGTCGCCGCGGCCGGCGACCGTTCGAAACACCACCGTAACTGCATTGATCATTCCGGCGACGGCAACCTCGGGCGGTCGGCCGGCCGTGTTATGATTGGCCGGATGATGCATGAATTACCGGAAACGCTGAGGGTGGCCGTCACGGCGGTAGGGGCGCGGGGAGCGGCACCAGCCAGGCGGTTGACCGTCGGGCCCAGTGGCGGGCTCTGCCACCGCGGGAATCGCTGGAAATGGGCTCATTGGCGGGCGGTGCGAGGGGGGGGGGGGGGGGGGGGATTGGGGTAGCTTGAAGCGTTCTTTTCTTTCTGTTCCGCAAGGAGTCTGCCCGCCGTTCTTTGCCAGCCTGGCCGATCGATTGGTGGCGGACGGTTACCGTGTCTACAAGATCAACTTCAATGCCGGTGATCTGCTTTACTGGGGTGCGCGGCCGGCGTGGAACTACCGCGGCGACCTGTCGGGCTTGCGCGATTTCCTGGACGAGAAGTGGCGTCGGCATGGCGTCACCGATCAGATATTGTTTGGCGACCGGCGACCGATCCATCGACCGGCCATCGACCACGCCTCGTCCGTCGGCATTCGCAGCCACGTCTTTGAAGAAGGCTACCTGCGCCCTTGCTGGGTAACGCTGGAGCGCGAAGGGGTGAATGGTCATTCCTTGCTGCCACGCGACCCGGACTGGTTTCAAAGCGTTGGCGAACGCCTGCCGGACTATGGAAACGGTGAACCATTTGCTTCGCCGTTCCGGATTCGCGCCGCCCATGATGCGGCCTACCACGTGGCCGGCATCGCCAATCCGATCCTGTTCAACCGCTACCGGACGCACGCGCCGGTCAATGCGGCAGTCGAGTACGCGGGTATATCCGCCGCTTCACGATCTGCGCTGGCGCAAGCCGCAGAGACGCTGCCCTGATCGATGCCCTGGTCGGACGGCGTGCGCCTTTCTACCTGCTGCCGCTGCAATTGAACAGCGATGCCCAGATTCGCGACCATTGCCGATTCGAGGACATGAACGGCGTCATGGAGTTCGTGATGGAGTCATTTGCGCTGCATGCGCCGGGCGAAGCGCGTCTGGTGATCAAGAACCATCCCTTGGACGCGGGTCTGATCGACTATCGCCGGGTCATCACCGGGCTGGAGAAAAAATTCGCTCTGTCGGGCCGCATCGACTATCTGGAAAGCGGCGATCTGGACAAGCTGCTGTCGTTCGCGCGCGGGGTGGTGACAGTCAACAGCACGCTCGGTTTTCTGTCTGTCGGCATGGGGTGTCCGACGGTAACCTTGAGCGATCCGATCTACAACCTGCTCGGCCTCACCTTTCAGGGTCCTCTGGATGACTTCTGGCAGGACGATGGCAAGCCGGAGGCTGAACTGTTCCGTTGCTTTCGAAATACGGTGATCCATACCACGCAGGTCAATGGTGGCTTCTATAGCCGAGCCGGCATCCGCATGGCGGTCAACAATTGCCGACGGCTGCTGGAGCCCGAGCGCTCGCCTCTGGATGAACTCCTGTGAGCCCGCCGGCGTTCCCCGCGAGCGTGCTGATTACCGGCGCCAGCGGCGGTATTGGCGGTGCCCTGGCCGCCGTCTATGCCGAAGCGGGCAGGACCCTCGTCCTGCAGGGACGCAATGCGCTTCGCCTGGCGGAGTTGGCGGCGTTCTGCGAGGCGCGCGGCGCTCGCGTATTGACGCAGGTGCTCGACCTGCGCGACCGCGTGGCGCTGGCGGACTGGCTGCGGAAGCTCTGCGCGCAGGAACAACTGGATCTGGTGATCGTCAATGCCGGCCTGAACACGCATGTGGGTCCATCTGGCGCCGCCGAGGGCTGGCCGGAGGTGCAGGACCTGCTGGAGGTGAACGTCGTGGCGGCGTGGGCGACGGTCAATGCGGTGCTGCCGGCGATGCGCCTGCGCGGGCAGGGACAGATCGCCCTGATCAGTTCCCTGGCCGCGTTTTACGGGTTGCCGGTGGCGCCGAGCTACTGCGCCAGCAAGGCCGCGATCAAGGTCTATGGCGAGGCGATGCGCGGCTGGTTGGCCGCCGAGGGCATCCGCATCAATGTCGTCATGCCGGGTTACGTGGAATCATCGATGTGCCGCGCGATGCCCGGTCCGAAGCCATTTCTGTGGTCCGCCGAGCGGGCCGCCCGCTACATCCGGCGCGGTCTGGAACGTAACCGGGCGCATCAGCTTTCCTTTTCCGCTCAATCTGGGGACCTGGTTCCTGTCGTTCCTGCCGCCGGCGGTTTCCCAGCGCATCCTGCGCCTGCTCAATTACGGTGGCTGATTCGTTCTGGTCGGCGGCGGCACCGGCGGCCGTGGCCGGCGCGGGGCTTTCACTATTGATCGAGCGCCTTTTGCAGCCGCCGACGCGGCCTTTGTGGCGGCGACCGGTTGCGGCCCTGGCCATCCACCTCGGACTCTGGCTGCTGCTGTTTTCCTGTCTGCTGCTGGTCCTGCAGCGCCCTTTCTTTGCCGCTGCTGCGCTGTTGGCGGGGATGCTGTTCCTGGTTCTGGTGAGCAACGCCAAGTTCCATGCTCTGCGCGAACCGTTCGTGTTCCAGGATTTCGAGTATTTCAGCGACGCCTTGCGGCATCCCCGCCTGTATCTGCCTTTCCTGGGCGCCGGCAGGGCGCTGCTGGCGCTGCTGGCCTTCGCTGCCGCGGTCACCGGCGGCCTGGCGATCGAGCGATCGCTGCTGTCCCGGTTGCCGGTCATCGACTTCCTGGCCGGCGCGGGCGGGTTGGCGCTGGCCGGACTGCTGCTGCTGTGGCTGGGCCTCGCAAAGAAACTGTCCGTCAGCTTCGACGCCGCGGCTGACCTCCGGCGATTGGGCTTGCTGGCTGCCCTGTGGCGTTATGGCGAGGAAGAACTGCTGCCCTTCAAGGTTTCCTGGCCCTATGAGCACCTTGGCGCGGGGCCACCGGTTCGCGCGCATCCGGCGCATCTGGTGGTGGTGCAGAGCGAGTCCTTCTTCGATGTGCGGCGCCTGTTCTCCGGAATCCGCACGGATGTCCTGCACGAGTTCGACGCCTTGCAGGCGAGTGCGCTGTGGCAGGGACGGTTGCAGGTGTCGGCCTGGGGGGCCAATACGGTGCGCACCGAGTTTGCGTTTCTGTCCGGACTCGCGATCGACGCGCTGGCCGTGCATCGTTTCAATCCCTATCGCCGATTGGCGCGACAGGATCTGGCCACGCTCGCCAGTTACCTGCGGCGATGCGGCTACCGCACCGTCTGCGTGCATCCCTACGCCGCCAGTTTTTATGCGCGCGACAAGGTGTACCCGCGACTCGGTTTCGACGAATTCATCGACATTCGCAGCTTTTCCGGCGCGCCGAAGAGCGGGCCTTATGTCAGCGACCTGGCGGTTGCCGAGAAGGTCTGTTCCTTGCTGGGGAGGCTGCCGAGCAGCCGCTGTTTGTTTTCGTCATCACCATGGAGAACCACGGGCCCCTGCATCTCGAAGGATCCGCTGCCTGGCGACAGCGAACGCTGCTATACGGTGGCGCCGGCCGCCGGCTGTGATGACCTGACGATCTATCTCCGCCATCTGCGCAACGCCGACAGTATGGCCGGCAGGCTGCGGCAGCGCTGGCAGCCCCTGCCCGGGGCGGGTGCTTGTGCTGGTTCGGGGATCATGTGCCGATCCTGCCGGAGGTGTATCGGGCAATCGGCACGCCGGACGGGCAGACCGACTACTTCATCTGGCGCAAGGATGGCCCGATGCAGGTGGGAACACGCCGTGACCTCAAGGTCGAGCAACTCGGCGATTTCGTTCTGCAGGCGGTGGAGGTGGGCCTGGTACCGGGTGATCGGCTCCCGGACTTTCCGGCCGGCGGCCGTCAGTCACAGAGCCTGCCCAGTTCCTCGGCCAGTGCGGCGACCGTTTGCCGTATCTGCATCTCGCTGTGCTCGCAGGAGACGAAGAAGCGCAGACGCGCGGATTTCTCGGGCACGGCCGGATAGAGGATCGGCTGCACGTTGATGCCACGCTCGAAAAGTGCCGACGCCAGGCGCGCCGCCTTGATCGAACTGCCGGTAATTGCCGGGATCACGGCGAATCCGGCGCTGGTGCCGGTGTCGACGCCGGCGGCCTGGGCTTGCGCGAGGAAAAGACGCCCGCGCTCCTGCAGCGTGGCGACGCGCTGGGGCTCCCTGTGCAGGCACTGCAGGGCCGCCAGCGAGGCGGCGGCAATCGCCGGCGGCATGCCGACGCTGTACAGGAAACCAGGGGCCAGGAATTTCAGATGTTCGACCAGTGCCGCCTCGCCGGCGATATAGCCGCCGCAACCCGCCAGCGCCTTGCTCAGGGTTCCCATCCAGATGTCGACGTCGGCGCTGGGCAGTCCGAAGTGCTCCCGGATGCCGAGCCCGCTGCGCCCCATGACGCCGAACGAGTGGGCTTCATCAATCATCAGGAGGGCTCGGTACTTGCGCTTGAGCTCAATGAAGCGGGGTAGCTCCGGATAATCGCCATCCATGCTGTAGATCCCTTCCAGCACAATCAGCACCCGCTGAAAGTGGTGGCGCTGCTGGCCGAGGATGGCGTCCAGTGCAGCCCAGTCATTGTGCGGGAAAGGCAGGCGGCGGGCACCTGAAAGGCTGATTCCCTGCACGACGCTGTTGTGGATCAGTTCGTCGTGAAGAATCAGATCCTGGGGGCCGAACAGGTGGCCGATGGTCGTGACGTTGGTCGCATGACCACTGACGAAGGTGATCGCATCGTCAACCCCATAGGCCGAGGCGATGGCCCGTTCGAGTTCCCGGTGCACCGGCCTCTCGCCGGAAACGAGGCGGCTTGCGGAAACCGAGGTGCCGTATTGGTCGATGGCCTGTCGGGCCGCCGCGGCAACCTCCGGGTGGCCGGAAAGCGCGAGGTAGTTGTAGCTCGCGTAGTTGACGTATTCGCGTCCGTCGATGCGCGTCGTCGCCCCGGCGATGCCTTCGTGGAGCTTGAAGAAGGGACTGTCGATGCCCAGGCGGTGCGCGCCTTCGCTGATGATGCGAATCTGCTGGTAGCCCGGATGCAGATCAAAGCGGTAGTGCTGCTCGGGGGTGTCGGTACTTCCGCTCGGCGAGCGTGTCGGCGCCGTCATCCCTTTCCCCTGCTCGGCCTGACGCAGCCGACGTTCGAGGGCCTGCTGAATGAGTCGGTCCTTGATCTGGGCGGTTAGCCCTGGTAAGCCCTTGCGTGCCATGTCAATCGCTCCTCCGGCCAGCGGCGGCAGTACCTGCTGCCGACTGGATGTCGTCCGCGAGGCTGGCGATCGACTCGGCGGAGGCCTCGACGCCCTGCTGCCTGGCGACCTGTTCGGCCTGGCAACGATGCCGCGACGAGCCTGCGTCGCTGCTTTCTTCGCTGCCTTCCTCGTTGCCTCGCAATTGCTGAATGACGCGTTCGGCGAGTTTCGCGATGCTCGGACTCTGGCTCAGCGCCATCACCGGCAAGCGGATTCCGAAACGCGTTTCGAGCGCGATCATCAGTTCGACTCCCATCAGCGAGTCCAGACCCATGTCGTAAAGCGAGCGGTTGGGATCGATCTTGTCCGGGGCGACGCGCAGGATTTCTCCGATCTCAGTCTTGAGGAGGTCGATGAAGGCGGCCAGTAGTTCATCGTCGGGGAGTTCCGCCAGCAGCCGCTGGATGTCCTCCGAATGGTCCTCCTGGCTGTCGGCATTCCCGGCGTGCCAGGCCAGTTCGCGAAACTTCGGGCTCGCCGACGTGGGAAGAAAGCGACTCAGCGTCTGCCAGTCGAGTTCCAGGACTGACAGTCCGCTACGGTCAGCAAGCAGCATGCCTTCGAGGGCGTCGAGGGCAATTGCCGAGTTGATCGCCGATCCACCCATGCGGCTTTCGAGCGCTTCCTTGGTCTTCTCGTGGCGTGTCAGGAAACCCACGTCGTCGATCGGACCCCAGCCGATACAGGTCGCACACAGGCCGATGCTGCGGCGATGCTCGGCCAGCGCTTCCAGGCCGGCATTGGCCGCGACATAACTGGCTTGTCCAGGATTTCCGAAAGGCGTGGTTGCCGACGAAAAGAGAACGAACAGATCCAGTTCCCGGTTGCAGGTCAGATCATGCAGGAGGCGGGCGCCGAGGACTTTCGGGCCCAGTACGCTGCGTATCTGCTGGGAATCGATGTTGCGTACCAGTCGGTCGTCGATTACCGCCGCGGCATGCACGATGCCCTTGAGCGGCGGCATGGTCCTGTCCGTTTCGGTGAGCAGCCCGGTGAGGGCTTCGCGGCTGGTCACGTCGCAGGCGGCGGCATGTACCCTGACGCCTCGTTCCTGCAGGCGCTCGATGCCCGCCCTGGCTTCGCTGGACGCGGTTCCGCCACGGCTGATCAGGATCAGGTGGCGAGCGCCTTTATCGGCCAGCCATTCGGCGGTACGCAGGCCGAAACCGCTTAGTCCGCCGGTGATCAGATACGAAGCATCGGCCGGGAACCGCAGCGACTTGCGCCCGACGGCCACTGGCGGCTGCGCGCGCGTAATGCCGTGATGATAGGTGATGACGATCTTGCCGATCTGGCGGGCCTGTTGCATGTAGCGAAAGGCGTCGACAATATCTTCCGCCTCGAAGGTGTGGTAGGGCAGGGGATGCAGAACCCCTTCACCAAACAGGGCCATGATCTCGGCGAACAGGCGGCGTGTCAGTTCGGGGTGGACCAGCATCAACTGATCGGCGTCGATGCCGAAATAACTGATGTTATTGCGGAACGGACGCAAGCCGACCTTGGTATTCTCGTAGAAATCGCGCTTGCCGAGTTCGAGAAAGCGGCCAAACGGTTTCAGCACCTGGAAATTCCGGTTGATCGCTTCGCCGGCAAGCGAGTTGAGGACGACGTCCACGCCCTGTCCGCCGGTCTGCTCGAGGATCTGGTCGGCAAAGGCCAGGGAACGCGAGTCAAATATGTGTTCCACACCGAGCAGGCGCAGGAAGTCGCGCTTTTCGTCCGATCCGGCGGTGGCATAGATTTCGGCACCGATCCACTTGGCGACCTGGATGGCGGCGATTCCGACGCCGCCCGCAGCGCCATGAATCAGCACCTTTTCTTCGGGTTGCAGGCGTGCCAGGTAGTGCAGGGCGTAGTAGACGGTAAAGAAGGTGCTCGGGATCGTCGCCGCGGCTTCACAGGACATGCCGGGGGGAATGTGCGCAATCGCCCCGGCTTCGGTCACGACGCGGTTGCCGAAGCTTGACGGCCCGAACCCGACCACCTCGTCGCCGGGGCTGAACTGCCCACCCTCGCAGCCGACACGACTGACGATGCCGGCAAACTCGAAGCCCAGCGTCGGTCCGGCAAAACCGTTCTCGATCGCCTCGTCGGAAAGCAGTCCCAACGCGTACATGACATCGCGGAAGTTCAGGCCGGTGGCCCGGACATCGACCTCGATCTGATCGGTGTTCAGTTCCCGCCGGGGGTGCGCTTCCCAACGCAGATTGCGCAGTTGTCCCGGGAACTGGAAGCCGAGCGACAGGGTTGGCGTCTCGATCGCCGCCAGTTCCTCGCCGCTCGGGCGCGACTCGATGCGTAGCCGCAGTGCATAGCGTTCGCCGCTGCCGGTGAGAATGACCTCCTGTTCGTCATCGGGCTGCTCGAACTCCCGGTCCAGCACCGTGGCCACCGCTTCGGTGGCCAGAGGCAGTTCCAGATCGACGAGGCGGACCCGGCAGTGGGAGGCTTCGTTGAGCATCGTCCTGCCGAACCCCCAGAGGGCACGATCGGAGGCGCCGCTGGCCGATGGTGTTGCCACCGCAGGTCCTGCCACCGGCAGCAGATGGCGCGCCTGGTTGGCCGTAATCAGCCAGCAGGTGGTCGTGGTCTGCGATGCTTCGCAAGCCTGGGCAATCTGCGCTGCCGTCGTGCAGCGGCTGACCTGGTTCTCGAAGTCGACTTCTGGCCGGACTTCGCCCGGTTCGTCGAGCAACCCGGCCAGGTAGACCAGGCCGTCGAGTTCGCCGTAGTTCGCGGTGGTTTCAACGAGCAGGGATTCGATCTGCGCGGCATTGCCCGGTACGGCCTGGATGACCAGGTCGCCGCGCGCCTGCAGCTTGCTCGTCAGACGGTCGGAAAGCTGCGCCGAGTAGCCGTCCGGGTCGGCCAACAGGATCCAGCTCCTCAGGGTCGCTCTGGGAGGCGTTACCTGCGAGCCAGCATCGTCCTTGCGGTGGGCGAGCAGGACATAAGGGCCGGAAAAGGCGTCGGGAGAAAACTCGAAGGGTTCGGCGCACACCAGGCCGAGTTCTTCAAGCTGCTGTTGCCAGAAACAACTCGGACGTTGATTGGAGATCCAGCGTTCGTCGTCGGTACGCAGCCAGCCTGCACGCCGGGCACCAAATACGAAGTCAATCCAGCGCGAGGGGTGCTGACCGACAACGAGCAGCGAGCCGCCTGGAGCGAGACATCGGCGTGCATGCTGCAGGGCCTGGATGGCGTCGTCGACCATTTCGAAATCGAGGGTGACGATGGCCATGGCACAGGCGGAGGTACTGCCGGTCGTGTGTGGCTGGCTGCCGAGAAGATGCGTGCTGATGCCTGGGAATGCCTCCTTGAGTCTGCCGGCAGCCTCTTCCAGTGTCGCCGCCGATGGACTCGCGAAAAGGTAATCGCCGCGATTGAAGTCCATCGCCACGCAGGCGTCCATGGCGAACGATGGCTGGCCGGCACTGATCTCGACGACCGCCAGGCGGCGGCCTGCGGGCAGGTCCCGCAGGCCCCGGGCGATCAGGTCGCGCACGGCGTGCCCAAGCTTCTGCCTGCCTGCTGCGCCCAGAACCTGCCGCAGCAGGGTGGTCAGGGAGGATTCCTGCGGGCATATCGCCGCCAGGGTGGCGCTGCCATCGAGCAGCTTCTGGAGATGCATGCCGACGCGTCCTACCGAGTGCACAATCTGGAAATAATCCGGATCGTCGGCGACCAGGCTGTTCCAGATGTCCTGCGCCGACGAATGATCGCGCTGATCAGGCAGGATCGCCCAGCCGCCAGCGCAGGCGGTGATCGCCTGATCATCGGCGGCCAGCGAGAGCAGGTGTGCCAGATAGGGTTCGCTGCCCGGATTGCTTTCCCGGCAGCTTTCAACTGCCTGCTGCGAGAGAATTTCCTTGCCGCCCGCCAGTCCCAGCAGCGCCAGTCGGGTGAACCGACTGCACAAGGTGTCGAGTAGCGGATCGACTTCTTCGGAATAACGACGGTGCGTTCCCTTGAGCGCCGCACGTCTCACCAGTTCGTAAAGCGCCGATCTGACGCTCTCCGCAGCGAGGCTGGTGCGGGGCATGGCGGCCTCGGGATGGGGTTTCGGCGTCGCCTGGTAGGCCAGGAAGCGTAGACGATCAGCAGCACCCCGACTGAGGCGAATACAGCGGAAACGCGCATCCTTGACCACTGCAATGACGCTGCCATCGGCGGCAAAGATCGAGAACTCGGCATGCAGGGAGCGCGCACTACGCTTCAGCAGGGTCGCCCGAGCAAACCTGGGCTGCGCCAGTTCGCTGCGAAAAGCGATACGTCCCATTCTCGTCGGCACGAAGGCCAGCCCGTTGTGTGTTGCAACGGCGTCCTGCAGCAACTCGAAGACCAACTGGAATGCGCCATCGAGCAGGGCTGGATGCAGGTGCACCTGCGCGAGCTGGCTCGCCACCGGATCCGGGATCCGATATTCCGCCAATACCGAGTTCCCGTCGATCCAGCCATACGCTATGCACTGGAACGCCGGCCCGTAGGCAATACCGACTGCACGGGTCAGGGCAGCGTGGCTGGCGGCGTCAAAGTCCGGTGCGCGGGTGGGTAGCACCGGGGCGCACTCGCGAAGCAGCGTGTGTTGAGCTTCGCGCCGTACCCGCGCCACGCAGTGCAATGCCCATGGGTCACTGCCGAGTTGTTCCCGGCTGCGGATCGTCAGGCTGCCGTCCTGCGCGTCGATATGCGAGCGGATCACCATCGAGCGCTCATCGCCGAGCAGCAGCGGCGAACGGATTTCAAGTTCCTCGATCTCGGCGATTTCGCCAGGATGCGTGGCCAGGGCGGCGGCCAGTGCCATTTCGGCAAAGCCCGCACCCGGAAAGACGGTCGCTTCGCCAACGACATGGTCGGCAAGCAGTGGATAGAGCTGGGTGTCGAACTGGTTTTCCCAGGTCAGATCGTGTTGCGGCAGTGGATAGCCCAGCAGCGGGTGCAGCTTGCGCCGATAAATCAGCCCCATCGACTCCACCGTCAGTGGGTGCCAATGGCGCTCCCGCTGCCAGGGGTAGTTGGGTAGCGGGACGAATCGACCGCGATGGGGAAAGAAGACTGGCCAATCGACTTGTCCGCCGGCGATCAGCGCCTGGCTGCCGGCCGCCCGAATGCGTGCTGGCGAATCATCCCCGCGGATCGCCGTCGCCAGCACGCGGCCCTCGACCGAGTGGTCCTTGAGGCAATCATTAAGATAGCCTCGCAGAACCGGATTCGGTCCGATTTCGATGAACAGGTTGAATCCGCTGTCGATGATGCCGCCGATCGTCTGCTCGAAGCGTACCGGCTGGCGAATGTTGTGCCACCAGTATTCGGCACCGAGGTCGGTGCCGCTCAGTATTCCGGCACTGACCGTAGAGTGGAAAGGCAGCGACGTCGTGTGCGGACGGAGTTGCGTCAGGGACTGTCTGATCCCGTCTTCGATGCTGTCCATGGCCGGACTGTGGAAGGCGTAGTCCAGGTCGAGCCGCTTGTGGATGATCTGCCTCTCGGCGAGGGCTGACTCAAGGCGGGCGAGCGACTGCGGGTGACCGGCGACAGTCACCCCACGCGCACTATTGATTCCGGCGATGGCCAACACGGAGTCCAGCCCGAGTTCGTCGAGGAGGGCGCGCACGGTGGTTTCACCCGATCCCACCGCGGTCATTTGTCCCTGTCCCTTGGTCGTTCCCTGCAGGCGGCTGCGCTGGTAGATCACCTCGACGGCTTCGGCGAGGCTCAGCGCGCCCGACGCCCATGCGGCGGCCACTTCGCCGACGCTGTGGCCGGCGACGACAGACGGGGTGATACCACGCTGCCTGAGCATTTGCGTGATTCCGACCTGCATGGCGAACAGGGCCGGCTGTGCGACCTCGGTAAACGCGTAGCGCGCAGTACCATTTTTGCCGGCGAGTTCGTCCGCGAGCGAGAAATCGGCGTGGCGCTGGAAGAGCGCGTCGACTTCCCGAATCGTTGCCCGGAACAGCGGGTCTTCTGCCAGCAGACGTTGGCCCATACCCGCCCATTGCGAACCGTTGCCTGAATAGATGAAGGCGGGTCCGGCGGACGCAGGCAAGGCGCTTCCTGTCTCGACGGCCGCCTGTTCGGAATTCCCCTCGGCAAAGTCGCGCAGCGCCTCGGCGATGAGCTGTGGCTCGCTCCCGTAGACGACCGCCCGCTGCTCGTGCCATTCGCGGTGGAAGGCCGCGCTGTAGGCGATGTCGTAGCAGGCGTCAGCCGATTGCCCGCTCAGAAAGTCGGCGAACTCGCGTGCGGCCGCCTGCAGGGCGGTGCTGTCACGCGCCGAGACGACGAGCGGCAGCGCTGTCGCGGATGCTGGTTCGCGCACGCTCGCCTGGGCGAGGCAAGGGCTTTCGAGGATGACGTGCGCGTTGGCGCCGCCGAAACCGAACGAATTGACGCCGATGATGAGCTTCCCGGCTTTCCGCAGTTTGCGGTTGCTGGTCACCAGGTCCAGGTTCCAGTCGGCGAGCTTGATGTTGGGATTGACGATGTTGACACCAATGGTCGCCGGGACGACGCGGTGCTGGATGCAATGCAGCGCCTTGACCAGACCGGCGACGCCGGAGGCCGTTTCGAGGTGCCCCATATTGCTCTTCACCGAGCCGATCGGTAGCGGTTCGCTGCCTGGTCGGCGCTTGCCCAGCGCTTGACCGATGGCGAAGGTTTCAATCGGGTCGCCTACCGCCGTGCCGGTGCCATGCGCTTCGAGATAGTCGATGGCCGCAGGATCGATGCCCGCCCGTGCGTAGGCCTCTTCGAGCAGGGCCGCCTGGACCTCGGCACTGGGCACGGTCAGCCCGGACTTGCGGCCATCGGTGTTGACCACCGAGCCGGCAATGACTGCCAGGATGGGGTCGCCATCGGCCAGCGCCTGGGCATGATCCTTCAGGAAGAAGACGCCGCCGCCTTCGGAGCGGACATAACCGTCGCCGGCGGCGTCGAAGACGTTGCATCGACCGCGCCGCGAGAGCATCGACGCCTTGGAAAAAACCAGAAAACCATACGGATGCAGATGCAGGCTGATGCCACCAGCGAGCGCATGCGTGCTTTCCCCCGAAAGAATCGAAGAACACGCCTGGTGAAAGGCAACCAGCGACGACGAGCAGGCGGTATCGATCGCCATGCTCGGTCCATGCAGGTCGAAGACGTAGGAAATCCGGTTGGCGGCAATGCTGGCGGTATTGCCGGTGGCGGACGTCGAGTCTACGACGGCGAGGTCGTCGGCCATTCGATAGGAATAGTCTGCGCTGGCAATGCCGATGTAGACGCCACAGCGGCTACCGCGCAGGCTGGACGGTGGAATGCCCGAATTCTCGATGGCCTCCCAGCTCATTTCGAGCAGCAAGCGCTGCTGTGGATCCATCAGTGCCGCTTCGCGTGGCGAAATGCCGAAGAAGCCGGCATCGAAAGTGGCAATCTCCCCGATTGATCCAGCCGCGAAGGTGTAACTCGTTCCCGGGTGGTTCCTGTTCGGATGCAGGAAGGTGTCCTGCTCCCAGCGCTGGGGATCGACCTCGCTGACCAGATTGCGACCTTCGAGCAGGTCTTGCCAATAGCGTCCGGGAGTCGTCCCCGGCAACCTGAAGGAATAACCGGTGACGGCAACTCGCCTGGTCATGATTCCATGGTTCCTGATTTCTTGTTGGGTAGGTGCCCACTCACCGACAGCGCAGCCAGTCTGCCCAGACGTTGGGCAACCGGCGCTTCATTGCCGGTCTTGCGGGACAAGCGTACGCAGCCGAAGCGGTGGCGACGACAGGGCGAAGGGGAACGGCGCTGGGCGACCGCCATCAACGACGACTGCGATCCCGGCTTTGAGCAGGTGAGCGTCGCAAGCCGTCCCGAAACCTTGCCGAGCTGCGAGCAAGGGCACGTGGCCACTTCGTCAAACAACAGTCTGCTCGCGGCCTGGCCAATGATGCGAGAGATCAACGACCGCAAAGGGCCGAGGGTCTCTTGTGCTGCGGGTGGAGTCGATTCTATGCCGTGAAAGGAGGCGAAAGCTGCTGACAAGTGACAAATCCCTGCACACTTCCGACATTCTCGCGGGTTGGGGCGATGTACGGGATTCGAACCCGTGACCACTGGAATCACAATCCAGTGCTCTACCAACTGAGCTAACACCGCCATTACTCTGGCGCGCCCGGCGAGACTCGAACTCACGACCCCCGGCTTAGAAGGCCGGTGCTCTATCCGGTTGAGCTACGGGCGCGAGTGCGACGTTTCCTGGCTACTGCCTGCCGCCGGTACCGCATCTTGATGCATCAACAACGACTGCCTGTGCCACTGGTCGGGGCGGTGGGATTCGAACTCACGACCCTCTGCTCCCAAAGCAGATGCGCTACCAGGCTGCGCTACGCCCCGAGAAAGGGCGCATTCTACAGTCCGACGCTACGTCGGTCAATTGCACTGGCGGCATTTTGCGTCGTGATGCTGGTAGCCGATGCTTTCGCTGTCGCGTTCACTTTGGCCGAGCCTGGCCTGATCGCTGAGGACCGCACTTGATTGAAGTCATCGGTGCATGGCCGACACGCCCTGGTAGCCGACGTAAAAACCAACCAGCAGGATCAACCCACCTGAAAAGTAGGGCGCCTTGCGCGCGAACTCACCGAAGCCGCTCCAACGACTGGAGACGTGCCGCACGCTCAGGGCAGCCAGTGCGCCAGACGCCACCATCGTCAGCGCCAAACCAATGCTGAAACACAGGACCAGGGCGGCACCGAGCGCGATCTCCTTCAGTTGCAGGCAGAGCAGCAACACGGTGATGGAGGCAGGACAGGGAATCAGCCCGCCAGTCAGGCCGAAGATGACGATCTGGCCGGTGGTCACTTCGCGGTTGGCGAAACGGCGCCGAATGTCGTTGGCGTGGGCCAGTTCATGCGGGTCCTGGTAGCCCGGCGCCGACACATCCAGGCCCTCGTAGTCCTTGATCGCATGATGATGGTGCGCGTGCTCGACGTACTCGACGTCATAGTCGTGGCTGTGGTGTTCATCGCCCAGGCGCAGGCGGGCAACGAACTCGTGCGGCTCGGGAATCTCCTGCTCCGACTCGACAAAGCCATCGCGTTGCACGAAGCTGAAGCGCTGGCGACTGCCGTCTGCCCGTTCCGTCTCAACGCTCACCTGTTCGGCTGTCCACAAGTGGCCGTGCCGGCTTTCGCGAAACAGCCGGAAGCGCGGCGGCACTCCCTCTTCAAAGACGTCCAGCCGGACTACTCCGTGGCCTGTATCGATGCGCTTGCTCTCATCATGATGGTGGTCGTGTTCGTCGTGCTCATGGGCATGTGCGGCGTGCTGCTGCCGCCAGGTTCGCCACATCATCCAGCCGGCTACGCCAACGATGAGCACGCCCGACGCCACCTGGAAGTAGGATTCGGTCACCTCGGCATTCCAGTTGCGTCCAAAGTACAGGCCCGCCATCGCTACCGCCCAGACCACCGCCGTGTGGGAAATCGTTGCCGACAGTCCGAGCAGGACGGCCTGTGTCACCGTACCGCGAATGGCGACGATGAAGGCCGCCATCATGGTCTTGGAGTGGCCGGGTTCAAGGCCGTGCAGGGCGCCGAGCAGGATCGCGCTGGGTACGAAAAGCCAGGCATTGCCCTGCTGCAGCAGGGTCGAGAACTCAGTCATGCGGCCTCCTTGCCGATGTGCGGTGATGGCTTCGAACTCGCGGATGCCGTCGTCCGCCTTGTCCTTGCCTCCTGTTCAGGACAACGGTCGAAGCCCTGGTGAACCAGATCGGAGCTCGCCTTCGTATCCTGACCTGGTGGATAGGTTATTTTACCATGCCTTGGGGTACGATGAGTTCCTCCTCCGGAAGGTGGGGACTGGTTTCCCGTGTCCTTTCGCCCTCTCGTCCGCCACAGCATTCACGCCCTGCTTGATCAGGCACTGCGCACGGCGTTCGACTTGCAGCCGGCGCCGCTCTGGCTGGTGTGGGCCGTCGAGCGTGCCTTGCGCGCGCGCTCCTGGGCGCTTCGCTGGCTGCCGCAACGTCGGCGCCCGAAGCCGCGCACGCGAATCCCTGGGACCACCGCCATTTGGTGATTGGGAACAGGGCCGTGGCAGCGCATCCGTCGAGTCGGGCGATGCGTATGATGATGGTGGGGCGCTCATCCCGGTGTGCCCCTTTGCAGATCGCAGAATGAAAGGAGTCAAGAATGGTCAGGGTCATGGCACGGCTTACCGCACGCATGGGGAGTGAGATGGCGCTTCGCACGGTGCTTCGAGATCTCCTGGGTCCTAGCCGCAACGAAACCGGCTGCGTCAGCTATGATTTCTTTGAAAATGAGGACAATCCGCTCGAATTCGTGAGCGTCGAGCAATGGCGTGATCAGGCGGCGGCAGAAGCACACCTGGCGACACCGCATGTAGCCACGGCGATCGCGCGGGCCGGCGAATTGCTGGCGCAAGCGCCGCTGATTCAGCGCTTTCGGGAACTCGCTTGATCGCTGCTTCGTCGCCGCTCGCCAGCGGGAGGTACAAGCGGGACTCGCAGGCCTGTCTGAGGTGATCGGCGCCAGTCAACGGTTCGGATGGCGCCAGGGATGGCGGTGTGCCGCGCTGCTCGCGGCAGTGATTGCCAGTGGCGCCTATCTGGTATTGCTGATCTGGATCCATTACTGTCAGGAGCGTCTGATCTTTCGTCCGGAGCCGTTGCCAGTGGCGCACCGCTTCGTTCTCGACGATGTCCACGAGGTGAGTATCGACGTGGGTGGCGAGACGCTCTCGGCCCTACACCTGAAGTTGCCGAATCCACAGGGCGTGGTGTTCTTCCTGCACGGCAACACCGGCAACCTGTCAACATGGTTTATCCACAGCGACTTCTACCGCGCCGTCAACTATGATCTCTTCATGCTCGACTACCGCGGCTATGGCAAGAGCAGCGGCCACATCGAAAGCGAAGCGCAACTGCGTGCCGATGTGCTGGCCGCCTGGCGGACGGTGGAAGCACAATACGCAGGCAAGCGGAAGGTAATTTATGGCCGCTCGTTGGGCACGGCGCTCGCCGCCGGCCTGGCTGTTGAGGTGCATCCGGATCTGACCATCCTTGTCTCGCCATACTGTGACATGGCCCAGTTGATGGCCTATCACTATCCGCTGTTGCCGACCGTCCTCCTGCGTTATCCTCTCGCAACCTGCAGTGACGTTGTCCGCATGCGCACTGCCCTGCTACTGGTGCATGGCGAGTCGGATACGTTTATTCCGATACGGCACAGTGAGCAATTGTTGTCGTTAGCGCCGCAGGCCCGCTTGCTGCGCGTGGACGGTGCGGCGCACGCCGACATCCACCAGTTCCCAGCCTACACTGACGAGCTTTGGCGCGCGCTGAAGTCACTGTAATGCAGGACCCACACAGGAGGAATACCGATGCCGAAAGGACTCATGCAGGACCGACCGCTGTTGATCTCGTCGCTGATCGAGCACGCAGCCTGTTTTCATCCGCACGCTGAGATCGTTTCACGCACAACGGAGGGCCCGATCCATCGCTGCACTTATGCCGACATCCACCGCCGCGCCAAGCAACTGGCCAATGCCCTGGAGGTTCGGGGGGTTGGGCCCGGCGATCGCATCGCGACGCTGGCCTGGAATGGTTATCGGCACATGGAACTGTATTACGGCGTTTCAGGGATGGGAGCGGTTCTGCACACCATCAACCCGCGTCTGTTCCCCGAACAGATCGAGTACATCGTCAACCATGCCGAAGATCAGTTCCTGTTTTTCGACCTGAGCTTCGTGCCGCTGGTCGAAAGGCTGGCAAAGGCATTGCCGACGGTCCGTGGTTTCGTCGTGATGACCGACCGCGAACACCTGCCGGAGTGCAGCATTCCCCGCTTGTTGTGCTACGAAGAACTGCTCGATGCGCAAACGAGTGACTATCTGTGGCCGCAGTTCGACGAAACGACGGCGTCGTCGCTATGCTACACGTCCGGCACCACCGGCAATCCCAAAGGCGTGCTTTACTCCCACCGCTCCTCGGTGCTCCACTCCTGGGCCGCCTGTGCGACCGACGGTCTGGCCATCGGCGCTGGCGAGACCGCTCTACTGGTGGTTCCGATGTTTCACGTCAACGCCTGGGGCATGCCCTATGCCGGCGCGATGTGCGGAGCCAGGCTGGTCATGCCCGGTCCGGCTCTTGACGGCAAGAGTGTCTACCAATTGATGCGCGACGAGAAGGTGACCCTGGCCCTCGGTGTGCCCACGGTCTGGTTGATGCTGCTGCAATATGTGGATGCAGAACGGCTGACGCCGAAGGAAGACCTCTGTCTGCGGCGCGTCGTGATCGGCGGATCGTCGGCGCCGCGGGCGATGAGCGAACGCTTCGAGACGACTTTCGGTGCGTTCGTCGTGCACGCCTGGGGGATGACCGAAATGTCGCCTCTGGGCACGGTCTGCAATCTGCTGCCGAAACACGGCGGTTATACGCTTGAGCAGCGTCTGGGCATCCAGGAGAAGCAGGGCCGGGCGGTCTATGGCGTCGAGATGAAGATTGTCGATGACGACGGCGCCAGTCTGCCCCATGATGGCATGGCATCCGGCCACCTGTTGGTGCGGGGACCCTGGATTACCTGCGGCTACTACCGTGACGAGGGCACTGCCGCTCTCGACGCAGCGGGGTTTTTCGACACCGGCGACGTGGCGACCATCGACGCCGACGGTTACATGCAGATCACCGACCGCTCGAAAGACGTCATCAAGTCGGGGGGCGAGTGGATTTCGTCGATTGCCCTCGAGAACGCGGCGATTGGCCACCCGGCGGTTGCAGAAGCCGCGGTGATCGGTGCGCCGCATCCCAAGTGGCAGGAGCGACCACTGCTGATCGTGGTCAGGAAACCCGGTCAGGCACTGGACCGCGAGTCGATGCTGCAGTTTCTGGCGGGCAAGGTGACCCACTGGTGGCTTCCCGACGATGTCGCTTTCGTGGACGAATTGCCGCATACCGCCACCGGCAAACTGCACAAGCTCCGGCTGCGCGAGTTGTTCAGGGATTATCGCCTGCCACACAGTCGTTGACCGGGCTCACGGACTCGGGTATATCGCGGGACGTATGCAGGCTGATCGAGGTCGCCCCAAGCAGCCCTGCCTGCTGTCGGTGGGCCTCCGGTCGGGACCGGATCGATTGAGATACCTTGAGGAGCGGTGATGGAACGGGAAGCGATGGAGTATGACGTGGTGATTGTCGGTGCGGGTCCGGCGGGTTTGAGCGCGGCGATACGCCTCAAACAGCTCGATCCCGAACTGGCGGTCATGGTTCTGGAAAAGGGTTCGGAGGTCGGGGCGCACATTCTTTCTGGGGCGCTCTTCGAGAGTCGTGCACTCGATGAACTGCTGCCAGACTGGCAGGCGCTGGGAGCGCCGCTGAACACCCCGGTCACTGAAGATCAGGTCTATCTCTATCGCAGCGAGACCGCGGCGGTCAGGCTGCCGGGATTTGCCGTTCCGGCACCGATGCATAACGCGGGCAATTACCTGATCAGCCTGGGCAGCCTCTGTCGTTGGCTGGCCGCACAGGCGGAAGGCGTTGGCGTGGAGATCTTCCCCGGTTTCGCCGCCGCCGAAATCCTCTATCACGACGACGGTTCGGTGAAGGGCGTGGCCACCGGCGATATGGGGCGTGACAAGGAAGGCAAGCCGAAGGACAGTTTCCAGCCCGGCCTGGAGTTGCACGCCAAGTACACGCTGCTTGCCGAAGGGTCGCGCGGCCAACTCGGCAAGGAACTGATCGCGCACTACGATCTTGCTGCCGGCGCGACGGCGCAGCACTATGGCCTCGGGATCAAGGAACTCTGGCAGATCGATCCCGCAAAGCATCGACCGGGGCTGGTGGTGCATGGTGCCGGCTGGCCGCTCAGCGAGCATGGTGCCACCGGCGGTTCCTTCCTCTATCACATGGAGGATAACCAGGTCGCGGTTGGCCTGATCGCCGACCTCAATTATGCCAATCCGTATCTTTCGCCTTTCGAGGAATTTCAGCGCTTCAAGACGCAGGTCGAAATCCGGAAGACTCTCGAAGGCGGCAAGCGCCTGTGTTATGGTGCGCGCGCGATTACCAAGGGTGGACTGAACAGTCTGCCGAAACAGACTTTCCCCGGCGGACTGCTGATTGGCTGTGATGCCGGGACGCTCAATTTCGCCAAGATCAAAGGTATTCACACGGCCATGAAGTCCGGCATGCTGGCGGCCGAGACGGTCCATGCGGCGCTAAAGGCCGGAGACGGGGGGCGCAGCGACCTGGTGGCCTATGCCAGCGCCTTCGAGTCTTCCTGGCTGCATGCAGAACTCTTTCAGGCGCGTAATTTCGGGCCGGCGCTGCACAAGTTTGGCACCTTCCTGGGCGGGGCCTTCAACTGGATCCAGCAGAATCTGTTCGGTGGCCACATGTTCTTCACGCTCAAGGACCGCAGCAACGACCACTCGCAGCTCGTCCCGGCGGCCCACTGTCAGCCCATCGACTACGCCAGGCCCGACGGGCAACTGACTTTCGATCGGCTGTCGTCGGTATTTGTCTCGAATACCGCGCACGAAGAGGAGCAACCCGTGCATCTGCAGCTGCTCGACAGCAGCAAGGCCATCGCGGTCAATTTCAAGGAATATGCCTCGCCCGAGCAGCGTTACTGCCCGGCGGGCGTCTATGAGATCGTCGAGGACGCGAGCGGGCCGCGTCTGCAGATCAATGCGTCGAATTGTCTGCACTGCAAGACGTGCGACATCAAGGATCCGACGCAGAACATCCGCTGGGTGGCACCCGAAGGCGGCGGTGGGCCAAACTACCCGAACATGTGAGCGCGTCATTCCCGGCGGCTCGTAGGCGCGGGCCCTGGCTCCTGCGGACAGGCCGGTCGCTCAGCGCCCGCCTTCGCCAGGGCGTGCGCTTTTCCCTGCATGCCGGGCCAGCGCCCAGCCGACGTGTTCGCGCAGCAGAGGCGAGGGGTCGTCCTGCCGCGAAGCCAGCGCCGCGAGGTTTGTCGGCGAGCTTTCGGCGTTCCCGAGTGCGACGGCGATGTTGCGCAGCCAGCGCTGGTGGCCGATGCGGCGGATCGCACTGCCGGCCAGGCGCGTATTGAAAGTGTCCTCGCTCCAGGCGAAGAGGGTTGTCAGAGGCGCCGCATCGAGTCCTTCGCGCACGCCGAAGTCGGGATCGCCGATGCCGGCAAAGCGGTTCCAGGGGCAACACAACTGGCAATCGTCGCAACCGTAGATGCGATTGCCGATCAAGGGGCGCAGCGCTGTCGGGATTGCGCCCTGCAGTTCGATGGTCAGGTAGGAAATGCACAAGCGGGCGTCGACCTCGTAGGGCGCCACGATGGCCTGGGTGGGACAGCAGTCAAGGCAACGACGGCAGTCACCGCAGTGATCGCCGATCGGTCTGTCGGGGGGCAGCGGCAAGGTGGTATAGATTTCGCCGAGAAAATGCCATGATCCTGTGCGCGTCAGCGACAGCGTGTGCTTGCCGCGCCAGGCAACGCCCGATTGCACCGCAAACTCGGTTTCCAGCACCGGTGCCGAATCGGAAAACGCACGGCAGGCAAAGGATTCGGTCAAGTGTAGCGCTGCCGCTTCCCGGTGCAGGCGGTCGATGAGTTGCTGGAGTCGCCGACGCATCGTCTTGTGATAGTCGCGCCCGAGGGCATAGCGGGAGACGTAGGCTCGCTCGCTGGCAGCGAGAAGCTGCCGGGCGTCGGCCGCCGCAGGCCAGTAAGGCAGGCGGGCGGAGATGACCGACAGGGTGTCCGGCAGCAGGCCTTGCGGTGTCGCGCGCAGGTTTGCGTGTTTGGCCATATAATCCATTTCGCCGTGCCGCCCCAGTTCCAGCCAGCGCATCAGCCTTGGCCTGGCCGCGGTAACGTCGGTGGTCGCAATGCCGATCGCCGCAAAGCCGAGTTCCTGTCCCCAAGCCTTGATCCTGCTGACCACTTGCGCATAATCGGTCGGGCCTTGCCCCGGCCCGAGTTGAGTGCCTGTTTTGGAGTCACCTGCGTGCATAGCCCGGATGATAACCACTCCACGTTCAGCCTGCACCTGCCGGACGAGACGGCGACCGCCAGTTTCGGCCGGCGACTGGCGTCCCTGTTGCGTCCCGGCATGGTCGTCTGGCTCGACGGTGATCTGGGGGCCGGCAAGACCACGCTGGTGCGCGGGCTGTTGCGCGCCTGCAATCATGTCGGGCCGGTAAGAAGCCCTACCTATACACTGGTTGAAATTTATGTGATTTCGAGGATATACTGGTATCACTTTGATTTCTATCGTTTCAACTTTCCAGAAGAGTTTTTGGATGCGGGGCTTGCCGAATACTTCCGTGATGATGCTGTGTGCCTTGTCGAGTGGCCCGATAAGGCTGCTGAGCACGCGCCGCCACCAGATCTCGTCGTTCGCTTCGAGTTTGCCGAACCGGGGCGGACGCTGGATGTCGTCGCGCGCAGCGAGGAGGGGAGAACATGTCTGAAAGCGCTCAACGGCGGCTGGCAGGACGCCGCAACCTGATCAAGTTTACCGGTGCCTCGCTGCTCCTGACGGTCAGTCCGCTCGCGCCGGCGGCGACCAATCGCAACTCCGGCGTTCTCGCCGTTCGTATCTGGCCGGCAGCCGACTACACGCGGGTGGCCATCGAATACGCAGCGCCCCTGAAATATACGCACTTCACGGTGAAGAACCCGGAGCGCCTGGTGGTCGACCTCGAGGGCATTGAATTGAACAATGTGCTTGAGAGTCTGGGCAACAAGGTGGCTTCGGACGACCCGAACATCAGGTTGTTGCGCGCGGGACGTTACAAGCCGGGCGTCGTACGCCTGGTCATGGAACTGAAGGGTGAAGTCAATCCGCAGGTGTTTGTCCTGCCGCCGGTGGGTGGTTACGGGCATCGACTGGTTCTTGATGTCTATCCCCTGAATCCGCCCGATCCGCTGTTGTCGCTGCTGGACAGCAAGGAACCGCGACCCGCGGCAGTCGAGAGCCGAGCCAGGCCGGACAGCCGCCCGGAACCGCCCGTCGAAGCGAAGACAGAGCCGAAACCCGAGTCGCCGCCGCAGGTCGCTGAACAGAAGGTGGTTAAACGCCAGGGTAGGCCAATGGTCGATCGCCTGGTGACCATCACCCTCGATCCGGGGCACGGCGGCGAGGACCCGGGCGCTGTCGGGAGTGGTGGCAGCTACGAGAAAAACGTCACCCTGGCGGTTGCCAAACGACTGCGCGCAAAGATCGAGGCCGAACCCAACATGCGCGCAGTCCTGACGCGCGATTCCGACTTTTTCGTACCCCTGCACGCCAGGGTGCAGAAGGCCCGACGCATCCAGTCGGATCTTTTCGTCTCGATCCATGCCGATGCCTTTGTCAGACCCGACGCCAACGGTTCTTCGGTCTTTGTGCTCTCCGAGAGTGGGGCGTCGAGTTCCGCCGCGCGCTATCTGGCGCAAAAGGAGAACGCCGCCGATCTGATCGGCGGGGTGAACCTCGACGTCAAGGACCCCATCCTGGCGCGTACGCTGCTCGATCTGTCGCAAACCGCGACGATCAACGACAGTCTGAAGCTTGGCAAGGCGGTGCTCGGTGAACTCGGCGGCATCAACCGCCTGCACAAGGCCAGCGTCGAGCAGGCGGGATTTGCCGTTCTCAAGGCGCCCGACATTCCGTCGATCCTCGTCGAGACGGCGTTCATCTCGAATCCCGAGGAGGAGAAGCGGCTCAATGACGACGCCTACCAGGACAAGATGGCCGAGGCGATCTTCTCGGGGATAAAGAAATATCTGGCCAAGAATCCGCCGCTGGCCAAGTCGATCCTGGCGAAACTGGACTAACCGCCAGGCGGTGGTTGACCGCTGACGGATGGAATTGACGGGAGGTACGCCATGCTTGAATTACGTCGAGCCGATGAGCGCGGAAACGCCAGCTTCGGCTGGCTCACTTCCCGCCACACCTTCTCCTTCGGGAGCTATTTCGATCCGCGTCAGATGGGTTTCTCCGACCTGCGGGTGATCAACGACGACTGGGTTCAGCCGGGCAAGGGTTTTGACACCCATCCACACCAGGACATGGAGATTTTCACTTATGTCCTCGCAGGAGCCCTCGAACACCGCGATTCGATGGGCAACGGATCGATCATCCGTCCGGGTGACGTGCAGATGATGAGTGCCGGTACCGGCATACGCCACAGCGAGTTCAATCCGTCGCCTCAGGATCCCGTGCATCTGTTGCAGATCTGGATCGTTCCCGACCGTTTGCGGGTCGAGCCGCGCTACCAGCAGGTGCATTTCCCGGATAGCGAGAAACGCGGCCGGCTGCGACTGATCATTTCACCCGATGGTACCGACGGCTCGCTGTCGGTGTATCAGGACGCACGTGTGTACGCCGGTCTCTTCGATAGTGACGAAGGCGCGACGTTGGATCTCGGTATTTCGCGCCACGCCTATGTGCACCTCGCGCGCGGCTCGCTGCAGATCAATGGCCAGCGGCTGGAGGCTGGCGACGGCGCGCGGTTGCGCGACGAAACGGCGATCGAGATCACCGCCGGAGAAGTCGCCGAAGTCCTGATCTTCGACCTTCGCGCCGACGGCGCCGCGCACAGCTAGTATTTCCCAGGATCCATCAACCCGGCCGGTTTGTCAGAGCGCCAGGCCGGCAGCGTCGAAGATGCCCTCGAACAACACCGAGCTGAGATAGCGCTCGCCGGAGTCCGGCAGGACGACGACGATGGTCTTGCCGGCATTCTCCGGCTTGCGGGCGTGACGTACTGCTGCGGCCACGGCTGCCCCGCAGGAGATGCCGGAGAGAATGCCTTCTTCCCGTGCCAGGCGACGGGCGAAGTCAACGGCCTCTTCGTTCGACACCTGTTCGATGACATCCACCAGTGTGAGATCGAGGACTTGCGGCACGAAGCCGGCGCCGATGCCCTGGATCTTGTGCGGGCCAGGTTTGAGCGGTTCGCCCGCACGCGTCTGAGTGAGCACCGGGCTGGCGGAGGGCTCGACAGCGACCGTAGTGATCGCCTTGCCGCGAGTGTTCTTGATGTAACGGGAAACTCCGGTGATGGTGCCGCCGGTGCCGACGCCGGAAACGAGGATATCGATCTGGCCGTCGGTGTCGTCCCAGATCTCGGGACCGGTGGTGCGCTCGTGAATTTCCGGGTTGGCGGGATTCTTGAATTGCTGCAGCAGCACGTAGCGGTCGGGGTCGGAGGCGGCGATCTCCTCGGCCTTGGCGATGGCGCCGCTCATCCCCTTGGCACCTTCGGTCAACACCAGTCTGGCGCCGTAGGCCACCAGTAGTTTGCGCCGCTCAACGCTCATCGTCTCCGGCATGGTCAGGGTCAGGGGGATGCCGCGTGCAGCAGCGACGAAGGCGAGCGCGATGCCGGTATTGCCGCTGGTGGGTTCGACCAGTTCCTTGCCCGGCCCCAGCAGGCCACGCTTTTCCGCGTCCCAGATCATTGCGGCGCCGATCCGGCACTTGACGGAATAGGCCGGGTTGCGTCCTTCGATCTTGGCAAACAGCGTCGCCGGTGTGCCCTCGACAATGCGGTTGAGCCGAATCAGCGGCGTGCGGCCGATCGAAAGGGAGTTGTCTTCGTACCATCTGGACATGCGGATCTCCTGGGGTGGGCAATGGTGTCTGGAAAACTGGTTGGCGGCCCCGCCGCATCCAGCGCCGAGCGTTCAGTTCGCAGCGAATAATGCTAACCCGGCGTCGGCTTCAAGCCAATGACGAAGTTTTTCTATGGTTATGCTTTTTGCGCGGGGGTAGTCAAAGTGTTCGCGGACGCGGCTGATGCGCTCATAGCACGTTGGACAAGGCTTTCGCTCGCACGATCTAGCCATATTCGTTATCATGCATAGTTACTTCCGCTGCCCATGCTGGTCCGTATCCGTGCTCAACTGCGATCTCCACTGCCATTCCACCTGTTCGGACGGTCTCTTGCCCGCTGCCGAGGTTGCCCGTCGCGCGGCCGCGAACGGTGTGGAGATGTTGGCGTTGACCGACCACGATGACCTCGACGGTCTGCCGGCGGCGCGTGCGGCTGCGGACGCCGTGGGCATGGCGTTTGTCAATGGTGTGGAAATCTCGATCGAATGGGAGGCGCTGCAGATCCACATTCTGGGGCTTGCCTTCAACCGCGCAGATCCGGCGTTGAACGCCGGCTTGGCGGCGATCCGTTCGGGGCGTATTGAGCGTGCGCGGCGGATGTCGGCCGAACTCGAAAAGGTCGGCATTGCTGGCGCTTTCGAGGGGGCGATGCGCTTCGCCGCCAACCCGAGCCTGGTCAGTCGTGCGCATTTCGGTCGTTATCTGGTGGAAAGCGGCGTTTGCAAGGATCTGCGCAGCGTCTTCGAGTCGTATCTGGTTCCGGGTCGGCCGGGTTACGTCGATCACCGCTGGGCGACGCTGTCCGATTCGCTGCGCTGGATCCTGGGCGCTGGTGGGCTGGCGGTGGTTGCGCATCCCGGGCGCTACAAGCTGTCGCGCGCAGACATGCGGCGTTTTCTCGGCGAGTTCAAGGATCTCGGCGGGCAGGCGATCGAAGTCATGTCGGGCAGCCACACGGCGGAACATGTTGATGCTTTCGGACGCCTGGCCAGGGAGCATGACTTTCTGGCGTCGCGCGGTTCCGATTTTCATGGCCCGGGTGAAAGTTATGTCGATCTGGGCAAACTGGCGCCTCTGCCGGCGGGCTTGACGCCCGTCTGGCAGGCATTCTGAGCCTCGGTTGAGTGCGCTACGATGATACAGTATGTCACCATTCATCCCGACAACCCACAGGAGAGGCTGCTGCAAAAGGCCGTCGCGGTCGTTCGCCAAGGCGGCGTCATTGCCTTGCCGACCGACTCCAGCTATGCCCTGGGCTGCCACCTCGGCGACAAGGCTGCGGTCGAGCGCATTCGCAGCCTGCGTGGCGTCGATGATCGGCATCACCTGACGCTGATGTGCCGCGACCTGTCGCAGATCGGCCAGTTCGCGCGGGTCGACAATGCCCGCTATCGCTTGCTGAAGGCGACGACGCCGGGCAGCTACACCTTCATCCTCGAAGGCACCCGGGAATTGCCGCGGCGCGTCCTGCACCCGAAACGCAAGACCATCGGCTTGCGCATTCCGGCGCACACGGTCACGCTGGCGCTGCTCGAGGCCCTTGGCGAGCCGTTGCTGACCTCGACGCTGATCCTCGCCGGTGACGAAGATCGGCTGACTGAAGGCTGGGAGATACGTGATCGACTCGACGGCCAGCTTGAATTGATCCTCGACGGTGGCCATTGCGGCATCGAGCCGACCACGGTCGTCGACCTGACGGGGGCACTGCCGGTGCTGATTCGCGCCGGGCTCGGCGCGCTGGCGCCGCTGGGTCTGGACTAAGGAACCGCTTATGGACCCGGCCATGATTCAGACCATCGCCATCGCCGCTCTGCCGATAATCTTCGCGATCACCTTGCACGAAGCCGCGCATGGCTACGCGGCACGCCACTTCGGCGATCCGACAGCGTGGGAGGCCGGACGGATCACCGCCAATCCGCTCAGGCATATCGATCTGGTCGGGACGATTCTCGTCCCGGCGATCATCCTGCTAGTCTCCGGCAACAGCATTCTGTTCGGGTGGGCAAAGCCCGTACCGGTCAATTTCGGGCGCCTGCGGCATCCGAAGAGCGACATGTTGTGGGTCGCGGCGGCCGGTCCCGGTGCCAACCTCGCGATGCTCCTGTTCTGGGCGGCGCTGGCCAAGATGGCCTGGTTGCTGCCAATCAACTTCTTCAGTTTGCCGATGGCGCGTATGGCCGAAGTCGGGATGTCGATCAACATCGCGCTGATGGTGCTCAACCTATTTCCACTGCCGCCACTCGACGGTGGGCGCATCGCCGTCAGCCTGTTGCCGCGAGATGCGGCCTGGCAATTTGCCAAACTCGAACGCTTCGGCTTTCCGATCCTGCTGCTGCTGCTATTTACCGGTATTCTCGGATCGTTGCTGATGCCGGTGATGCGTCTGGTCGGCGGACTCGTCGAGATCATTTTTCAATTACCTTCCTGAACTGACGAAGACAGAACATGTACGCAGAACGAGTTCTCTCCGGCATGCGCCCGACCGGCAGCCTGCATCTGGGCCACTACCATGGGGTGCTGAAAAACTGGGTTCGGCTGCAGCATGAGTATCCCTGCCTGTTCTTCGTCGCCGACTGGCACGCCCTGACCACCCAGTACGACGACCCGCGAGGCATCGTCAATGCCGCGTGGGACATGGTCATCGACTGGCTGGCGGCGGGTGTCGACCCGGTCCGGGCGACGCTGTTCATCCAGTCGCAGGTGCCCGAGCATGCCGAGCTGCATCTGCTGCTGTCGATGATGACTCCCCTGGGCTGGCTGGAGCGCGTGCCGACCTACAAGGACCAGCAGGAGAAGCTGGAGAACAAGGATCTGTCGACCTACGGTTTCCTCGGTTACCCGCTGCTGCAGTCCGCGGACATTCTGATCTATCGCGCCGACAAGGTCCCGGTAGGTGAGGATCAGGTGCCGCATATCGAGTTTTCGCGGGAGATTGCGCGTCGCTTCAACCATCTCTACGGCCGCGAGCCAGGTTTTGAAGACAAGGCCAGGGAAGCGGTCAGGAAGCTGGGTGCGAAGCGGGCCCGCCGTTACGAGGAACTGCGTACACGTTTTCAACAGCAGGGCGAGCAGGCGGCGATCGGTTTGGCGCATGCCTTGCTTGACGAGGTGCCGGGGTTTGCGCATGTCGATCGCGAGCGGCTGTGCGGCTATCTCGAAGGCACCGGCAAGATGATTCTGGTCGAGCCCGGCGCGCTGCTGACCGAAGCCTCGCGCATGCCCGGTCTCGATGGCCAGAAGATGTCGAAGTCCTACGGCAACACGATCACGCTGCGCGAGGACGCCGCTTCGGTGACGCACAAGATCCGGCGGATGCCCACCGATCCGGCACGCATCCGCCGCACCGATCCCGGTGAGCCGGCCAACTGTCCGGTCTGGCAATTGCACCAGGTATACTCCGACGAGACTTGCCAGGCGTGGGTGGAGCAGGGCTGTCGCAGTGCCGGTATCGGTTGCCTCGACTGCAAGCAGCCGGTGATCGACGGCATCCTCAGGGAGCAGGCGCCAATGCGCGCGCGCGCGCAGCCATTTCTGGAGGATCCGAAACTGGTGCGCGAGATCATTGGCGATGGCAACAGCACGGCACGTCGCCTCGCCCGCGAAACGATGCGCGACGTACGTCAGGCGATCGGGCTGGACTTCAACTGAGCGCCGGTGCCGTTCTGCGCTTGCCGATGAGCGATACTGCCAGCGTCGAAGAGGCAGCGGCGGCGTCCCAGGACAGCGTGGTCAGTCCGCTGGCCATGATCTACGGGCAGCCACTGGCGCAGTTTCCGCGCGACCTGTACATCCCGCCCGACGCCATGGCGGTCATGCTCGATGCCTTCGAGGGGCCGCTCGACCTGCTGCTGTACCTGATCCGCAAGGCCAACGTGAATGTACTGGACATTCCGATGGCGCTGCTGACCGAGCAGTATCTGGTTTACGTGGAAGCGATGCGTTCGCAGAATCTCGAACTCGCCGCCGACTATCTGGTGATGGCCGCCATGCTGATCGAGATCAAGTCGCGGATGCTGCTTCCCCGCCCGAAAGCGGCGACCGGCGACGATGCCGAGGATCCGCGAGCGGAACTGGTGCGGCGCCTGATCGAGTACGAGCAGATGAAACTGGCGGCGCAGCAGATCAATGAGTGGCCGCAAGCGGAGCGCGATTTTGACTGGGTCGAGGTCTGGGTCGAGAAGGCCCTGCTGCGGCGCCTGCCGGAGGTCAGTCCGCTGGATTTGCAGAATGCCTGGCATGGCATTCTTCGCCAGGCCAGACTGCATACCCGCCACCTGGTACAGCGCGAGGAGTTGTCGGTACGCGAGCATATGGGCGTGATCCTGCGTCGTCTGCGCGAGGCCGGAGGCTTTGTCGACTTCGTCGATCTGTTTGATCCGACGCAGGGGGTTCCGGTGCTGGTCGTGCACTTCCTGGCGGTGCTCGAACTGGCGCGCGAGCATCTGCTCGAAATGACGCAGGTCGAGGTGTTCGCCCCGATCTACCTGAGGTTGACCGATGAGCCTGGCGACTTCCGATAACTCGCTGCCGGCCGATGCGCCGGAGGCTCCCGACGAATGGAAGCGGATACTCGAAGCGGTGTTGCTGAGCGCCCGCGAGCCGCTGTCGCTGGCCGAACTGCGAAAGGTGTTCGCCGACCGGATCGCTGGCGAAGTGCTGCGTGCACTGCTCGACGAGTTGCGCGCGGAATGGCGCGAGCGTCCGCTTGAGCTGTTGCAGGTGGCGAGCGGCTGGCGTTTTCGGACGCGTGCCGAGTATATGCCCTACCTGGAGCGGCTGAATCCTGAAAAGCCACCGCGCTACTCGCGAGCGGTGCTGGAAACCTTGGCCATCATTGCCTATCGCCAGCCGGTAACGCGTGGCGATATCGAGGACATCCGCGGTGTGACGGTTGCCACACAGGTGATCCGGGTACTCGAAGAGCGCGGCTGGATCGATGTCGTCGGTCATCGCGACACGCCTGGCCGACCAGCCTTGCTGGCGACCACCAGGAAATTCCTCGACGATCTCGGTTTGCGCAGCCTCGCCGAGTTGCCCGCGCTCGAACAGATCAATCCCACCCTGGACCTCGCAAATGCCCAATAACCGACGCAGACCTCCTGCCGACCCTCCTCGTTCACCACCGTTGTCCTCGTCGCCCGCAGCGACAGGAGGCCGACGGCGACCGGCTGCGCCTGCGTCTTCGCTCCCGGCCGACAATCCGCGTCATGCGTTGCGGACCACTACCGGGGAGTCGTCGAGGCGTAGCCGTCACCAGGAGCCCGTCGGCAAGCCGGAGCGACTGCACAAACTGCTGGCGAACAGCGGCATTGGCTCGCGCCGGGAGATGGAGGCGTTGATCGGCGCCGGACGCATCATGGTCAACGGCGAGACGGCCCATATCGGCCAGACGGTGAGTCCGGGCGACCGGATCAAGGTCAATGGCAAGCTGGTGCAACTACGCTTCTCCGACCGCCTGCCGCGGGTGATTCTTTATCACAAACCGGAAGGCGAAATCGTTTCGCGCAACGACCCGGATCACCGGCCGAACGTGTTTACCTCTCTGCCACGGATGTCGGCCGGACGCTGGGTGGCGGTCGGCCGTCTCGATTTCAACACCAGTGGCCTGCTGCTGTTGACCACTTCAGGGGATCTGGCCAATCGGCTGATGCATCCACGTTATCAGCTGGTTCGTGAGTACGCGGTGCGGATCCTTGGCGAATTGCCCGACGAAGCACGACTGCGCCTGCTGGAGGGCATCGAACTCGAGGACGGCCCGGCAAAATTTTCGAGCTTTCAGGAAGCCGGCGGCGAGGGGGCCAACCGCTGGTACCGCGTATCGCTGTTCGAGGGGCGAAACCGTGAAGTGCGGCGCATGTTCGAAGCCGTCGGTGTCGTTGTCAGCCGCCTGATGCGGGTCCGCTACGGCCCCTTCCTGCTGCCGCCTGGCTTGAAGCGGGGTCAGGTCCAGGAACTTCCCGAGGCGGAAGTGAAGAAGCTCCTGGCTGACTTCGGGATGGCGACGGCGCAGCCCGAGCGCCCGGCGCGGCGGTCGCGGGAACGTTGAGGTATCGCGATTGATCGCAGGCCGATTTACCTCTGCTGATATTTTCGTTATAATCCAAGGGTTTTCCGCTCGCCCCCCAGGGGGCAATTTTTTCGGGGATGGGCGTTTCGCCCATTTTTTGTTTGCAGCCATGGATATGCACGAAGTTCTTGAAAAGACGGTAACCGGCCTCGGCTATGAACTGGTGGACGTCGAACGAAGTCCGCACGGCCGCGTGCTGCGGGTGTTCATCGACAAGCCGGACAAGCCGCGCGGCGTTGATGTGGAGGATTGTGCTCTGGTGAGCAATCAGCTTTCACGCGTGCTGACGGTCGAAAACATTGACTATGACCGGCTGGAAGTCTCCTCGCCGGGGATCGACAGGCCGTTGAAGAAAGCCACTGATTTCGAGCGATTCGCGGGTTCCGAAATCACATTGAAGTTGCGCCTGCCGTTGAACGGCCGGCGCAACTTCAGCGGCGTACTGCACGGCATTCAGGATGGCAGGCTGCGTCTGCAGACCGATGCGGGCGAAATGGAGGTCGACCTGGTCAATATTGACAAGGCACGGCTGGTGCCCAAGTTCGACATGCTGAAATCGGGCGACAGGCTGGTTTAGGAGGTAATGAGGAAATGAGCCGCGAAATCTTGCTGCTGGTAGATGTCCTGGCACGTGAAAAGAACGTGACCAAGGATATCGTCTTCGGCGCGCTGGAAATGGCGCTGGCGTCGGCTACCAAGAAGCGTATCCACGACGACGCAAACGTCCGCGTTGCGGTTGATCGCGAAACCGGCGATTTCGAGACCTTCCGTCGCTGGGAGGTCGTTGCCGATCAGGACTTCCTTGACGAGGAGCAGCAGGTGCCGTTGTCGGAAGCGCAGGCGCAGGATCCCGAGGTCGAGATCGGGGATTACCTGGAAGAGGCTCTGGAGCCCATAGACTTCGGTCGGATCGGTGCGCAGGCGGCCAAGCAGGTGATTCTGCAGAAGATTCGCGATGCCGAGCGGGAACAGGTGCTGAGCGATTTCCTGGGTCGCAAGGAACATCTGGTGACCGGCACGATCAAGCGCATGGAGCGTGGCAACGCGATCATCGAAACCGGCAAGATGGAAGCCTTGTTGCCGCGCGATCAGATGATTCCGCGAGAGAATCTGCGCATCGGTGATCGTGTCAAGGCTTATCTGTTGCGCATCGACCGCTCGGCGCGTGGACCACAACTGGTCCTCTCGCGTACCGCGCCGGAATTCATTATTCAACTGTTCGCCTTGGAAGTCCCCGAAGTGGATGATGGCCTGCTGGAGATCAAGGCCGCGGCTCGCGACCCCGGTATGCGTGCGAAGATCGCGGTCAAGTCCAATGACCAGCGTATCGATCCCATCGGGACCTGTGTCGGGATGCGCGGTTCCCGGGTGACTGCGGTAACCAATGAACTGGCTGGCGAGCGTGTGGATATCGTCCTCTGGTCGGCTGACCCGGCACAGTTTGTCGTGGGCGCGCTGGCGCCGGCCGAAGTCAGCTCAATCATCGTCGACGAGGAAAAGCACAGCATGGACGTGGTGGTTGACGAGCAGAATCTGGCGATCGCCATCGGTCGTGGGGGCCAGAACGTTCGCCTCGCGTCGGAAATGACCGGCTGGACGATCAACCTGATGACCGAGGAAGAGTCGAAGACTCTGGTCGAGGCCGAAGCTGCGGCGATCCGCGTGCTGTTCATGGAAAAACTCGATGTCGATGAGGATGTCGCCAACATCCTCATCGACGAAGGCTTCTCGACCCTTGAGGAAGTGGCCTATGTGCCGCTGCACGAAATGCTCGAGATCGAGGCCTTCGACGAGGCAACGGTTCAGGAACTGCGCGAACGGGCACGTAACGTTCTGCTGACCGACGCGATCGTCACCGAGGAGAAGATCGGCGACGTCGCCGAGGACATGCTGACTCTCGAAGGGATGGACAAGTCACTGGCCGGTAAGCTGGCTGGTAGTGGCATCAAGACGCGCGACGATCTTGCCGATCTGGCCGTCGACGAACTTACCGAGATCACCGGCATTGATGCCCAAAGGGCCAAACAACTGATCACCACGGCGCGTGCGCACTGGTTCGAGTAAGCGGGAAAGAGGAATACATATGGCGCAAACAAGTGTTGCCCAATTTGCGACCCAGCTCAAGATGCCGGCTGGGGCGTTGCTCGAGCAATTGCAGAAAGCCGGTGTGGCCAAGAAGCAGGCAGACGATCTGCTGTCCGAGCAGGACAAATCCAGGTTGCTGGAGTATCTGCGTCGATCGCATGGGCCGGCGGACGCCAAGACCAAGATCACCCTGACACGCAAGGAAACGACCGAGATCAGATCTCACGACGCGCACGGAAAATCGCATACGGTGCAGGTCGAGGTGCGCAAGAAGCGCGTTCTCGTCAAACGGGATGTCTCCGAGGTGCGTGCCGAACGTTCCCCCGGGCAGCCGCTTCCGGCAGTGCCCGAAGCGGTGGTCGTTGCCGCCGAGGCGGTGGCTGAAACCAGAGCCGAAGCCGTGGTCGAAACGAGAGTCGAGCCGGCCGTTGAAGTCAAGACGGCGCCACCCAGCGAAGTGAAAGCTGTGCCCCTGGTTGAAGCCAAGGCAGTACCGATTGTCGAAGTGAAGGCAGTGGAGCCCGTGGTCGAAGTTCGGGCCGTGCCCGCTGTCGAAGTGAAAACGGCGCCGCCGAGTGACGTCAGGGGCAAGGGTAAGGGCAAGGCAACTGCCGACGCACCGGTGCGTGGCGCTGCCATAGCCGCCGATACGAGAATCGAGCCAGCAGTCGCTGCACCCGACGCCAGGGCGGGCGCCAAGAAGGTGGTGACGCGCGCCTCGATCATTGGTGAAGAACAGCAGCGACTGCGCGCCGAGGAAGAGCGGCGCAACGCCGAACTGCGTGCCCTGCAGGAGGCCGAGTTCAAGAGCAAGCAGCAACGCAGCGCCGATCTCGCTCGACTGAAGCAGGATGCGGAAGAAAAGGCGATCGCCGCCAAGGCCGCGGGGGTTGCCAAGCAGGTTGCCGCACAGACGGCGAGTGATCGGCCAACGGAAGACAAGACGCTGCACAAGCCGGTGGCCAAGCCAGCGACCACCGACAAGAAGGTGCCGGACAAGAAAGCGCCCGAAAAGAAGGTGGCAGACAAAAAAGGCCAGTGGAAGAGTGAAGGGGCCAACAAGCGGCCCGGACTGAAGACGCGCGGCGCGACCGGTGGCACTGGCTGGCGAGACAGCAAGCATGGCAAGCGAGCGGGTCGCGGCGGCGGCGACGAGGACGAGCAGCATTCCTTCCAGTTGCCGGTCGATCCGGTGGTTCATCAGGTGTACGTGCCCGAAACCATCTCGGTCGCCGACCTGGCGCACAAGATGGCGGTCAAGGCAACCGAAGTGATCAGGGCACTGATGAAGATGGGCTCGATGGTGACCATCAATCAGGCACTCGATCAGGAAACGGCGATGATCATCGTCGAAGAAATGGGTCACAAGGCTTTCGCGGCCAAGCTCGACGATCCCGATGCCTTCCTGGATGACAGCTCCGCTGAGCAGAAAGACGTTCCGCTTGAGTCGCGAGCCCCGGTGGTCACGGTGATGGGACACGTCGACCATGGCAAGACATCCTTGCTCGACTATATTCGCCGTACCCGCGTCGCCAGTGGCGAGGCGGGTGGCATTACCCAGCACATCGGTGCCTATCATGTGCAGACCGACCGCGGCATGGTGACTTTCCTCGACACGCCGGGTCACGAGGCGTTTACCGCCATGCGCGCACGCGGGGCCAAGGCCACCGACCTGGTCATTCTGGTGGTGGCGGCCGACGACGGCGTGATGCCGCAGACTCGGGAAGCGATTCACCATGCGAAAGCGGCCGGAGTGCCGATCGTGGTGGCAGTGAACAAGATTGACAAACCGGGAGCTCAGCCCGAGCGGGTGAAACAGGAGTTGGTTGGCGAACAAGTGGTGCCGGAGGAATATGGCGGCGACGCCCCCTTCGTCAGTGTCTCGGCCAAGACCGGCGTGGGTATCGACGAACTGCTCGAAAACGTCCTGCTGCAGGCCGAGGTACTGGAATTGAAGGCGCCGAGGAATGCGCCGGCCAAGGGCCTGATCATCGAGGCCCGCCTGGACCGTGGGCGCGGGCCAGTGGCCACGATGCTGGTGCTGTCCGGAACGCTGCGCCAGGGTGACGTGTTGCTTGCCGGCCAGGTGTTTGGTCGGGTACGGGCGATGCTCGACGAAAACGGCAAGGTCATCAAGGAGGCCGGTCCGTCGATTCCGGTCGAAATCCTGGGTCTCTCGGATGTCCCGGCTGCCGGGCAGGAAGCCGTGGTATTGGCGGACGAGCGCAAGGCGCGCGAGATCGCCCTGTTCCGTCAGGGCAAGTATCGCGATGTCAAACTGGCAACCAAGCAGGCAGCGAATCTCGAGAGCATTCTCGATCAGATGACGGAAGCGGAAGCCAAGGTTCTGGCACTGATCATCAAGGCCGACGTACAGGGCTCCCAGGAAGCACTGGTGCAGTCCCTGCAGAAGTTGTCGACCGGCGAAGTCAAGGTCAACGTCATTCACGCGGCGGTGGGCGCGATCAGCGAGTCCGACGTCCATCTGGCGCAGGCTTCGAAGGCGGTCATCATCGGCTTCAATACGCGTGCCGACGCCGGTGCACGCAAGGCGGCAGAAACCGCCGGCGTCGATATCCGCTACTACAACATCATCTACGACGCGGTGGATGAAGTGAAGGCTGCACTGTCCGGCATGCTTTCACCCGAGAAGCGGGAGGACATCACCGGTCTGGTCGAGATCAGGCAGGTGTTCCGCGCCACCCGCATCGGCACCATCGCCGGCTGCTACGTGCTTGAAGGAGTGATCAAGCGGAGCTCGCGTGCGCGTCTGCTGCGCAACCACATCGTCGTCTGGGATGGCGAAATCGAGTCCTTGAAGCGTTTCAAGGAGGACGTCAGGGAGGTTCGCGGGGGCTTTGAATGCGGCCTCTCACTGAAGAATTTCAGTGCCTACGAGGAGGGCGACCAACTCGAAGTGTATGACGTCACGGAAGTTGCCAGGACGCTGTAAGTGGCTACCAACAGGGGGTTTTCCCGACGGGACCGGATTGCCGAACAAATTCGGCGTGAACTTGCCGAGGTGATCCGGACCGAACTCCGGGACCCGCGCGTCGGGATGATCAGTCTGACCGATGTGCAGGTGAGTCCCGACTACGCGCACGCCAAAATCTTCTTCAGTAGCCTCGCCGGCAGCGACACTCTCGAATCGGTGCAGGAGGGCCTGGAAAAGGCCGCAGGATTTCTGCGCAGCGAGTTGGGCAAGCGCATCAGCATTCACATGACGCCACAACTGCATTTCGTGTTCGACGAATCGCTGGAACGCGGCGCGCAGTTGTCGAAGCTGATCAGCGAGGCCGTGGCGATCTCGGATCAAGACCATCAGGCCTGAATTGACCGCCAGGAAGGCCTGGCGGCGCGTGGATGGCGTGCTGCTGCTGGACAAGCCGACCGGCATGTCGTCGAACTCGGCGTTGCAGGCCGCACGGCGTCTCTTTTCTGCGGCCAAGGCGGGGCACACCGGGACGCTCGATCCTCTGGCCAGCGGTCTGCTGCCGCTTTGTTTCGGTGAAGCCACCAAGTTCTCGGTCGACCTGCTCGCGGCCGACAAGACCTATGAAGCCGAACTCCAGTTCGGGGTCAGGACCGACACCGGTGACGCCGACGGGGCGGTGATCATGCGCTGTCCGGTGGATTTTGGAGAGAGCGAACTCGCAGCCGCTCTGCACCGTTTCCGTGGGCCGATTCGCCAGATTCCGCCGATGTACTCGGCGCTGAAGCGCGATGGCAGACCGCTCTACGAGCTGGCCCGCCAGGGTATCGAAGTCGAGCGCGAGGCGCGTGAGGTGACGGTACACGAGTTGCGGTTGCTGAATTTTTCGGGCGACCGCTGTCGCTTGCGCATCGCCTGCAGCAAGGGTACCTATGTGCGCAGCCTGGCCGAGGATCTCGGGGCTGCGCTCGCAAGTGCTGCGCACCTGACCGCCTTGCGACGAGTCGCGGTCGGCGCGTTGTCGATTGTCGACGCGGTGACCCTCGATCAGCTTGCCGAAATGCCGGAGTCCGATCGTGCGGCCTGGCTATTGGCGCCAGATACGCTGCTGCAGAGTCTGCCGGCGGTATCTCTCGATGGGCCGGCGGGGTTACGTTTTGTGCACGGAAATCCGGTCACTACTGCCGCACTCCCCGGGCGATGCCGAGTCTATGCCGACGCGTGCCTGCTCGGCCTCGGCGAGGTCGATGAAGTGGGGAACCTGCGGCCGCGCCGCGTCCTCAGCGTGCGCTAGAGCCCGCAAGCGAGGCGTTGTCCGCTGCGATGCGGTAAAATGCGCGCATGTTGTATTCCGTGCTGCGCCAGTTGTTGTTTACCCTAGACCCCGAAACCGCGCACGGCATCGGCATGGCTGGCGTCGACTGGCTCAAGGCAGCGGGAGCGACCTGCCTGGTGGCCAGGCCGGTGCCGCCGGATCCGGTGCCGGTCATGGGGATCAATTTCCCCAATCCGGTTGGCCTGGCCGCCGGTGTGGACAAGAACGGCGAACACATCGACGCGCTGGCCGCGCTTGGTTTCGGCTTCATCGAGATCGGCACCATCACCCCGCGTCCGCAGCCCGGGAATCCCCGACCGCGCCTGTTCCGCATTCCGGAAAGACAGGCAATCATCAATCGCATGGGTTTCAACAACGACGGCGTTGACCAACTGCTGGCCCATGTCGACGCTGCCGATTTCCCGCGCCGTGGTGGCATCCTGGGCATCAATATCGGCAAGAACTTTGATACCCCGATCGACAAGGCCGCCGACGACTATCTATTCTGTCTCGAACGCGTCTATGCCGCGGCCAGTTACGTGACGGTCAATGTCTCCAGCCCAAACACCAGGAATCTGCGTGAATTACAGCGCGACGAAGCGCTCGATGCCCTTCTCGGAAGCCTGAAAAGCCAGCAGTCCCGGCTCGCCGATCGGCATGGCAAGTATGTGCCGCTGGCATTGAAAATTGCCCCGGACCTTGACGACTCGCAAGTCGATGCGATTGCAGCGCTGCTTTGCCGGCATCGCATGGACGGCGTCATCGCCACCAATACCACGCTTGCGCGCGTCGGCGTCGAAGGCTTGCCTAACGCCGAGCAGGCGGGTGGTCTGTCCGGCGCACCGCTCCTGGCGATGTCAAATGCGGTCCTCAACAAACTGGCCATTGCCCTGGCCGGCGAAGTGCCGATCATCGGCGTCGGCGGCATCCTCAGCGGTGCTGATGCTGCGGCGAAAATCGCCGCTGGTGCGCGGTTGGTGCAGTTGTATACGGGCTTCATCTACCGCGGCCCCGAACTGGTCGCAGAAGCGGCTGCTGCGATCGCCAGGCAACACCGTGTTTGAGTTCCGATAGCGGTACGCATAACGTGGTTGTATGCGCGCACCTGACAAGGGATAATCGCAGCGCCCTGGAGTGCACTGCCTCCTGCTCACGCGAGCCATGACCCACTATCTGTTCATCATCATCGGCGCTGTCCTGGTCAATAACGTTGTCCTGGTCAGGATTCTCGGCCTGTGCCCGTTCATGGGCGTCTCCAAAAAGCTGGAGACGGCTTTCGGCATGGGCGCGGCGACGACCTTCGTGCTCACCGTCGCCACCGGTGCCAGCTACGTCATCGACCACTACCTGTTGATGCCCTTCGGGCTGGAGTACCTGCGGACCTTGTCCTTCATCGTCACCATTGCCGCCATCGTCCAGCTCACCGAGATGGTGATCCAGAAGACCAGCCCCCTGCTGCACCAGGTGCTCGGCATTTACCTGCCGCTGATCACCACCAACTGCGCGGTCCTCGGGGTGCCGTTGCTGAACGTGGCCAACAAATACAACTTCGTCGAGTCTCTTCTCTTTGGTGCCGCCAGCGCGATCGGCTTTTCGCTGGTCCTCGTGCTCTTTGCGGGTATCCGCGAACGCGTCGAGGGCGCCGATGTGCCGACCTGTTTTCGTGGTACGGCCATTGCCATGGTCACCGCCGGGCTGATGAGCCTGGCTTTCATGGGTTTTGCCGGGCTGGACAAGTATCAATGATCACCACCCTGGCGATCATGGCGCTGGGCGCCGTCGTGCTGGGTGCTGCGCTCGGCTATGCGTCGATCAGGTTCAAGGTCGAAGGCGACCCGCTGGTCGAAAAGATCGAAGCCATCCTGCCGCAGACGCAGTGCGGCCAGTGCGGTTATCCGGGTTGCAAACCGTACGCCGCAGCCATTTCTGCCGGCGAGGCGGAGATCAACCTGTGCCCCCCTGGCGGCATCGATGGGGTGCGCAAGCTGGCCGATCTGCTCGGTCGCGAAGTCAAGCCGCTGGAGGCTGAGGAGAAGCCGAAGCAGGTGGCATTCATCGACGAACAGACCTGCATCGGCTGCACATTGTGTATCCAGGCCTGTCCGGTGGATGCCATCGTCGGAGCTGCCAAGCAGATGCACACCATCGTCGAGCCGCTGTGCACGGGCTGTGAACTGTGCGTCAAGCCCTGTCCGGTCGAGTGTATCTTCATGCAGCCGATCGCCGAAAACATTGACAACTGGAAATGGAAATATCCGGTGATCGAAATCAAGCGGGCGGCCTGAGTTGCCCGGAATGTTGCAGCAACTGTTCAGTTTCAAGGGGGGCGTCAAGCCACAGACCCGCAAGGCGCCTTCGGTGCAGTCGCCGATTGGTCAGGTGCCGATGCCGTTACGCTTGTACGTGCCGCTCCACCAGAGTCTCGGCGGTGCGCCGAATCCTCTGGTGCAGGCCGGTGAACAGGTGCTCAAAGGGCAGGTGATCGGTGCTGCCGACGGCTGGATGTCGGCAGCGGTGCATGCGCCGACGTCCGGCACCGTGCTGGCTGTCGAGCAGCATGTGGCCGCGCATCCTTCCGGCTTGCCGACCTTGTCGGTGGTCATCGAGCCGGATGGTCGTGAGCAGTGGATTGCCCGTACGCCGCTCGACCACCGCAGTCTGGCTCCCGAACGTGTGCGCGAGCTGCTGCGCGACGCGGGCGTCGTGGGCCTTGGCGGGGCTGTTTTTCCGAGCCATGCCAAGCTGACCGCGGCCCGCACCGTGCCCGTCGAACACCTGGTGATCAATGGCGCCGAGTGCGAGCCTTTCATGACCTGCGACGACCTGCTGATGCGCGAGCGTGCCGAGGAGATCGTGCGCGGCGCCGCCATCTTCCGTGACCTGCTGGCGGCCCGAAGAGTGCTGATCGGTATCGAGGACAACAAGCCCGAAGCCGTTGCCGCCATGCAGCTCGCGGTGCGGCGCCTTGGCGAGGACCATGAAGTGGTTGCCGTCCCGACACGCTATCCGGCCGGCGGCGCCAAGCAGTTGATCCGTGTGCTTACCGGCAAGGAAGTTCCGGCCAGCAAGCGCTCGACCGAGCTCGGTGTGCAGTGTTTCAACGTGGCCACGGCCTATACCGCCTATCGTGCACTGGCCCATGGTGAGCCGGTGATTTCACGCATCGTCACCCTGACCGGCAATGTCGAACAGCCGCGCAACTGGGAAGTGTTACTCGGTACCCCGATGCGGGATGTGGTCGCGCTCGGCAAGCCGAAAGCCGACACCAGCCGCTATCTGATGGGCGGGCCGATGATGGGCTTTGAAATCGGTGACCTCGCGGCGCCGGTGGTCAAGGCTACGAACTGCATCATCGCGGGTTCGCCGAACCTGTTTCCGCCGAACCCGCCGGAGATGCCGTGCATCCGTTGCGGCGCCTGCGCCGACGTTTGTCCGCACGAGTTGCAACCCTTTGAACTGTACTGGTTCGCGCGCGCCCGGAACTTCGGGAAGACTCAGGAATACCATATCTTCGACTGCATCGAATGTGGTTGTTGCAGCTACGTCTGCCCATCGCACATTCCGCTGGTGCAGTACTTCCGCTTTGCCAAGAGTGAAATCTGGTCGCGCGAGAAGGAAAAGCAGGCTGCGGACGCCGCCAAGGCGCGTTTCGAACTGCGCAACGCGCGTGCCGAGCGCGAGCAGGCCGAGAAAGCCGAGCGATTGGCCAAGGCTGCTGCCGCCAGGACCTCAGAGAAGAAGGTTGCACCGGCGCAAGCCGAGACGGTCACGTCTGCGGCGTTGCCGGCTGCTGAGGCGGCGCCGGCGACCGACGCCGAGGCGGTCAGGAAAGCCAAGATTGCCGCCGCGATGGAACGCGCCCGTGCCCAGCGCGCAGCGGTGCTCCCCCGCAACACCGAACAACTGACCGCCGAACAGAAGCAGGAGATTGCCGCCATCGAGGCCAGACGGCTGGCGCTACTGACTTCGGCCGCCCAGCCGGCAGGCTCCCCCCCGGAAGCCCTGACAATACCGGAGCACCCCACCGAGTGATGGACTTCTCCACACCGCCCTACGTGCTCGCGCAGACCAGTGTGCGACGGGTGATGCTGCAGGTTCTTGCCGCACTGCTGCCCGGGATCGCCGCGTACGTCTGGCTGGTCGGCGCGAGTATCGTGCTGCAGCTCCTGATTGCCAGCCTTGCGGCGCTGGTTGGAGAGGCGCTGATGTTATGGGTTCGTGGCAAGCCGCTCACGCTGTTCCTGAGCGATGGCAGCGCGCTGGTCACCGCCTGGCTGATTGCACTGGCATTTCCACCCCTGGCGCCGTGGTGGCTGGTCGTTGTCGGAACCCTCTGTGCGATCGTCGTCGCCAAACACCTCTACGGCGGACTGGGGCAGAATCCCTTCAATCCGGCGATGATCGCCTTCGCCGTATGCATTGTCTCGTTCCCGGCCTTGATGTCGCAATGGCCGGCGCTCGGTCTCAAGCTGAGTCTCGCGGAACAGGTCCAGATCATTGCCGGTCTTGCGCCGCGCATCGACGTGATGAGCGGCGCTACCCCGCTCGACGCATTGAAGACCGGTCTGAAACTCGGCGAGGGCAACGTCGATGTGCAGACCTTGTTGAGCAGCCAGGAGATGTTCGGCAATTTCGCCGGTCGTGGCTGGGAGTGGGTCAGCGCCGGTTATCTTTTCGGTGGGTTGTGGTTGTGGCAGCGAAGGATCGTTGGCTGGCATGCGCCGCTCGGGTTCATCGCCGGCCTGTCGCTGCTGGCTGGCGCCTTATGGGTCTGGAACCCGCAGCAGTTCGCCGATCCGCTGTTTCATCTGTTTTCCGGCGGCGCGATGCTGGGCGCTTTCTTCATCGTCACCGATCCGGTCTCTGGATGTACGACGAGCAGGGGCAAACTGATTTTCGGTTTTTCGGCCGGATTGACCACCTACATCATTCGCGTCTTCGGCGGCTATCCGGACGGCGTCGCGTTTGCCGTTCTGCTGCTGAATCTCTGTGTGCCGCTGATCGACATGTACACTCAGCCGCCGATTTTCGGCATGAAGAACGAGCGATGACGCTGCCGGTGAGGACACCACCTGCCGCTGCCCGCATGGCGGTGCGCACGGCGGTCATCCTGTTGATCTTCGTGGTGGTGTTCACCAGTCTGCTGGCTGCCGCTTTCCTGTGGACCCAGCCGGCGATCGAAGCCGCGGCGGCGACCGAAAAGATGAAACTGATCGCGGAGGTGCTGCCGCGAGAAGTCTACGACAACGATCTCCTGCAGGACCGCCTGCAACTCGCGCCCATCCCCGCTCTCGGCCTCGACGAGGCGTCGATGGCGTATCGCGCACGCAAGGCCGAGAAGCTCAGTGCACTGGTCTTCGAAGCCGTTGCACCCGATGGTTATTCGGGAAAAATCCGGCTGTTGCTCGCCGTCGCTGCCGACGGCACGCTGCTCGGCGTGCGCGTCACGCAGCACAAGGAGACGCCCGGCCTCGGCGACTACATCGACCCTCGCAAGGACAAGAACAAGGAACATCCCTGGATCAGTCAGTTCGACGGCCTTTCATTGGCGAATGTGGTCGACCGGGAATGGCGGGTCAGGAAAGACAATGGTCGCTTCGACTCGGTTGCCGGCGCAACGGTCACGCCGCGAGCCGTGATCAAGGCCGTGCACAAGGCGTTGCGCTACGTCGCCGAGAATCGCGGGCAACTCTTTGCTGATGCCCATTCGATGCCAGGTCCAGGAGGGACGAGATGATCAGCCGCGAAGAATTCCGCCAGATCAAAGCCAACGGTGTCTGGAACCAGAACACCAGCCTGGTGCAGATTCTTGGCCTTTGTCCTTTACTGGCGGTGACCACCAATCTGGTCAATGGCGTCATGTTGTCGCTGGCGACGATCGTCGTCATGGCGATCTCCAATGCTGCCGTGGCCTCGCTGCGCAACCTGATTCCGCATGAGATTCGCATCCCGGTTTTCATTCTCATCGTCGCGGCCCTGGTGACCGTCGTCGATCTGGTATTCAACGCCCAGTTCCATGACCTCTACCTGGTGCTGGGCATTTTCATCCCGCTGATCGTTACCAACTGTATCGTGCTCGCCCGCGTCGAGGCCTTCGCCAACAAGAATCCGCCTCTGCAATCGATCTTCGACGGCGTTTTCATGGGTGTCGGCATGTTATGGACGCTGGCCTTGCTCGGTGGTCTGCGCGAGTTGATCGGCGCCGGCACGCTGTTTTCAGGGATCGACATGGTTTTTCCGGCACTGCGGCCACTGCAGTTGTTGCCGACCGACTACCCTGGCTTCCTGCTGACGATACTGCCACCCGGAGCCTTCATCCTGCTTGGCTGCCTGATTGCCTGGAAGAACTGGGTCGAAGCCCGCGCAGCTGCGCGCAAGACCGGCTCGCAGCATTCGCCGCTGACGGCCGCCGACCATGCCTGAGGAGGCGGTGCCGGGGTCGCAGAAGATGGACAGCACACGCTGTCATGACCTCTTCGTCCGCCTGCGGACCGCGAATCCGGACCCGCTCACCGAACTGACCTACGCGACGACCTTCCAGTTGCTGATCGCCGTCATCCTGTCCGCGCAGGCCACCGACAAGAGCGTCAACCTCGCCACCAGCCAGCTCTTTGCCGACGCGCCAACCCCGCAGGCCATACTGGCTCTCGGTGAGAGCGGCCTGGCCGGGTACATCAAGCGCATCGGCCTCTATCAGGGCAAGGCCCGGAACATCATCGCCACTTGTCAGCAGTTGCTCGCCCGGCATGCTGGCGAGGTGCCGTGCTCGCGCGTGGCCCTTGAAGCCCTGCCGGGGGTTGGCCGCAAGACGGCCAATGTGGTCCTCAACATCGCCTTTGGTGAGCCGACAATTGCCGTCGACACGCACATTTTCCGGGTCGCCAGGCGTACCGGCCTGGCCGTTGGCAGGACGCCACTGGCTGTGGAGCGCGAACTGCTTGAGGCGGTGCCCGAAGAGTTCAGGCATTCGGCCCATCACTGGCTGATCCTGCATGGGCGCTACGTCTGCAAGGCGCGCCGCCCCGAGTGCTGGCGCTGCGACATCGCCGACCTCTGTGCCTATCCCGAGAAGAGTGCTGACGCGGCTGCGGCACCCTCCCGATGAGCGTTGCCAGCGCCTTGGTCGTGGGCAACGACGCGCTGCCCGCGCTCGCTGAAGAAGCCTTTCGGCAAGCACTTGCCAAGACCGCTGAACGTCAGGCCAACGGTGTGCTGCTGTTTCTGACCCCGGACTTCTCGCGGGACGCGCAGCGCACCGTCACCGCCGTGGCGCGTGCGGCGCGCTGCATCCAACTCGCCGGGGGCATTGCTGCCGGCGTTTTCACCGAAAGCGGTTGGGTCCTCGATCGACCGGCCGCCGCGGTGATGGTGTTTGCCGGTCGCCTCGCATTGGGTCATCGGGAAGCCACCGCAGATTCGGTCGAGCCAAGCCTGAGCTATGCAGGCAGCCATTTTCCGTGCGCCTGGGGCGATGCACGCGAGAAGCATTTCGGTGGCAGCTTCGCCGGGCACCCAGGGCACGTCGAACCCGTTGCCTGGCAGCAAAGCCGTCTGGCCGGACACTGCAACGTGCAGATTTTTGGTACCCGGATCGACATCGGCGTCTCCCGGGGTTGGCGCCTCCTCGGCGAGCCGACAGCGGTCGATAGCAGCCGCGCTTACGATCTGCTCAGGCTGGGTGGGGAAAGTGCGCTCGAACAATTGCTGCGCAGCCTGCCGGGGAACCATCACAGGCAGGCGAAGCTGCCTTTGGCTTCGCTGTGCGCCGTCCTGATCGACGACCTGGGAAGTGTCGGCGAGCGATTTGCCTTCGACGAAGCCGCCTATCACCCGATTGCCATCATCGCGGCGAACCCGGACAAGTCGCTGACCCTGGCCGAGCGTGTGGCGCCGGGGCAGCGACTCGCCTGGGCGATGCGCACACCACAGGCGACCGCCGCAGACATGCACCGCAGCGTCGACCACCTGGCAGTCGCAGTACCCGATCCGGTGGCGGCGATCATGTTCTCCTGTATCGGCCGCGGCCCCTATTTCTACGGCGGCGAAGACCATGACGTCGACTGCATACGTCGCCGTTTTCCAGGCTTGCCGTTGATCGGCAGCTACGGCACCGGGCAGATCGCGCCGCGCCCGGGGTGCGGCAGTCGCTTGCTGCAGAATGCCGTGGTCACCGCCTTGATCAGCACCTCAACAGCGAAAGCCGATGTTCAATCCCAGTCGTGATCAGGTACGTCAGTTCTTCTGCGAAGCCTGGCGAAAGTATCGGGAGCGCGTGCTTCTGGAAGGCGCCGAGGTCACGGCCGCCGATCTGATCCTGCACCATCCCGAATACCACGCCCTCCTCGAAAACCCGACAACCGCGCTGGAGCAGGAATTTACGCCCGAGAACGGGCAAATGAACCCCTTTCTCCACCTTTCACTGCATCTGGCTGTCGCCGAGCAGATCAGTATCGACCAGCCGCCCGGAATTCGTGCCGCCTACCAGACCCTGCGCGGTCGCCTCGACGTGCATGCAACTGAACACGCATTCCTCGAATGTCTCGGCGAAGCGCTGTGGCATGCTCAACGGCAGGGTGCACCGATTGATGCGACCGCTTACCTCGAATGCTTGCGGCGTACCGCTGCCGGGGGGATCCGCAATTCGCCCTGAGCGGCCGACATCGCGGAGGTACGAGAGGTGCTGGCGGGGAATATCCACAGTCTTCAGGAGCCAGTTCCCTCTGGTGGTCCTGGCTTCGGGATGTGTTTCGGCGGGCGGGGTGTGCCCCCGCCCGTGCGGATCACAAGATCTTGACCTCGACCTTGCGTGGTTGCGCGTGTTCGGCTTTCGGGATCGCGAGTTTAAGTACGCCGTTCCTGAACTCGGCGCTGACCTTGCTCGCGTCGAGTTCCTTGGACAGGGTGAACACCCGACGGTAACGCGGCAGGCTGACTTCGGCGTGGCTGGCTTCCATGCCGCCTGGCATTTCCAGATCGATCTCACCTTCGATCGTCAGCGTGTCGGCCTCCACATGCAGATTCAGCTTCTCCTTGGGTACACCGGGCAGGTCGGCGTACAAGGTGATTCCCGAAGCGTCCTCAACGACATCGACCGGCGGCAGCAGCGCGGCTTCGTCCGCGGTGGTTTCTTTCTTGACGGCGGGGCTATTGTCGGACATGTTCGATCCTCCTTACTGAATGGTGATACGGCGTGGTTGCGCGGACTGCTTGCGACCGATACTGATACGCAGCACGCCGTCGCGGTACTTGGCGTCTACGGCGTTGGCATCGACATCGTCGGGCAGGGTGACCACTCGCCGGAAGCGGCCGTCGAAACGCTCGTCGATGTGCACCGTGGCCTCTTCGCCGGGCAAGTCACGCTTGCGCTCGCCGGCAACCGTCAGCACACCCTTTTCGATCTGCACGTCTAGAGTGGCCGGGTCGATACCCGGCGCGAAGGCGAAGATATCAACCGACTGCGGTGTGCCGCCGACATTCATCGCCGGGAATCCGCCACGGGCGATACCGCGGATGCTCGGGGAAAGGTGGAAAGCCTGTTGCATTTCGCGCTGCAACCGGTTGAGTTCCGCCAAAACGTCGCGGGGAAACAGGGAGCGGTACATCATGTTCAGTCCTCCTTACGATGGTTAGGGGCGCCAAGACTGGCGCTGCGATTGCTATTTGGGGGCCTTTCGATAGACTTCAATATCCTGATGGCGATGCCCGTCTGCATTTGCTATCTTTGGGCCACCACCGTTGTAAATTGAGGATCGCGTATGGAATTCAAGGACTATTACCAGATTCTCGGGGTGCCGCGCGAGGCCACGGCGGAGGAGGTGAAGAAGGCATTCCGCAAGTTGGCGCGCAAGTATCACCCGGATGTTTCCAAGGAAGCCGACGCCGAAGCGCGCATGCAGGAACTCAACGAGGCCAATGCGGTGCTCTCCGACCCCGAGAAACGAGCCGCTTACGACCAGTTGGGGCGTGGCTACCAACCTGGACAGGACTTTCAGCCACCGCCCGACTGGGATGCCGGCTTCGAGTTTTCGGGGCGCGGTTTTGCGCCGGGCGAAGCCGCAGATTTTTCCGACTTCTTTGCCGAGCTCTTTGGTCGCATGGGTGGCGCGCGCGGCTTTGCACCAGGCCAGCGAGCACATTTTCAGGCCCGCGGCGAAGACCACCATGCCAAGGTGCTACTGGACCTCGAAGACGCTTTCACGGGCGCCACCCGCCAGATTTCCTTGCGAGCGCCGCGGACTGACGCGCAAGGGCGCGTCACGCTCGATACACGTACGCTGAACGTGAAAATCCCGCAAGGCGTGTATGCCGGCCAGATCATCCGCCTGGCCGGCCAGGGTGCGCCGGGCAGCGGCGGCGCAGCGGCCGGAGATCTGATGCTGGAAGTCCGTTTCAGGCCGCATGCACGGTTCCGCGCGCAAGGGCGCGATCTCTTTCTCAGCCTGCCGGTGGCGCCGTGGGAGGCGGCCCTGGGCGCGGTGGTGGCGGTCGCCCTGCCGCAAGGCAGTGTCAAGGTCCGCATCCCCGAGGGCGCGCAGAGCGGGCGGCAATTGCGGGTGCGCGGCAAGGGTATCCCGGGCACGCCGCCGGGCGACCTGCTGCTCGATTTGCAGGTGGTACTGCCGCCAGCTGCCACGGCGAAAGCACGCGCCCTGTACGAAACCATGGCGCGGGAACTTGCCTTCGACCCACGCCAACAAGAGAGGACCTAGGCCATGCGTGACGAGGAGATCCTGATCGGCAGCCTGATGGAGAATAGCTGGCTGACCCTGGAACAGCTGGCCGCCGCGTGTACCGTCGAACCCTCGTGGCTGCTGCGCCATATCGAGGAGGGGCTGTTCCCGCACGCCGAGAGCGTCGCCGGTGTGTGGTGTTTTTCCAGCCCCAGCCTGCGGCGCGCGCGACGCATGCGACAACTGGAACGCGATTTCGAGGCGGTACCGGAACTGGCGGCACTGGTGGCGGATTTGATGGAAGAACTCGACGACCTGCGTGCCCGCGTCCACTCTGCCGGCCCCGGATAAGGCGAGCGATTGTCCTGATCACCACATCGAGTTGTTCGAACACGCTCGCGATTCGGTGGTGTTCATCACGACCAAGGCGCAGGTCAGGGATTACTGGACACGTAACGTGTTTACGGTGCCACGTGGTGCCGGCTCAGGGTTTATCTGGGACGCTGCGGGACATGTGATCACCAACTATCACGTCATCGAGAACGCCAGCGAAGCGTCAGTCAAACTCGCCGACGGACGCAGTTACCAGGCGTTGCTGGCAGGGGTTTCGCCAGCACACGATATTGCCGTCCTCAGAATCGGCGTCGGTTTCAGGCGGCCGCCGGCGGTCCCGATTGGTCGCAGCGCCGATCTGAAGGTCGGGCAGAAGGTGTTTGCCATCGGCAATCCGTTTGGTCTCGACTGGACCCTCACGACTGGCATCATTTCGGCCCTCGACCGCTCCCTGGGCGGCGAGAAGGGTGGCACGATAGAGCATCTGATCCAGACCGACGCCGCGATCAACCCCGGCAATTCGGGGGGGCCGCTGCTCGACTCGGCGGGGCGACTGATCGGCATCAACACGGCAATCTACAGTCCCAGTGGTGCAAGCGCCGGGATTGGCTTTGCCGTCCCCGTTGATACGGTGAATCGCGTCGTGCCGCAACTGATTGCCGGTGGCAAGTATGTACGACCGGTCGTGGGCATTGAAGGGGACGAGGGTCTCAACACCCGTCTGAAGAGGCTGATGGGGGTCGAAGGCGTGGTCATCCTGCGTGTCGCCCCTGGTTCTGCCGCGGACATCGTCGGGCTCAAGGGGGCCACGCTCTCCCCGGATGGCGGCATCGTGCCGGGTGACGTGATTACCGCAGTCGATGGCAAGCCGGTGGACTCGGTTGGCAAACTGCTCGCTCGCCTCGACGAACACCGCATCGGTGACAGTGTGCCTTTGGAAGTGCTCAGGGCAGGGCGCAAAGTCGAGGTAACGGTGGTGCTGCAGCCGGGGGTGTGATCCGGTCCGGCCGTGCGCAGCGTCGATCCGTTGGTGACACGGGGGCGTTCGCCGAAGCGTGGTCAGGATCTGTCGGGCGACTAAGATTGCCTTAAGGATGGCAGGTTAGAGTGGCACTGTGCTGGCCCGGAACGACGACCGGAGCAGCATGGCCACGGTTCCCACCCTGCAGTATTACTGAAAGACATTACGAATGAACAAGACGAGCACTTTTCGCGCCGCTGCCCTGTTGGTGCTGGCCAGTGCCTTTGCCGGCACCGCCTTTGCTGCCGACGCCAAGAACGCACCTCCCGCCACCGTGGCGGCTCCCGTACAGACCATCACCAAGGAGCAGGCCGTCGAGATGGCGCTCAAGGCGCATCCGGGCGAAGTCACCAAGGCCTACGAAGACACCAAGAAGGGCAAGAAGACCTGGGAAGTGAAGATCAACGGCAGCGACGGCAAGAAGTGGGAGGTACACTACGAGATCAGTACCGGGGCGCTGGTTGCCGCAGACAGCAAGTAATCCGCCAGGCAACTAACGCCTGATCGATTGACCTCCCTCTCTGCCGTCGGCGGGGAGGTACTACCAGAACAAGCCATGAGTGCTATCGATTTGCCCGAGATTCCGGTCTGGGATCCGCTGGTCCGCGTGTTTCATTGGACCTTGGTCATCAGTTTCTGCGCGGCCTACCTCTCCGAGGGTGAGTTGTTCGAAGCACTCCAGGACCGCCTGAGCGGTGAGTGGCTGCAACTTGTACATGTTTGGGCCGGTTATCTGATTGCCGGCTTGTTGCTCTGGCGGGTGGTCTGGGGTTTCGTCGGCCCACGCCATGCCCGCTTCAGCGATTTCGTGCGTGGCCCGCGCGAGAGCTTCGGCTATCTCAAGGACGCGCTGACCCTGCGCGCCGCACGCTACCTGGGGCATAACCCGGCCGGTGGCGCGATGATCGTCGCTCTGCTGCTGAGTCTGGCCGCAACCATTGTCACCGGTCTGGCACTGTACGGCGCGGACAAGGCAATGGGACCGCTGGCTGCGCTGCTGGTCGAGAGCAGTGACGCAACGATCGACGCCATCAAGGAAGCGCACGAGGCAGCGACCAACTGCACACTGTTGCTGGTCGCCGGACATCTGCTCGGGGTGGTTTGGGAGAGTCTCCTGCATCGCGAAAACCTCGTGCGCGCGATGATCAGCGGGCGGAAACGCGCCTGAACAGTCCAGCGTGCCATGACGGGCGTCGCTGCCGGGGTTCCCGGTCTTGGCGTGGGGTGTCGGCGATTGACTTCCTTCACCGGATCCGGGGATACTCGGGATACTCTGATGAACCGAAGTTGAACGATCAAAGGGCTTAATCATGGCGATACTCAAGGATTTCGAGGAACTGGTGGTCAGCGCGCGGCGCGGGCAAGAGGCCGGCTGCCGCCTGCAGGCGATGCGCGAAGGATCGGTGTCGTGCCTGGGCCCGCATGGGTTGCACCGCATGGCCTACACTGAGTGGGGCGATCCGGCGAATGAACGCGTGCTGGTCTGTGTACACGGCCTGACTCGCAACGGGCGTGACTTCGACGTTCTGGCCAATGCGCTGGCCTGCGACTATCGGGTTGTTTGTCCGGATGTGGTGGGGCGTGGGCGCAGTGATCGCCTGTTCTTTTCCGACGACTACGCCTTGCCGACCTACGCCAACGACATGATGGTATTGATCGCGCGCCTTGGTGTGGATTCGGTGCACTGGCTTGGGACCTCGATGGGTGGGCTGATTGGCATGTTTCTCGCGAGCCTTCCGGGCTCGCCGATCAGTCGCATGGTGCTCAACGATGTTGGGCCGCTGATCGCCCTCGACGCGCTGCAAAGGATTGGTGAATATCTCGGCAAGGCGCCGGATTTCGCAGACCTCGCCGAGGCCGAAGCCTATGTGCGTCTCGTCTGTGCACCCTTCGGCAAGCTTACCGATGCGCAATGGCGCTACATGACCGTGGTCGGAACGCGCCCGAAGCCGGGTGGCGGTTTCGAGATGAGCTACGACCGGGCCATCGCCGCGCCTTACCAGAAGGCTTTCCTGGAAGCCAAGGAAGTCAGTCTGTGGCCCATGTACGATGCCATTCGTTGCCCGACGATGGTGCTTCGCGGCGCCCAGTCGGACATCCTCTTGCATGCCACGGCGGTCGAGATGACCACCAGAGGGCCACAGGCGAAACTCGTCGAGGTGCCGGACGTTGGCCATGCACCGATGTTCCTAGAGGAATCGCAGGTGCGCATGGTCCAGGATTTCCTGCTCGCGGCTCCTGGCTGAACGCTGGTCTGTGACCATTCTGCCGGTCAGCATCGGAGCCGGCAGCGGGAGCAAGGCCCGGAACCACCTCGAACCAAGGATGGTTCTTCGGGATTTCCGGAATTGGGATACCAGCAGAAACGGGGACAAAAAAAGCGCGGAACCGAAGTTCCGCGCTTTTGAATCTTGTCCCCGCGAGTGCCGTCAGGCCGGCATCCTGAACCTGGGTTCAGTTAGGTCACTTCCCTTCCGCATCAGGTACTCCCGACTGGGGGTGCACACAACAGCGGTTTCTATGGTCCGCAACCAATGCCAATCTACATTGGTTCAAGGAATTTATGACCTTAACAAACACCGCAGGGAACTCTCTTGGAAGCCAAAAACAGCGATGCCATACTCTATTCAGCTTTCAGCACCGACTCCAACTCTGCCTCCATGGAAAAGATTCTACGCTTAACGGCGTCCATGTCCAGCCCTAATTCGAATTCATTTTTCTGATTCTGTTGTGCTGCCTCCTGATTGAGCCCGAGGTGCTCGTGGGCGATGTTGAGTGCCGTCATGACTGCAATTCGCTCGGCTAGATTGCTCTTCGTCTTCTCGGCGATGTCGCGCATCTTGCCATCAACATAGGCCGCCGCGTTCAGCAACGCCGCGTGTTGATCAGGTGGACAGGCAACACGATATTCCTTGCCAAGCAGGGTGATGTCGAGAAAATTGGTTTCGTTGGGCATCAGGTAAGAATTTTCAGGCCTTGAATTCGGGCAGTAGTTCGGCCAGTTGTTCGATCCGGGAACGGGCTGCGGCCATGCGTTCAGCGAGGCGCTCGTTCTCGGCTTCAGTCGCCGCGAGTTGCTCGCGGAGTCCGTCATTTTCGGTGCGCAGGCTGTGGCACAGCGCGACCACCTGGGAGATCTTGCTCTCGAGTGTGTTCAGTTCATTCAGCATGGGCCAGACTATAGATTCAACATGGCCGTCCGGTCAAGGTGTAAGCGACGCACAGGGATCAGGTTTGTTGCGTGCACGGCGCATTTGGTGGCGAACTTCAATCGGCACGGTGTGGGCGAGCTATAATGCGTCCTTTCGCAGACCTCGGGCTGCGGAAGATCGTGCAAGGTGCCGCTGCGCAGCTTCGCTGCCGCGGTTAAACGGGAAACAGGTGCGTGTGTGTTCATCAAACACCATGCCTGTGCTGCCCCCGCAACGGTAAGCGAGTGTGGGCGTGTCGAAATGCCACTGGGCGGAAGCCTGGGAAGGCGACATGTCAAGACTTGCGAGCCCGGATACCGGCCTTCGCACACTACTGGACGGAAGTGCCGCGGGGAAGCGGGCACGGAACGCTCGCCGCTTGTGCGCCTGTTCTCCCTCGCGCAAGTCCGAATTTATGGCTCGCCGGCTTGCGGGGACGCTGACCGGCAACAGGGAGAAATCCGTCATGTATCCAAACCCATCGTGCGCCGCTGCGACCGCGACGCTCGCCGCAACCATCGCTGCCTTGTTCTCGACTGCGCCGCATGCCGCCGATCAGCAACTCGATTCGGTTGTCGTCACGGCGACCCGTCAGGCGACACGCAGCAATGAGTTGACCAGTGATGTCTCGGTCATTACCCGCGCCGAAATCGATCAGGCCGGGGAGTCTACACTGGCGCAGTTGCTGGCCCGCCAACCGGGAATCCAGTATGTGGCCAACGGCGGTGCCGGCACCAACAGTGGTGTCTTCATCCGTGGCGCCAGCACCAATCAATCGATCGTGTTGATCGATGGGCAGCGCATCGGCTCAGCAACCACCGGTAGCGCGGCATTGTCGCGCATTCCGCTGGACCAGATCGAGCGCGTCGAAATCCTGCGTGGCCCGGCGTCGTCGCTCTACGGGGCCGACGCCATCGGTGGTGTGATCCAGATCTTCACCCGCGGCGGCGAAGGCCCGACGCGTTTGAATGCCAGTAGTGGTTACGGCTCATACAATACGACCGATACCAGCGTCGGCGTTGCCGGGGGAACGGATGTCGTTTCCTATAGTGTGCAAGCCGGCTATCTCGACACCGACGGCTTCAACGCCAGCAACAACAGGCGGAACGCGTCCTACAATCGCGACCGCGATGGCTACTACAACAAGAATCTGAGTGCCAACTTTTCCGTTCGCCCGGCAAGTGGTCAGGAGATCGGGGTGAATCTGCTGGCGAGCAGCGGCACCAACCGCTACGACGCCAATGACTTCAGTGCGTTGGGGGCGGCGCAGAACTACAGCAGCGACCAGAGCGTCGGCTCCTACTCGATTTACTCGCGCAACCGTCTGCATTCGGCGTGGACCAGCACCTTGCGCCTCGGTCGCAGTACCGACGCCAGCAAGGACTATGTAGGTAATGTCAGAGACGCTACCTTCCGCACCGATATGGACCTGCTGTCGTGGCAGAATGACTTCCGGCTTCCGGTGGGCGAGGCGCTGCTGGCGGCCGAGTACACCAAGCAAAGGGTTTCCGGCAGCACCGCGTATACGGTCAGCGAGCGCACGATTGGGTCCTGGCTTGCCGGCTGGAACGGCAACCTCGATAAACACCGGTTGCAGCTCAACTTGCGGCGTGACAACAATTCGCAGTTCGGCGGAGAAACCACCGGTTCGGCATCCTATGGCTACCAATTCACACCGCAATGGCGTGCGCACATCGCCTATGGGACGGCATTCCGCGCGCCGACCTTCAACGAGCTCTACTTTCCCGCCAGTTTCTTCTTTGCCGGCGGCAATCCCGATCTGAAACCCGAGAGGGCCAGGAACACCGAGCTTGGCGTCAACTGGGAGCAGGGCGGCCATCGTGCTTCGGCGGTCATTTTCAATAATGAGGTGAGCGATCTGATCGAGTTTCGGCCACCGACCTTCGCGCCGGTGAACGTCAGCCAGGCGTTGCTACGCGGTGTCACGTTGACCTACGATGGGCGCTTCACGGAGTGGGCAGGCGGGGTTGCCGTCGATTTTCTCGATCCGCGTAACGAGGAGAATGGGCCCAACAAGGGCAATCGGCTGGCACGCCGTGCCGATCAGCAGATGAGCAGCTACCTCAGCCGCACCTTCGGCAACTGGGAACTGCGTGGCGAGTGGCAACTGGTGGGCAACCGCTACGAGGATCCGGCCAATCGTGTCCGACTCGGCGGCTATGGTCTGGTCAACCTCTATGCCGACTACCGTCTGCAGCGCGACTGGGTATTCTTTGCACGCGCCAACAACATTTTCGACAAGTATTACGAGACTGCCGACAATTATGCCACCGCCGGGGCGAACGTCTTCGTCGGTGTTCGTTACGCGCCGAAGTAGGAACGCGTATGCCCACCCGTCGCCGTGCGTTGCTGATTCTGGCCGTGCTTGCCGCACTGTCGCAGTTGTGCATTGCCATGGCGCTGATGGTGGGCAGCATTGCCATCAACCCGGCCGAGGTGCTGGCGACCCTGGTTGGTGACGGCGGCGGCACGGCCGGTGACGTGGTGCGCAGCCTGCGCCTGCCGCGGGCACTCACCGGTTTCGCCTGTGGCGGCCTGCTGGCGCTTGCCGGCGCGCTGCTGCAGGTGTTGTTGCGCAACCCGCTTGCCGATCCCTATGTGCTGGGGATTTCCGGTGGCGCCGGCATCGGCGCACTCCTGGCGATCGTTCTTGGTTTCGGCGTGGGCGGGATCAACGGTTTGGCGTTCGTCGGAGCACTCGGCGCGATGTTGCTGGTGTTCGGTCTGGCGCATGGTGAAGGCGGCTGGACGCAGTCGCGCCTGCTGTTGACCGGGGTGATCGTTGCCGCCGGTTGTGGCGCCGTGGTCACCTTGATGCTCGCCATTGCCCCCGAAGACAGGCTGCGCGGGATGCTCTTCTGGCTGATGGGTGACCTGTCTCAGACCGGCGATCCCCAACTGGTGCTGCTGCTGCTCTTGTTGGTCCTGCTGATCGCGTTGCCGTTTGCCCGTGAACTCAATCTGCTGGCGCGCGGCGCGGACATTGCCCAGGCGCTGGGGGTCGCGGTTCGCCCGTTGCGCCGCGGGGTCTATCTGCTTGCTTCGCTGGCAACTGCCGCCGCGGTGACGCATGCCGGGGCGATCGGCTTTATCGGGCTGATCGTGCCGCACCTGGTTCGCCTCGCCGCCGGCAATGACCAGCGTCTGCTGCTGCCGGCTTCGGTGCTTGCCGGCGGTAGCCTGCTGGTGGTCGCCGACACCCTGGCGCGGACCCTGCTTGCGCCGCAACAACTGCCGGTAGGCGTGCTCACGGCGTTGATCGGCGTGCCGGTCTTCCTGTTTCTGTTGACCCGCGCTGCACCCGGTCGGCACTGAGATGTCCGGCGTAGCCCCCCTCCTGAGCAGCCGCGGACTGCGAGTCGGCATTGCGGGGCGCGTCTTCTGTCGCGAGTTGTCCCTGGCCGTGCATGCGGGCGAATGTCTGGCCATCCTGGGCCGCAACGGTGCCGGCAAGTCGACCCTGCTGTCGGTATTGGCGGGTCTACGGGAACCGGAAGCGGGCGAAGTGCTGCTCGCCGGACGCAGCTACGCGGATCTCGGCGCGCGCGCCAGCGCGCTTCTTCGCGGTTGGTTGCCGCAGGAGCGTAGTGAGGCTTTCTCGTCCACCGTACTTGAAACCGCGCTGGTTGGGCGTCACCCGCACCTGGCCCGCTGGGATTGGGAATCCGAGACCGATGCCCGCATTGCCCGTCAGGCGCTGGCGTCTGTTGGTCTCGCCGAACTTGCGCAGCGCGATGTGCAGACGCTTTCCGGCGGCGAGCGGCAGAGGCTGGCGATCGCCACCCTGCTGGCGCAGGCGCCGCAACTCTATCTGCTCGATGAACCACTCGCCCATCTCGACCTGAACCACCAGATCGCCACGCTCGAACTGTTTGCCAGGCTCGCCCGAGAGCAGCCCTTGGCCTGCGTGATGGTCCTGCACGAACCCGGTCTGGCGGCGCGTTTCTGCACGCATGCCCTGCTCCTTTTCGACGACGGCACGACCCAGCTGGGTCCCTGCGGCGAAGTGGTCAACAGCGACTCGCTGAGCCGGCTATACGGTTATCCGCTGCGTGAAGTGGGTGACAAGGGTCAGCGCTGGTTCATGCCGGCGTAGAGGAAAGCCGATACGACGATCATGCGCTGGCGGTCGCTGCGGGCACAGTGCTCAAGTTGTCGGCGACGTTCTGTCACCGCAACGCGCCTCGAACCGGCATCAAAACCTCAGCCGGGTCCTGCCCGACCGGGTTGACCCGCCTGTTTGCGCCGATACATGTCGGCATCGGAGCGTTGCACCAGCGACTCGACATCCTGCCCGTCCTCGGGATACATCGCCAGGCCGACCGAGGCACCGGCTCTAGAACGCAGGGATGCCGGATCGATCGCCAGCAGCGGCGCGCCGAGCAGCTCTTCCAGGTGGCTGCGGGCACGTTCGGCGTCCGCACGGTTGCCGACTGAATCCAGCATGACCACGAACTCGTCGCCGGCATAACGTGCCACGAGGTCGCGGCTGCGCAGGCCGCCGAGCATCCTTTGTGCCATTTCCTGCAGGACCTTGTCGCCGACGTCGTGGCCATAGCTGTCATTGATATGCTTGAAATCGTTGAGGTCGATGAACAGAATGGCGAAAGGGCGTGGTTCAGGGGATTGGTGTTGTTGTTCCAGGCGGTCGTCGACGCGTCGCAGAAAAGCCTCGCGGTTGGCGAGCCCGGTCAGCCTGTCGCTCAGGAGCTTGCTCTGCATGGCCCGGAAACTCTTCGCGAGGTCACCGATTTCATCGCTGCGCGCGACGTCGAATGAGGCGTTGAGATCACCGTTGCCGACGCTGCGCGCTGCTGCCGCCAGTTGCTTGAGATCGCGGTCAACCACCGACAGCACCATGAAACCGATGACGATGGTCATCAAAGACGCCAACAAGGCGAGCGCCACGGTCCGCTTGAAGTTGTCCGTGACCTCGAGCAGGAAGTCGCTGCGTGGGACGGCGACGACGATGATCCAGTCCAGTCCAGCGGCATCCTGAATGCGGGCGTAAGCAGCCTCCACCTGCTGCCTGTCGCTGGTTTCAAACACCGCGGTTCGGGCTTGCGAAGGTTCGGTGGCATGTCGCAGCAGCTTGCGAATCTCGCGATAACTGGCGACGACCAGGGGATCGTCGCTGGCCTCCACGTTGAGCCGCACGTTGCCTCCGGCCACCGCTCGCTGCAGATGTGGGCCACGCGAAGCTCCGATCAGATTGCCGTCGGTCTCGACCACGTAGGCGATGCCGTTGGCCGTGAGTTTCAGCGAGTGCAGGAAGTCGTTGACGTGTTGCAGCGAAAGGTCGGTGGCGACCACGCCCTGGAATTCCCCCTGTGCGTTGTTCACCCGTCGCGCACGCGTGGCAACCAACTGCTCGGTCTTGAAATCGATATAGACCGATGTCCAGGTGTGCAGGGCGGCGCTCTGGCCCGATTTGAACCATGGGCGTTCACGCGGCTCGAAGACGCGCGTTTCGCGTACCGGCTCCCGCAACTCGCCATCGATACCGGTGAAACGATAAACCGTGCGTGGCCCGTTGCCACTGCTGCGCAGGCGTAACTCAGCCTCTGTATCGGAGTGACGCCAGAGCCCGAAGAATTGCCCGTTGCGGTCGCCGTAGTAGGCATAGTTGTTCGGATCGCGGTGTACCGAGGTCGCCAGCCAGAAGCGCGTTCGCAGTTTGTCGAAATCGTCCTTGATGTCTGCCGGGGCGGGCACGCCACCGGGAAATGCCGTTTCAAGGACTGCCCCGGCCCCGAAGACATGCCGCTCTACCGCCTGTGCGATGCGGTGAACCATCTCCGACAGCAACTGGTTTGACAAGGTGTCGACCGCCACCCGCCCGGCCGAATACGACAGGCCGCCGATGGCGGCTGCGAGCAGCAGAACCAGTACGACATACGGCACGGTGAGCATCTGCCGCAATGAAAGAGTCTGAAGTAACTTCATGGCCTTTCGCCCAGAGCAAGCTGGAGCCAAGCGATTGATGCAGATCGGACGCGCGTTGCGGGTTCGGCACGGTCGTCCGGATGCGTGCTCCGGAGGACTGCGAGAGCCCTTGAGCGATAAATGCTAACCCTGCCAGACAACAGGCAAAGTGACGGATCTCACGTGGGCTTCGGCGTCGACCCGAACTTAGCCCGCACGCTCGGCATGTAGGCGAAATCGGCGACCAGGATGTGGTTGTAGAACCAGCCGTTGATCAGGAACTTGACCTCCTCGGCGATCTCGTCAAGGGTCATCTGCTTGGCGTTCTCCAGCAGTTCGTACAGCATCTGGCGAAAATCCGCGTGCAGCAGCCGATGTGCCTCCAGGCCGGAGTAGTGGCAGGCGGCCATCAACTCCTCCTCTTCGTGCAAATGCACCTTCACGTATTCAGTCAGCATGGCCAGGGATTTCAGCACCCGGATCTGGTCGCCATTACCCCTGAAGCTGGCGGCAAGTTCGAATAATTGCCGATGCTGCGCATCGATCGTCGGGACACCCACTTCGATCGTCGATGACCACTCCGCCAACTCCAGTTTCATGCCGTGCTCCATCTCTGCTCTAAAAATTTGCCGGCCCGCCTCAGGTTGCGGCCTGCCGGGTTAGCGCGTCGATCCGATCAGCGAGTCCCAGCCAGATCTCTTCCCGTTCGGTCAGTTCCTCGGTGATCCGCTGCAGGCGTCTGCCAACGTCGGCCAACTCCGGCGCCGACAGTGGCGTTGACAAGCGCGCTTCCAGCGAGTGCTGCTCGGTTTGCAGGTCGAGCAACTGCTTCTCGACCTGTCCCTGATCACGCTGCAGGGCTTTGAGATTGCCTGCACTCTTGCGTTCAGACTCGCCGCCCGACGACGGTCGCTGGGACGGGGCCCTGGCGTTCTTCTGCGACTCGCGGAGGCTTTCGCGGTTCCGCCTGGCCTCCTCAAGCAGGTAGCGCTGGTAGTCGTCCAGGTCGCCGGCGAAGTTCTCCACGCCACCGCGTGTGACCAGCCAGAATTCGTCACATACCGAACGCAGCAGTGAGCGATCGTGACTGACCAGCATGACCGTGCCCTCGAATTCGTTGAGCGCCATCGAAAGTGCCTCGCGGGTAGTCAGGTCCAGGTGGTTCGTCGGCTCGTCGAGCAATAGCAGGTTGGGGCGTTGCCAGACGATCATGCACAGGACCAGCCTGGCCTTTTCGCCACCGCTCATCGTCCCGACAGCCTGCTTGACCATGTCGCCGCTGAAATTGAAGGTGCCCAGGAAACTGCGCAGGTCCTGTTCGCGGTCTGCCTGGCCGGTTGGCGAGCTTTCTTTGGCCAACCGCACAAGGTGTTGCAGGGGCGTTTCGTGCGGTCGCAGGACATCCAGCTCCTGCTGGGCAAAGTAGCCGATGTTGAGTCCCTTGCCTTCCCTGACGAAGCCGCCGAGCCCCTTCAGTTCACGGGCGATGGTCTTGACCAGCGTCGATTTGCCCTGCCCGTTGGCGCCCAGGATGCCGATGCGCTGGCCGGCCAGCACCGACTTGTTGACCCCGCGGACGATCATCGTGGGCGGCGTGCCGGCCACGGCATCGACCGGCGGGGGGTAGCCGAAACAGGCGTCGCTCATGACCAGCATCGGGTTCGGCAGGTTGGCAGGTTCCTTGAACTCGAAGGTGAAGTCGGCGCTGGTCAGTACCGGGGCCAAACGTTCCATTCTTTCGAGCGCCTTCACCCGGCTTTGCGCCTGCTTCGCTTTGGTGGCTTTGGCCTTGAAGCGGGCAATGAAGCTCTGCAGATGGGCAATCTTGTCCTGTTGCTTGAGATAGGCGTTCTGCTGCAGGTCGATCTGCTGCGCGCGGGTTTCTTCGAAGGTGCTGTAATTGCCGCCGTACCGTGTCAATTTCGCATTTTCGAGGTGCAAGGTCACGTTGCTCACCGCATCGAGGAACTCGCGGTCGTGACTGATCACCAGCATCGTCCCCTCATAGCGTTTGAGCCAGGTTTCCAGCCACACCAGGGCATCCAGGTCGAGGTGGTTGGTCGGTTCGTCAAGCAGCAGCAGATCCGAAGGGCACATCAGCGCACGTGCCAACTGCAGGCGCATTCTCCAGCCGCCGGAGAAGCTGTCGACCGGATTGTTCAGTTCACTGCTCTTGAAGCCCAGGCCGAGGATCAGTGCCTGCGCGCGTGCCTGGGCGTCGTGTGCGCCGGCGTCGTGCAAGGCCATATAGGCGTGCGCCAGGTGTTCGCCATCGCCGTTGCTTTCAGCCAGCTGCACTTCCTGCTGGGCAGCGAGCAGGGCCGTGTCGCCTTCGATCACGAAGTCGGTCGCGCTGCAAGCGCTCGACGGCATCTCCTGCACGACTTGCGCCAGGCGCCATTGTGCTGGGCGCGAGAACTCACCGGCGTCTTCGTGCAGGCTGCCATCGAGCAAGGCGAACAAGGTCGTTTTGCCGGCGCCGTTGCGACCTACCAGCCCGACGCGTTCGCCGGGGTTGATGGTGACCGAAGCATTGTCGAGCAGGGCCCTGGCGCCGCGGCGCAGGCTGACGCTCCTGAGGGTGATCATGCAGATGAAACTCCAGTCGATGGTCCGGCAAAATAAGTCAATGACATCGGGGGCGAGACGGATGCGCATCCGCTTGAACTGAACAGGGTGCCGGCACTTCGGTATCCCCCGTATTTCCCGTTGCCGGCGGAACTGCCGACGTTGCTGGTAACGGCGAGCCGGCTACTGTCGGCACAGTCTCGTGGCATCGCCATCCGTATGCGGTAATTCAGCGAAAGATTACCGTCTTGTTGGCGTGCACCAGCACGCGGTCCTCGAGGTGATAGCGCAGTCCGCGCGCGAGTACGGCCTTCTCGATGTCCTTGCCGTAGCGAACCATGTCTTCGATTGAATCCGAATGGTCGATGCGAATCACGTCCTGCTCGATGATCGGCCCCTGGTCCAGTTCCCTGGTGACGTAGTGGCAGGTTGCACCGATCAGCTTGACGCCGCGCTGGTAGGCCTGGTGGTAAGGCCGCGCGCCGACGAAGCTGGGCAGAAAGGAATGGTGGATGTTGATCATCTGTCCAGGGTAGCGGTCACAGAAATCCGGCGGCAGAATCTGCATGTAGCGGGCGAGGACCATGGTGTCGCCCTTGACTTCGTCGTAGATGCGGCTGATCTCGGCATGCGCGGACTGTTTGTTGTTCGGGTTCATCGGCACGTAGTGGAAGGGGATCCCGTGCCATTCGACCAGCGCCCGGAAGGCGTCGTGGTTCGAGATCACGCAGGGAATCTCGATGTCGAGTTCCTTCGATTGCCAGCGCGACAACAGGTCGTAGAGACAGTGCTCCTGCTTGCTGACCATGATCGCGACGCGTCGCTTCACCGCCGAATCGCTGATTTTCCAGTCCATGGCCAATTCGTCGGCCAGTGGTCGGAAACGCTCGCGGAACTCGGCCAGATGAAAGGGCAGCGAATCGGCCTTGACTTCCATGCGCATGAAATAGCGGCTGTCATTCTCGCCATTGCCGCTGTCGGCGTGATAGCTCGACTCGAGGATCCAGCCGCGATGTTGGGCAATGAAGCCGGAAACGCGCGCAATGATGCCGATCTGGTCGGGGCATGAGCCAGACAAGGTGTAGAAACGCTGCGCATGCATCGGTCGATCAGCCTTTCGCCCGGGCATGCGCGACGAAAGCCCGGTCGATTTCGGCACGCAGCTCGGCGTAGGAAAGCGTTACCGGAAACTGCGGGAATTCTTCGATGACCTTCTCGGGCGGGTGGAAGAGGATGCCGGCGTGCGCTTCGCCGAGCATTGCCGTGTCGTTGTACGAATCACCGGCAGCAACCACCGTGAAGCGGAGTTCCTTGAAGCGTCGCACTGCTTCCCGCTTCTGATCGGGCATGCGCAGGTGGTAGTTCACCAGCATCCCGTTGGTGTCGGCCTCGAGGCTGTGGCAGAAGAGCGTTGGCCAACCGAGCTGGCGCATCAGTGGATGCGCAAACTCGTAGAAAGTGTCCGACAGGATGATCAACTGGTAATCCTCGCGGAGCCCGTCGACGAAGGCGCGGGCTCCGTCGAGCGGCCCCATCGCCGCGATGACCCGCTGAATGTCCGGAAGTCCGAGCTTGTGCTCCGCCAGGATCGCCAGGCGATACTTCATCAGCCTGTCGTAGTCCGGCTCGTCGCGCGTGGTGCGGCGAAGCTCAGGAATGCCGGTGCGCGTGGCGAACTCGATCCAGATTTCGGGGACGAGTACGCCTTCAAGATCGAGGCAGACGATATGCACGGCAAGCTCCCAGAGGATGATGAGGTTTGAAGGAAACGCGCGATTCTACCAAATCCTTGGCCGAAGAGCCGTCAGCTGGTAAGGCGGCGCAGGCTGACCGGATTAGTTTTATGTCATGATTTTTTGCAAATCGTGGAAGAGAATACCGCTTACAAACTTTAAGGCTTGGGGTAGTTGGCATGGCGATCGGCATGAAATCGGTCGACAGTGGCAACTCTATTGACCGGACCACCCTTTACGGGTATTACTAGTGGTCGGAGTCTTGATGCCGCGTCGCTCCGCGCATGCCGATTTTCAGAGGAGACCTACATTGTCGAAAGCAAAGGATAAAAAGAAGTCCGCCAGGGCGGACGAAAAGCAGCCACAGGCAGCAGCCGTCGATCCCCTGCAGGTCCTGCAGAATCGCGTCGACACTTTGGAGCAGCAACTGGCGCAACTCAGTCTGAAGGAAGGCCCGGCGGGGCCGCCGGGTGATCCGGGAGTGCCGGGCGAGCCCGGCCCGGTCGGGCCAGCGGGGCCTGCAGGGGTCAAGGGCGACCAGGGTCCGGCAGGTGCCAAGGGAGATCGTGGCCCGGCAGGTCCCCAGGGTGCTCCCGGTGCTCCCGGTGCTCCCGGTGCTCCCGGTCCGGCAGGGCCGGCGGGCCCGAGTGGACCACAGGGTGCGGACGGAGCCGTCGGGCCGCAGGGTGCAACCGGTGCGAAGGGGGCGCAAGGGCCCGCCGGTCCGAAGGGCCCCGCAGGGCCGCCTGGGCCACAGGGTCCCCAAGGCGAAGCAGCCCCTTCGGCGTGACCGCACTGCGCAGAATCTGCCGTAGCCGGCAGTCGCTGGTGCCCGGCGGTGAATCATCGGTGCACCCGGCCGCGGCCGGGCCTTGCCAGGGCTGGTCGCCGGTGCGCAGCCGGTTTGCCAGGCAGGCATGAGCCGGGCCGTGCAGACACGCATCGCCGCGCTAGTCGTGGCGTTGCTCCTGCAGCCGGTCGCCGCAAGCGCGGAAAGTCTGTTGTGCCGGGATGGGCACCGGCAGTCGCCGATCGATATCGTCGCTCCGGTCAAAACAGCCGCGCCGGCGCTCGAGTTTGATTACCGCCCCGCGCCGCTGCGGATCGCCAACGACGGTCACACCTTGCGCGTGCGCTTCGCGAATGACAGCCGCCTGTTGATCGGTAAGGCCGCTTACCGTCTCCAGCAGCTTCATTTCCATACCCCAGGCGGCGAGCGTGTGGCCGGAGAGGAATTTCCGCTCTCCGCTCACTTGCTGCACAGGAGCGGCCGCGGGCAATTGCTGGCGGTGGTGGTGCTCTTTCGCCAGGGAGCCGAGAATCCCTCGCTGGCGGACCTGTGGACCAGAATTCCGGCGTCGGGGGACGGTGACCAGGTCGTCGATGGCACGTTCGACGTCAGTCGCCTGCTGCCTCCCGGCCATGCGTATTACCGTTATCAGGGATCACTGACAGCATCGCCATGCACCGAGGGGGTGACCTGGGTAGTGATGAAGCAGCCGTTGCAGGTGTCTGCAGGGCAACTTGCCCATTGGCGCGCGCACTTTGTCGACAACATGCGGCCCGCGCAACCTCTGCATGGGCGCATCGTCAGCGAATCCCGCTAGCTGTCGGTTCGGGTGCTGACTGCGACAGCTTGCAGCCCAGACTTGAGATGGATCAAAACCGAGCCCCTCGGCATGCGAAACAATCTCCTCTTTCGCTACCCCATTTCATTAGGAGGGTTTCATGCGTCCCTACGCCCAAGCATTGCCGGCAGCCCTGGCGGCCATACTGCTGCTGACCATCGCTCCAGCTCGCGCCCAGGAAGCGGTTGGCTCGGCCAGGCCGAGCGTGCCCGGTATCGAGGTCAAGGTCACCGCAGAAATGACCGGAGCAGGCATCGTCTCCAGCGGCGTCACGCTGCCACCGATCCCGCCGGTCAGCGGTAACCGCAGGAATCCCGTGCCGTCCTGGGGCAAGCCCCTGCCGTATCCGGTGGTCATTGCCGACCGGCGCAACAACCGCTTGATCGAGATCGCGCCGGACAAAAGCATAGTCTGGGAGTTCGCCTCACCCAGCCTGAAAGTCTATCGAGGCAACGAAGACGTAAACTTCTCCGCGGATGGCAAGTTGTTGGCGGTCAGCGAGGAAGACAACTACGATGTGCATATCGTCGACTACGAAAGGAAGGCGCTCACCTGGACCTACGGCACGCCTGATGTGCGCGGCAAGGACGGCGGTTTGCTGAACTACCCGGATGACGCGCATCTGCTGGCCGACGGCAAGTTCATTACCGCCGACATTCGCAATTGCCGCATTCTGATCATCGACCCCAAGGATAATAGCATTGCCACCCAATGGGGAACACCCGGCAAGTGCCGCCACAACCCTCCGCAAGAACTCGGCCACCCCAATGGTGCCACGCCGCTCGACAATGGAGACATTCTGGTCACCGAAATTTCCGGTTCCTGGATCTCGCGGATTACCCGCCAGGGTCAGGTGCTGTGGAGCGTGCAGGCGCCCAACATCCGCTATCCGTCGGATGCCTTCATGACCGTGGATGGCAAGCAGGTGATCGTCGCCGATTTCTGGAAACCCGGGCGGGTCGTGATTTTCGACCCGGCGACGCGCAAAATCAGTTGGGAATACTTTGTCAGGAACGGCGAGGGGATGCTCGATCACTCGTCAATTGCCCGCGAACTGCCTGACACCGGCGACATCTTCGTCGTCGACGATCTGCGTGATCGGGTGATGGTGATCGACCGCAAGAGCAAGGAAATCATTTGGCAGTACGGCGTCACCGACATCAAGGGGCACAAGCCCGGCTACCTGTTCTATCCTGATGGCTTCGACATCGATGTGTTCCGCGACTGGAAGGCGGTACTCGGCAAGCGCTGAGCAAGCATTGCTCGCATCTCGCCCGTCGGCTCTGCCTGGAGTTTGGGCAGGTTGACGGCTAGTTGATCGGGGCGCCTTGCGGCCAAGGCGTGCGATACTTTCTGCATGATGTTAAGTTCCGGCGCTTCCGCCGGCAAAGAAAGGCATGTTTCAGACCGTCCGTTCAAGGCATTCCCTGAAAACCAGAATCACTCTTGCCACGCTGCTCATCTTCGTGGCAGGCCTGTGGTCGCTGTCGTTTTACGCCAGCCAGATACTACGCAAGGACATGGAACGACTGCTCGGGGAGCAGCAATTCTCGACGGCGGCGTTTGTGGCGGCAAACATTGATGGCGAGCTGAAGAACCGCATCAGTGCGCTTGAGTTGATTGCCAACGCCATAGAGCCCGCGTTGATCGGGGAACCTGCAGCGCTGCAGAAATTCCTTGAGCAGCGTTATGTGCTGCACAGCCTGTTCAACGACGGAGTCATGGCTTACCAGGCAGACGGCGTGGCCATTGCCGTTGCTCCACTGTTGCCGGAGCGGATCGGCGTCAATTTCAGCGACAAGGATTTCCTGGTTGGCGCACTCATGGAGGGCAGATCGACGATCGGTCGTCCAATCACCGGCAAGACACTGCGTGCCCCGGTTCTGGTCATGGCGGTACCGATTCGCAATGGTCGAGGTCAAGTGATCGGCGCGCTCTCAGGAGTGACCAACCTGAGCCTTCCGAGTTTCCTGGATCAAATCACGGCAAGCAGTTATGGCAAAACCGGCGGCTATCTGCTGGTGGCTCCGCAATTCCGGCTGATTGTCACCGCTACCGACAAGCGCCGTGTTATGGAAACGCTTCCCGCGCCCGGCATCAACCCGATTATCGACCGTTTCATCGACGGCTACGAGGGTTCCGCGGTTATTGTCAATCCACTGGGCGTGGAAGTGTTGACCTCCGACAAGGGCGTTCCTGCGGCGGGCTGGATCGTGTCGGTCAACCTGCCCACCGCCGAGGCATTTGCCCCGATCGAAGACATGCAGCAGCGTGTGCTGCTGGCCACGGTCATACTGACGCTGCTGGCGGGCAGCCTGACCTGGTGGATATTGAGTCGACAATTCTCGCCGATGCTTGCTGCTGCGAGAACATTGTCCGCCATGTCGGAGGAGTTGCAGCCCCTTCAGCCCCTGCCCATTCTCCGACAGGACGAAGTCGGCGAACTGGTCGAGGGCTTCAATCATCTGCTTGACACTTTGGAGCAGCGAGAAACCGCTTTGCGGGAGAGCGAGGCCGGCTATCGGACCCTGTTCCGCGAAATGTTGAGTGGTTTTGCGCTGCACGAAATTCTTTGCGACGACGAGGGCAAGCCTGTCGACTACCGCTTTCTGGCCATCAATCCGGCCTTCACCCGCATGACCGGCCTCAAGGCAGAAGACCTCGTGGGTCGGACCGTTCTGGAGGTCATGCCGGCTACCGAGAAATACTGGATCGAGATCTACGGCAAGGTGGCCCTCACTGGCGAGCCGGCGTTTTTCGAGAACTACGCCACCGAACTGCAGCGATACTTCGAGGTAACCGCCTTCCGGCCAGCTCCCAACCAGTTTGCCTGTTCCTTCTCCGACATCACGGAGCGCAAGCGCGCCGAGATGCTGTTGCGCGACGAGGAGCAGCACTTCCGGAATCTCGCGAATGGTGGGTCGACACTGATCTGGACCTCTGGCCCGGACAAGCTCTGCAGCTACTTCAACGAACCCTGGTTGAAGTTTACCGGGCGTGCTCTGGAACAGGAACTTGGCAATGGATGGACGGAGGGTGTGCACCCGGACGATTTTTCCAGTTGCGTGCAAATCTACGCCACAGCCTTTGATCGACGCGAACCCTTCAGCATGCAATATCGCCTGCGCCATGCCGACGGCAGCTATCGATGGATAAGGGACGACGGCACCCCCCGCTACAACAGTCAAGGTGAATTCCTCGGCTATATCGGCTTCTGTGTGGATATCACCGAACAGAAAAGGTCCGCTGACGAACTGGACCAGTATCGCCATCATCTGGAGAACCTGGTCCAGGAGCGGACGCTGGAACTGGCGCAGGCCAAGGAGGCCGCCGAAGCTGCCAATCTGGCCAAGAGCAGCTTCCTGGCGAATATGAGTCACGAAATCCGCACTCCGATCAATGCCATCGTCGGCCTCACGCATCTGCTGCGCCGAGCTGAACCAACACCTGTACAGGCCGACCGGCTGGGCAAGATCGACGCGGCGGCGGCTCATCTCCTGTCCCTGATCAACGACATCCTCGACATCTCCAAGATCGAGGCCGGTAAACTGGAACTGGAGCAAACGAACTTTTCGCTGAATGCCGTCCTGGATAACGTTCGCTCGCTGATCTCCGACCAGGCGCGCGCCAAGGGCCTGGTCATCGAGGTCGATCACGATGGCGTGCCCCTGTGGCTGCGTGGCGATCCTACGCGGTTGCGTCAGGCGTTGCTCAATTACATCGGCAATGCCATCAAGTTCACCGAGCAAGGTTCCATCACCCTGCGTGCCATCCTGGTTGACGATGGCCCTGAACGGATGCTGGTGCGCTTCGAAGTTCAAGATTCCGGCATCGGCATCAAAGCGGATCAACTGCCCAGTCTGTTCCAGGCGTTCGAGCAGGCAGACGCCTCGACCACCCGCAGGTACGGCGGCACCGGCCTCGGGCTGGCGATCACCCGGCGGTTGGCGAAACTCATGGGCGGCGACGCGGGCGTCGAGAGCCAACCGGGGAAGGGCAGCACTTTCTGGTTCACGGCCTGCCTTGGGCACGGCCACGGGATCATGCCGGTCACTGCTGCTGGTGGAGAGGGCGATGCCGAAGCCGAGTTGCGCAAGCACCATGGTGGTGCACGACTGCTGCTGGCCGAAGACAATCCCATCAACCGCGAAGTTGCCCTGGAACTGCTGCACGGGGCGGGACTCGCCGTCGATGTGGCCGTCGATGGTCAGGAAGCGCTCGACAAGGCGCGCGCCATCGCCTACCAGTTGATCCTGATGGATGTGCAGATGCCGCGCATGGACGGACTGCAGGCGGCGCGTGCCATTCACTCACTGCCTGGCCAGGCGGCCACGCCAATCCTGGCGATGACCGCCAACGTCTTCGACGAGGATCGGCGGGCCTGCCTGGAAGCCGGCTTGAACGACTTTGTCGCCAAGCCGGTCGATCCGAAGACCCTCTATGCCGCACTGCTCAAGTGGCTGCCGATGGTGTCGTCAGTGGCCCCGACGAGCGTGCCGGCGCCACTTCCGGAACCGGATCGATGGCGGCGGCAACTGGCGGGTATTCCAGGACTGGACATCGAGCGCGGGCTGGCCCTGATGCGTGGCAATGCGACAAAATATCTACGGCTGCTGAACCTGTTCATCGACACGCACGCCCAGGATCCGAGGCATTTCAGCGAGGATCTGGCGGCTGGGGACCTGGCGTCGATCAAGGCACGGGCGCACGCCTTGAAAGGTTCCGCCGGAAACATCGGTGCCGCAGGTGTGTCGGAAGCGGCGGCGCTGTTGCACTCTGTGCTGGCAGAGGCGGCTGGGACCGAACAGATCGCTGTCTGTTGCGCTGCATTGATGGAACAACTGACCCTGTTCACCGATCGGCTGTGCGGCGTGCTGGCAGGGTTGTCGGAGAGCCCTCAAGGAAACGGACCCGCCGCGGCATGCGGGCGCGTGGGCCGATAAAATGCTTGGACCCGCTCAAACCTGTTCGAGGAACGCCAATGCCAACAGGGCCTTGGTGCACGCTCTGCGTAGGCAATGGCGCAACTTCTTTCTTGCTCGAGGCAATACATCGTGACCAAAGCCTATGTCATCGGACACATTGCGGTGAAAGACGCCGAAAAGTGGGCCGAGTACCGCAACCAAGTTCCGCAGACCCTGGCGCCATGGGGCGCTGAACTGGTTTTTCGCGGGCAGCGAGCCGCGCTACTGGCCGGCGAGCATCATCCCTATCCAGACGTCGTCGTGATCGCTTTTCCCGACCTGGATGCGGTCTCCGGCTGGTACGCGTCCGCCGCATACCAGGCCCTGGTTCCGCTGCGGGAGCAGGCTGCCGACGTCGTCTTGCTGAGCTACGCCAGCTAGCTCCGCCGGGTCTGCCTCGCGCCAACCGTCAGGCGATTTGCAGTCGGGCCAGAGAGGCAAGCGCCTGGCCGTTGCCGATGTCCGGAGTAATCATCAACTCCAGTGCGTTCACCCCGGAGAGTTCGACCCGGTGCTCTTCCGTCTCCGAGGTTGCGCCCTGCGGGTTGAAATTCCACTGCTGGCGCACGATCTCCCGATACGAATGCCCACCATCGGCTGACCACCGCAACACATACTCCTGGGTGCGCGAGACCGCGGTTTCGACAAAGGTGAGGCGAATTCGGCGCAGCTTCTGTGGTTGATCGAAGCGCAGCCGGATGGTTTGCTGGCCGGGTACTGCGGCACGCCAACCGTCGCCGCCGCCAGGCAATAGTGCCGACTCGATGGGATGAGCGGCATCCTCGGAGCTGATGGCCACTTCCGCCAGGTCGTCGAGGTTCAGCCATTCACCCGTTGCTGGTGTTGCAGCCTGCTGGTCGCCGTCAATCAATCGTTTGCGCATGGCTTGACCCCGGCAGGTGGCGCACGCATGGCCGGTGCAGAGTCTCGCCTGTTCATGCTTCCACCTCGCCGAGTTGCCGGGCAACTTCCTGTTCTGCGCGTGCCCAGTACTCGGTGTCACAGCCCTGGAAACCGTCCTTCTCGGCAATGAAATACGCGGCAGACTGGACCATCAGATAACGTTCCTCGGCGCTTGGCTTGGCCGCAGCCTCGCTGGTGGCGGGTAATTGCGGTTCGGGCGGTGCAATTGGGGCACTGTCGGTGGCCGGCGTTGCCACCGCTTTTTTGACCGGGCTTCTCTTCTCCGCCGCGGGTGCTTTCCTGGTCGCGGGGGTTTTGACTGGCGCAGTGGCTGTCGTCGTCTCGGTTGTCGCCGCCTTCTTGGCAGTGGCGGGGGTTTTCTTGGTCGTGCTCTTGGGCTCGGTCATGATGTTTTCCTGGGGGTGATGTCGATGGTGCGGAGGGGGCGCAAGCGCTGGTATTGCTCAGCAGACTCTGGAATCAGACAGCAGGATAGGAAAATCGGGCCTGTCGGTCAAGGCGAATACCCATCTCAGCGATCAGGGTGTATTGATTGGTCGCCCGTGTTTGCCGGGGTTTGCAGGACCAGGCAGGCGTTGGCTTCTTTGGGCGGCAGGAAGAAATCGCGGGGCTGGCGACGCAGGTTTCTCAGCACCGTACGGACCAGGGTTCGCCATTGCGAGTCGGAAACCTGACGGGAGCGCAGCGCCACATTGAGGGCCAGTGCAAAACTGACCGCCAGGTTCAGGAAACCGATGCCGGCTACGCCCAGTACCGCCCATACCAGCAGGCGCAGGTCGGGCGCAAAATCGAGACCGGCCATCGCGATGCCGACGAAAGCCGATGAGAAGGCGACATGCCGGATGTCGATCGGCAGCCCCAGCAGCACGCCGAACAGCGTCGTGCCGCCAAGCAGGAACCCGAACAGCAGGTTGCCGGCGAGAGCCCCGAGGTTGTCGCCGATGTACGCCGCGATGCGTTGCATGCGCTTCTCGCCGAACAGGCGCCGAGGCCATGCGAGTTGCAGGATGCGTTCGGGAATTCGGTTGTAGGCGGCGTAATTGTCGTAGTAGCCGCTGATCAGACCGGAAATGAAAAGACAGACTCCGGCAATAGCCGCGTAGAAGACCGCTCCGCTATCGACCAGACTTTGCTCTTCGAGCAGATGCAGCGACTTCTCGGGGCTGGTGAAGTGCTGGCCGCTGCTGCTGAATACGGCGAAGGCAATCAGCGCAGAGAGCGGGATGGCGATGCAGACGTTGCCGAGAATGGCAATGACCTGGGTACGGCAGGTACGCGTGATCAGCACGGTGAGCGCTTCGATGTCGCGCAGTTTGCCACCGGCTTCGCTGATGCTCGCGGCAATGGCGTTGGCGGTCATTGCCGGCTGCTTGGTGGCGACGGTGCCGTGCAGGATGTGAATCAGGCAAAAGCCGAGCCCGTAGTTGAGGCAGAAGGCGATCGCGCCGGTCAGCGGCGGCATCTGCGCACCGGCCAGGACGATCTTCAGACAAGCCATGAAGGCGATGACGAAGCCACCGATCATCGCCGAACGCGCCATCGACCAGTATTCCTGGCGTGTCTCGGTGATGTAGTGCTCGCCATGGTGGCTGGCGTTGTCGGTCACCCGCAAGGCAATCAGTTCGGTATTCTGGCGCCAGTGTCGGTAGAGATTGTTGCGCAGGCACTCGTCGCGCACCAACTGGGTGAATAGGCTGACCATCGGTGGGTAAGCCACGCTGTCGCTCGACCTGGGCTGCAGATCGACCAGAATGTCGAGCAGTTGCTCGCTGCGCTGCAGCAGTTGCCGCAGGCGTTGCAGATGATAGGTCAGGCGGATGCTGGTGCCGTTGCGGGCGGCATTCCTGCGTACGCGCTCGATCACGTCCCGGCACTGACTGAACAGAACGCGCAACTGCCGGTCGTCGCGGTCGGCGGCGAGTGGTTTGCCCCAGTGCTCGGCATAAGTTTCGATATAGGCTGTCAGCTCCCGGTTTTGTGCGACGAACGGCGACTCGTAGGCCTCGAGTGACGGTTCCAGGCGCAGGAGTTCCGGCTCCGTACCAAGCGCTGCGATCCAGTAGGACAGCACGCGCAGTGCGCTCAGCATTTCCACCAGCGGCTGCGGCAATGTGTCGCTGCGGGGATCCTCGTCGAAACGCAGGGCCGCGATCAGTTGCAGCCAGGCCTCGTTACCGACGCCGACCACCCAGTGTCGGTCGCTGGCACGGTCGAACATGGCACGCAGGACGGTACGCAGCAGGCCCGGCTCAAGGACGTCAGGGAGGAGCTTGTGGCCGATACGGCGAAGGCCTTCAGAGACGAACCCGGTATTCGGCAGGATGCCGGTCGCGGTATACAACTCGGAGTGACGGTGGGTGCGCAACAGATTGCCGAGAGCGGCGCGCAAGGCGGCGCGCAATTCCGGGCGGGTGCCGAGAATGTAGCAGAGGGCCTGCAGGTTTCGCCTGGCGGACTCGAAATCGCCGGCAACCGCGGGCCGGATTTCGCCGACCAGCAGCACCAGCAAAGGTGTCGGATCGGTGTCCGGGACAAGAAAGCGGCAGAGCAGTTGTTCCATTGCGGTCGGGGTTTGGCAGGGTGAAAGGCAGTCCGGCAACGACATCGGACGACGACGAAGCCACGCCAGAAGTCGTGCCAGGCTGGTGGCGTCGTTTAAAATCAGGGCATCTTAGCAAACTATCGTGCCCGCCATCCTTACAGACTGGAAGCCGCAGATGATCATTGTCCTTTCCCCTGCCAAGTCGCTCGATTATCGGACGCCGCCGACGCTGTGCGAACACAGCCAGCCGCTGTTTCTCGACCAGGCACAACTGCTGATCGAAGACCTGCGCCAGTTGTCGCCGCCGCAGCTTGCCAGCCTGATGAAGATCAGCGATCAACTGGCGGCGCTGAACTTCGCGCGTTATGCCGACTGGGCGCAGCCGTTCACCTCTGGCAAAGCCAAACAGGCGGTGCTGGCGTTCAATGGCGACGTCTACGACGGTCTCGACGCGCCTACCCTGTCACCGGCGGATCTGCAATTTGCGCAACGTCACCTGCGGATCCTGTCTGGCCTGTACGGGCTGCTGCGTCCACTCGACCTGATGCAGCCGTACCGGCTGGAAATGGGGACGCGCTTGAGCAACGCACGTGGCCGGGATCTCTATGCCTTCTGGGGTGATCGGATTACCGAGGCGGTCAACGCCGCACTCCGCGAAACAGGCGCCCGAGTGCTGATCAATCTCGCGTCCGAGGAGTACTTCAAGTCGGTCAAGCCGAAACAACTCGCTGTCCCGGTGATTCAACCGGTATTCGAGGACTGGAGCGGCGGCCGGTTCCGGGTGGTGAGTTTCTACGCCAAACGCGCGCGCGGACTGATGGCGCGTTTCGCGATCGTCAATCGTTTGCAGGATGCCGCAGGTCTGAAGGACTTCGCGACGGACGGCTATGCGCATGCCGCAGCGGCCTCCGACGATCAGGTCTGGGTTTTTCGTCGCGGCGGCGCAGTTTGAATCTGTCCGGATGGCTGTCGAGGATCCGGGGTGTCTTGCCTAGGCGCGCGCCGCTTAGCGGCTGATGAGCAGCGCACCGGCTGCCTCGGCGTCGAGGATGGCGTACGGCGGAGCCGGGTTGCGCTGACGGGCGAGCCTCAGCAACTGGCGATCGCGGGTCACCAGCAGGTCGGCACGGCAGCGTGCCGCGAGGATCAGGAACTTCTGGTCGTCGGCGTCGCGGCAGCGGGGCAGGGAGTAATTCTCTTCCCCGTCGGCGTCGCAGAGCGTCGACAGGTTGCGGTAGCGTGCCAGCAGCGCCTGCTGTGCCGGCCTGGCGAGTCCGAACTGCGGGTAGGCGCTCACCCTTTCGAGTTCGGACAGGCAGTGTTGATCGGTAAAGCAGCGCAGGACACCGCGCTCGATGGTCCCGAGCAGCGCATGCGCCGGTGGGTCGGCGAAGTGCAGCATGTCGATCACGATGTTGGTGTCGAGGACCGCGCGCAGGCGTTCAGCCACCTTGCAGTTCCGCGAGCACATGTTCGGCGATGGCCAGGCACGAGGTCAGTCCGGGGGATTCGATTCCGAAGAGGTTGATCAAGCCCGGGATGCCGTGCTCGGCAGGGCCCTGGACGACAAAGTCACCGGCGGGCGCCGAGCGACCACTGATCTTTGGCCGCACCCCGGCGTACGCGGGCAGCAGCGCATCGTCCGGCAGTGCTGGCCAGTAGCGGCGAATCGCGGTGACGAAGGTGCTGGTGCGTGCCGGGTCGACGCGGTAATCGAATTCACCGATGGGTTGGCCTGGCGTTGGGTCTGGCAGCCACTCGACGTCGGGACCGAAGCGTGCCTGCCCGCCGAGATCGAGCGTCAGATGAACCCCGAGACCGGCGGCTTCCGGCAAGGGATAGACCAGTCGCGAGAACGGTGCGCGTCTGGCGAGCGCGAAGTAGTTGCCCTTGGCGTGGAAGTTTGCCGGTATCAGCGCCGGTGGGAAGCCGGCCAGCGCGGCCGCGACCTCCGGTGCCCAGAGGCCGGCAGCGTTGATCACGATCGAGCTCCTGAAGCGCAGGCTTTGCGTACCGCCGCTTTCGAGGACGATGCCCTTGTCTTCTATCGAGCCGCGGCGCAACGGGCTGCGCAGTGCCAGCACGGCGCCGGCGCGCTCGGCGTCGCCGAGGAGCGCGAGCGTCAGCGCGTGGCTGTCGATGATGCCGGTCGAGGGAGAGAGCAGGGCAGCGGTACATGCCAGCTCCGGCTCGAGGGCGCACGCCGCGGATGCGCTCAGCAGACGCAGATCGTCGACGCCGTTGTCGTGCCCCTGCCGCTGCAGCAGCAGAAGTTGCTCTTCCTGTTGGGCCGAGGTGGCGACGACCAGTTTGCCGCAGCGCCGGTGGCTGACGCCATGCGTATTGCAGAACTCATAGAGCTGCCGTCGGCCGACGACACAGCAGCGGGCCTTGAGCGATCCCGTCGGATAATGGAACCCGGCGTGGATCACCTCACTGTTGCGGGCACTGGTTTCGCTGGCGCAAACGCCGTGCCGTTCGAGAACCACCGTTTCGATACCTTGCCGCGCCAGCACACGTGCGCAGGCCAGGCCGATGACACCGGCCCCGATCACTGTCGCTCCCACGCTTTGCATCTTTCCTCCACACGCCATCGACGGCTGGATTGTATTCCAGCCAGGCACTGCAAGGACTTCATCCCGCTTGGCGACGGTTGCAACGGCCGCCGACTCCAGGCTCGGGTCTGCCGCGTCGGCGAGCCTGGCCGTCAGGCATGGCGCGTCATCCGCAGGTCGCCTTCAGGCGTGCCGGATCGGAGACCAGCGGATTGCCAGTGCCTTGCCAGCGGACAATCCGCTCGTCGCGCTGGCGCTCCCAGGCGTCGACCAGGTGGGTTCGCGACCAGGCGCACATCAGTTGCCTGTCCTGCCGGCTCATGTGCAGACCGTAGGTCTGGTGCATGTAGAGCGTGATCCGCGCCGCCCTGCCACGCACCTCTTCGCGTGGTTGCACGCGCTGCAGCTTGAAATCGACGATGGTCTGACAGGCCCCGTACATTGACGTCGGTTGCCGGGTCCATGCGCTGTAGGCAAAATTGCTGCGGTCGCCGTTCACCTCGCCAACGGCGGGTACCAGGTTGTTGAGATCGCCCTCCGCGACCTGGAATGCCGGGTCGGTATCGGTGCAGTGCTTGCGCCCGCCCTGTTGCCAGCACTGGCGCTGATGTCCCAGCACCCAGGCCGGAACCACGTGCTCCCACTCGATTCGCGCCGCCCGTGTCGGATTGCGGCGCGGCTCGTAACCGCAGCTTGCGAGTTGGACAACATGTCCGACATAGCGGCAACCGCAGTAAAAGTCGTTCTCCATGCCGGCAAAGATCGTCGGCAGGATCTTCTTGGCGTTGGCGAAGTCGCGGTGCCCGACGGCCTTTGGACCGTGTACCCGATCGACGGGCGTCGTGGATTGCGTTGACCGGACGGGAGCCGGTGAACTCGGGTGACGTGCGGGTGGCAGGGGGGTCTGGCTGACTTGGCAGCCGGCCAGCAGGAGAGCTATCGACAGGGAGGTTTTGCGCATCGGCGCGGAGTCTACGCGTCATGCCTGGGCAGGACAATCAATATCGCTTGCCGTCACGCCATCCCATTGCGTCAGTCCTGCCGGCATGGAAGGTCAGTAGGTTGCGTACTTCGGTCGCCGACCCCGGCGGACGCCTATAATCACTGCCTGGCGCATTGCTTACTCTGGGAGGGGTGTCATGCTGGCTGGTTTGAGAATCGGTCAACAGTTTCTGCTGGTGCTGGGTTTCAGCTTCGTTCTGTTGATAGTCGCTGCCGGTACCGCCATTTTCGGGATGGATCGAACGAGCAAGCGTTTCGTGGACTTTGTCGACCGCGATCAGGCGGCGTTGCTGGCCGATACGGAAATGTACGCGCAGGGTTTGCAAATGGGGCAGGCGTTGCGCAACATTCAGCTCGATGCCAGCAACCGCCGGGCTTACGATAATCTGGACAAGGCCGCGGCCGAGTTCGCTGCAGCGATGGGGCGCGCGCAGAACCTGGTCGGTGATCACCAGCAGAGACGAGAAGTTCTGCGGCAGTTGGCGGAACTCAGGGAGAAGCAGCGCGGCATCCACGAGCGAGTGGTGGGCATGGTCAGCGCCGGCGAGTTCGACGCCGCGAGAGCGCTGACCAATGCCGACGAGACACCGACCTGGCGTGCGATGCGCGAACTGCTGCTCAAGGAAATCGAGGCCACGAAAGTCGCTGCTGGTGCGGCCAAGACCGCTGTCGTCGCCGACGCGCGTGCTGCCGAGCGCCTGGCGGTCGGGCTGGCGATCGCGGCAGTTCTCCTCGGTGTGGGTTTGTCGCTGGCCGTCGTGGCCAGCGTCACGCGTACGCTCGATAGCGCGGTGGTGATGGCCGAACAGATCGCCAAAGGAGACCTCGCCGGGAATCAGGCTCCGGCCGCCAGGAATGAGGTCGGCAGACTGGTCGGGGCGATGGACCGCATGCGTACCAGGTTGCGCGCGATGATCGAACGGACCAGCGGCAGCGCGACTGCCGTGAACCAGGCTGCCGCCGATCTCAGCCGCATTTCCGCACGGATTGCCGAGGGGGCGCGCGTCCAGAGCGAGGCGGCCGGTTCGATGGCCGCGGCCGTCGTGCAGATGACCCACAGCATCGAGCGCGTGGCCAGCAACGCACAAGCAGCGAACCAGTTGGCGCATAACGCCGGCGCCCAGTCGCATGCCAGCAGTGGTGTGGTGGAAAGTGCGGCCGACGAGATGCGGCGTATCGCCGGGGCCGTCGGCTCCTCGGTGAATCAGATCGAGACGCTGGGGCGACAGTCGCAGGAAATCTCGACGGTCGTCAGCGCCATCCGCGAAATTGCCGATCAGACGAACCTGCTGGCATTGAATGCCGCGATTGAAGCGGCGCGGGCCGGCGAGCAGGGCCGCGGTTTTGCGGTCGTCGCCGACGAGGTGCGGAAGCTGGCAGAACGTACGGCCCACTCGACACAGGATATCGGTGGCATGATCCTGCAGATACAGAAAGGCACGAATGCGGCTGTCGCCAGCATGGCCAACGGCAAGCAGCAGGTGGAACAGGGCGTGACGCTGGTGGGCAACGCACGCGAAGCGATGCTTCGGATTCGTGGCGACGCCGACCTGGTCGTTGCGTCGGTCGCGGCGATTTCGGACACCCTGCAGGAGCAGGGTTCATCAAGCACCCAGATCGCCGGAGATGTGGAACGGATAGCGGCGATGATCGACAGAAACCGGGACGAGGTCGGCGATATCGTGCGGGCGGCAAAGGAACTGGGCAACACCGCTGACGAGCTGCAGGATGCCGTTGGCCAGTTTCGGTTCTAGGCTAGTCGAGCGTCCTGCGAAAGGTCTTCAGCCCGACGGCGAGGACCACCACCGTGAAGGCGACGATCGGCCAGACCTGGTCCCAGATCATGTCGGCGCCGTTCCCCTTGAGCAGGATTCCCCGCACCAGCAGCAGGAAATGCGTCAGCGGCAGGACATTGCCGACCAGTTGCGCCCATTCGGGCATGCCGCGAAACGGAAACATGAAGCCCGAGAGCAGCATCGATGGCAGGAAAAAGAAGAAGGTCATCTGCATCGCCTGCAACTGGTTCTGGGCGATGGAGCTGAAGGTGATGCCGAGCGTCAGGTTGGCGCAGATGAACAGCAGTACGACCGCGTAGAGCAGCAGCAGGCTGCCGTGCATCGGCACGTCGAAAAGCCAGCGCGCGGCCAGGAGGACCAGCGTCACCTGGATCAGACCGATGACGATGTACGGCATGATCTTGCCGGTCATCACCTCGATGGGCGTAGCCGGCGTCGCGAGAAGGTTCTCGAAAGTGCCGCGCTCGCGCTCGCGGGTCATCGCCAGGCCGGTCATGAGGACCATGGTCATGGTCAGGATCACGCCCAGCAGACCGGGTACGACGTTGTAGGCGGTGAGGCCTTCCGGGTTGTAGCGACGGTGGATGCGCAGTTCGATCGGCGGCGTGGGCGCACGCCGCAGGCCCGGCAGGTCAGGTGCAAAGACCTCGAGGCCGAGATTCTTGAGTACCGAGATGGCGCCACCGGTGGCCATCGGGTCGGTGGCGTCGGCTTCGACCAACAGCGTCGGGCTCTTGCCTCGCATCAGGTCGCGGTGGAAGCCGGCCGGGAAGGTGACGACGAACTGGACCTCGCTACGCTCGAGGAGGTCGTTGGCCTGCTGCTCGTCCACCTGGCCGACAATCCTGAAATAGTCGCTGTTGGCCATGGCGGCGACGTAGGCCCGCGCGAAAGGCCCGGGGTCGACCATGACCACGGCGGTGGGCAGCTGTTTCGGGTCGGAATTGATCGCAAAGCCGAAGAGCAGCAACTGGATGATTGGGATGCCGACAATCATTCCGAAGGTCAGTCGGTCGCGCTTGAGCTGGATGAACTCCTTGAGCAGGATGCCGATCCAGCGCGAGAACGAGAAGCCAGGCATGTTCTTCTCAGCCCGCGAACGGGTCCTCTGCGTGCTGCATGAGGTGGATGAAAGCGTCTTCAAGCGAGGGCGCGACCGCGGTGACCTGTATCGTCGTCTGCTGGGTCAGCTCCTGCAGGCTGGCCTGCAAGCGTTCCCCGTCCTGGCCGCTGACGTGCAGCGTCGCGCCGAAGCTCGCCACCTGGCCGGCACCCGGCATCTGGCGCAGGCGCTCGGCGAGCGCGTGGACGCCGGGGCCGCTGACTTCCCAGGTGTGCAGCCGGCAGTTGGCGACCACCTCGCCGGCGGTGCCGGCGGCGAGCAGATTGCCGTAGGCAATGTACGCCAGGCGATTGCAGCGTTCGGCTTCGTCCATATAGTGGGTCGACACCAGGACGGTGATCCCGGCGACCGAAAGCCGGTGGATTTCTTCCCAGAAATCCCGGCGCGCCTGGGGGTCGACGCCGGCCGTCGGTTCGTCGAGGAGCAGCAGGCGGGGCTGGTGCAGCAGGCAGGCGGCGAGCGCGAGGCGCTGTTTCCAGCCACCGGAAAGCGTACCGGCCAACTGCCGGCGCCGGCCGCCGAGACCCAGTTCGGCGAGGGCCTGTTCAACCACCTGCCGGCGCCTGGCCATGCCGAACATGCGCGCCACGAAATCGAGGTTTTCGCCGATCGTCAGGTCGTCCCACAGGGAGAACTTCTGGGTCATGTAGCCGACCTGGCGCTTGATGGCGGCGCTTTCCTTGAGCACGTCGAGTCCGAGGCAGGTGCCGCGGCCGCTGTCCGGTGTCAGCAGACCGCACAGCATGCGGATCGAGGTCGTCTTGCCGCTGCCGTTCGGTCCGAGGAAGCCGTAGATTTCGCCCTGGTTGACCTGCAGGGTGAGGTCCTTGACCACGTGCTTGTTGCCGAAGTGTTTGTTGAGGCCGGCGACGTCGATCACCAGGGGGGGCATCGCTCAGCGCTCGATCAGGCGGACGTCGACCGGCAGCCCCGGCCGCAGGCCGGGGGCCTGTTCCGGCACCGGCACGGCCTCGACGCGAAAGACGAGCTTTTCGCGGCTGCCCCGGCTGTAGATTACCGGTGGGGTGTATTCGGCTTCGGGAGCAATGAAGTCGATGCTGGCGCGGATGGGTTCGCGGCAGCCATCGCAGCGCGCCTCGACCTGCTGCCCCGGTTCTAGTCCGGCAATCTGCCCCTCCGGGACGAAGAAGCGCAGGCGGCGGCGCGTGTCCGGCAGCAGGCTGGCGACCGCTGCTCCTGCCGGCACCCATTCGCCTGGCCGGTAATACGTGTCGGCCACCTCGCCGTCATCTGGCGCGGCGACCGTCTTGCGTTCGAGCAGCCAGCGCTTCTGCGCGGCGACGGCGGTGGCCGCGTCGAGGTCGGCCGCAGCGCTGCGCACCTCATCGTCGCGGCCAAGCGAAATCCGCAGACTGGCCAACTGCTGCCGCAGCGCTTCCCGCTGCGCGGCGTCGCGGTCACGCGCCGCCCTGGCTTCGTCGAGCCTCGCCTGCGAGACGAAATGCTGTCGTTCCAGCGCTTCCTGTTGACGGAATTGCGTTTGCGTGAGTTGCAGGGCGGCGTCGGCCGCGCGCAGTTGTGCCTCGATGGCGGCAATCTCCGCCGGGCGGTGCGGCTCGCGGAGGTTGTTCAGCCTGGCCCGGGCAGCGCCGCTGCGCGCTTCGGCTTCGGCCAGCGCTTGCGCATCGGGATCGCCGGTGATCGCAAAGATCGCCTGACCTTCCTTGACACGCGTGCCGCGGGGGCTGTCGAGGGATTTCAGATAGCCCGCCAGCGGCGCCGCCAGATAAAGAAATTCGCCCTCGACGTAGCCCTGGAAGGCGGTTGGTCGAGGCTTGTCGCAGCCGCTCAGAGCGGCCAGCAAAGCGGCGGCGAGCAGGATGGAATTTCGCGGTGGGTGCATGCGCTGCCATTCTACGGCGCCAACGACCAAGGGGGTGGCCAAAGTGGCCTTGCTCCGGCAACCGGCGGCCGCAGCTTGGCCATCGCTTGCGGGGCGATCAGCGCGGCGCATCGAAACACCTTCCGCCGCGCGACGGCGGCGGCTGATTGGACGGGTGTGGCCGACTCTCAGTGCTTGGGTTCGGTTGCCGGCGCAGCCGAAGCGGTGAGGTCGCGGACCTTCGCTTCCACTTTGATGGACTCGACCTGCTTGTCCTTGCCTTCAACCTGCAGCGTCAGCGGCACGGTGTCGCCTTTCTTCAGCGGTTGTTTCAGGCTCATCAGCATTACATGGTAGCCGCCGGGGCCGAGCACTACCGGCTTTCCGGCGGGCAGGTCCAGGCGAGGGATGGCACGCATCTTCATCACCCCGCCATCCATCTTCATTTCGTGAATCTCGCTGACGCCGGCTGCCGGACTGGCGGCACCGACCAGCACCGCTCCCGATTTGCTGGTGATTTCCATGAATGCACCGGTGGCCTGCTGGCCGCTGACCGTGCCGCGGACCCAGGGGTCCTTGATATCGAGGTCGGCGGCGACTGCGGCCAGTGGAGACATGCCGAGCAGCATTGCCAGCGACAGAATGTTTGCTGATGTTTTCAAGCCATACTCCTTGAGCGTTTGGGGAAAGCGATTATAAATGTGTACCTGCGCTGCTCGCCGCGACAAAATGTCGCAGGCGAGCGCGTCACTTTCAGGAGGCTGCGTCAGGGTTTCAGGCTCCATTTGCCCTGTGCATCTTCGATCCACCAGCCGGAGTGGAACTGCTCCTTCCAGCGCTTGACCTGTGCCGCGCGCGCCGCCGGTTCGTAGGCCTTGCCGCCGTGCGCTTCGGCGAGGGCGTAGATCAGCGAATTGCGGTCCGGGTTCTCGTTGTCGATGAGCTTCTCCGCAATCTGCCTTTGCGGCAGGCTGAGCCGGCTGTCGTCGCGCATCTTGACCATACCGTCGTAGCCCAGACCAATGATCCCGGCGTCGTAAAAGCGGACCAGTCGCGAGGAGCGCTGTGCCAGGCTGTGCTTGACGACCACCACCGGCGGCGTGCCGATGTCGAGATTGATCGGGTCGCCGGCAGCGACGGCAGCGGTGCAGGAAAGCAGGGCCAGCAGAAGCAGAAGGGGTTTCATGGGAGTGGTCCTGAAAAATCACTTGCCGGCCAGCAGCTGCCTGAGATCGGACGCGACGTTGTCGGGGGTTTCGCCATGCCGGATCAGAAGCCGCAGCCGGCCCTCGGGGTCATAGGCATAGCTGCCTGTGGAGTGGTCGAGGCTGTAGGTGCCGGCAGTGCTGCCGGCCTGTCTGGCGTAGAACACCTTGAAATCCCTGGCCACTACCGCGGTCGTCGCTTCGTCGCCGCGCAGGCCGACGAAGCTCGGGTGAAAGGCCGTGACGTATTCGCGCAACACCTGCGGGGTGTCACGCGCAGGATCGAGCGTGACGAAGATCACTTGTACGCGGCCGGCGTCGTTACCGAGACGATTCAGCACCTCACGCATCGACAGCAGCGTGGTCGGGCAGACGTCAGGGCACTGGGTGTAGCCGAAAAACACGACGACGGCCTTGCCCTTGAAGTCAGCCAGATGCCGAGCCTGACCTTGCGGGTCGGTCAGCGCGAAATCCTTGCCCCAGTCGGCACCGGAAACATCGGTCGATTTGAAGGTCGGGGGTTGCGAACAGCCCGCGAAGAGGAGGGTGATGCATACGATCAGGGTCGAGAGTATTTTCATGGTTGTCGATGGTCTGTGGCGAAAGCGCCGGGTCTGTCTCCAGATGCAGGAGGCCGCAAATCGTCTTCTCCGGGTGAGGATGCGGACCAGTCGTACCGCCGGCTGGCGGGGTACAGGCCTGTCTAGGGACGCATCCGGAAAGCAGGTAATCCCCAAGCATTGTCGGCACACCACCGGCCTGGAACCTTGATGCAGGTTAATCATTGTCGCTCATTCCGGCGGTGTTGCGGCAGCCCGCTGATCGTCACCTCGTGCTTTTGCGGAGTGCCGCCGGAAATCCGTCCTGTTCCCGGCCGCCAGAGCGGCTGGAGAGCGCTGGCGCGGTCAGGGTCTCTTGGGCCGATCGGCTGATTGCGGTTGAAAAGCTTCGTGCTCAAGGCGTACAGTACAGTCTGGTCGAAGTGGCCGGGGGTGGCTTGGCTTCTGCTCAAATGCGCGACGGCATCGCTCCACGAGCGGCATGGGTGTGCTTTCAATTTCCTGGGAGTCAATGAGATGTCGCAAGCGGACTGGTATTTCGATTTCATCTCTCCCTACGCGTATCTCGGGCTGATGCGACTCCGGGAATTGCCGCAGGACCTCGAAATTCGCTACCGGCCGGTGTTGTTCGCCGGTTTGCTGAATCACTGGGAGCAGAAAGGTCCTGCGGAAATCGCGCCGAAACGGTCGTGGACCTATCGCTCCTGCACCTGGTGGGCCAGTGCGCACGGCATTCCCTTCCGCTTTCCGGCCGCGCACCCGTTCAACTCGCTTCCCTACCTGCGGCTGGCGATAGCTGCAGGCAGCACCGGTCAGGCGGTGCGCCGGATTTTCGAGGCCTTGTGGACCAGCGCTGCCGACCCTGCCGATCCCGCGCTGCTGGCCGAACTGGCGCGTGCGCTGGGCGTCGATCCGCAGGCCGGGTCACGCCAGCCGGTCAAGGATGCGCTGCGGGGCGGCACGCAGCAGGCCATTGCCGCAGGTGTTTTCGGTGTGCCGACACTGCGTGTCGGTGACGAACTGTTCTGGGGGGCGGACGCCACCGATTTCGTCAAGGCTTATCTTGCCGATCCCGGGATTCTGGGCACAGCCGAGATGCGGCGGGTGGCGACCTTGCCGGTCGGCGCTTCGCGGATACCGATCTGACCTGCTGCCGACGCTCGACAGCGCGGGTTGGGTTGGCGAGCGTGCTATCATCGACGCACCCGATCGGCAAGGAAAGCGCATGGCCTCCTGGGGCTGTCAGCACGAACTCGATGGCAAGTGCAGCAAGATCAATGACCTGGTGTGCGACCCGGGGATGAAGGGCTGTGTTCTGGCCGGCCGCTATTTTTTCCTGAGCAGCGACGACAAGAACCAGCGCCTGCGGGACAAGCAGCAGCGGACGGCGCAGCAGCCAGACGACGAGTCCGCGGACTGAATTGCCGTTGCCAGCAGGCACGCCTGGCCGCCGGTGGCAGCTACCCCACCACTGGCCTGACCCGGCTCGCCGCGAGTTTTGCGCGCGCCCGCGCGACGGCCACATCGTCGCCGTTGGCCACCGCCACGCCCATGCGACGTTTGCGGAAGGCCTCGGGTTTGCCGAACAGGCGCAGGTCGCTGCGCGCTACGGCGAGCGCTTCGGCGATGCCTTCGAACGCGATACCCTTGGCGTCGCTGCCGCCGTAGATCACCGCCGAAGCGCCCGGCTCGCGCAGGCGGGTATCGACGGGCAGGCCGAGGATGGCGCGCGCGTGCAGTTCGAACTCGGAGAAGTGTTGCGAGCACAGCGTCACCAACCCGGTGTCGTGCGGGCGCGGGCTGACTTCGGAGAACCACACCTGATCACCCTTGACGAACAGTTCGACGCCGAAGAGGCCGCGCCCGCCGAGGCTGCCGGTGACGGCGGCGGCGATGGCGCGCGCCTTTTCCAGAGCGACCGCGCTCATGGCCTGCGGCTGCCAGGATTCGACGTAGTCGCCGGCAACCTGCAGGTGCCCTATCGGTTCGCAGAATGAGGTTTCGATGACCCCGCCGGCGCCGCGCGCGCGCACGGTGAGCAGCGTGATTTCATAATCGAAGTCGATCAGGCCTTCGACGATGACCCGGCCCTGATTGACCCGCCCGCCGCTCGCCGCGTAGTCCCAGGCAGGCGACACGTCATCGGGACCGCGCAGCAGCGATTGCCCCTTGCCGGAGGACGACATCACCGGTTTGACGATGCACGGGTAACCGATGTCGCCGGCGATCGCGGACTGCAGTTCGGCCAGGGAATCGGCAAAGCGGTACGGCGAGGTGGCGAGGCCGAGTTCCTCGGCGGCCAGGCGGCGGATTCCCTCGCGGTTCATGGTCAACCTGGCCGCACGGGCGGTGGGAATGACTTCGGCGAGTTGCTCGGCCTCGATTTCGAGCAGCGTATCGGTGGCGATGGCCTCGATCTCCGGCACGATGAGGTGGGGCTTTTCCTGTTCGATCAGGGCCCGCAATGCAGCCCCATCGGTCATGTCGATCACATGCGAGCGATGCGCGACCTGATGGCCGGGGGCGTTGGCGTAGCGATCGACGGCAATCACCTCGACGCCGAGTCGTTGCAGGGCGATGATCACTTCCTTGCCGAGCTCTCCGGCGCCCAGCAGCATGACGCGCAGCGCGCCGGGGGACAACGGGGTTCCGATCTTCATGGGGCTTTCCTTGAATTGGGCGCCACGCAATCTATGCGCCACCGGCGTCGGCGTCAAGCGCTGCCGCCGCGCTGATCGCTCGTGCCCGTCGCCTGTCAGGCGATCCGGCAGGCTTCCTCGAAACTCAGGCGAGGGCCGCGCGGGTGCAGGCTGGCGGGGTTGCCGATACCCAGGTTGCAGAGAAAATTGGCCTGGTGGCGCCCGTCCGGGAAAAATGCGGCATTGAGCTTGCCGGCGTCGAAGCCGGACATCGGGCCGCAGTCGAGACCCAGCCCGCGCGCCGCGACGATCAGGTAGGCGCCCTGCAGCGTACTGTTACGGAAAGCGGTGCTGCTGGCCAGTTCGGCATTGCCCGCGAACATCGGCTTGGCGTCGTAGGCAGGGAACAGGGTCGGGAGGTGTTCGTAAAAGCGGCTGTCGGTGGCGATGATCACGGTTGCCGGGGCGGCCAGTGTCTTGTCGAGGTTGCCCGGAGACAGCGCCGGGGCGAGTTTTTCCTTGCCCTCCGGGGTGGTGACAAAAACCAGCCGCGCCGGCTGACAGTTCATCGACGTCGGGCCCCACTTCATCAGCTCGTAGAGCCGGCGCAATGTGGCCTCGGGGATCGGTTCGGGGGCGAAGGTATTGTGCGTGCGCGCGTGCACGAAGAGTTGATCGAGATCTTCGGCGCTGAGGGCCGTGCGGGTGGCGATTCCGGTCATCCATATCTCCAGTTGGTTTGTTGTGCAGGGTTTCGGCCTCGGCAAGCGGCGAGGGGAGCGAAGCGGGGCGGCGTCGGCCGGCCCCGCTGCCCTGCATGCTTACTGTTTCAGGGCTTCGACGGCGATGGTCAGGGTGACGTCGTCGCTGACATGCGGCGCGTACTTGCCGGCGTTGAACTCGGAGCGCTTGATCCGGGCGCTGGCATTGGCGCCCAGGGCATCCTTCTTGACGATCGGGTGGGGCATGGTCTGGAAGGAACTGAGGCTCAGGGTGACCGGCCTGGTGATGCCCTTGACGGTGAGCAGGCCTTCGACGGCTACCGGCTTGTCGCCGTCAAACTTGACGGCGGTGGACTTGTAGGTGATGGTCGGGTACTTCGCGGTATCGAAGAAGTCTTCGCCCTGGAGGTGCTCGTTGAACAGCGCATAGCCGGTATCGACCGTGCGGGCGTCGATGACGATGTCGACCGAGCCGGTCTTCGCGGCGCGGTCGAAGACGATGGTGCCGGAAGTCTTGTTGAAGCGTTGAATCTGGTTCGAGTACCCGAAATGGTTGTATTCGAAGCGCGGGTAGGTGTGGTTGGGGTCGACCAGGTAGGTTTCCGGGGCGGCGAACGCCGGGGCGGCGAACAGGCTGGCGAGGGTGATGAGGCCGAGTTGCTTTTTCATGAGAAGGCTCCTTGACGTTGGGGGACTTACTTGCGGATTGCTGCCGGGGCAGCGACGATGTGGAACTTGATCTGCACTTCGTTGGCGACGGTGCTGACGTCGGACCAGACGCCGTCGCCGACACCGAACTCAAGACGCTTCAGGACGAAGGCGCCGTCGAAGACGCCGTTGCCGCCGTCCTGGCGGAAGTTGAACGGGGCGGTGACATCCTGACTCTTGCCCTTGATGGTCAGCTTGCCGACGAGTTCGAACTTGTCGCCGCCGAGTGGGCGAACGGCCGAGGAAACGAATGTCGCGGTCGGAAACACCTTGACGTTGAACCAGGGTTTGCCGACGACTTCGTCGTTGGCGTCCCTGGAACCGGCGTCGATGCTGTTCAGGTCAAGGTCGAGGCGGGCAGTGGCGGCCGCCGGTTTGGCCGGGTCGAAGGCCAGGCTGGCGGCGAACTTTCGGAAGCTGCCGTCGATGGGCACGCCCATCTGTTTCGAAACGAAGGTCAGCGAACTCTTGCCGGCCTGGAACTGGTTGAACTCGGCGGCAGCGGCGCTGCCGGCGGCGGCGACGGCCAGCGTCGCAAGGATCAAGCGAAAGGTGGTCATGGGTTTCTCCATTCGGGGTTGGTGGCGGATGGTCGGCGTCTCCGGGCGAGGAAAGGCAGCATGCGTGCCAGTACGTCGTCGCGGTCGAGCAGGTGATGTTTGACGGCGGCGCCGATGTGCGCCAGGACCAGGACTGCCAGGGTGAAGTTGAGGGCGGTGTGCATGCTCTCCAGCAGTTCGCCGAGTTCCTTGTCCTTCTGCAGCAGGTCGGGTAGCGGCAGGATCCCGAAATACACCGTCTGGAAGCCTTTTGCCGAACTCATCAGCCACCCGGAAAGCGGAATGGCGATCATCAACAGGTAGAGCAGGTGGTGCAAGCCATGCGCAGCCGTCTTCTGCCAGTTGGGCATGGCTGCCGGCAAGGCCGGCGGTGGGTGGCCGGCGCGCCAGGCGAGGCGAACCAGTACCAGCACGAAAGCGGTGACGCCGGCCCATTTGTGCCAGGAATAGATCTTCAGCTTCTGGGGTGACAAAGGCAGGTCGCTCATGTACAGACCGACGCTGAACAAACCGATCAGCAGCAGGGCCATCAGCCAGTGGATGAAGATCGCGGTGGGCGTGTAGCGGGTCGCGGGCATGCCATTCTCCTTATGAGCCAGGGGTGGAAGTGGGCCAGAACGCATAGCTGTCCATCGCCAGAACCACGGAGTCGATGCCCTGGTACAGGCATTCCGACCGGTAATCGAGGCCGGCCGCGCCGATGGCGACGTGCAGTGGCAGCAGATGCTCCTCGCTGGGGTGGGCGCGGACGGCGTGTGGCGCGCGCTGGCGATAGTCGAGAAGCGAATCGTGATCGCCGGCGGCGATACGCTGCCCGATCCAGTCGGCGAACGCAGCCACGTAGGCCGGTGTTTCCGAACCCTCGGCGAAGGCGCGGCGGAAATCGCCGAGGTTGTGGGTGAGATTGCCCGACGCCAGCAGCAGCACCCCATCGGCAAGCATCGGGGCGAGGGCGCGCCCGAGCTGGAAGTGGTGTTCGGGGCCGAGACCCGTCTGCAACGACAGGGGCAGTACGGGAATGTCGGCCTGCGGGTACATCAGCGACAGTGGCGTCCAGGCACCGTGGTCCAGCCCGCGGTCCTTGTCCATGCGGACGCCGAACCCATTCTCGAGGAGCCGCGTGCGCAATTCTTCGGCGACGGCGGCGTCGGACCGCGCCGGATAGCGGACACGGTACAGTTCCGCCGGGAAGCCGTAGAAATCGTGGATCGTTTCGAGTTCGGGGGCGGTGCCGATCGTCGGCGTTGCTGTTTCCCAATGCGCGCTGACGACGATGATCGCGCGCGGTCTGGGCAGTTCGGCAGCCGCTCGGGCCAGTGCTGCTCCCGCCGGTCCGGGCTGGAGCACCATCGTCGGCGCGCCGTGGGCAACGAAGAGGGCTGGGAAATGGGCTGAGAAATGGGCTGAGAAATGTTCGGGGGAGCGGGCGGCAACTGCGGGGCTGGTCATGTGCATCGTCCTTGGTGTTCAGTGCTTGCCGAAGAGTTCCTGCGCCAGGCAGGCCAGCGGGCGTGGCGGGTGGCCAACGAGCAGGGCGAAGTCATTGCGCACGCGGTCGAACTTTCCGGCAGCCACCGCCGAGTACATGCTGGCCAGCGCGCGCGCAGACCAGGTCGGCCAGCCGTGGCTCTCCAGCGACTGTGCGTACGCGTCCTCGCTGATCGGCTGATATCGCACGCGGCTGCCGGTGACCTTGCCGACGGCGGCAGCGACCTCCTGATAGTCGTGTGTCGCTTGTCCGGTCAGTTCGTAGACCGTGCGGGCCAATGCCGGCGCCAACGCGGCCGCGGCGATGGCTTCCGCCAGTTCGGCGCGGCTGATGAAGCTCGCGCGGCCGCCTCCTGCGGGCAACTGGAAGGTGCCGGTAGACCACGCGGCCGCCACGGTCATCGGCAGAAAATCAGCGTAGAGCGGGTTGCGCAGTGCGGTGAAGGCGATGCCGCTGGCGGCGAGGGCGGCTTCGCTGGCCCGATGGACAGCGGCGTACTCGGCCGGCGAGTCGGCAGCGACATCGATGAAACTGGTGTAGAAGATGTGCTTGACGCCGGCTGCCCGGGCTGCGTCGATGGCGTTCTGGTGCTGGGCAATGCGGACCACGCCGGGGCCGTCGGTCGACACCAGAATCAGTTTGTCGACGCCCCTGAACGCGGTAAGCAACGTATCGGGTTGATCAAAGTTGCCGTGACGGACGTCGATGCCGCGTTCGGCGAGTTCGCCGGCCCTGGCCGGATCGCGCACGCTGGCGGCGATGCCCGCGGTGCCGCCACGGCGGGCGACGAGTTGGTCGATGATGCGGCGACCGAGTTGGCCGGTGGCTCCGGTAACGAGGATCATGTATTTCTCCATGGGCGACTGCGTGTGATGGCCGAACTGTAACGCAGCGGTTGGTGCTGAAATAGGGCACAATCTGCAATTATTTGTTGCGAAAACAGCAACGACTGGAGAAGCGATGGATCGTCTCGACAGCATGCGCATCTATCTGCGTGTCGCCGAACTCGGCAGCTTTGCCGCGGTGGCGCGGCAACTGGACGTGGCCCGCTCGGTGATCACTCGCCAGGTGGCGGCACTTGAAGCGCACCTTGGCGTCAAGCTGATCGCCCGCAGCACCCGCAGCCTGATGCTGACCTCGGCCGGCAGCGCCTACCTCGAACGCTGCCGGGAAATCCTCAACCTCGTCGAAGCCGCCGAGGCCGGTCTGGCCGACGAACGCCAGGAACCACGCGGACTGATTCGCCTCAGCGTGCCGCTGAGTTTCGGTCTTCGCCACCTGTCGCCGTTATTGATGGATTTCAACGTGACCTATCCGGATGTCGTCACCGAGATCGATTTCACTGACCGGCGGGTCAAGCTGGTCGACGAAGGACTTGATCTCGCAATCCGCATCACCCGACGCCTCGATCCTCTCGATGTCGCGCGGCGGATCGGTAGCAGTCGTCTGCAGGCGATCGCGTCACCGGATTACCTGCGTCGCCACGGCGAGCCGAAACATCCCCGCGAACTGGCCGAGCACGAGTGTCTGATCTACCTGCCCGCGCAGCACGAGGGCTGGCCGTTTCTGGTGAACGGGGCGACGGAAATCTTTACGGTGCGCGGACGGATGCGGGCCAACAACGGCGATGCGTTGCTCGACGCCGCGATGCGTGGTCTGGGAATCACCGCCCAGCCGACATTCATCAGCGCCGCGGCCATCGAGGCAGGCTGGGTACGACCGATTCTCACCGACTACCCGATGCCGGAACTCGGCATATACGCGTTGCTCTCCGGCAATCGCTACGTTCCACAGCGGGTGCGGGTGCTGGTCGACTATCTGGCCGAGCGGATTGGCAGCCGGCCGTACTGGGAAGGTGCCAGCTAGAACGTTCAGGACACGCCACTATCGTTCACGGTTCCGCCGGTCCAACCGCGGCTTGCCGCTGCCCTCATCCTGCGCGGCACGGGGTCGGCGCCGGGAGGCGTTGTGAGGTGAAATGCCGGGAGGGTTGACGATCGGCATCGGTCGCCTCGACAATGTCCGGCCCTCCAGGAGAAAGCCATGTCCCACCTGCCGAAACTTTTTTTCACTGCGCTTGTATTCTTGATCGCCACTCTGGCCCAGGCCGCCGGCCTCGATGCCATCTCCAGCGGGGACGCCGCGGCGGGGGTCAAGGCGGCATTGACCAAGGGGGCTGATTATGCGGTTTCCTCGCTGGGCAAGGACAACGGCTTCCTCGGCAATTCCAGGGTAAGGATTCCGCTGCCCGGCTATCTGGCAAAGGCGGAGTCTGCCCTGCGCATGTTCGGCATGGGCAAGCAGGCTGACCAGTTGGTCGATACCATGAACCATGCGGCCGAGAACGCCGTCGCCGAGGCCCGGCCGATCCTCGGCGAATCGATCAAGAAGATGACCATCCAGGATGCCAAGGCGATTCTGACGGGTGGCGAGGACAGCGTGACGCAATATTTCAAGCGCACTTCTTCCGATCAACTGACCGCCAGGTTCATGCCCATCGTCAAGGCCGAGACCAGGAAGCTGGATCTGGCCGAGCAGTACAACAAGTTCGCCGGCAAGGCGGCGAGCGCCGGACTGGTCGACAAGAAGAGCGCCGACCTCGACAGCTACGTCACGCAGAAGGCCATGGACGGCCTGTTCCTGATGATCGCCGAAGAGGAAAAAAAGATACGTTCCAACCCGTTGGCCGCTGGTAGCGAACTGCTCAAGAGCGTATTCGGCGCAATCTGAACGGTCAGCCCGGTCTTTGCCTCGGCCAGGATGCTTGAGTTCCAGGCGTCACCGGGGAAGGTGACGCCGGCCGTCTGCGATCGGGATACCAACCGTCTAGCGCTGCACGTAGCCGGTCAACTCGTAGCGCTCATGTTTGACCAGCTTGCCGTTGGCGAAGCGTTGCCGGGTTTCATGGGCGATGACGCGACGGACTTCCGGGGAGATCCAGAACAGGTTGTATACCTCGACCCCGAACCTTTCGCCCTGGCTCCAGCCCATTCCTTCGACCCGGAATGCGTCGAAGGTACCGGCCGGGAGCGTGACGCTTTCCCTGGCTACCACCCGGTACTCGATCTGCGAGTCGTAGGTGGCGCCCCTGGCGTTGGTCAGGCGGTGGCGCGCGGTCCAGCGCTTGCCGAGGCTGTAGTCGGCGATCTGGTGCTGGGCGTCGGTGTAGCGGGTCCCGTCCGCCAGCTTGACGGGGTTTCCGATCAGGTCGGTGATCAGGCTGCCGTTGTTGTAGATCACCTGCGTATCGGTGATCGCGGTGACCACCAGGGTGTACTGGCGGATCTCCTGGTTGGTTGCCAGATCGAGGTGCCGGTAGCTGTAGCGATCGCCGAGTCTGAAGCGTGTATCGGCGCGTGCGGTGCCCTTCGAGTAGGGATTTGGAGCGCTCGACGCGATCTGGATCGCTCGCTGGCCGCGCTGGGCCAGCACCTTGTCCAGATGCAGTTGCGCAATCTCGGAAAAAACGCCGCTCGGATAGCGTCGCAGGTAGTCCTCCAGCGCCGCCGGGTCGTTGGCGGACTTGATGCGTTCCCAGATCGCCAACTCTTCGTCGTAGTGTCTGGTGGCTTCCCCCTCCGAAAGCTTCGTGCCCGCGCGCGGCGGGCGGAAGTAGAAGTCTTCCTCGAGCGATGTGCTTTCCCAGGGAATCTGTCGACCGTCGGAGCGCCGCCGGACTTCCAGGCGCACGCGCTTGAAGATGTCCTCGATTTTCGTGTCGCTGGACTTGAGTTCGCGCAGCAGGTTCTCGGTATACAAGCCGTTGCTGCCAGCCCCGTCGCTGGCCGTATTGCCCGGCGAGGTGGCGTAGGCGAGCAAGGACCCGGGTGGTGCGTCGAACTGACTCAGGCCTTTCTGCTCACCTGGCAGGGCCTGGCCGAACGGATTGTCGCGGCAGGCGTCGAGGATGATCACGTTCATCGGGTTTTTCGCCTGCGTGAGCCCCTGCAGCAGTGTGTTGAGCTCCACGCCGCGCGCCGGAATATCGTTCAGCATCCGGATTTCGCTGTCGACGGGCAACAGGTAGTTGCGCCAGGCGAGTTGCGTGCCGTGTCCGGAAAAATAGAACACGCCGATCGCATGGTCTCTGGCCAGCATTCCGACGTAATCGTCGATGGCCCGCAACATCGCCTCGCGACTCGCGTCGAGCTGGAGCGTGACCGCGAAGTCCACCGCCTTCAGGGCCTCGGCGAACGCCCGGGCGTCGTTGGCCGGGTTGTTGAGCGGCGCATGCGCATAGCTGCTGTTGCCGATGATCAGTGAACGGCGAGGAAGACTGTTCAGGGCCGTTTGCGCCAGGCCGGGACACGGCAGCAGCGTCAGGGCGCCTGCCGCGAGCGCTCCCTGGAGAATGTTGCGGCGCATCCGGCAGGGCGCCGGCGCCATCGGTACGAATTCACCGCTCATCGCATGCCTTGCTGTCTGTAGTCTGACGGTGCGGTACGCGCCGCAGGGGAAGATACTTCCAGGGTTCTGGCGCGAGTATGCGTAGCCCTGGTGGCGGTTGTCAATCGGGTGGCGGTCCGGGTGTCGTTGCCGAACTGCAGGACAGCCGGCGGGCGAGTAGAATGGCGGCTGTTTGCCCGCGCGCCGCGGCATGCCCCCAAGACCTCCGGAGATTGAGATGGAAAAAGCGATTCTGGTCCTCAATGCGGGCTCATCGAGCCTGAAATTTTCGGTATTTGAGGTGCCTGACAGCGGAGAAATGCGCGCTCGCGCTGTGGGTCAGGTCGAAGGGCTGGGCACGGCACCGCGCCTGAAAGTCAAGGACGGTGATGGACAGCGCGTCGCCGATGTGCGTTGGGAGACCACGGAGGTCGCCAACCACGCCCAGGCCCTGGACGCGATTGCGGCGCTGCTGCGCAGCCGTTTCGAGGGGCAGGTCCTGGCGGGGGTAGGGCATCGTGTCGTGCATGGCGGGGCCGATCACTCGGCGCCGTTGCTGATCACCGCGCCGGTGATGGAAAAACTGGATACCTTCGTGCCGCTGGCGCCGCTGCATCAGCCGCACAACCTCGCGGCCATACGGGCCCTGCAGCAGGCGCGACCCGATCTGCCGCAAGTGGCGTGTTTCGATACCGCCTTCCACCGTAGCCAGGAGATGGTCGCGCAGCTCTACGGTCTGCCGTACGAATACTACGAGCGCGGCATCCGGCGTTACGGTTTTCATGGCTTGTCCTACGAATACATCGCCGCGACCCTGCCGAGTGTGGCGCCGGAAATCGCCGGTGGGCGAGTGGTGGTGGCCCATCTCGGCAGCGGCGCCAGCATGTGTGCGATGCACCATGGCCGCAGCGTCGGCAGTTCGATGGGATTCACCGCCCTCGACGGTCTCCTGATGGGGACGCGGCCGGGAAACATGGATCCCGGAATCGTCCTCTACCTCCTGCAGCAGGAAGGACTTTCAGCCAAACAGATCGAAGACCTGCTCTACAAACGTTCCGGCCTGCTGGGACTGTCCGGTATCGGCAACGACATGCGCATTCTGGAGGCGAGTGATGCTCCGCGTGCGCGCCTGGCCATCGATCATTTCGTCTACCGCATCAGCCGCGAACTCGGCGGCCTGGCGGCGGTCCTCGGCGGCGTCGATGCGCTGGTGTTCACCGCCGGGATCGGCGAAAACAGCGCCCACATTCGGCAACTGGTCTGCCAACAGGCGCAGTGGCTGGGGCTGGAACTCGACGCGGACGCCAACGAACGTGGCGACACGCGCATCAGTCGTGTGGGCAGCAGGATGTCGGCCTGGGTGGTGCCCACCAACGAAGAGTTGATGATCGCGCGCCATACGCGCGCGCTGCTTGGACTTTGATCACCCGCCTCAAGACGTGCCGAACCCGCCGGACGCTCAGGAAGATTTTTCGTTCTCGAGTGCCCTGGTGGTGATCTCTTCGTAGAGGCGGGCCATCCTGGCTGCCAGGTCCTGATACTCGGGGTGTCTGGCAAGGTAGGGCTTGACTTCTTCCGTATCGGCAAACACCCGTTCCAGAAAGGCAATGTCCATGTCGTCGAGCCGTTCGCCCGCATCTACCTTCGCTTTCAGATCGAGCGCTCGGGGCAGCCGCTCCTTCTCCAGACGTACCAGCATGACTGTCGCAACCCCCAGGTCATTCGCTTCCTGATTCATTCCCTGCTCCTTTTGGATTGATGTGGACTTTCCCGCCGACCCACCCCAGACGACTCGCCAGCGAACCACGCGCAAGCTGAATAAGGCGACCTGCATCGGCGATAATGCCAGTTCCAGCGCGCAAAAGGCAATAGGCTTGTTTCGGCATGTTTCGACGCCCGAGAGACGGGGGCGGGTACGGGTCGTGGCTGCCACGGATACGCCGATCACATGTCGTTACACAACAGGGACAGAGAGCCAACAGATGAGCCAGCCCGGATTGGTTATTCTCCTCCCTGTCGCTGCCACGCTCCCTCCCACCCCTCCCTTGCGTGGCAATGACCGCTGTACCCGGCCCGCCCAGCCTCTCCCTCTGTGCGGGCCGTTCCTTTTCCGGCAGCCGATGCTCTGCCTCTCTGGCGGTGCTGGCGAAGCGACAGTTCATTCGAGGGAAACTGCGGTTTGTGTGGAGTGGTGGCGATGAAGAAGCATTGGATCAAGACTCTGGCCTGCCTGTGGTCGTGGTTGACACTGGCCTTGCTGTCCCAGGGCGCCGACGCTGGACAACCGGCGTCGACGAAACTGCCGACCGGCGTCGAAAAGCTGAGCACCGTCGAAGGCATCAGCGAGTACCGACTGGCCAACGGGCTGCGCTGCATCCTGTTTCCCGATGCGGCAAAGCCCACGGCCACCGTCAACGTGACCTACCTGGTGGGTTCGCGCCACGAGAACTATGGCGAGACCGGCATGGCTCATCTCCTGGAACATCTCGTATTCAAGGGATCGAGGAATTTCCCTGATCCTGCCCGGGAGTTCAAGCGGCGCGGGTTCGAGATCAACGGTTCAACCTGGCTCGATCGGACGAATTATTACCTGACGTTTCCCGCTGGCGAAGACAACCTCAAGTGGGCGCTGGCGTGGAGTGCCGACGCGATGGTGAACTCGTTCATCGCCAGAAAGGATCTCGACAGCGAAATGAGTGTGGTCCGCAATGAATTCGAGATGGGCGAAAACGATCCGGCGAGCGTCATGCTGAAGCGCTTGCAGTCGATGCTCTTCGACTGGCACAACTATGGCAACAGCACGATCGGTGCGCGCAGCGATATCGAAAACGTCAGGATCGAGAACCTGCAGGCCTTTTATCACCAGTACTACCAGCCGGACAACGCCGTACTGACGGTCGCCGGAAAATTCGACGAGCAGCAGGCGCTGCACTGGATTGTCAGTACCTTCGGCAAGCTGCCGAAGCCTGCACGCGCTTTGCCGCAGCACTGGACCGTCGAGCCCACGGCCGATGGCGAGCGTCAGTTCGTGATCAGGCGCAAGGGCGAGGTCCAACTCGTGACTCTGGCCTATCGGACGCCGTCGAGCCTGCATGCCGATTCCGACGCCATTGGCATGGCTACGGAAGTGCTGGGCGACACGCCAAACGGTCGTCTCTACAGGGCGCTGGTCCAGCCGGGCCTGGCCACGCAGGTTTTTGCCTACACCATGGACACGCGCGAGCCCGGTTTTGTGGTCTTCGGCGCGATGGTCAATAAGGGCGACGCGCTGGATCGCGTTCGCGAGCGCATGATCGAGGTGATCGAAGGAGGTTTCGCGCGCGAAGCCGCGACCGCCGCCGAACTCGCTCGTGCGGTCGAGCAGCAGCGCCTGGGCTACGAGCGGGTGTTGGCCGACCCCGAGGCTTTCGCCGTGACGCTTTCCGAGTACATCGCACTCGGCGACTGGCGGCTGTTTTTCCACGCCCGCGATCAACTCGACCTGATCAAACCGGAACGACTGGACGCTGTCGCCAGCAAATACTTCGTACGCGACAACCGTGTGCTCGGCACCTTCATCCCCGACGAGTCCCCGCAGCGCGCGCTGGTGCCGCCGACGCCGAGCCCGGCGCAGGTGCTGGCCAGCTTCAAGCCCCAGGAGAAAGGGGATGCCGGCGAGATATTCGACCCCTCCTACGACAATCTCGACAGCCGTACCCGGCTGCGGACCTTCGGCGATCTGAAAGTCGCGCTGCTGCCCAAGAAGAACCGCGGCCAGACGGTGAATGTGGCCATGACCTTCCGCTGGGGTAATGAAAGCTCGCTGCGGGATCGCAACATGGTCGGCACGCTGGCGATCGCCATGCTCGCTCGCGGAACCCGCCAGTTGACCCGCCAACAGATTGCCGACGAACTCACCCGCCTGAAGGTCAGGGGCCGTCTGACCCACTTCGAGACCACCCGCGACAAGCTTCCCGAGGCGCTCAGGCTGGTGGCGCAGATGCTTCAGGACGCCAGCTTTCCGCCGGAAGAATTCGCCGAACTCAAGCGGGAGTACCTGACCGCCTTCCAGGCGCAGCTTGACAGCCCCGAGGCACTGTCGAGCGACGCACTGAATTCGCATTTCAACAGCTATCCGCCCGGCGATCCCCGCTACTACAGCAGCTTGGCAGAACGCATCGAACAGGTCCGCAAGACTACCCTGGACGAGGTCATCGCTTATCACCGCGAACTGATCGGAACGGCACGCGGCCAGATCGCCATCGTCGGTGATTTTGACGAGCAGGCGATCGAAGAGGAAATTGCCCGACTGTTTCCGAGTCGCGTCTCGGGATCGCCTTACGCGCGTGTCGATCGCGAGTTTCGCCGCATTGCGCCGCAGCGCAGGGTGATCGACACGCCGGACAAGGAAAACGCATTCCTGCGCGCACGCCTCGACATCACTCTGCGCGATGACGATCCCGACGCGGCTGCGTTGCAGGTGGCGAATACCATTTTCGGCGGCCACTCCGGACTGTCGAGCCGGTTGTTGGACCGCCTGCGTCAGAAGGAGGGTTTCAGCTACAGTGCCACGTCCTCACTGGCCATGGGCAGTCGCCAGCGGCTGGCGAACTGGACGGTCGTGGCCATGGTGGCGCCCCAGAACGCTGCCCGCGCGGAACAGGCCTTCCTGGAGGAACTGCAGCGCGCAAGGCGTGACGGTTTCACGGCCACAGAAGTCGCGGAGGCCAAGAAAGGCGTTCTCGAAGCGCGTGCCGTGACCCGCTCGCAGGACAGCGAAGTCGCGGCACGCTGGGCATCGTATCTCGACCTTGGCCGCAACTGGCAATTCTCGAAGGACTTCGAGGCCAGGGTGATGGCGCTCACCCCGGAGCAGGTTAACGCCGCCTTCCGAGCCTACATCGACCCCGGGCAACTGACGCTGGTCATCGCCGGAGATACCCGGAAAGGGCTGCGGGACTAGCGCCGGCTATTTCCTGAGGCTGTCGCGAATCTCGCGCAGCAGCAGCACTTCTTCCGCCAGTTCGGGTGGCGATGCCGGGGGTTCGGCAGGCGGTTCGCTGCGCTTCAGACGATTGACCTGTTTGATCATCACGAAGATGATGAAGGCGAGGATGATGAAATTCACCAGGATGGTGAGGAAGCTGCCGTAGGCGAAAACCGGAACCTGCGCTTTCTTGAGCGCGTCCAGCGTTCGGCTCGTACCTTCCGGGATGGTGCCCAGCACCAGAAACATTCCCGAGAAATCCAGCTTGCCACCCATGATCCAGGCAATGAAGGGCATGATCAGATCCCCGACCACCGAATCGACGATCTTGCCGAAAGCCCCGCCGATGATCACGCCCACGGCGAGATCCATGACGTTGCCCTTGATGGCAAACTCCTTGAACTCCTTGACGATGCTCATGATGCCTCCTTCGACTGTGTTGGGAACTGCCCGCCCGGTCTTCCTCGACCCGGCGCGCGATTATAGGTGCAATGGCGGCAGCCTGTGAACCCTTACAGGGCGCGTAGCCTTTCACCTGCCGCCGCCAGCGTGGCCTCCTGTTTGGCGAAGCAGAAGCGCACGACCCGGTCGTCACGGCCATCCCGATAGAAGACCGACACCGGAATCACCGCCACGCCCGCCTCGCGGGTCAGCCAGTGGGCAAACTCGCGATCCGGCCGGTCGGAGATCGCGCGGTAACTTGCCAGTTGAAAATAGGTGCCGCGGCAGGTCAGCAATTCGAAGCGTGAAGCACGTAACTGCTCGCGAAAGAATTCGCGCTTGTGCTCGTAGAAAGCCGCCAGGCCGAGGTGACGCGAGGCGTCGCGCATGTACTCGGCGACTCCCACCTGGCATGGCGTGTTGACCGTGAAGACGTTGAACTGGTGGACCTTGCGGAATTCGGCCATCAATGCGGACGCCGCGAGCACATAACCGATTTTCCAGCCGGTGATGTGATAGGTCTTGCCGAAAGACGAGACGACGATGCTGCGCGCAGCGAGTTCCGGATGGCTGGCGACACTCTGGTGATGCGCGGCATCGAAGACGATGTGCTCATAAACCTCGTCGGCGAGCACCACGATGTCGGTATCGCGCGTCAGCGCCGCCAACTCCATCAGATCGTCGGCTTCGAGCAGGCTGCCGGTCGGGTTGTGTGGCGTATTGATGATGATCATGCGCGTGCGCGGGCTCAGCAGCGCGCGCACCTGCTCCCAGTCCGGCCGGTAGTCGGGGAAAGCGAGCGCGGCATAGACCGGTTGGCCGCCGACTGTTTCAATTGCCGGCACATAGCTGTCATAGACCGGTTCGAAAACGATGACCTCGTCACCACTGCGCACAAAGGCCGCAATCGCCGTGAAAATGGCCTGCGTTGCACCGGCGGTGACGGTAATCTCGCTATCGGCGTCGTAATCGGCGCCGTATAGCGCCGCCACTTTGTCGGCAATCGCCGAGCGCAACTCGGGAACGCCGGCCATTGGCGGGTATTGATTTCTGCCGTCGCGCATCGCCCGCCAGGTGGCATCGAACAGCGCCGGGTCCGCCTGAAAATCAGGAAAACCCTGCGAGAGATTGATCGCCCCGCAATCGGCCGCCAGTTTGGACATCACGGTAAAGATGGTGGTCCCTACCCGCGGCAGCTTCGAGTCGATGGCGATGGACGATGGGTGCATGGCAATCCGCGGCTGGCGCGCTGGAAAATGGTCGAGCGCGTAGTGTAGGGTTGCCCCGGCGGGGAAACAAGCCTGAACGTCGTGCACCGGCGCGTCACCGGCAAGCCGATCTGTTAGCATGTCCAGAGTCCAGAACTTCATCCCCGCATGGTCATGTGTGCCCCCGGTCTCCGAAGCCTTGCCGCAGCCGCCTTGCTGACGCTCGGCCTGTCGTGCGAAGCCGCCGCTCCCGCGCTGCCGGCGCTGGGCGCCGAACTGAACGATCTCACCGTCTCCGGGGTTTCCTCGGGTGCCTACATGGCGGTCCAGTTCCAGGTGGCTCATTCCCGGCTGGTCCGCGGTGCCGGCATTCTTGCCGGCGGACCTTACGGCTGCGCCGAAGGGTCGATCTGGCGTGCGCTCACGCGCTGCATGTCGCCGGCGTCCTGGGCGCCGTTGCCGTCAGTCACCGAACTTCGGAACGGTGCCGAGGCGCTGTCGAGCGCCGGACGCATCGATCCTGTCGACAATCTGCGCGACGACCGCGTCTGGCTATTGTCGGGCGGCCGGGACGAGACGGTGAAGACGCCGGTGATGGACCGGCTGGCGGCCTTCTACGCGGAGTGGCTGGCGCCGGCAGCCATCCGGTTCGTCAAGGTGCCCGACGCCGGGCATGCGATGATCTCGATCGCCGATCCGCAAGCCAACGCCTGCAGCAGCCAGCAAACGCCGTTCATCAACCGCTGTGGCGACCTCGACCCGGCCGGCGAAATGCTCGCGCACCTGCTGGGTCCGCTGCAGCCCGCGACCAGCGCCGCGCAGGGCGAAACACTGATCTTTGACCAGCGGCCCTTCGTCGAAGGCAAACCGATCGACGCCGGCCTTGCCGACGAGGCTTACGTCTATGTCCCGCCACTGTGCCGCAGTACGCCGTGCCGGCTGCATGTCGCCTTTCACGGCTGCCGCCAGAGCGCGGCGCAGATCGGCAGGCGCTTCGTCGATGGCGCCGGCTACAACGCCTGGGCGGACAGCAACCGGCTGATCGTCCTCTACCCGCAGACCATGCCGCGTTATGGCTTGACGATCGGGTCGTGGACCTGGCTCAACAATCCGTTGGGCTGCTGGGACTGGTGGGGCTATTCGGGCAGCGATTACCTGACGCGCACCGGTCCGCAGATCAAGGCCGTGCGCGCGATGATCGACCGCCTCGCGGCGCCTCGCCAGCCGTAGTGTAGCGAGGGCAGCGCCGGCCGCCAGACCCCGACACTTCCGGTACGGCCGGAACGCGCGGTGCACTGTCGGCGCGCCCGATTCGGGATCGTGATCTTGCCCCATGCACGGCGACCGCGGTTATCCTACGGGTTTGAGCCATCCGGGCTGACTTGTCTCATCCCGCCGCCGGAGCCGATCGCATGCGCCCAACTCCTCTCTGCAAGTGCCTGATGCTTGCCTCCTCCGTCCTGCTGCTCGGGCTGAGCGCATGCACGACCCAAACGGTCGTGGATTCGTCAGCCGCTGGCGCGTCTTTCACGGTAACCCCGCAGGCATTGGCGCCTGCGACCGCGCTGGAAATCCACATTGCCCATATCAATGACCACCATTCCCACCTCGAAGCCGACCCCGATTTTGAAATGGGCATCGACGGGATCACGACGCGTGTCGACGCCGGAGGATTTGCGCGCCTGACGACCCTGTTCAAGGCCAGTGAGCACCTGCCGAACCTGCTCAAGATTCACGCCGGAGACGCGATGACCGGGACCCTTTACCATACCCTGTATCAGGGGGAGGCCGACGCGGCGTTGATGAACACCGTCTGCTTCGACGTTTTCGAAATCGGCAACCACGAGTTCGACGAGGGTGATGCCGGCCTGCGGGGATTTCTTGATCATCTCCGGAAGGGCAAGTGCCGGACTGCCGTTCTCGCCGCCAACGTCGAACCGGCCATTGGCTCCGCACTTGCGCCCAGCGCTGCGCACGACTATCTGCAGCCCTACGTGCTGAAACGGTTCGGCGAGGTGACGGTGGCCATCATCGGCATAGAAGTGCGCGACAAGACGATGCATTCCTCGCGGCCGCTGCGCAGCACGCTCTTCCACGACGAAGTCGACACCGCGCAGAAGACCATCGACGTACTGCGCGCACAGGGTATTCACCACATCGTTCTCGTCACCCATCAGGGTTACGAGGCCGACAAGGCGATGGCCGCCCGTCTTGGCGAGGTGGACGTGATCATCGGCGGTGACTCGCACAGTCTGCGCGGCGATTTCTCGGCAATCGGCATCAGGGCGACGTCCGGGCCGTATCCCAGTGTGGTCTACAATCGCGACGGCGAGCGGGTGTGCATCGGGCAGGCCTGGGAATACGCCAAGGCCTTCGGTCTGATGCAGATCCGCTTCGACGATCGTGGCGCAGTCCTCGGTTGCAGCGGCACGGTCACGCTACCGATCGGCGACGATTTCCGTCGGAAGGTCGGCAGCGGCGACTTCGTCGCCGTCGACGAGGCGACGCGCAAACGGATTCGCGAACGCCTGCAGGAGCAGGGTGCCGCCCGCGTCGTGGCGGCGGATCCGGTGGCCGAGGCCGAACTGGCGCGCTTTGCCGGTCGCCTTGCGGAAATGAAGCGGCAGAAGATCGGCATCGCCCGTGAGTCGCTGTGCCTGGTACGCGTCCCTGGCGAATCGACCAACCGCAGCGCCGGCCTGTCCGGCTGCGAAGACGCCAATACGCTGGCCCGCGGCAGCGACATTGCCCAGGCCGTCGCCGAAGCGTACCGCCAGGCCAGCAGGCTCGCCGACATCGCCTTGCAGAACGGCGGTGGAATCCGCACCGCGTTGCCCAGGGGCGACGTCACTTACAACACCGCCTACACGGTCCTGCCGTTCAACAACGTGCTGTTCGAACTGCGACTCAGCGGTCGTCAGATTGTCGAGATCCTGGAGGAGGCGGTCGGGAATTACCTCGATCGCGGCAGTTCCGACGGTTCTCACCCCTACGCGGCCGGTTTGCGCTGGGATCTCGATCTGTCGCAGGCGCGCGGCAGCCGCTTCACCCATATCGAGGTCATGCGCAAGGGCAGCGACACCTGGGAAGCCCTGGCGCCGGAACAGATCTATACGGTGGTGACCAGCGACTTCCTGGCCTTGGGGGGCGACGGCTACGCCACCCTTGCCGAAGTCCATCAGACCGGGCAGAGCGTGAATACCTATCTGAACTACACGCAGACCTTTGTGGACTACCTGTTGGCACAGGGTACGGTCGCCCGACCGCTACGGGCCAGCTACAGTCACCAGAAGGTCGTCGGCCGCGACGGAAAGGCGCTGCCCTGAGCCCTGTCGTTGCGCAAACGGCAAGGTGCCTCTCGGCAGGGGTTTCCGGGCACTACCTTCCGGCAGTCGATACCTGCACCGCGCTGCTGTTGATCTTGCGGCTGGCGCTGCCAGGCGCTCGCAGTCTGCCTGCCGCTCCCGCTTCCCGAACGCCTACGATGCTTCGGCCACCCAGGCATCACGCGGCAGGTCGGGGACGCCGGGGCTGATCACAAAGCGTGTCATGGCATGTGGATTCATCAGTCCGACGCCGCCCTGCGGCAGGTGATAGATGATCGTCTGGCGTTCGAGGAGGCCGGTCAGGTTCATCAGTCGATCGGCGAGCGCTGCCCTGCGTACGCCTTCGGCACTGGTATACAGGACGTGACCGCCGGTGAAGAAGAAATCGATGCGTGCCTTGAAATGTTCGCCTTCGAGCCCGCCGGTGAAGGGTAGTGCGCGCTGCGCGGGCGTCATCGCCATCAACACCAGGTCCGGGTGGCTGGGAAAATGCTCGCTCAGGTCGTGGTCGGTCTCGATTTCAACGCAGGCGATCGAAGCTGCGGCGAACACCTCGGTTTGCCGCTCCGCACCGATGATCAGCGGCTTGCCCGAGAAGAGCTGGCCGCTGCGCCTGAAGCTGTCGAGAATGGGCTCGATACGCGCGACCTCCGTCTGGAGAAAGCGGCGCGCGCGGTTGGCCGTGGTGATGACGGTAATGCTGATTGCCATGGCGACCCCCATCCGGGAGAGTGATTGATCTAGCGCCCAGTATAGACACGATCAGTCGTTTCCACGATTCTTTCCCTGTACCCAGAGCACGTCCCCACGTCCGCCAGCCTTGTTCAGCGCACGGCCCAGGACGAACATCAGGTCGGACAGCCGATTCAGGTACTTGCGGGCATACTCAGAGACCGTTTCGGTACTTGCCAGGTGCACGATGCAACGCTCGGCGCGACGGCAGACGGTACGGGCAAGATGCGCAGCGGCGGCGGCACGGGTACCACCGGGCAGGATGAAATCCTTGAGTGGGCTGAGGTCGGCGTTGAACTGTTCGACCAGATCTTCCAGTCGGTTGATATGCGCCGCGCTGATCACATCCATTCCCGGAATGCACAATTCTCCGCCGAGATCGAAGAGGTCGTGCTGAACGCCGATCATGGCTTGCCGGATGTCGTCGGGCATTTCCTCGGTCAGCAACAGGCCGATCGTCGAATTGAGTTCGTCGACCTGTCCCATCGTCTCGATCCGCAGGCTGTCCTTGGCGACTCTGGTGCCGTCACCGAGGCCGGTGGTGCCGGCGTCACCGGTACGCGTGACGATTTTTGAAAGCCGATTGCCCATGCTGCTTTTCCCGATCAAAAAATGCATTATAACCGATCGGTTAACGGTGGCTGGCAGCTCATCCGGCCGGCCATTCGCCGGATTGAACGCGATCGAGGCAGCGCCTCAGGATTGCGCTGCCGGGTCGTCCCCGTTACAACAGCGTGCCCGCAAGTCCGGTGACAGGCAATGAGCGACCCGGCCGGCAGGGGCTCACCAGAATTTCCACCACCACTTTTTCTTCTTCATCGTTTTCTCGACGTCCTTGCTCCAGTTGGCGTACGTGGCCAGGCCAGCCTTCTGGAAGTGCCTGCCGAAGCGCTTGTCGCTGTCGTTGATGTGCTGGATGAGCCAGTTACGCAGAAAGTGCAGCAACTCGAAGCTGATCGCCACCTTTTCCTTGTCCACTTTCTGTTGCAGGGTATCGACCTGCTGCATCAACTCCTGATGCTGTTTCTTGTGGATATCGAAACCGGGGTAGTGCGTCAGCCGCATCAGGCTCTCTTCGAGCAGGAAGTGCGTGCGTGTGTATTCCGCCAGGCGGTTCAGGATCTCGCGCGAGGTCGCCCGGCCGTGATGCTCACGAATGGCGTTGTGCAACTGATTGAGCAAGTCCACCAGCACTTTGTGCTGCTCGTCGATTTCCTGGATATTGACGCTGAACTGGTCGGACCACTGGATCAAATCTGTCGTGCCCATGTGCAATTCCCGGAATCGGCTGGAGTATTGATTGCACCAGCCTACTCCGGCCACGGCCGGGTCTTTTGATTTCGATCAACAATCCCGGACGAGCAGCGCAGGTTGTTGTCTGGCGGCGCCGACTTCGATTTGCTGCCGCGACGAGGGCGGTGGGCACGGCCTGCTACGAGGCGCTGTTGAAGTCCTCGGTGTACCCGCGTATCTCGGTCGGGTTGGTGCCACGCCAATCTTTTCACGCGCCGTGGCCATCCGCGGTTTGATTGAAGGATGAAGTTGAGGCGTTCTTTTTTTGGTACAGTTATTATAAAAGCTCACTCCGTGAGCTTATGAGGGACGCAAACTACGCGTTCTGACAAGGAAATCTTCGCTCATGTCCTCAAGATCATATTTTCGCTACTGGGGTAAGGCCAAACCGCAAGACGGTGGTGCGGCGCAGTTTCATTTGCTGCCGTATCACTGTCTGGATGTGGCGGCGGTCGGGCTGCAGTACTTGCGCAGGCCTCCTGTCCTTCGTCGTCTTCTCTGCCAGCAACTGCATTGGAAGGATGAGGCGGCGCTGGAAGGATGGGTGGCGTTCTGGCTCACGATGCATGATCTTGGCAAATTTTCGGAAGCGTTTCAGAGCCAATGCCCGGTCCACCTGCCATCCTGACTTTCTTTCCCTTGAATCGAGAACCTTTTGGCATCTTGCCAACAGCAGTTGCCCTACAATGCTCAGGGCGTGAAACCGTGTGCAACGCCGGGTCGAGCAGGGGGGCGTGGAACTTGCCTGAGAAGCCACGGACCGAAGCCGGCGCTGGCAGGACGACGGCCCACCCCAGGATTTACGCGTACGCGATGAACCCCGGTGACGAGGCCTGAGCGGCGCGCATCGATCGCTTCGTCAGCAACCTTTGGCGCGGCCAGGCGCCACAAACTCGAAGCCATCGTTACCCGATGACACGGCACGCCAGTTCAAGCACGCCAGATCTTTGTGATTGTCCTGGCCTTGCCGCTTCAACTGAAGAATATGAATTCATAATTTGGCTTCTTGATTGAGTCGAAAGCCCGGAAAACCCGCTTCGTACAAAGGAACTCGTGTTGACAATTCGCAATGGAACACCTGGTAACGACACGCTGAACGGCAGTCTCGGAGGGAATGTCGATGATGTCCTGAATGGCGGCCTGGGAGATGACCTTTACCAATACACGCTGGGATCCGGGAACGATGTCATCAACGATACTGGTGGCATCGACAGCGTCCAACTTGGTGACCCCCTGCGCCTCTTCACCGGCTGGAAATTCTACCGCAGCGGCAATGATCTGCTCATGGACTTCTACGGACAGGGGCGAGTCACCGTCACCGACCAGTTCCTCCTGGGGTTGCCGGTCGTCGAGGTTCTCGGTTTCTCGGATGGCGGAACCCCTTACTCGTTCTCGAATTCGCTCACCGGTGCCGCCGGCAATGACGTTCTGATCGGCACCTCATCTGCCGAAACGATCACCGGCAATGGTGGTGACGACCTGATTTTCGGTCACGGGGGCAACGACACCCTCTTCGGCGGGGACGGCGATGATGAGCTTCATGGCGGTGCCGGGAACAACACGATCAATGGCGGCGTCGGGTGGGACTCGGCTGAATACGGTGATCTCGCCGCCGGGGTGACCGTCAACTTCAGCGGGCTGACAAAGAATATTTCCGGGCATCAGTTGGCTGATGGGCATGTGTTGCAGGCCAGCGGCGCTGAGGATGTCCTGACGGGCATAGAGGCCGTCAGTGGATCGGCGTTTGCCGACGTGTTCTACGACGGCGGAACGACTGGATATATCAGTTTTTTCGCTGGCGCCGGCAATGATACTTTTCATGTCGGAGGCGGTACTGGCAATTCGTATACCAACGTCGAGTATAACTGGGACCTACACGACCGCGTTATCGTCAACCTGAGTAACGCCGGCATCACTGTCGATGGCGTCACTGTCGCCAGCAAGACGGCAAGGGATGGCTACGGTGATACCGACTCCTTCGTGCTTTCCGGGAATCATTTATCTGTCACCGGTTCGGCGTCCAATGATTACCTGCGTGGCCAGGACGATATCGGCGGTACTCTCCTTGATGGGGATGCCGGCAACGACACGATCGTGGGCGGGGCGTTGTCCGATTTTGTCGGCTACTTCAGCGAAGACGAGGCGCTTTTCGGTGCGATAGTCAATCTTTCGGCCAGCGCCATCACGGTCAACGGTGTCGCCGGTCATACGGGAGATGTG
>JADKBU010000006.1 GCA_016714935.1 Candidatus Accumulibacter propinquus | reverse complement strand
CCAACCGACCCGGGCAAGTGTTTCGATCAGCGTGGTGCGCTTGGCGCCAAAGTTAGTGGCATTTAGCCGCCTTGGACATGCCGCCATTGTCGCGGCGACGTGATCGTGTCCAGTTTCTCGCCGATGATCGCCGGTGGCCAGCCACCGAGTCGGCCCCGTCGCTTGGCGGCCGCCAGTCCGGCTATTACCCCTTTCCTGGGTCAGGGCGCGTTCGTACTGGGCAAGCGCACCGAACACCTGAAACAATAGCTCGCCCGATGGCGTGGTGGTATCCATGCCTTCGGTGAGCGAACGAAAAGCGACCTGCCGCTCCCGCAACGTGTCAACGATGGTGAGCAGATGCGACAGCGAGCGGCCGCTAACTTCGGTCAGCTTCCAGACGAGCAAGGACATCGTCAGGTTTTTTCTCGAACAAACGCCAGCGCCGTTTGCCAACCCCGGGCGATCATCCTGGGGCGCGGACGCGCGATCCTCGAATAGGTGGCGGGCATCGACCCCGCCGCCAACAAAAGGGCATCGCGTTTGTAAGATCCGTGGTTTGTCGATCGGAATCGGAAATATTGCTTGAGACGCGCTGCTGGCGTAAAAGCCTGGACAAGCATGTGTGGAAAAAAAAAAAAAAAAAAAAAAAAAAAAAAAAAAAAAAACCCATAGCCTATGATTTCCTGTAACCTACCCCATATTGGCAATTGTTTTCCGCGTACATTTTTTTTGCAAGTGAATACGCGATTTTGGTGGTCCCGAACGGTGCCTGTCGCAAAACAGTTGTTTTCCGACAGCCTTTGGACTCATCAACATGAAAAAATCGCAAAGCATTACTGTGCATGGCGCCGAAGTGACCATCACGACTCGTCACGAGCAGGACACATCTCGCTGACCGACATGGTGAAACGGTTCGGGGACGAAAGGTCCTCTACGGGTGGCTGCGGAACCGCAACACCATAGAGTTCCTCGGGATATGGGAGCAGATCTATAACCTGGGGCTTTTAAACCTCTCGAATTCGAGAGGTTTAAAAGTCAGGCCGGTCTGAACAGTTTCTCACTGTCACCGAAGAAATGGATCGACGCCACAGACGCCATCGGTCTCTATGCCAAAGCAGGCCGTGGCGGCGGCACCTATGCCCACAAAAGGATATCGCTTTCGAGTTCGGTTCTGCTCAGCCCCGGAGTTCAGCTGTATACCAGATCAAGGAATTTCAGCGCCTCAAGGATGAAGAAGCGCGAGCCACGTCGCTGGAATGGAATTTCCAGCGCACGCTGGCCAAGGTCAACTACCGCATTCACACGGATGCTATCAAGGAACGTCTGATTCCGCCGCAACTAACCAAAGCGCAAACCGCTACCGTCTATGCCAGCGAAGCCGATCGGCTCAACGTCGCACTGTTCGGCCTGACGGCCGCTCAATGGAGGCAGGCCAATCCCGACCAACCGGGCAACATGCGGCTGACATCGCGACGCTGGAACAATTGGTCGTACTGTCCAATATGGAGAGCATCAACGCGGTTCTGATCCATCAAGGGCTTGCAGCACCGGAGCGATTGGCGGACTGAACGCCATCGCGATTACGCAGATGCGCTCCTGGTTGGCATCGGCGCTATCAAGCAATTGGGCAAGCTGCCAGAAGCGATCCGTACCGTGAGTTGAACGGCTCCTTTGCAAACAGGGCTGCCGTTCAGGCTTGGAAATCCCAATGGGTGCAGTCGTCAGGAGCGGACCCAGGACAACTTTGCTCCGAAGCTTAAGTCGTTGGCGCGAAAGACCAGCACGATGACAATCGGTTGCGAGGCAGGCACCCGGCCAGCTTATGCCGCAATGGGTAGCTCACTTCCGCTGAAGCGCATTAGGCTGGAAAACAATGTCCCACCGTAAATTCCAAAGCCGTTATTACTTTTTGAAACCGGAGGTCAACAATGAAATTTCACATCCTTTCGGATCTACACCTGGAGTGCGCACGACATGCCACCGCCACAAACCGACGCGGATGTGGAATTCCATTCTTGCAGGCGATATTGCTCGCCCCGGTAGAGGCTATCGTGGATTTGGCACTGGCCAAACCTGCTGCTTCCGTCCCGGCAACCACGAGTTCTACGGCTCCAGCTTCCGTGCCAGCGCGGCAGGCCAAGGAACTGCAGCGGCTGGCAAGAAGGTAAGCAAACATCCATGTGCTAGACAACCAAGTACTGGGGTGGCATGGCGTTCGTTTTTCGCGGGTAGTACGCTGTGGACGGACTTTCGCGCGCAGGCACTTTTGGAGCCGAACAAACTAGCGCCATAGCGCAATCGCTGGCGTTCAACCGAGACTTTTTAGTCGTATCTACAACGATGAGCCGCCCGACAGACGGCTATTCACCCACAAAGACTCAGCCGCGCTGTTTGCGCGCAATGCCAGCTGGTTAGACTCAGTGCTACGCCAGCCTTTGGCGGCTCAACGGTGGTAGTCACGCACCACGCTCCTTCGTTGCGCAGTGTCCCCGCCCGTTTTGCTGGCTCCGCTCTCAACGTCAACCTACGCTCCTGACGCCGAATACCTAGTGGGTCACGAACGCGCCTCCCTGTGGGTGCCTGGCCACCACGACAGCTCAAACTACGAAATCAATGGCACGCGGGTGCTGTGCAACCCCAGGGCTACGCAAAGGACGGGCTGAACGAAAATCAGTCATTCGATCCGCTGCTGACTGTTGAAATCATATAGGCCAAGAATACGTCAGCTTGCGTTGTTGCGAGGCAAGCCACGCAGCAAAGGTTCGCCCAACTCGGGCGTTGAAGGTCTGCTTTTCCAAAACGCCAAGGACCGCTTCGGGCACTCTTCTGTCGTACTGCCTGGACACCTGCAGGCAGAAAACCGGCCTAACGCCGACCATGACCAGAATACCGAAATCATTCGTGTGTCAGCGGCGGGTTCAGATTTGGCGTGACGGAATTTTCGGCGGTTTGGGCTTACACCCCCTACCTCCCAAGGAAAAGACTGGAAGCTGACCGGAGTCAGCGTCGATATGGGGGGCAGCTCACAAAACGGAAAAATCGTACGCTAAGGACGCAAGCAAATATAACTTGAACAATACGAGTTATTTGTCATTGTCCCGAGGTATCAGCCGGTAGTTCCATTCGCCATGAAACGCGTCGCGCTCGATGGCAAGCGAAGCCAGTTCTTCGTCGGACACCTTGATTCCCGACGTATAAGCGTTCTCATCAATCGCAGCCTGGATTCGCAAGCCTGTCTCGGTTGTCGTGTTGCCGATCAGGTTCACCACCACCTGTCGACTGACGAGCGGTCGTCCGCGCCAATTTGCGGTGATGTGGCAGAACATGCGATGCTCGATTTTGTTCCATTTGCTCGTTCCAGGCGGCAGATGGCAAACCTGAACCGTCAGGCGCAGTTCATCCGCCAGTTTTTGCAACTCCCTTCGCCATAGCCGCACGCGATAACCATTGCTACCACCGCCGTCCGCGGTGATCAGCAGACGGCGAACACTCGGGTAGGTCACCTGTCCCATTTCACGCCACCAGCGCCGGATACTCTCGACGGCGAATTCGGCGGTATCGTGGTCTATGCCGACACTGACCCAGCCCGTATTGGTGGTCAGGTCATAAACCCCGTAGGGTGCGACCTTGCCGAGTTCACGGTCAATGAAGTCATGAACCCGGACTTCTTCTGGCTTTCCCTTGGGTTGCCACTCCTTGCCGCCATTTTTGAAGTCGCCGATTAACTCTTTCTTCTTGGTGTCCACCGAAATGACCGGATCACCTGCCGCCTGATACCCGCAACGGTGCGGGCAATGTGGCTGAACTGGGCATCGCGGTCTTCATGCTGCCCACCCTCTCGGGTCTTTCGCGTTGATTGCAGACTGAAGCCTGCCAGACTCAACAAATCACACAGGCTTCGCTGGCTGACCGTGTGCCCCTGCCGCCTCAGCTCTTCCGCCAGACGATAGGTGCTCTTGCAGGTCCAGCGCAGCGGCGACATCGGATCACCACGCGTTGTCGGCTCCACCAAGGCGTCAACATCGCTCAGCAAGCTGGCATCCTTGTCAATCAGCTTCTTTCGCCCACCTCCTACCGCTCGCGCTCGGAGTTGCACGCCTTGCTCTCCAGTCGAAACCGGTGCGTTCAGTTCACTCAAACCCGCATGAATCGTCGTGCGCGACAGGCCAGTCGCCTTGGCGACCAAGGTGACGCCACCACGCCCCAGGCTTCGTGCCTCCGTCGCCGCCCAAAGGCGCAGCGTGGCCTCATCCAGCCTTCCACGCAGCGCTTGATACTTGGCTTCTATGGCTAACTCTTGCTCCATGCAGAAACCATAAGACAATTACCACAAATGTTCAAGTTATTTTTACTTAACACATTAGGCGGCAATGCAGGGCCTCAGCACTCGGACGACATAATTGCTAGAGACTTGTTGATGAGGCCCTGACGGCCACCCGACCCCCGGATATCCTTCGTCGGCGCAGCAGAATCAGCTCGCACATTCCTCGAAAATCACTCGCGATAGCCCCGAGAAACTCGAAGCCACGCCGGGCAATCCGTTCCCTGGGTTACTCGATTACCAAGTCCAGGTCAGCCTGATCTGCAAGGGCATCTTGAGAAAGAGCGGTGGGGTCCTGCGTACCAATTATCAGTTCATCAAGGCGCCAGCAACGCGCCCTGCGTCCTTCAGGCGAATTCCCCCCCCGGCTCGAACGCCCTAAAGTGGGGATGATCCGCCACGGCGAGCAGTTCGCGGTCGCCCGCAGAATCGCCGTAGGCATGGATCTCGAAATCGGAAAGGTCCCCCAGCAAATTCCGCAAGCGGCTGACTTTCTCTGGGCCTCGGCAGTTGTTCCCCGAGAGTCCCCCATCGAAGACCAAGTGATTGACTGAGGGCCTGGTGCATAGCAGGTCGTCGAAGCCCAGCGCCTCGGCCACAGGTTCCAAGTAAAGATCCAGCGAAGCGCTGATCATGACCAGCCTGTCGCTTTGCTCCTTGTGCCAGTCGATCCTCTGGCGGGCGGCGGGCCTGATCCAGCGCATGATCTCGGCAGCGTGCTCTTGTCCCACCGCTCGCAAGCGTTCAACGGACTGGCCCATAAACAGGGAGCGCAGCAGCCGCTCCTTGAACCTGTCCCTGCTCGACAGACCAAGAGCGACCCGCGCGGCCTCCGGCGCCAGGCGAAGGAAGGTCATCCTTACCGTATTCTTTCCGAACGTCGTTGTCAGGAAGGGAACAAAGGTGTCGCGGGCGGTGATCGTGACGTCGAAGTCGAAGGCCGCTATGACTCGGCGCCGCTCCACGGCGGTCACCCCTCTACCATCTGTACGACGACCAACCGGCCACCGTCGCCCTTGGCGAGAAGGAATTGCAATCCGTCCGTTAACTCCATCCGACCGCCGATGGGGATTGGCGTCTTTGTTGACACATCGATGAGATCGGGAAGGCGCTCATTGACCAGCCACCAAGCGTCGTGGTGAAAGACGAAGTAACCGACCCGTTTTTTCTGATCGCTTGTGAGTTTCTCATTGGGAGCAATGCGGCTGTTGACGTGCCAGAGGAACAGCGACTGCCCCGTCCACACCATGAGCCGATGATTGTCAGGGCGGAAGTTTCCCTCCTTGCGCGAAGAGTAGAGGTTCAGGACGGGTAGTTTGCCCTTGTGCAGCGTGCCGCAGAAAGGACAGCGAGGCTTGATCGAATTGTCGAATACATACCACTTCTGGGGGCAGGCGCTGTTCTGGCACGGCTGCACGAGGTCGACCGTCTTCACTAGCGCCGTCTCCCAGTCGTTGGCTGAGGGGCGCAGGCCGGGATCGTGAAGGCCGCCGACAAAGGCCTGGAGGAACAGAGGCGACAGATACGGTCCGGTGATGGTGTAAGGGATCTGCGACGTGTCGGCCCAAGGAAGCTCCGTCGGCCTGGCATCCTCCACCCTGATCCTGTTGCTCATGTCGCTTGGATGCTCGATGAAAAGGGCCTTCTCGCCCATGCCGAGGGCCTCGTCGCGCTGCTCGTCATCGACGTCATGCACTTTGCCGCCGCGCAGCGGATGGCGATACAGGAGATACATGTAGATCAGCGCCGCTAGAGCGTGCTGATCGGTTTCCCGGCGCGGGAGCTTTCTACCTCGATCGTCCCTGGAAAGGTGGCTGGTCATTACCACTTCGGGCGCGATAAAGTCGGGCGTTCCAACGACATCGGGCGGATACTTGCCAGGCACGACAAGGCCATCGATGTCGATCACGCAGGCGTGGCCCTGGGTGGGGTCTACCAGCACGTTCTTGTACGAGAGATCCGAATGCGCCAGACCCATCATGTGCATCTTCTTTACCGCCCTTGCGAGGAGCACACACATCCTGAGGTGATTGAGCCAGTCCCCAAGCTCGCGGCGATCCATGAAGCGATTTCGCAGGTTGGCTGCAGCAAACCACTTTCCCTCCTTCTCCTTCCCTTTAATTGCCAGGATGTCGTTGTTCCTGGAACCATGCTCGAAGAAGAAATGTTTCGGGTAAGCCGGTGCCACGATGCCAATCAGGCCATTGCGCTCGATAATTCCTTCGGGCCAACAAAACAGATTCTTCCAGTAATCGCCGCCAGGCTCGTTGAACAGACGATCCCAATACGTCGTGGTTATGCTTTTCAGCCGTTCTCTGGCCTGAGAATCCGGCCTGGCCTTGTACAAGGCGACTACATACGACTTGTCCGGGGAGAAATAGACATCTTTCATCGCTCCGGAACCAATGATCTCATCGACATATTCGATGGCCTGCCCAGCCAAGGTCTGACATTTAACGATCTTCGCCATCGACCGCTCCTGAAGGGCGCCAGAGAACGGCGATCGTGCGGTCGTCGTGGTGTCCAGGGGTGAAGAAGTCAAGCCATTCAATCAGCGCTCTGTCGGGATCGGGCAAGGCCAGAAGCGGGCTAATCTCGTCCCACAAGGCGTCCCACTTCGCCGCATCGGCAAGGCCGTTGTCCGTTTCGAAGCGCGGGTCGGAGACGCCATCGGTCATCAGCATCACTCCTGTCAAGTCAGAGTAGCGACCGAGACCGAGACGCTTTCCGAATCCCGGGTCGGTCAGCGCCGCACGATCGAGGAAACGCGTCTGACCGGCGAACTCCCCGCTGTCGGGTGTGCCCATCAGACGAAACTTTCCCCTCGGGCCGTAGGCGGCAATTGCACCGTCTCCCATCCAGAACGTGGCTAGAAAAGTTTCGTTTCCATCCCGGCGAACGGCAGCAGCCAGGAGCGTGGTCGAATACTCCTTTGGCTGGGCGGCTTTTGACTGGGCTTCGGACTCTATGGCCTGTACGGCCAATTTGCTCGCCTCCTGGAAAAGAAGGTAGAACGGGGCGCTCATGGCTTTGCTAGCCGCCGTCATGTCGGTGGACCAATCCCCCAGAGCCTGCGTCACTCTTGCCCCGAACTCCCCTGCGAGATTAGCAGCAATGTGGGCTCCCGCCGCTTCTACAGCCAACTTCGACCCCCAGCGGGAGTTTCTTGCGCTGCCCGCTCCGTCAGCAACGATAAGCACAGTCCATCCCGAATTTTCGTCATGTTTGACAAAGAAGTCATCGTCGCGGAACGTTCCCGCATGCTCATGCGACCTCCCTCGACGACTGGCCACCGCGATACACAAATTGGAACCTACGATGAAATCCCCGTCGATGTTGTCCTTGAAGTAGGGGTCGCCCGCAGGTGGATCTATCTGCTTCCAGAGGCTGCGCGGGTTATGGTTGACAAAGAGGAGGCCTTCACCCGCATACCAATCGACCCCGTTTTCCGCCCACTGCAGGCTAATTCGATGATCGCCTGGCACTACCGGAACACCACGCAACTCTTCAGTGGCAACATCGAAAGAAAGCCCCAAATCTGCAGGAAACCGGACATTCCTGATGTGCACTGGCGCGCCGGAGATGCCCGTACCTTCGATTCTGCCAAGATAATCCTGACCTACCTTGGCGTTGGGAAAGCGCAGGGTAACTTTCGGATCCGGCGGTCTCCTCGCAACGCTCCCGGCTAATGGAACCTGCGCGGGCCTGAGGCCTATGTCGAGGGGAAGTTCCGTCTGGAGCGGAATGGATCTAGCCGCTTGCTTGGGGTCGGTCACGGGTTCGCTTGTCGTTGGTCTTGCAGGGTCGTCGACGGGCGGCGTCGACTCTGGCGTAGGGTGGCTGTCGGAAACTCCGGCAAGATCTCCGCCGAGGTAGGAAGTGAACTCTTCGAATTCGATTGGCTTTGCAGGCCCAGATTTGGCAGGGTCCATCGCCATCACTTCGAGGCGAGTTCCAGGATTTTGCCGAGTCCACAGATTCATCAAACTAACAGCGAAGTGCGACGCCGCAGCATGGGCCTCTGGGCTCTCAACGAAGTCCTCGATGCGCTTCGGGGACAACGAAGATCGACTGAAAAAAGGCCTCTCGTTGGAAGTGAACAGGCCCCACAGCATATTTTCGAGTTGTGCTGCTCGCCTATTCTTCTTGTGTTGTTCCTCCTGCGCCAGTCGCTTGGCAATCTCGTCCATCGCGCTCAGCCTCTGCCCCGCCCGACAGCGAAACCGTCATCGCCTGCCTGGACAGGCGAGAAGGAGACTTCTTTCTCACACCACGGACAGACTACTTCGCCGGGTCCGTTGATGCACATCAGTCTTCCGCAACCGCAGACAGCGAAAGCGGTAACCGCCCCGCAGTGAGGACAGCCGGGCGATCCAACGAGTTCGGAAGTGTTGACCTGTAGGTCGACTGCGCCTGGCTCCGTCCACGCAAAGTACGCTTCCTCCAGCGGATAGCAACCGGCGATGTCGAAGTGGGAAACCTGGACCTTGAAATCCCTGGTGGCAACATCCTGGACCGCCTTTTCATACTTGATAATGTAAGCACAGCGCGTCTTCCGGCAGCGACCCACCAAGGTCACGCAGGCCTCGTCGACGATCTGCGATGGCGGTTCCTTGATGATCCTCATCACGCTCTCATCGAGAATCGGTATCCCTTGCGCGTTGGCACCCTCGCCGACGCTCTTGCTTTGCGCGACCAACGAAGCCGTGACCCAATCGATGAACTTCGTGAAGTCACCTTCCCTGCTGTCCTCGAAAATGATGACGTTTTCGGTGAGACGGCGCAACACCGCCAAATCGGCCGACCTACCAAGTCCAACAGCGATAAGAGTAGCCTTTCTTGAGTATCGTGAAAGCCACCTGCCGATGGCCTGGTCCGGTTTGTCCGTAGGCCGGCCGTCGGTAAAGAGGTAAACGATGGGCTGCCAATCGCCCTTACGTTCCGCATTCGTCCTGATAACCGACTTGTCGATCTCGTTCATCAACGTATCGAGGGCTGCGGCGAGGTTCGTCCCACCGCCTAAGGGAAGCTTTGGCGGATAGAACGATACCAACTCGACCAGCGGCACGATAGTTCTGGCCACGCCCGCGAAAGCGATCACGGAAAGATGGACCGTCTCCAGAGCATGCGGATCAGTGCGCAGCGTCTTGACGATAGCCGCTAGGCCATCCTCCATCTTCTTGAGGTTCTCTCCGACCATCGACTCGGAACAATCGAGCACGAAAAACACTGGAAGCCTGCGCATGGGGTTCGCACCTTTTCTATACCTTGCCCGACTCGGCCAGGAACACGTTCAGTAAAGATCAAAGAACTAATTGGACTTCAGGTGGTGGCGGCGGCGATAGCGCTCCCGAAACCCCCGCGCTGGTACTTCCAACTGCGACACTGGCCGATACCCATTTGAAAAATCCGGAGAAGGCCGCTGCGTCCATCGTGTCCATCGTTACGACACGATCAGTTAGTTCGAGAAGATGCTGCTGCCTCGCCTTCGGACCGGCCGCACAGGCGAGGATCGAGGCGAAGTTGCGATTCTTGAGCTCGGGGATAGCCTCGCGAAATGCGTACAGATCCGAGGGGCTGCCGTCGGTCATGAGAAAGACCAATGGCCGCCAGTCCCCCTTGGTGTTGACCGTAGATTTCCTGACGTCCCGATCGACGCATTCGATGAGCAGCTTCAGCGCTGCGCCCATGAAGGTAGCTCCTCCTTGGGGAACGTCAATGTCTGCGAAGCGCACCTGATCAAGAGGCGTCAGCGGCAAATACACTCTTGCCTGCACATCGAAAGTGATAATCGAGAAATGCACGCTCTCAAGAGCGTAAGGGTCTTGCCGCAAGGCGCTCAACATCGCTTGTAGCCCCACGTTCACGGAGTGGATAGGCTCGCCCCTCATGGAACCCGAGGTATCAAGTAGTATGTAGACAGGCAGGCGCCTGATGCTCATCTCTGGCAACTCACAGGTACTGTCTCAGCCACTCCACGAAGGAGTCCGACGGCGACGGTGTGCCGATAGCGTTGAACTTCCATCCCCCCGTCTCACGAATCAATTCGGCAAACAGCATGGAACGGCAGGTCTCGTATTGAGCGCCACCAGAAAGATTGAATCGAACCATTTCGCGCCCTTGGCCATCTTCAGCTCTGATGAAGGCGTTGTGAACCTTGCCAAAGCTCTGAGCATTCGCAAGTCCCTTGTAGATCTGGACCACGAAAACGACTTTCGCATAAATATCGGGGAGGTCGTTTAGCTTGACAATTATCTGCTCATCGTCGCCATCCCCAGCCCCCGTGCGGTTGTCGCCCGTCAGCCAAATCTGGCCCGAGTGATGGCGCAAGTTATTGAAGAACACGACGTCGCCGTTAGTCAGGGTGGGTTTGCCGTTCTCCCTCTTCCCAAGATCATGAACTTTTCCGTCTGCTCCGCACAGGAAGGCCACCACGTCGAGGTCGTATTCGTCGAGTACCCGGACCTGCTCCATAACTTTTTCTGTCCCACCCAAGAGCCCCCCAAGGCCGCTCTTCTTTCTCTCGACTACTTGCTCAACCATTTTATAAGTTTCAGCCACATCCCAGCCGAGCCCGATGGTAACCATGGAGAGGTCGTTGTCGCTCTTCTTGAGGCTAACACCCTGGCCCTTTTTCAATGAAATTGCCATGTAGGTCTCCTTACAGAACTACATTTACTTCGGGTGGAGGCGGGGGCAAATCACCTAGCCCAGTCACTTCCTTCTGGCCAGAGTCGACCTTCTGGCTTCCGCTCACGATACTTGCGGTTGCCCACTTGAAGAAGGACTTGATGGTATTCTCGTCTGCAGTGTCCAACTGGACTACGACGTCCGCGAGTTGCTTGAGGACGGACGTGTCGGCAGCTCGACCGGCTGCGCAGGCCACAACGACCCCGGTTCGCACCTTCTTGAGCCTGTTGACACCCTTCTGCCAGTCGTCAGTCGGCGAGCCGTCCGTCATTATGAAGACAATCGGCTTCCAATCGCCCTTGGCCTCGCTCGTAGTCTTGGCAACCTCAGTTTCAATGCAGTCGGCCAAGAGACCCAGCGCCTCGCCAAGAGCCGTCGTGCCGCTTGCCGCAATTGCTGACGGGACCTGAAATGTGGCCAGTTCTGTAAGCGGACAAACCTGTTTCGCTAAACTAGCGAACGTAATGATGGACAGGAAAGCCGTTTCCAAAGCATATGGATCTGTGCGCAGGGCAGAAACCAGAGTCTGGACCCCGGTCTTCAAAGCTTCGATGGGTTCTCCGCTCATGGACCCCGAGGTGTCGAGCAGCAGATAAACCGGCAAACGTCTCATTCTTTCTTTCCCCTCTTCAATTTTCAGTATTCACCGTTCCAACAACCTGGCATGGCCTCAGCGCCACCTGAGATATCGTGAGAGCTCCCCAGCCAGTTTTCGTCGCCGCGCCAACAAGCCGGCGGGGGCGATTCGCGAGTCTCTGGCGCCACTCTCATGGTAAGTGTTCAGACGACATCAACGCCGAACTGCCGGCACATCGCGTCCAGTCCGCCGGCGAATCCCTGGCCCACCGCCTTGAACTTCCACTCGCCGTTGTGGCGATAGATCTCACCGAAAATCATCGCGGTTTCAGTACTGTAATCTTCGCTCAGATCGAAACGGGCAAGCTCGATGTCGTTGTCAAGATTGACGATGCGCATAAAAGCATCACAGACCTGCCCAAAATTCTGCCTGCGCGCTCCTGCGTCATGAATAGTCACGCACACGACGATACGCCTGACGTGCGCCGGGACCTTTTCGAGATTTATCTTAAGCGCCTCGTCGTCACCTTCACCAGCCCCGGTGCGATTATCTCCGGTATGCTCGACCGAACGGCAACTGGAAACGAGCTGGTTATAGAAAATGAAATCTGCATCGCTGCTAACCTTTCCGTTCTCTCCGACGAGAAACGCACTGGCATCGAGATCGAAATCGGCGCCATTGGTGGCGCGGGCGTCCCAACCAAGCCCCAGGAGAATTTTCTTCAGGGCGGGATCCGTCTTGGAGAGCGAGACATTTCCTCCCTTAGATAAACTGATTGCCATTCTTATGCTCCAACAAAGTTTCAGGCGGCCTGCGAGGCAAGCCGGCGTTTATGTTTGTTCGATGATATTAGCGCCAGAACTATGAACCCGACACCAATCAATCCGGTGACTACCTCCGAAACGTGGTAGACAATACCGGCAAGCATGATCAGTGCAAGAGCACCAATCGCATAGTGCGCACCGTGCTCAAGAAAAACATACTCATCTAGCGTTCCATTGCGAACGAGATTGACGGTCAGCGAGCGCACGAACATGGCTCCGATGGCCAGGCCGAGCATGATGATCAGCACATCACGCGTGATCGCAAACGCACCAATGACGCCATCAAAGGAAAACGACGCGTCGAGCACTTCTAAGTAGAGAAAGCCGGCAATTCCGTTTCGTTTCCCTGCCGCCACCACCGAGTTGCCAGCCTGCTCGTCGTCAAATAAGCCATCCAGACTGCTCACTGCCGCGTACAGAACGACCCCGCCGACTCCGGCGATGAGTATCGTCAGGCGCGACCCGTCATCCACGGGAAGATAATGCTGTAACGCAAACAATACCATCAGCGCTACCATGATGGCGATGGAGTCTATTTTGCCCAATGCAGCCAGCTTTTCCTCGATTTTTCCTAGCCAGTGCAGTTCGCGCCCTTGATCGAAGATGAAAGAGAGAAAGACCAGGAGCAGGAACATTCCGCCAAAGGCAGCAATCCCGGTGTAACTGTCATGCAAGTGTTTGGCATACACATCGGGTCTGTCAAGAGCCATCGTCATGACGTTCCAAAACCCAAATCCGGTTGCCGCCGAGACAATAAAAATCGGAAAAAAAAGCCGCATGCCGAAAACAGCAATTAAGACGCCGATGGTCAGGAAAACCTGCTGCCATTTCTCGTCCATATCTTTGAGCACGGATGCATTGACCACTGCGTTGTCGAATGACAAGCTGACTTCCATTACCCCCAGAATCAGCGTCAGAAAGATGGCTGGGACAACGCCCATGCCATTTCGCGCCCCCCAATATCCCGCCAGCACCAGGCACACGGCACTGACAACGAGCGACAACCGAAAGTCCTTCATTTCTTCTCCATTTTTATCACCGATAATTGTTTGGCTAAAATTCTTTCAACAAGGTGCAAGGCAATCACAGAAATTCAGGCGCAGATCAATCCTTTGAGCCCGCAGAGAAGCGCAGTCCAAACCCGAAGCGATCATTCAAGAGTTTGTGCGCGCTGGTACTTCCGGCCTGTCTGAAATACTCGACCAGCTTGGTAACCTGAAGATTTCCGCCGGCGTTCTCGATCATCGCAATAGCGCACATTGGTGCATCGGTGCCGTTGTCAAGCCTGACTTCCACTGGCGCCCGACCGGGCACGTCGATGGTCACCACGCCGTTAGTCACAGCCCAGTTTGGCGCGCCATTATAGATGAAGGTGAAGATCAGAATCCGTTTGATCTGATCGAAGCGGTCGCCGTTGATGAACAGATCCTCGCCACCAACGTTGCTACCGGAGCGGTCATCGCCTGCCAGATGGATGAAGGGTGGCCTATCGAAACTTCCCCAAGTGTTACCAAGCGCCTGCACCCCACCAGGGCTTCCGTCACCGAGTTCGAAAAAGCAGCCCAGATCAAGGTCGATGCCTTGGGATGGCTGCCCCTTTCCGAGAATCTTGTTGAATAAACCCTTGGCCTCCACGGCAGGCAGCGATTCCTGATTCCAGTTGAGGTTGACGCGGATGCGACCAAAGCCCCTGCCGCCCGTTTTCTCAAGAGATACCTTGTCACCGCGCTTCTCTAGGGTGATCTTGGAGCGCGACACATTTGTGGCCTCTGGCGCCGGCAGGGATACAGGTATCGAGGGACTCACCGCTTCGGTACCGCCGAAATGCTTGAGAAGCGCCGACAGGCCACCGTTATACCCCTGACCCACAGCGCCAAAGCGCCACTGGCCATTGCGCTTGTAGACTTCCCCGACGATCACGGCCTTTTCATCCTGGAAATCAGCACCAGAAAACATGAATGTCGTGCTGCCCAAGCGCATCGAACTGGGACCCAGCTTGCGCATCGTTCCTTCTCCGCCAATGGACGCCGCAAAAACCAACTTGTAAATCGAATCCGGCAAGCACGATACGTCGACCGTGAAGGTCGATTGACCATTGGCGATGGCCAGCGCCACGCCACCGCCGGGACACGACTTCTGGTTGAAGAAGACCATATAGCGATCGTCGGACAACTGGTCATTGGCATCCAGACCGAAGCAGGAAATATCGACATCCATTCCCTGCGCCGCAATGTTCAATACGATCGGAAATGCGCCCATACATCCCATGTCCGACAATTTTCCTTTTTGTCCCCGCGCGAAATCAGTCATTGTCTTCAAGCCTTATGCAAGTGGATTCTGCTGCAAACTGATCACCGTGGCGCCATTGCTTCCGTGCTGCTCGGCATGATTGACGCCAAAGACCCGCGCCTGCTCGATGACGCCATGCGCCCAAGCGCGATGCGTCGCGACCTCGCACATCGAACCATGCATCTTGAATACCGCCGGACTGGCGTCATCGACGATCCTTAGCGCCATTTCAACATCGCTTCGTCGTACTCGATAGTGCTGCTCGATCAGCGCGACTTGACTCGGATGAATCGCCGTCTTCCCAACCATGCCGTGTGCCAGATCTTCTTCGACTTCCTGCGCGAGCAGCGTCGGCGCGTCCAGATGCTCGAATACCGGTGCCGTCAATACAAAACCATGGGGGCGGAAGGTCGTCACCAAGCGCGAAATAACCGGTCCGAGCAGCGTCTTGTAAATAGTCAGGTGTCGCGGCCGCCGCAGGCCTAGCAGCGCCATCAGATCATTGCCTCCGATGCGCAACGCCAGAATGCGATCGCGGACGCCGGGCCGCTCCATACATTTACGAAACATCTTCATTTCCGCTTCGTCAAAGACCTCGGCAGTTTCGAGTGTTGGCATCAGCAGATGGCGAGTGTTGCGCACCTGCCGGAAATACGCATTGAAGTTGTGCCGCGTCGCTTTTGGTACCACGAAACCCGTAAGTCTTTCCGAGCCCGGAATCTCCAGCACCCGGGCCATCACGTCGGGGCTACGGACACGAACGAAACGTTCCATGCCTGGCCGCTCGATCATCTGTGGCAGCGTGAGCGACAGATTGAACAGTGCATAATTCAGATCACGATCAGCGACGGCATCTTCGGTACAAAAGATCACCGAGCGCAGATTACTGAGCAATTCGCCATTGGCGATATGCCCCAGGGCCTTGTGCGTTGCAGGAACATACAGCGAGGCACCGAGCGTCTTCGTTTTAACCATCGCGTGCACTCCTGATGAGCGATACGGCCTGGTATGGCAAGTCTGGATCGACGATCATCCGCACCGATTTCTCTGCACCAAGAACCTTCAAGTGTGCCACGTCCGGCGCATCGGCATCGCGCAGAATCAAGAGACCAGGCACCCTGCGCAACAGTACGCGAGTCGCTTCACCGATTCCCGGTTTGACAAGGTTCTGGTCGCTAACGCCATAGCGCCCCATCGTGGCACGGAGGAATTCGGCAGCGACGAGCGCGACCTTCGCGCGATCAATCGGCTCCGCTTCCGGGATGCCAGCAGCTGCGGCCTGCGCAATCGCTTCGGCAATCATTCCATCCGCAAACTCGCGCGATAGATCTTGGTCTGCGAGAGCGTCATAATAAACGCAACCGTGAAAATCACCTGGACCAATCGACTCATTGAGTACCGAACGGCTAACCAGTCCGGAGATGGTGGCATTGAGAATGCTGGACGGAATCAGGTAGTCGGCAGACGACGCCGCAGCCGCAGCCGTGCCCGCGAGATCCGCTAGTACGTACAGGCCGCTGTCGATTGCTGTCGAATAGCGTCGGTTGAAATCGTTCACGGCCTGCTCGAGCACGCGAGAAATCACCCCCTTGCCGGTCCAGCCATCGATGAAAGCGATCGATTCCGGCGCATGCTTATCTAGAACATGCTGCAGCGCCACTTCGTCGAGGCCGCGGTCGCGAATAATCGATAGCGAATAGTGGACTACTTTGCGCCCCATTACGCTGTGCAGCAGATGCCTGACGATGACTCCGATCGGTGTCCCGGCACGGACCAGCGACAGCAGAGCTATCGGGCCGCTACACCGGGCTGCAATAATTGCCCCCAGCGACAGACAATCCCGCGCCATCCGTTGACGATTGGCGGCAAATGAAGCTTTGAAAACCTGCAGGTAGCGTGCTGAAGGCAGAGCTTCAGGCGAGAGCATTTCGCTGTAGTGACGCGCACCCGACTGGATCAAGCGCTCCTTGCTCGCGAGGTCGACGAACGGCGGCGGCGTAAGACGCTTGAGCAGAAAATGCACGTCGTCGTGCCGATAGCTGCCACAGAAGCTCATCAGCAGGCGACCATTAGTGCCGCGAGTTGACTGCCGCTCGGGATGATCGCGTAATCGCATGCAGCCATGAAGCGCGCGTCCGACTTGCTGTCGCCCATGCCGAGAGTCATGATTTCACCATGCTCGGCAGTCAGCCGCTGGCGCAGATAGTCCACGGCGCGCGCCTTGTTCAGCGTCTTTGGCAGCACCGCCAGATTGTTGCCATTGCGGTGGATGATAAAATCATCGCCCGCACTCGCCAGCCACGGTGCTACAGCCTCACGTTCCACCCGTTCCAGGCGCTCGGCGTTCTTCTCGGGATCCTTGACGACGACGTAGAAAGGGATAGAGCAATCCTCGATCAGCCGCGCGCGCCCAGCAAATCCAGCCTTATTCGAGTACGCATCAATGATCTGCATCACCGCTTGCAAACCGGAAAGCGCGCGCGCCATGTCCACCCGCATCGTCGCCAGCCAGAAGGCGTCGACTTCACCCCCCGGTTCCAGAACGACGCCGCCGTAATCGATGATCGAATAACTGCAAAACGGTAACTCCACTCGACGCAAAGCGTCGCGATTGCGCGCGGTCGCCGGAATCAGCGTCATCTCGCGGTTCATCAGTGCGAAGAAGGCGCGCTGGCGGGAAGTAGTGAATGAGCAAGGCAGCCCGTTCTTCAACGACGCCGCAAGACGCAGATCGTCGTTCTGCAGGCACTTGTCGGGCGTCTGGAAGAGCGTGTCGTCAAGGTCGACGAACAGGAATTTCTTCAATATTGTTCTCGGACAGGAAATGGAACAGTCGGCCACCGACGGCGTTGGCCAGTTGCTGCAGTGCTGCGCTCGGTGGCGTCTCATGGCAGACGAGGATGTGATCGTACTGACCCGGAAAGACGTTATAGACGAAATTCTCCACACCCTCGCCGTAGTTGTCCGGGAAGCTCAGCGTATGGCTGACGGCGCCCCACTGCAGGATTGGCGAACGGGTCGTCGACTGCACGACGACGTCAATACCCCGTTCCTCTAGTCCACGCCCGAGCAGAAAAGCCAGGTGCATGAATTCGCCACTTCCGAGAACCAACGTTGGCTCGTTAGCGCCGATCGTGGCCAGCAAACGGTCGAACAGATCGGTCGGAACAGATAAGGCGCGATCGATTCCGAGCCTACCAAACGAAGCGCTTGCACCGCGATCGGCAGCCGCTGCGAAGCGCTGCGCGGCAGCCCCAGCCGGTGGCGAAGACAATGCTTCGCCGACGGTGAAGCTATATTCACCATCGAGCGCAGCGCCAATCGTCACCCGGACGCCGAATCGCCGCAGCAAGGACTCATCCATGGCTCGGCCCATAAAATTAGTGATCGTCGCCAGGTGCACGTGCTCGATGGCCGGATTCAGCACGCGGCACGCGGCGGTCAGATTCAGGAAGGTGTTGCCGGTGCTCGCTTCATCATCAACCAGTACCAGCGAGCGTGCGCTTTGCAAGAGATTCCGCAAGGCGATGTCGTTCGGCGTATGCAGAATCTGTCGCGGAGCGTGGCTATGCGCTTCGGCGAACTCGATGATCGCTGCGTCGCCGACGCGATAGCGCGTGGTATGCAGGAAGAGCGCCGCACGTTCCGGATAGGCTTCCCGGTACGTCTCGAAAACGCCCTGTCCCAAACCGATCGCAGTTTCGGCCATGGCGATGAAGACCACCGGACCCGGCAAGTCTGCCGGTACCCGCGCCGCCAGTTCGACGTGGATTGCGCGCATCGACTGCGGCCGCACCGGCCAATGCTTGCCCAATACTTTGCTCAGGAAGAGAAGCCCCGCTTGGCGTTAGCCCGCGCAGCAAAACCGACCAAGTCATCGAGAGCGAAGCGCCCGGCGGCGGTCTTGACCTCCAGTCGTCCAGTCGGTAGTGCAACCGTCCGTATCTGAACCGCAACGCCGGGCGACTCCTCGATGCCTGTGCTCTGCATAGACGCCTTAGAGGTGTGGCGTGATCTGCGGCAGCAACTCGGCGAAGGTACGGCCATTGCCGATTTCGCCGATGGCGTGCATTTTCCACTCGCCACCATGGCGATAAATCTTGGCCATGATCTGCGCGTTATGCGGGCCTAGCGTGGACAGATTGAATCGCGCCACTTCCTTGTTGTCGCTGGCATTGACGATGCGGCAGGTGGCGTTCTGGATTTGTGAGAAATTCTGGCCGGTGAAGCTGTTGACCGTAAACACTAGGCACTTGACGCTGGCCGGTACTTTCGTCAAATCGACAATGATCTGCTCATCATCACCTTCGCCGGCGCCGGTTCGATTGTCGCCGGTATGAACGACCGATCCATCCCTGGACTTCAGTTGCCGGAACCAAACGACGTCGCTCTGTTTCCTTGGTCATCAAACAGGATGCACGACGCATCAAGATCAATTCCCGAGCCTTGCCACCAAAACCGAAGAAACCTTTGGACTTCCTGCGTCCCAGCCAAGACCCATAATGATCTTGGTCAACGTCATGCCGGCCTCCTTGTCGAGGGATATCTTTTGGCCTTTTTGCAGATTGATCGCCATGCTGTTCTCCTTGAATGTTTGCGTCGCGCCTAAAATAGCTTCTGTTCAGCGATTAGTTCTGCTGCCGGATGTCTCATTCTTCATCCATTCGACGAAGGCATCTCGATTGCGTGAACAGACAAACACCTTGCCCGAACCACTGAAGCGCAAAACGATCCCTTCGCCACTCTTCATACTATTGACCAGATTGCCGAGCATTCCGCCCAATCCACCCATTCCAGCACCGCCGCCAGCGCTGCCAGTGGTCACGGAAATCTCATAATGCAAAGCGCTGTCCCAGCACACGACGTGCGAGTTATCGATAATGACGTCCTTTCAGGACGACTTCGAGTTGAAACATGGAACCAAAACCGGACACGACAACCTGCCCCTTACCGGATGTCTCCATCACGAAGAAACCGCCAGACTGTGCAAACAAGGCGTTGGCGATGTTCTGCATGCGCACCTTCATTTCCGTACCCGATGTCGCGGCAACGAATGCGCCGTCACTCAACAGATACTGTCGCGCACCAACGTCGATGATTTCCAGCGCGCCAGGCAACACTGGTGACAGCAGGCAGTCGCCGTCGCCACGAACTGCTTCGATGTGTTGCTGGAAGAAGGATTCGCCGTTGGCAAACCTGCGCATGATGGCGCTGCCGATGCCGCCACTCATCTGACCCTTGAGATCGAGCGTGGCTTCCATCATTACCATAGCATCCGACTCACAATAGATCCGGTCACCCTTTTTTAGGGTCACGTGAAGAAATGGATCGACGTCGCCAGTTGAAGTAATACGGTCATCTTGAGAGTTGCCTGGTGAGGAGAGAGTTTGGCTGGATGGCACAGATCATTGCAGCAGGCGATGCCGAGATGCCAGCTTTAACCAGCCAGAATATTTTGCCATCCACAAGCCGTACAGCGACCCATCGAAATGGTCATCGGGCGAACTGACCGAAAGATAGTTGGCATTGTCGATGAGCCGGGGCCTCCGCACTCGGATATCATATAATATAGGTCGCATAACGGCAGGATTCGTAACTACTATATTTTATCACCGGATTCCGCGCTCGGATGTCATTGCGAGTGAAGCCCCAGTATTCTCATCCGACGTCGTCGCTTCAAGCGGCGCGCTTGCGCTTCAGGCGCAGGCTGGTCTTGGTCTTGTCGGCGGTATCCAGACGAATCAGGTTGAGAACGATTTTCTTCAGGAGGGAGAGGTTCTGTGGGGCGTTGTCCTTGCGTACGGTGCTGGCATCCTCGCCAAAGCTGACATCGAGCACCCAGTGAAGGCGGTGGCAAGTAGGCCGGAGGAGTTACTCGGCCTCTCACAGAACGTGCGTGATCCTCTCGATTCACAGCGCTCCCATCAAGCAAACGCACCGACCATGCATTTCTGCCAATGCACGAAGAGACACGGCTTCTTCACGGAAAGCTGTTCGAGAAACCTGCTCGCCCGTATCTTGTGTCCTTTGAGCCGTCTGTACTTCCTCATCGCCCAAGCCACCAACGTCTTGTTGAAGTGCCTGAAGACGGGGGTACATCGCCGACCGATAGAATCTTCCGTAATACGCGGGCCAACCCCTCAGGATCGGATTGTGTAGTCGGGAAATGTCAGCCAGGCTCAGTTCCGTCCGATTTCGGTAGCTCAGTTTGCGTGTCGTTGCCCGCAGTATCGCCGTCAGCGCTTTGTTGCTGACCGCCGGTGTGAAGCTCACAAACGGGCTGTTGCGCTGCTGTTCTTCACCACCCTTGCGCCGAGGTATCCGAGGAAATCAAACCGCGTGACCGGATGCCACTCGCTGACTACCGTCTTTGGGTACCTGATCTTGCCCCTGTCCGGATGCATCTGCAGGGCGCATTGCGCAAACCTCGCATCGAGCGCCGCCATCGGGGCCTGCGCCTCCTGCTCGGTCCGACAATGGACCAACCCATCATCCGCATACCGGCACCAGGGGTTGTCCGGATGGTGTTTCGTCATCCAGACGTCAAAACGTAGTGGAGGAACAAGTTGGCCAACACCGGACTGACCACGCCACGTACACAAAAGATAACTTCGAGTTCGATCGGCAAATTCCCCTTCATCGTTCTGAAACGACACTTGATTTGCGTCGCAGGAGGTCATATGCTTAAGGCACATGTCGCGCGCCACCGATTCCGAAAGGGCACAACGGGTGAACAGCGCCTTCAGCTCTGCTTGTTCGTGGTCACAGCCTCAGCGAGGCCGCGCAAGTATTGACCGGATCATTCGCGTTGTCGCGTCGTCAGGCCTATCGCTACCTGCAGGAGGCGCAGGAACTCGCACAGCCGCTAGCGGTTGCCCAACCGACCATACCCGTCACGATCAAAATCCCCGGCGAGGTCGGTGGGAGTTGCGCGCATGCTCCGAAAGCAGGCGGACGATGGCGAGGTTGTTGGGTGCGGTATCGGCGTATCTGGCCAAGGCACGCCAACGGCTGATCGGCGCCGGCAGGGTCACGACGTGTATCGGATATGTCTTTGACCGCCTGCTCGCCGCCAAGCTTGGGCAAGTCTACGAGATCCTGGTACCGGATCGGGCACGCCGCACGGGGCGGCCGTCCGGGCTGAGTGGAAAGAGCGATGAAGACAGCAGCCATTTACGCCCGCGTGTCGTCGGCGCAACAGCGCGAGGAGCACACGGTGCCAGCCAGACAGCGGCACTGGTGGCCTTCGCTGCAAGCGCAGGACTATTGCGTGCCGGCTGAATGGATCTTCGAGGACGAGGGCTACAGCGGGGCGAGCCTGCTGCGGCCAGGGCTGGAGCGGGTACGCGATCTGGCGGCGGGAGGACAGATTGAAGCGGTGCTCGTGCTCTCGCCTGACCGGCTGAGCCGCAAGTACGCCTATCAGGTCCTGCTCACCGAGGAGTTGGCCCGCCACGGGGTGGCCGCCGTTTTCCTGCGGGCCCCGCGCAGCGAGACCCCGGAAGATCAGTTGCTGCTGCAGTTCCAGGCATGATCGCCGAATACGAGCGAGCGCAAATCCTGGAGCGCTCGCGCCGCGGCAAGCGCCACCGCGCCCAACTGGGAGAAGTCAGTGTGTTGAGCGGCGCTCCCTATGGCTACCGCTACGTGCGCAAGAGCGATGAGGCGAACGCTCGCTGAGGTGATCGAGGCAGGCCGAGGTGGTGCGCCAAGTCTATGATCTTTATACCGCTGGCGGCTTGTCGATCGGTGCGATCACGCGTTGGCTGAACGAGCAGGAGGTGCCGACCCGAAAGGAAGGCACCCGATGGGAACGCTCCACCGTCTGGGCGATGCTTCGCAACCCGGCGGCAAGGGACAGGCTTGCTTTGGCAAGACCCAGGTCGCAGTACGACAGCGCCTCAATCGTCTGGCCCGGCAACGCGGGGATTGCCGGTACGCAACAGCGCCAGCCTGAGCGCCCACGCGAGGAATGGCTCGAGATCGCTGTTCCCGCCTTGATCCATGAGGAGACGTTTGCCTCGCCGAGGAACGTCTGGTGGTGAACAAGAAGTACGCGGCTCGGCACCGTCGAGCCCAGCCTGCTGCAGGGACTCGTACACCGCCGCCAGTGTGGCTATGCTCTCTATCGAACCTCGACCCGCAGCACGGCACGCAAGATCTTCTACTACCGCTGCCTCGGCTCGATGCCTATCGCTACGACGGCCAGGCCGCTGTGATCAGCGCCCGATCCGGCTGGACTTGCTGGAAAGCATCGTGTGGGCCGAAGTCCTGCACCTGTTGGAGGATCCGGCGCTCATCCAGACCGAGCTGGACCGGCGGCTTGAAGCAGCACGCCAGGCGCATCCTGCGCAGCGTCGTCAAGAAACGCTCCACCGGGATCTGGCGAGTACAAGAGCATGGAGCGGCTTCTCACCGCCTATCAGGAGGACTTGCTGTCGTTGGCGGAACTGCGTCGGCGCATGCCTGCGCTGCGCCAGCGTGAGCTGGCCCTGCACGCCGAAGTCGAGTCGCTCAGCGCCCAGTTCTCCGACCAAGCCGCCTACCTCCGATTGGCGGAAACGCTATATTAGGCACGAGGAGTGGTCGGTCCGGTGTTGGCCAACTTGTTCTCCACTACACGTTTGACGTCTGGATGACGAAACACTATCCGACAACCCTGGTGCCGGTATGCGGATGATGGGTTGGTCCATTGTCGGACCGAGCAGGAGGCGCAGGCCCTGATGGCGGCGCTCGATGCGAGGTTTGCCAATGCGCCCTGCAGATGCATCCGGACAAGACCAAGATCAGTACTGCAAAGACGGTAGTCGCAAGGGCGTATCCGGTCACGCAGTTTGATTTCTCGGATATACCTTTCGGCCAAGGGTGGTGAAGAACAGAAGCGCAACAGCCTGTTTGTGAGCTTCCTTACCCCTGGCGGTCAGCAACAAAGCGCTGACGGCGATGCGGGCAACGACACGCAAACTGGAGCTACCGAAATCGGACGGAACTGAGCCTGGCTGACATTTCCCGACTACACAATCCGATCCTGAGGGGTTGGCTCGCGTATTACGGAAGATTCTATCGGTCGGCGATGTACCCCGTCTTCAGGCACTTCAACAAAACGTTGGTGGCTTGGGCGATGAGGAAGTACAGACGGCTGAAGGGCCACAAGATACGGGCGAGCAGGTTTCTCGAACAGCTTTCCGAGAAGAAGCCGTATCTCTTCGTGCATTGGATAGTAGTTACGAATCATGCCGTTATGCGACCTTGATCATATGATATCCGAGTGCGGAGGCCCCGAACCCCTCCTGCATTCCTCGAATGCACAGCGGCCGGAGAGGGAATGCTGGGGATCATTGTCGTAATCGCATCAACTGGTCAGCGGACAGCGCCAGGATGCCGAACATCAGGTGGGCCATCACTTTGGGATCGCCCCTTGGACTCTGAGGGTCTTGCCGCCGACCTCGCCTGAGCCGCGCGTTGCCAGCGCTTCGGCGGCGGTCCGCTCCGTTATCGCGGATCGCCTCAGCCGGGAAGAATTCGATCTTCGTGCCACGCGTGGATTGTGATCGATCAGGGGCATGGGGCCGAGACTCCGGCTGTGGTCACGCAACTCGCCAACCGTAGCATGCCAGAAGTGGCCGCCCGCACCTCAGATCCGCCCCAGCCGCGAAAAATCAGCCTTGCAGGCGTGTTTTGCAAGGGGCTCTTCTGAGTGACCTTTCAGGTCACCTGCCCGGATCTCGTTGAGCTTGTCGATCTGCGCCTCCGCAGGGCAGGCGACGCGCCTTTCCGGCCAGTCGGGAAGGCGTAGCGCCAGGGCCGCGTTTGGCGTCGCCATGCTCGATGACGCCGAGCAGCGGTGCCGGCAGTCGCGCCTGCAGGGCGGCGAGGTTCTCGGTGAAGCGTGACATCGCAGGATCAATCCGGTTGGCCACCCAGCCGGCCAGTGGCAGGCCGCGGGCGGCGATGGCCTGTTCGGTCAGCAGCGCATGGTTGATGCAGCCCAGGCATGCCGACGACCGGGATCACCGGCAGGGCCAGCAGCGACGCCAGGTCGGCGGTGTCGCGGGTCTGCGCCGAGCGGCACGCAGAAACCGCCGACGCCTTCGACCGGGACGACGTCGGCCATCGTCAGCAGCGTGGCCAGCGCGGCGGCGATCTGCGGCAGTTCGATGCGCCGTCCTTCTTCCGCGGCGGCGATGTGCGGTGCAATCGCGGCACGGAAACCGTAGGGATTGACCAGGGTCCGTGCCGGCTGCATCGACGACGCCGCGAGCAGGCGCTCGACGTCCTCGTTGAGGCCATGCGCATCGACGCCGGCGGCGACCGGTTTCATCGCCAGCACCGACACGCCGGTGCGACGGAAGGCGTGCAGCAGCGCGCAGGCGACGAAAGTCTTGCCGATTTCGGTATCGGTGCCGGTGATGAACCAGCCGCGTCGGTCGTTCATTTGCGCGCGTAAGCCAGAATCACGTCGTAACGGGCGGGCAGCCCGGCTGGTGTGCGGTGCCGTTCGTAGGTGCCCGCACGCGCTGCCACGCCGCGCGCCCGACCAGACGCTGCGTGCGCCTTCGCTGGTGACCGAATTGGCGCCAATCGCCTTGACCGCGCGCAGCAGCGATTTGAGATCGGGTAGGCCAGGCTGATCGTCTGACGGATCAGCTTGATGTCGGCGAAGCCGGCGTCGCTAGCGCCTGGGCAATCGTCGCCGGTTCGCTGAACGATAGCGTGTGGCGGTGGCGATCGATACCCGTAAAGGCCTCGCGCAGTTCCTGGAAGGTTTCCGGGCCGAGCGTACTCAGCGCCAGTTGTCCGCCAGGACGCAGGACGCGACGCGCTTCACGGCACACCTTGTCGACATCGCACCACTGTACCGTGAGGTTTGACCACCAGGTGGTGAAGCACGCGTCCCGGCAGGGCAGCGCCTCGATGTTTGCCGCCAGGCAGTGGTCGGCATCCGGGGCGTGCCAGCGCGAGCATGGCCGGAGCGAAGTCGACCGCGGTGAGCTCTGGCGTCGGCCAGCGGCGATGCAGAATCTGGAGTCCATGGCCGGTACCGCAGCCGGCGTCGAGGATGCTGGCCGGTTCCGGGATCGGCGGCGAACCCGCGCAGCAGGTCGTCGCCGACCTGCCGCTGCAGTCTGCCGCCTTGGGTCAGAGGAGGCCGCGGCGCGATCGAAGGATTCGCGCACACGCTGCCTAGCTGATGGTGTGGGCATCACGGAAGTCGTCGAGCAGTTGGATGAAGCGCTGCGGGTCGGCAAGGAACGGCGCGTGTCCGGTTCCAGCGAACACCTCCCGGCGGGCATCGGGCAGGAGTACCGCCAAGCGCCGGGCGGCGGCGAGCGGGTTCAGAGCGTCATTTTCGCCGTGGATCAGCAGACTGCGGGCCTTCAGTGCCGGCAGCAGGGCACGCAAGTCGACCTCGCGCAGCCAGTGCAGGCCGCGGCTCAGCACCTTGCTGGCCGGAACGGGGGCGTTGCGCAGGTCGGCACGCAGCGTACGCGTCAGCGATCGTGCCTGGTGGTCGCCCTGGCAGAGCAGGGCCACGAAGCGCTGCAAGGTCTGCTCCGGCTGACGTGTGATGCTGTCCGAAAAACTGTCGAGCAGGGCCGGCGCCTGTGCTTCCGGCCAATCCGCGCGCTGCGTGAAACTGGCGGTGGCGCCGACCAGCACCAGACCGGTCACACGTTGCGGCGCGAGTAACGCGGCGCGCATCGCCAGCATGGCGCCGAGCGACCAGCCACAGAGGGTGATGGGGTGTGGCAGGGCGTCGACCACGGTTTGAGCCGTTTCGTCGAACGCGGCATCGTCGTCGGGCGACTGGCCGTAGCCGGGCAAATCGACCAGGTGCACGCGGTAGCGTCGTGACAGGGGTTCCACCACTGGCTGCCAGACGGCGCTGCCCAGGCCCCAGCCATGCATCAGGGCGAGCTCAGGCGCTGCCGTGCGCGGCTCATGCCAGTTCCCGGCAAGGCGTCCACCAGGCGGGCCAACTGGGCTTCGCTGTGCGCCGCGGTCAGCGATACCCGCAGACGCGCGCTGCCTTTGGGCACTGTTGGCGGGCGGATGGCCGGCACCCACAGGCCGCGCTGGAAGAGCGCGTTCGCCACGCGCAGCGCCTCGTGGTTGTCGCCGATGATCACCGGCTGAATGGCCGTCGGCGACGGCAGCAGGCGCCAGCGCGTGCCGGCGAGGCCATCGCGCAACTGGGCGATGAGCTGCATCAGATGCTGGCGACGCGCGTCGCCATGCGTGATCAGGTCGAGACTGGCGGCAGCGCGCAGGCGATCAGCGGGCTGCCGGCCGGTGGTGAAGAGATAGGTGCGCGCGCGCTGCGCCAGCCATTCGATGACCGTTTCGTCACCGGCGACGAAAGCGCCGGCCGCGCCGGCCGCCTTGCCGAGCGTACCCATGTAGACCAGGCGCCGGCTGTGCGGCAGATGGAAGTGCGCGAGGCTGCCGCGGCCCTGCGGGCCGAGCACGCCGAATCCGTGCGCGTCGTCGATGACCAGCCAGGCGTCGAAGCGTTCGGCGAGCGCCAGCAGGCCGGGCAGGGGTGCCAGATCGCCGTCCATGCTGAACACCGCGTCGGTGAGGATCAGCTTGCGTTTCGCCGCGCCCGACCAGCGCCGGAACGATGCCGAGGTTGGCCATGTAACCGGTGGAGAAGAGCAGGGCGCGGGCAAAGCCGAGAACGCGGCGAGTTTCTCCTCCAGCGTGGCGTGCGGGCGCGAGATGGCCGCTGACCAGATGCGAGGCGCCGCTGCCGACGCCCCAGGTCCTGGCGCCGGCGCAGGCGGCTGCGACCGGCGCCGGGTCATTGGCCAGCCCAAGATAGTCGTTGCTGCAGAAGCTGATCAGCGTTCGGCCTGCGACCGGGGCAACGGGTCCGCAAGGGCTTTCGAGGGTGCGGCGGTTGCGCTTCAGGCCGTCGCGCTGCAGGGCGTCGAGTGCGCTTTGGAGTTCGTCCCAGATCATGTGTGCAGCGCGGCGTCCAGGGCGGCGGTGGCGCGCGTCACGAGAAATTCGCATTCGGCGGCGCTGATCGCGTACGGTGGCATGAAATAGACGGTGTTGCCGATCGGCCGCAGCAGGATTTCGTGCGCCAGGGCCTGCCGGTAGAAGCGCTGCGAGAACTGGGGTCGTCGCTGACTACGTCGAAGGCCGCGATCATGCCGCGCTGGCGCAGGTGCCGGACTTGGGGGTGCGTCGCCAGAGGCCGCAGGCAGTTGCCGAGGTGCTCGGCGAGGATGCGGTTGGCGTCGATGACCTGGTCGTCGGCGAAGATGTCGAGCGTCGCCAGGGGCCGCGCGACAGGCCAGCGCGTTGCCGGTGTAGGAGTGCGAGTGCAGGAAGCCGCGGCTGGTGGCCGGGTCGTAAAATCGGCGTATACCGCGGTGGTCATCACGATCGACAGCGGCAGGTAGCCGCCGGAGATGCCCTTGACAGGCAGAGGAAGTCCGGGCGGATGCTGGCCTGTTCGTGGGCGAAGAAGGTGCCGGTCCGACCGCAGCCGACGGCGATCTCGTCACAGATCAGATGCACCTCGTAGCGGTCGCACAACGCGCGGGCGAGGCGCAGGTATTCCGGTCGTACATCGCCATGCCGCTGGCGCACTGGATCAAGGGCTCGACGATCAGCGCCGCGATGCGCTGATGATGCCCTTCGAGATGGCGTTCGAGGGCGGCGCCGCGCGGCGGGCGACGTCGACGGCGGTTTCGCTGGCTTCGGCGAGGCGCGTCCGGCGTCGGAACGGTGCACGCCGGGCGATCAGCGCCGCGTAGGCGTCCTTGAACAGCGCGACGTCGGTGACCGCCAGGGCGCTGACGGTTTCTCCGTGGATAGCTTCCGGCCAGGCACAGGAATTCCTGCTTGGTCGGTGCGGCCACGGTTCTGCCACGAGTGGAACGACATCTTGAGGGCGATTTCGGTCGCCGACGCGCCGTCGGAAGCGTGTAGAAGCAGTGCCCCAGCGCGCCGTCGGTCAACGCCGACAAACGCTCGGACAGTTCGATCACCGGCCGATGCGGTGAAACCGGCGAGGATGACGTGCTCCAGTTCTTCGAGTTGCGCGCGCAGCGCGGCATTGATCCGCGGATGGCAGTGGCCGGAAGAGGTTGACCCACCATGAACTGATGCCGTCCAGGTAGCGCCGGCCATCGAAATCATACAGCCAGACGCCGGCGCCCTGGCGATCGGGACCATCGGCAAGGCATCGGCCGCCGCCGGCATGCTGCATCTGCGTGCAGGGATGCCAGACGGCGTTGAGGCTGCGCTGCAGCAGATCGCTGTTGTTCATCGGGCCTGATTCAATGCAGCGTTTGCGACGGGGCGTTGTTCTGCTCCGGCATCTCGGCAGTACCGTATCGCCTTCGATATTGGGCAGAGCGGTGCGCCGCAGTCGTCGCAGAACTCGTAGGGGAACTGCTGGTCGAGCACCACCACTTCCTTTGAGGCCGGACTTGAGGAGCGCGGCTTCGATTTCGGCGGCGACATCGCTGGTTTCGTCTTCGATGCCAGCAGGGGCCAGACCACCCCGTGATAGATCATCTCGCTGTCGTGCGGGCCGAAACCGACGCGGTATTCTTCCAGCCGCTTGTCGTGGAAGCCCGATCACCGCGCGCAGGCTTTCGGCGGGTTGCCCGAGGGTGCTTTGCAGAAACGCCACCGACGCGTTCAGCGAGTAGGGCCGCGAGGCGCTGTCGGCCGCGCGGCAGGCCGCATGGTAGGCGTCGGCCAGCAGGGGTTGGTAGGCGCAACCGGTGAGCAGGGGGTTCGAGGCAGGGGCCGCCCTGTCGGGTCCACTCCTGAGGGAGGCTTCACGGGTGATCTTGTCGGCCTCGTTCCAGCGAAAAATGGGTGTGCCGCGCGGAATGGCCAGTGCCCCGACCACATAGCGGGTATCGGAGAGAAAGCGGTTGGTTTCGGGCATCGAGGAGGCGTCAATGGTTAGATCGCTGCTCGCCAGCGCCGCTTTTCCGAGCTGTTGCAGCAACTGCCAGGTCTCGACAAAACTGTGCGGCAGTTGATCCGGGCGTACAGATAGTCGGCGAGCGCCACGCGGTGCCGGCGGCGAAGACGTGCGCGCAGAGATGGACCTTCAGCGTCTGTAGCGTGCTCTTCGGGATCGACACGGTCGGGATCGAAAAGCGCGACCAGGCGAGTACCGGCGCAGCAAACAGCAGGATGTCGAGCGCGTGGCCGCGATCGGTCATCACGCACGACTCGGCTTGCGACCCGATGATGTCCGCGAGATCGCCGCGGGCCATCGGATGGGCGTCGAAGAGGCGGTCCAGCGAGCCGGTGAAGTCATCCTCCGAGCCCTCCCGGAACAACCGGTCCACCAGTTCGGCGAGGCGGTTCTGCCAGAACAGATCCTCAAGCTTGCTGCCGGATTCGGCAAGGCCGATGGCCAGACGGCTGAGCTCGGTGGCGTCGGCCGAAATGCGCTTGCGGGAGGAGAAGCGGTTGCGTTTCATGGTCTGGAGCCTGGAAGACGGTCAATCCGTCATTGTACCAATCTCGGCGAGCCTGACGTTGGCGCGCATGGATCTTCTTGCCTGTGCCGGCTGTCGTGGCAGGGTCGCGGCGATGCCCCGCAGCAGACCGACCTGTGGGGCTGGTCTAGGCCGACGGCGGGTTGCGCCCATGCCCGGCCGGCGCAGGGTGGCGATCCAGGCCTTCTGGCAGAGGCTGTGCTGCTGTTGCTCCAGATACTCGCGAATGGTGTTGCGGGCCTCCGCGAAGCTCAGCAGGCGCTCGCGATGGATGGCTTCGCAGAGCAGATGGTAGCCCAGTTCGCTCTCGACCACGTCGGAGAGCATGGCGGCATCGAGGGCGAAGGCCGCGGCTTCGAGTTGCGGATAGAGCTGGCCGCGCGGCACCGTGCCGAGCAGGCCACCGTTGATCGCCGTCGGACACTCCGAATGCTTCAGCGCCTGTTCCGCGAAGCGCTGTGGTTCCCTGAGCAGGCGCGTGCGGATGGCCTCAATCCTGACGCGGGCGGACGGCCCATCGTTGCCCGCCAGTTGCTCGTTGATGGTTACCAGGATGTGCCGCAGCACGCGCATTTCGGCGCGTCGAAAGCGATCCTTGTGCAGGTACCAGAAGATCTCGACATCGGTCTCGCTGACCGCCGCCGCCTGCGCCGCAACCTTCTCCAGGACCGCTTCGACGACCATGTCACGGGCGACAGCCTGGCGCAGGGAGTGGGCGTCGAGACCGATACGTTCGAGGTCGCTCTGGTAGTCTTGGTCGTTGCCGTAGCGGCCGCGGATCTCGGTCAGGCTGGCATCGATCGAGTTTTCCGGCAGGATCACGCTGGCGGGCTTCCGCTGTGGCCAGGATCAGGGTCTCGATCGCGGATTGTCTGGCGGCGATCTGGTTTTACCCTGTGCAACTCGTCGGGCGCCAGCGATTCCAGGGGTTTGCCGAACAGTTTCGCGGCCAGCTTGAGCGAGAGATAGACGCTGCCCGGTTCATCCATCGTCGCTCTCCCATAACCCGAGCGCGGCCTCGGGGACGAGCAGGGGATTCCCCGGCAGGCAGTCGAAGTGGGTGTGATAAACGACGCCCTGCGCCGCGGATCGGTCGACATAGAGAATCTCGCCACACGGAGTAGATGATCTGGTCCTGCAGAAACGTGCCGACATCGCGAACATGCCCGACGCGACCGCGCCGAACCAGCAGATCGCCGGTTCTGGCGCCGGGGAAGGTGCCATCGTTGCGCACATTGCGGGTTACGCGCACCGCATCCCCGTAGTCCCAGCGCGGCAACACGGCTTCAGTCCGTCAGCGAGGACAGGGGCACGAAAGACGAGCCTTCGGCTTTCTGGAACACGGCGAAAACCTTCTCGGTCTGCGCGCTGGAGTCGACGAAGTCCGTATAGGCTCTTGCCAGCCACTGGCGGTAGGCGTCGTAATCGGGAGTCTTGCCGGCTTCCTGTTTGGCCAGATAATCGTGGAAGCGCTGCAGGATGTGCAGGCGGTTGACCTGGACCACGCGCACATCGAAGTCGATGTCGAAGTACTCCAGAAATTCTTCGGCAGAACTCAGGTCGGCGAGGTCGTCCTCGAAGCCGTCGGTTTCGCAGGGCATGGTCTTCTCCGGTTTCAGTCAAGCAGTTCGTGGGCAGAGGCGTACTGACGATCGATCACCGACAGCAGCGGCAGTACGCCGAGTGCATCGCGGGTATCGACCTCGGCAATCTTTTTCAGGCGGGCGCGGGCGTCGTTCAGCCGCCCCAGGCGTAGCAGGATGACGGCCGAACCCTTGAGGGCCAGGAGATGGAAGCGCAGCATGCCCATTGAGCGCATCGCCGCCTCGCCGAGCGTGATCGGCCCGAGGTTGCTCCAGCTACCGGTGAGGTGCAGGCGCCGGGCACTGACCTCGAGGGCCCAGCCTGGCGACCAGCAGCGCATCTTCGAGGCGATGCTGGTAGAAGTAGTAGCGGTAGATGGCCACCAGCACTGAGAGCTGCTCGGGTGCCAGGAAGTAAGCGTAGAGCAGCCGCTGCTCGGCAATCGGCTGGCCGTACTGCTGTGCGGCCGCTTCGATCTGGGCGGCAACGACCGGTGGGCAGGGCTCATCGAAGTAGAGAACATCGTCGCCCAGCTCCAGCAGTTCGAGTCGACTAGCCACGGCCCTGCTCCTTGCAACACAACTCGCCTGCCGAACAGGTGACACAGGTACCCGTCGCCGTCTCCGTCGCCGCGGTCACCTGTGCGGCGCGTCGGTCGCAAACCGGCTTCGAGGGCCTCGATACGTTCCAGCAGGCACTGGATCGCCTTGCCGACGGGATCGGGAATCAGATGGTGGTCGAGATTGATGGCCATCCTGGCAGTGCCCACCGCGCCGACCTTGCTGCGCCCGCCGACCAGTCGCGCCGGAATGCCGATGGCGGTACGGCCCGGCGGGACTTCTTGACGACCACCGAATTGGCGCCGACGTTCGCGCCGTCGCCTACCTCGATGGCCCCGGAGAATCTTGGCGCCGGCACCGACCACTACCCTGTTGCCGAGGGTCGGATGCCGCTTGCCCTTGTTCCAGGTCGTTCCTCCCAGCGTGACGCCGTGTTACAAGGTGCAATCGTCGCCGATCTCGGCGGTTTCGCCGATGACCACGCCAGCGCCGTGATCGATGAAGAAGCGGCGACCGATGGTGGCGCCGGGATGGATGTCGACGTTGGTCAGCCAGCGCCCGATGAAGCGCCAGCCAGCGCGCGCTGAATCCCCAGCCCTGGCGCCAGAGGCGATAAGCGAGGCGATGCACGAGGATGGCGTGGAGGCTGATAGGTCAGCAGCACTTCGATGCGCGATCGCGCCGCCGGGTCGCGATCAAAAACGCAGGCCAGGTCTTCCGCGAACAGCGCCCGCAGCCCCGGCGGGGTCTGGCGTGCTCTGGCGGTGTGGAGCAACGGCGTCGAGAGGTCGGTCATCATCGGGGTCAGCGATCGAGCAGTTTGAGCAGGTCTGCCTCGGAGGGCACCTGCTTGTGGTTGGCCACGAAGCCGCGCAGCCGCTGCAGAAAGGCACGTGCCGCGGTGTCGGAGAGGTCGTGGCCGAGGCTGGCCATCACCTGTTGCACGGCGCGTGCTCCGGAGTGCTTGCCAAGAACGACGCGGTGCCGGCGCCCGACCAGACAGGGATCGAAGCCCTGGTAGTTGGCCGGGTCCTTGAGCAGTCCGTCGACATGGATGCCGGCTTCGTGGGTGAAAGCGCCTTCGCCGACAATGCTTTCTGCCAGCACAGGGGGACGTCCCGAGGCGATGGCGACTCGGCCCGAAATGTCCGGGGAAACCGGCCAGATCAATGCCCGTCTCGATGCCATGGCAGACGTGCAGACCGAGCACGACTTCTCGAGCGGGGCATTGCCCGAGCGCTCGCCGAGACCGTTCACCGTCGTGTTGAGGTGCGTCGCGCCGGCGCAGGCGGCGGCCAGCGTGTTGGCCGTGGCCATGCCGAGATCGTCGTGGGCATGCATCTCGATTTCCAGGTCGCAGCGTGAACGCAGGTGGCGGATGCGCTCGAAGGTCGCGAAGGGGTCGAGTACGCCCAGCGTATCGGCAAAACGGAGGCGCTGGGCACCCGCCGACTGTGCCGCTTCGGCGATCGCCGCCAGGAGATCCGGCTCGCCACGCGAAGCGTCCTCGGCCCCGATGCCGACGCCAAACCCCAGATCGCGTGCCAGACGCACATGCTCGCCGATCTGCGTCAACAGCCACTGGCGATTGCGCTGCAGTTTCGAATGCAGATGCTGATCCGAGGCGGGTACCGAAATGTCGATCAGCTGGGACCCAGACCCGCCGCGAGCATGATGTCGGCGCGATTCATCCGGCTCCAGACCATCAGGCGGGCACGCAGTCCGAGTGCTGCGACCGCCTGAATGCTTGCGCGCTCGGCGTCGCCCATGGCCGGAATTCCGATTTCCAGCTCGGGCACGCCGAGTGCATCGAGGCGAAGCGCGATGTCGATTTTCTCGTCGAGACTGAAGGCGACACCCGCTGATTGCTCACCGTCGCGGAGGGTGGTGTCGTTGATGACGATGTGGGTTCGGGATTTGTTGGTCATGGCGGTCAGGGAATGACTAGCAAGTCCGGTGCCAGCTTGAAATGCCTTGCAAATCGGCCGCTGCAAAACACGTTTGTAGCGGAATTGTCGGGTTTACATGACCTTGTGTGGCGGCTGTTGGAAAGCGACGCGCGGTGGCAGGCTTATGTCGGTCGGTTGGTCAGGAGCGTGAAAAAAGAGGCCGCTTTCGCGGCTCTTCCTGTCATTCGGCACCGTCTGCTACTCGGCATCCAGTTCCCGCCAGGATACCCGGCGCGTGCCAGGCCCCGTCGGGTCTATCGGCACCGGCTTGCTGAGGGTGCCGGGGGCATCGGTTCGGATCAATTCCCTGATCCTGCCATCCACCAGGCGGATCACGCTTGGCGCGGTGGCCAGGTATTCGCCGAGCCTCGCGCCGGCGAGTCCATCGGTGCCTTCAACGGGGCCGCCGCTCCGATAATCGAGGAAGTAGGCGAAGCTCACGCCAACGGCAGCGCAGGCTCCCGAGGTCGGCGTGTTGGTGTTGAAGGTCAGGGTTCCGAGTTGCAGGCGCAGGTCGGTGCTGACCCGTTCTCCCGCGACCGGGAAGTCGACGAACCAGCCGTCATTGGTATGGAAATCGACGGTCTCGCTGCTGCTGGTGACAATCGCGTCGCCTTCGTTGCAGTAGGGGTTGCCCTCGCCGCAGGTGCCGGAGGTCAGCGTCTGTTGGACGAAGTCGCCGGGCACCGGGTCGGTCTGTGGCGGGGACAAGGGCCGCGGGCTGCCGTAATCCGCGTTGATCAGCCGGTCCTTGATGGCGTAGAACGACTGCGTCTGCGTGTTTCCGAGATCATCGGCGCCGAGCAATTGTCCGGTGGCCACGAAAACCACCGGGTGACCGGCGATCTTGCCGAGTTCGGGCTTGCTGGTGATCGGCTGGGCGACGCCGCCAGCGTCCTTCAGGGTCGCCAGGCGCTGCGCGTCGTAGACCGGCGGGTCGACGGTCGTCGGGATGTCGCCGTTGATGTCGAAGCGCCAGAGATTGCCAAGCAGGTCGCCTCCGTAGACCCGTTGCGCGGTGTTGTTGTTGTCCGGGAAGTTGGCCCAGGCGGTGATCCGCGCCAGCCCGCTGGGGGTGGTGGTGTCGCCGACGTCGGTGGTGATCGCCCGGATCAGCGCGCCGCTATCGGCGTTCAGGATGAACAGATAGCCTTTGCCGTCTCCGGGACCGACGTTGTTGTATCCGGACGCCACGATGACCACCCAGGTGCCGTCCTTGAGTTTGGTGATCACCGGGTTGCCGTAGCTGTAGCCGAGGTTGTCGTGGGTGAATTCCCAGAGTGCCTTGGGCGAGGCCGGGGTGGTGATGTCGAGCGCGTAGTAGCCGCGCCCACCGTGGTTCAGGCCGCCAACGAGAATGGTTTTCCAGACCGGGCTGGCGGTTTCGCCGGCAGCCGGTGTCGCACAGTCGCTGGCGCAGATGTCCGCCATCACCGGCGTACCATCGACGGTGAATTGGTGCAGCGACGAGTAGCTCTTGTCGGCCAGCTTGTAGACCGTCGGCAGGACGAGCGCCGGGACATAGGCCCAGGCCTCCTCACCGGTGCTCTCATTGAAGGCGTGCAGCATGCCGTCGTTGGCGCCGATGTAGACCATCGCCGTTCTGCTCGCGTTGCTCGCCTTGAAGGTGCCGTACTGGTAGTCGGCATAGTTCCACGGCGACCCCTTGACATAGACGGCTTCGGAACCGGCGATGTCGCCCAGCAGGTGGGTACGTTGGCGGTAGTAGGTGGTGGTGCTGACCAGAGCGCCCTCGTTGCTCTTGTCGCCGCGCAGGAAGTTAACCAGATTTTCCCCGCTGGCCGCCGTTTGTGTGGCATCCGGCAGGCAAATCGTGCCGACCGTGCAGAACTGCGTCAGCGTGCCGGAAGGTGGCGCGATGGCCGTTTTGGCAAAGTACGCCTTGTCGGCATCGCTGAGACCGACAAAAACCGCTCTCTCGGCATCGCTGAGCCCTTCGTCGTCCCAACGGAACGACTTCAGTTTGGTGGTCGAGGTCTCGCTGGTATCGAAGGTGAGGATCTTGCGCGCCGCATAACCGTCCGTCGATACCTTGGCGTCGAGTTTCGCCTGCGCCGCCCACGTCGGGGTCGCCGAAATCGCGCCGGTCGTGCCGTCGATGGTGCGCTTGACCAGATCTCCAGACCAGTCTCCGGCGGTGAAGGACACTTCGAAGATCGAGTTTCCGGCCTCGTCGGCGACCAGGTTCGGGCTGGTGACCGTGACCGCGGCCAGGGCCCCGGCTTTCACTTCCACCGATTGCAGCGCGCTACTGATACCGCCCGCCAGGGAAGAAGGGTCGGAAGCGCTGAAGTAGGTACCGCGACCGTTGACCGCGGCGTGCCAGAGGTCATCGATGTTGGTCTGCGCGTTGCTCTCGGGTTTCGGCCAGTTACAGGTCGTTCCGATGGGCTGCCAGGGGCAGATGCCGGCATCGGGGTTGGCATTCTCGGGGAGTTTGATGCTGTAGAAATCGCCGCTGGTGGCGGTGGGATAATCCTTGTCGTAGCCCATCAGACCCGATGCCCCGAGGCCGAGGGTATAGGTGATCATGTTCTGCCGAGGCCCTTTCAACGCGTCGTTGGTGCACACGTTGTTATGCACGGTGATTTCGCCGGTGACTACCGGGCCACCGGTACAACGGTCGGGCGTCAGCGCGGGATCGCGCAGGTCGGTTTTCCAGTAATACTGGGCCACATCGGCGAGCGTGTCGGGGGTCTGGCCCCTGGCCACCACCGAGCAGACGGTCTTGGTGTAGCTGTTGCCCGAGTTCGGGTCCGCCGGCGTGCAGGAAGCCACGTCGGTCGGGCCGGTGGTAGTGACCGGGCAGGTGGTCTTGACGTAGTCGTTTTCGGCGCTGGGCTCGGCGGCGGTGCAGGTCGTCGGGTCGACGGCTGTCGGGCCCGTGGCGACGGTGCTGCACGTCGTTCGCATGATGCCCGTGGTCACTGCCGTGCACGGCGGTGCTACTGGCGACTGGCGTACCGTAGGTTGGTCTGGCATTCGGTCACCGTGGTGCCGGATGTTCCGGCGCTACAACTGGCGGAGTCGACCCAGTCGGTCCAATGGTCGGGGTCGGCTCGGCATTCCACGGTTGCCGAGCTGGTGCAGCTTCCGGTGGCGGTGACCCAGTCGCTCCAGGCGCGCTGACATCTGCGGCCGAGAATCACGGTGTAGGGCGAAGCGGTCGATTCGGCCGCCGTGCAGGAATCGACATCGGTATAGGTCGCTCCCCAGTTGTACTTCGCTGTCGGTGCCTCCACCGGTCACCGTGGTGCCGCCGACGACATAGGTGCAGCTGGGTGTGTCGGCGGCACTGCCGCGGGCAAGGGTCACGCAGTCCACCTGGCCGGTGACCGGCGAGCAGGAAGCGACATCGCCGAACGCGGTCCAGGTCAGGCCGCCGTCGCTGGAAGTCCGTTTCCGCACCTGCGTCACTCTTTGCTGCAGTACGTAGGCCTTGGCCTGCAGTGGACCTGTCAGTTCCTGCAGGTGTCCGGTCCGGGTACGCGTCTGCAGCGGGGATGTTCTCTTCTGCCGCGGGCCGGTTGCGGCCATCGCCTGGGTCGTGCTCTTCTTCATCTGTTCGGTGGCTTTCTGCTCCTGAAAGCCGCCGCCATCGAGTTGTGGTCGCACTTCTCCGGTAGTCGGACCGTCCTGGTCGCCGACGGCGGTGCTGCCGTCCCACTTGAAACCGGCGCCTTCGTTCCAGTAGCCGTCGGTCGAGAGGATGGTGACGTTCGGCTGGCAGTAGAACTGCACCGGGTCCACGACGTCGACGCCGTTGAAACTGGTTTCATTGAGGCGGCCGGCGTACAGACGGCCGGCGTTCGACAGGGCAACCCGCAGCGGCGTATTCAGGTTGGGTACGGCGGAGAACAGTTTGTCGTACCAGGCTTTCTTCTGGGCGGCGTTGAACACGTCGATGTTCTGGAAGTCGGTCGTCGTATTGTTGTTGATGGTCATGTAGCCGACGCGGAAGCTGCTGTTGATCGGCTCGAAAGACAGGCTGGTCGCTGTTTTCATGGCCTGCATGCGCGTCCGGTAATAGGCCCACCAGTTGGCGTAGTTGGTCATTTCCTCGGCGTAGGTGCAGGGGTCAGCGGCACAGTCGCTGCGGGCACCGGTTTTGGGATAGGCCATGGTTGTCGAAGTGATGACGGTCAACAGGTTTTCGCCGGGTGCGAGGTTGGTCGAGGGGCGCGCAAAGGCGGTGGTGCTGACGCTCATCGAGCCGCTCTTGGTCACCGCCGGTGTGGTGGTGACCGCGCCCGGCGCGCTGATCGTGACCCTGCCGGCGGCGGCTACGGCACTGTAACCGACAATCCCGCAGGTGCCTGTCTTGATGAACGTGCAGGCGTTGATGCTGGCGGCGATGTTGGTGGCGAGTACCGCCGGATCGGTGGACGCGGCGATGGTCACCGAGAGGATTTGTAGCGAACTCACGGTGATGCTGCTGATCGACGTGCTGCTGGTGCCGCTGAGGGTGATGGTGCTGATGCGTGGCGACGGCAGACGGGCGAATTCAAAAGGCGTGTTGGCGCCCGCGGCCTCGATCCGCAAGGCCTGACAGGCACCGGCGCTCGGCGTCAGGGCGATGGATTCGGCCGCGGTCTTGCACCAGCGCAGTTTGGCCGGGACCGGTGGCCGGGTCCGCGTGGCCGGCACACGATTTCAGGCTCTTGTTGGTGCAGAACTCGCCGGCCTGCGTCGTATAGTAGAAGGCGCTGCCGACCAGGTTGCGGGTGCTTGCCGAAACGCCGAGGTCGTAGCCGTTATCCTTGACCGCTGTCCAGGTGGTGGTGTTGGCGGCGGTCTGGCTGGGGTAGGTGGTGGTGTCGGGCACGCCGTCAATGCTGAAATACTTGGGTGGCGTATAGGTCAAGGCCGGGTTGTAGGCAATGCCGTTGAAGCCGGCATTGCGGCTCCGGGAGAGGTCGGTGCTCTCCGCCCAGTCCGGCAGGAAATCCCAGGCCATACTCCCCGAGTCGTCGAGGACGAACATCACGTTGGGCGATATCTCGACGGAAGAAGCGCCGGAAATCGGCGAGTTGGCCAGTTGCGTCGGTGCGGCCGCGGCGCCCGAGGCAAGCAGCAGCAGCGCGAGCAGCGACAGCGATGAGGTGGTCAGTTTCCTGGTTTGCATGGCAAACTCCTTCTTGAACTTCCTGCGGAGCCTGTAGCGCGACGATGGTCTGGAGGTAGGCGACGGTATTGCGTGGTCCGGTGATGCGTGTGGTGATCTGGTAATAGACCTGGTTGTTGGTGATCGGCGCTGGGCCGCCGGCGCTGAAACTGCCGCCGACGTTGGTGCCGGCGGGTGATTTGGCGCAGCTGGCGGTGTGCGGCGCGCCGGTGCCTTCACACAACCGGTGGATGACATAGCGTACGGTGTTGCCGGCGGCATCGGAACCGCTGTTCGGCCGAGGCCCCGAGGTGCCGGTCACCCGCGTCCAGAACGCTTCCCAAGCTTCGTCGTGCTCGACGTCGCGATCGACGCGAACGGCCGAGTAGCCATTCGCCGCGTTGTTGCTGTGCAGCGTGGTGTTGCCGGTCGTATTGTTGGGCTGCAGCCAGTCGATGGCGGTTTGCGTGCTGCGTTCGCCGGCGTGTGGCCGCCGATTCGCGGAAGGACAGGTTGCCGGCGATGATGTTGGCGGTGTCGACCGAGCGAATCAGCGCCACGCCGGCCAGCGTCATCGCGACCAGGACGATCAGCGCGACGAGCAGGACGACGCCGCGCTGGCGTGGCGGGGAGTTGGCCGGCGAGCGCAGGCGGCGGTACGGGTTTGTGCCTTAGGCGTACATGTGGCCATCCAGGGCAGGTTGCGAATCGGCACGACGGTTTCGAAGACCTTGTAGCGGTAATTCTGCCAGTCGGCCTGGCGCTCAGGTCGATCGCGGCGTCGCCACTGCCTGCCCAGACCGGCGCTGGTGCGGTGACCGTGCCCTGGTCGACCTGGCTGTTGCGCGCGACGACGGCGATACGCATCGCCGAGGCCCTGGCCCATAGGCAGGCAAACTTCTCCTGGTCCGCCGGAGTGGGTTGCTGAGGCGTAGTCTGATCCCAGGTGTCGATACCATCGGTTGTGGCCGTGGTGTCGCGTCCGTACTGGGCGCGCAGGCTGACGATGTTGTTGGCGATCGGGGCGACTGCAGGTGGGGGGCTGCGACGGCGGCGCCGCAGTCGGCGGCCAGGTAGTCGCAGACCGTCAGGTTGCCGGCGCGGACGGCGTAGGCCAGGATGCGAGGATTGTTGCCGAGATTGAACAGCGTTCCGCCGTCGACGGCGCCACTCCTGGCTACGCCTGACGTTCGGCGCTGCAACGGCCGACACCGTGGCCAGGGTCAGGCTGCAGCCGGCCAGCGGCGCCGACAGGGGCGGCGACGACCCGACCGGAGCACCGACGGAAATTTCCCGCGCCTGACCGCGAGTTGGATGCCGTTGACCGCGGTGATCACATCGCCTTCCGGGGCGCCCTCGCCGTTGCCATAGGCGATCAGCAGGGTGTCGGTGTTGGCGTCGCCGGCCGGGACGTCGGCGGTCGGCGGGTTGATGATCACCGGGCCGAGCTGCGTGAGGGTACGGCTTGGCGGAGCGCCAGGAGCGGGCAGCCGAGGGCGTTCATGGCGTTGAAGCCGTAACCCGCCTGGCGGATGTCGCGTTGCAGGGTATAGATCGCCATGGCGCCGTTGCTTTGCGCGTCGCCGGTGCCGGTCGTCGTTCGCTGCTGCCCTTCGGCCAGGCGAAAGACCTGCATCATGATGATGATCCCGATCATGCCGATGACCATCGCGACCATCACCTCGACCAGCGTGAAGCCTCCTGGTCTGGCCATTGCGGCGGTATTGAGTGACGAGTTCATGGCGGTTCAGGGGTTGCGGACGATTTGTGAGACGACCATGGCGGTGGCAGGAATTCGCGCCGCTGGTCGCCATTTGCGGGGTGCGCCAGAACATGGTGATCACCACCTGCCCCGTGTTGTCAACGGTCACCACCGGCAAGGTCGCGTCGACGCCGCCCGACGCCGCGACGACGCCCGGCAGGCCATCGATCCCCTGCACATCGGCGAGCCAGGCGTTGTAGGCGCTGCCATCGGTATCGCCGTCGAGAACTGCGTGCAGGTCGGCGGTGTCAGGTCGCTCGCCCACATCTGTCCGATCAATCGGTTGGCCAGCAGCGTGGCGTCGGTGCGGTATTTGGCGTCGCTGGTGAGCTGGATCGAGGTGCCCTGCAGGGCGACCAGCGAAAGGATGCCCAGCGAGAAGATGAGGATCGCGATCAGCGCTTCCAGCAGCATGACGCCTGCCTGGGCCTTGGTAGTGTTGGGCGGTCGGTTCATGTGCAGGCCTGCGCGTCGCCGACGGCCAGGGCCGGATCGCACATGCGGATCTGGCCGCCGAGTGTCACCATGATCTGCAGGCAACGAATCGGCCCGCCACTGGCCAGGCAAAGCTCGCCGGTCGCGCTCGCGACGTTGATCGTGACGGTGGCGGCGGGCACCGGCGTGAGACGTCCCAGGCTGTTGAACACCAGGGCCGACTGGCCGGCCGCCAGGGTCGTCGCCGCGGAGCCCTTCGGCGCCGCTGCGCAACCTGGATGATGCGCGGGGCGACGGTGTCGGAGGGCGGCGTTGCGCAGGCGCCGGCCGGGAGGAGTCGACGCTGACCACCCAGTTCGGGCCGGCGGTGCTCAGCGCGCAGGTGTCGTCAGGTGGTGTCGACGAGCTGAAAGCGGATGGTCGTATTGCGCCGCACGGCCTCGGCCCGGGCCAACTGCAGGCCGTTCAGTACCGATTCGGCTGTCGTACGCACCCTGGCGTTGCGCATCCAGTCGCTGAAAGCTGGGACGGCGATGCTCATCAGAATGCCGAGGATGGCCATGCCGACGATCAGTTCGATCAGGCTGAAGCCGTGCTGGGTTTTCAACAGCCACCTCCCTTGCTGGTCACCCAGCAGGTTGCGGAGGTCGTCCAGCCTGCGGCGACGGCAGGCGTGGCCTGACGTTGGCCTGGTCGAGGGTGTAAGTGAAGCCGCTCATCGAACTCTTGCCGGTGGCGGTCAGGGTGTAGGTGGTGGCGGTGAGGGTCGGGCAGGTGAAATTGAAGTATTGGCTGGCGGTGGTGTCGTCGGCGCAGGCGGAGCCCAGTGATCGGCGGATCGGCCTGGAAATAGAAATGGTTGTCCTGAAAGAACTGCTCCATGCGTGCCCGCCTCTCGGCGAGGCCCGAGGTGGCCTGCGTGATGCGCGAGCGGATCAGGTAATCGGTGTAGTTGGGGATGGCGATGGCCGACAGGATGCCGATGATGACCACGACGATCATGATTTCGATCAGGGTGAAGCCGGTTTGTCTGTTCACAGCGTCGATCTTCCTCGGGAGCAGCTTTGGGGGGCCGAGCGTAACGGCGACTGATGCCATCTTAGTCCAGGGCTGGGCTGGAGCAAGCGCGCTTCCCCGAAGCGCCTGGCGATGAGGCGCTGGCGGCGTCCCAGAGGCTCCTTCGCCGCGCTGCGGCCGGAGTGGGAGCGCAGCGCCCGAAGCCGGCGCCGAATGCCGGCGCCAGGGCGTCACTGCGTCCGCGACGTTGAGCCGGCAGCGGCTGGCGCGCAGCTTCCGCCCGCGCCTGGTGCCCCGTCCCCGTCTGGGCCGTCGGCGGGTCCCTGGTATTTCCCGCGTTCGGAACTGACGGTTGCGCCGGAGCTGCTGGACGAGCCGCTGATCGCGCAGCCGGACAGCGGGCACTGCCGGCCCGGGCAGCGGCAAGGTGGTGTTGCGGGTGTTCGCCGGCGGCGGATGGTGCGGTCGACCGCGTCGAAGTGGCCGGCAGCAGTTTGCCGGCGGTTTTCGACGCGGCCGCAAGTGCCGCGTTTGCGCACCTGCGCTTTCGTCCGGGCGAGATCGAAGGGGTGGCGGTCAATAGCGAGGCGCGTTTCGAAATCGTGTTCGACGAGCGGCGATACCGACGGCAGCCATGGCGACCGACGGGCCGCCCCGGCCGGGGGCGCTGCGCACTGCCGGCAGGCGCAGTTCGCGAGGCAGGGCGAAGGTCACGTTTTCCTCGGCACCGTCGAGCTGGGCGACTTTCGCGCGGTCGCCTCCCGACAGACGATCGACGACGTTCTGCACCAGAACTTCCGGGGCCGAGGCACCGGCGGTGACGCCGATACGGCTGGCACCGTTGAGCCACTCCGGGTCGATCTGTTCGGCCTGGTCGACCAGGTAGGCGCGGCTGCCGATCAGTTCGGCGACTTCGCGGAGTCGATTCGAGTTGGAACTCGACCGGCTGCCGACGACGAGGACGACTTCCGTGCGTAGCGCCAGTTGCTTGACTGAATCCTGGCGGTTTTGCGTGGCGTAGCAGATGTCGTCCTTCTTCGGGCCGATGATCTCGGGGAAACGCTCCTTCAAGGCGGCGACGACCTGCGCGGCGTCGTCGACCGACAAGGTGGTCTGCGTGACGTAGGCCAGGCTGGCCGGGGATTTGACCTGGAGTTGGCGGGCATCGGCGACGGTTTCGACGAGGTACATGCCGTCGCCACTCTGCCCCATCGTGCCTTCGACCTCGGGATGTCCCTTGTGGCCGATCATCACGATCTCACGGCCTTCCCTGCGCATTCTGGCGACTTCGAGGTGCACCTTGGTGACCAGCGGGCAGGTGGCGTCGAAGACCTTGAGGCCGCGTGCCGCGGCTTCCTCGCGAACGGCCCTGGAAACACCGTGGGCACTGAAAACGACCGTGCCGCCAGCCGGCACGTCGGCCAGCTCGTCGATGAAAATGGCGCCCTTGGCACGCAGGTCGTCGCAGACGAACTTGTTGTGTACCACTTCGTGGCGAACATAGATCGGCGCGCCGTACTTCTCGATGGCGCGCTCGACGATGGCGATGGCGCGATCGACGCCGGCGCAGAAGCCGCGGGGATTGGCGAGAATGACCTGCATGCTGGATCTCACATGATGGCGATGACTTCGACCTCGAAGCGGAGGGCTTTGCCGGCGAGCGGATGGTTGAAGTCGAAGAGCGCGCTGTTGTCGGTCAGTTCGCGCAGAAAACCGGCAAAGTTGCCGGCGCCGTCGGGCGAACTGAATTCCACCAGCGAGTTGACCCTGAGTTCGATGTCCGGCGGCAGGGCGCTGCGCGCAATACGTTCGACCAGGCGGGGGTTGTGGGCACCAAAGGCGTCCGTTGCCGCAAGCTCAAAGACCTGACGCTTGCCGGCCAGCATCCCGAGCAGGCACTGTTCGAGCGTTTCCGCGAGCTGGCCGCTGCCCATCTGCAGGGTCGCGGGCGACAGGCCGAAGGTGCTGACGTACTCGTCGCCGTCGAGGTCGGCAAGGCTGTAGTGCAGCGTCAGGAAACTGTCGGCCAGCACCGTTGCGATGATCTTCGATGGCCGGGTGCCATGGGATGGCGGCGGTGTGCGCGAGCTCGGTTGCCGCAGCGCGCGGGATTCTGCTCGGCGGGTCTGGCGGCAAACTGGTCCCAGGCCATCAGCAGCGCGCCGATGCAGATCGCCGAATCGGCGATATTGAAAGCCGGCCAGTAGAAACCGGCGACGTGCCATTGCACGAAGTCGATCACAGCGCCGAAACGCAGGCGGTCGATGACGTTGCCGAGCGCACCGCCGAGGATCAGCGTGAGTGCCAGCGAGAGCCGGAATTCGCCGCTGTGGTGCGGCAGGATGCTGACGATCCATGCCGAAACTCCCAGTGCCAGGGCGGTGAACAACCAGCGCTGCCAGCCACCGGCATCGGAGAGGAAGCTGAACGCGGCGCCGGGGTTGAAGGTCAGCACCCAGTTGAAGAAAGGGGCGACGTAGATCACGTCGCCAGGCTGCAACCAGGCGAGGATCAGCCACTTGCTGACCTGGTCGAGGAGGACGACGATGCCGGCGAGCACCAGCCAGCGGTCGATGTTACGCGAAGGCACGGGCTTCGCCTTCCGCGTACAGGTTGTCGATACAGCGGCCGCACAGGCCGGGGTGCTCGGGGTGGCTGCCGACGTCGGCGCGCACGTGCCAACAGCGCTCGCATTTGGCGTGCGTCAGCGCGGTGCACTGCAGTTGGTCGACCGGGTCGCGCACCACTGCGGCTTGCGAGCAGATCAGGACAAAGCGCAGGTCGTCGCCGAGCGACGAGAGGAGGGCGTGCTTCTCGCCGTCGCAGTGCAGGCGCACTGCAGCCTGCAGCGGTGAGCCGATCCTGCCTGCGCTGCGCAGTTCTTCGAGGGCGCGCATGACTTCGCCGCGGTAGGTCCGGATCTTGCCCCATTTTTCGAGCAGTTCGCCTTCGCCGGCCGGTGCCGGCAGTGGTTGCCAGGTGTGCAGCATGATCGACTGCTGGCGGTCACCGCTTTGCAGTTGCCAGATCTCCTCGGCGGTGAAACAGAGGATCGGCGCCATCAGCTTGGTCAGGCATTGCAGGATATGCCACAGGGCGCTTTGCGCCGAGCGGCGCGGCGCGGAAGCGGCGGCAGTAGTATAGAGACGATCCTTGAGGATATCGAGGTAGAAGCCGCCGAGATCCTCGGAACAGAAGGTCTGCAGCGACTGCACGACGCGGTGGAACTCGAAGCGCTCGTAGTCGGCTTCGCATTGCGCCTGCAGTTGCCGGGTCATGGCCAGGGCGTAACGATCGATTTCCAGCCATTGTTCGATCTCCAGGAGATCGCGGCTGGCGTCGAAGTCCGCGGTATTGGCCAGCAGGAAGCGCAGGGTGTTGCGGATGCGGCGGTAGGATTCGACGACGCGCTTGAGAATCTCGTCGGAGATCGAGAGTTCGCCGGAGTAGTCGGTGGCCGCGACCCACAGGCGAAGGATCTCGGCGCCGAGCGTGTCGCCGATCTTCTGCGGGGCGATCACGTTGCCCCGCGATTTAGACATTTTCAGGCCCTTGCCGTCGACCACGAAGCCGTGCGTCAACAGGGCCTTGTAGGGTGCCTGCCCGTCCATCGCACAGCCGATCAGCAGCGAACTCTGGAACCAGCCACGATGTTGATCGGAGCCTTCGAGATAGAGATCGGCGGGGTAGGCGAGTTCGTTGCGATGCGAGCCGCGCAGGACGCTGGAGTGCGTCGCGCCGGAGTCGAACCAGACGTCGAGGGTGTCGCTCATCTTCCGGTATTGCTCGGCCTCGGCGCCGAGCAGTTCCCCGGCGTCAAGCGCGAACCAGGCTTCGATGCCGGCCTTTTCGACGCGCTGGGCGACGGCTTCGATGAGTTCGACGGTGCGTGGATGCGGCGCACCGGTCTCGCGGTGCAGGAAAAAGGGCAGGGGAACGCCCCAGTTGCGCTGACGCGAGACGCACCAGTCGGGACGCGTGCGCATCATCGCTTCCAGGCGCGCGCGACCCCAGGTCGGGAAGAAGCGCGTTTCGTCAACTGCGCGCTCGGCGCACCAGCGCAGCGTCGGTTCCTCTTCGCTGAGGGGCGTCGCCGCGGCTTCGGTCGACGTCGGGCGGTGATCCATGCCGATGAACCACTGCGTGGTGGCACGGAAGATGATCGGTGTCTTGTGGCGCCAGCAGTGCGGATAACTGTGCTGGATCTTCTCGGATTTCAGCAGGTGGCCGTTGGCGGCGAGTTCCTCCAGCACCAGCGGGTTGGCCTCCCAGACCGATCTGCCGGCAAGCTCGCCGACGCCCAGCGCCGGGGTGCCGGCGACGAATCGACCATCGTCGCCGACCGGATTGTTCACCGGCAGACCATAGACCTTGCCGATCAGGTAGTCGTCGGTGCCGTGCGCCGGCGCGGTGTGCACCAGGCCGGTGCCGGCCTCGACGGTGACGTGCCGGCCGCAGATGATGGCCACGTCGCGGGCCTGGAAGGGGTGTTTGAGAAGCACCTGTTCGAGCGCCGCGCCTTTGGCCGAACCGATCACCGTCCCGGCGAGGGCATAGCGCTGCAGGCAGGCAGCGGCCAGTTCACGCACCAGGATCAGGGCGCCGCGGGGGGTGTCGATCAGTTCGTAGTCGAAGTCCGGGTGCGCGCTGACGGCCTCGTTGGCCGGCAGCGTCCAGGGCGTGGTCGTCCAGATCACGGCGAAGGCCGGCCCGCGCAGGTGCGTGAGGCCGAAAGCCCGCGCCAGCTTGTCGGCGTGATTGGGGTGTACTTCGAAAGCCACATCGATCGCCGACGAGGTCTTGTCTTCGTATTCGACCTCGGCCTCGGCCAGCGCCGAACCACAATCGAGGCACCAGTTGACCGGCTTCAGGCCCTGGTAGAGGTAACCCTTCTGCAATATCGCTCCGAGCGCACGGATTTCGTCGGCTTCGGTCTTGAAGTTCATGGTCAGGTAAGGATTGTCCCATTCTCCGAGAATACCGAGGCGGATGAAATCCTTCTTCTGGCGCTCGATCTGTTCGCCGGCGAAGGCGCGGCACAGTTCGCGCACCCGCTCGGCCGGGACATGCTTGCCGTGCAGCTTTTCGATCTGATGCTCGATCGGCAGGCCATGGCAGTCCCAGCCCGGAACATACGGTGCGTCGAAGCCCGCCAGCGTCTTCGAGCGGACGATGACGTCCTTGAGGATCTTGTTGACCGCGTGGCCGATGTGAATGTCGCCGTTGGCGTAGGGCGGGCCATCGTGCAGCACGAAACGGGGGCGTCCCTGCGAGACCTCGCGGATCCGCTCGTAGAGTTTTGTCTCCTGCCAGGCGGCGACCCACTGCGGTTCGCGTCGAGCCAGGTCACCGCGCATCGGAAATGGCGTGTCGGTGAGGTTGAGGGTTTTCTTGTAGTCGGCCATGGCGGTTCTCAGAACTGGAAGTACGCTTTCGCCGCGGCAACGTCGCTGGCGATTTGCGCCTTCAAGGCGTTGAAATCGGGGAATTTCATTTCGTCGCGCAGCTTGTGCAGGAAGCGGACGTTCAAATGGGCGCCGTAGATGTCGGCGCTGAAATCAAAGAGATGCACTTCGAGCAGCGGTCTTACGACCTGGTTCGCGCTCGGTCGGTATCCGAGGTTGGCAGCACCCTGGTGCGGGCCACCCGGCAAGCCCTTGACTTCGACCGCGAACACTCCCTGCAGTGCTGGTCGTTCGTGCTTGATGCGGATGTTCGCGGTATTGAAGCCCAGTTGCCGGCCGATCTTGTCGCCGTGGACCACCCGTCCATCGATCGAGTAAGGGCGGCCGAGCAGGCGCGCAGCATGTTCGAGATGGCCGGCCTGCAGCGCGTCGCGAACGGCCGAACTCGATGCGCGCTCGCCGTCGAGGGTGACGCTGTCCATGGCCTCGACCTGAAAGCCGAGGCGGGCGCCGGCCTGGTTCAGCAAAGCGAAGTCGCCGGCACGCCTTGCACCGAAGCGAAAGTCGTCGCCGACGATCAGGTGCCGCACGCGCAAGGCGCCCAACAGCACCTGCTCGATGAAGGCTTCGGCGCTCAGGGCGGCGAAACGGGCGTTGAAGTGGCAAACGTGGACCAGGTCGACGCCGTCGTCGGCAAGCAGTTCGAGCTTTTCACGCAGCGTCGACAGGCGTGAGGGCGCCGCTTCCGGGGCAAAGAATTCGCGCGGGTGCGGTTCGAAAGTGAGCACCGCCGCCGGCAGGCCGGCTTCGCTGGCGGCTGCCGTCAGACGTGCCAGCAGTGCCCGATGGCCGAGATGGACGCCATCGAAGTTGCCGATGGTCAGGACGGTAGCACTGTGCGTGGTCTGTGTGAAACCGCGATAGACGAGCATCGGGCGGCAAGGGAAGGCCAAAGAACTCGCGATTATAGCGGCATTTCGCTGGCTTGATGCTCCTGTGCGGTCCAATCGGAAGGTCTGCCGGCAACAAAACGAGATTCAATACAACATGGGCCAGCGGCGAAAACTTTCGCCGCTGGCCCATGGCAAACAAGGATTGAAACTGATCGTCGTCGATGACGTGACCGACGCGCAATGTGCCGCAAATTTTGGCCTTGATCCGGCTACGCCGTATCAAGGCCCTTTGATAAGTGCTTCTCCTTGGTCAATGACCCCTGACGCTCAGGCTGCTTTCCGCCGTCTAGCGCCAAACAGTCCCAACACGCCGGCACCAAGCAGAGCAAATGTACCCGGCTCCGGAACGAGAATGTCATCTGGCGTCCCGTAGGATTGGATATAGTTCAGCGTAATCGAGTCCCCAGCCGCCAGGGTCTTCTCCCAGATGATCGCAATCCCGATGTCCTCGTTGGCCAGGTTGGGATCATACGGGGTCCCGTACAACGCATCCAGTTGCGAGGCGTTGGAGATCTCCAGTGAGCCCGGTATAAAGGTGAGGACAGCACTGGAGTCAGTCTTTGACCACTTTACCAAATCTGGTGGCAAGCCCGACGAGTTGGTGGCGATGGCATATCCCGGAAGAACGTCATTGAATGAGGCAAAGCCACCACTCCGCGGAATTCCCTGATCCGGATCGCCCGCATCAAACCACTTGAAGGTTTCTGAACCCGTACCAACATTGGTGATCAAGGTGCTGATATTGACGTCGAATCCACTCAGTGAGTAGGTACGGGTGTAGTTCAACCCCCCCCAGGAGCCGGTAGCGACAATCGTCGTAGCCCCGCCAACCGTGGCCCCGGCAAAGCTGCCAGCACCCACATTGGCGTCTTCGCGACCGAAACCGGCGGAACTGCTGATGCCAAAACCAATCGTCGGGTAACCGTAGTTCCAGAAGCCACCGGCCGCGTTCGTCACATCGTGAATCGATCCGGTTGCATTGACGTCCAGCGTCAAAGTCCCGTTGGTGATCGTAGCCGCCTCAGCGGTTCCAAGAAAACCCACACTCCCCAACACTCCACCAGCAAGCACCAGCGCCTGCGCCAGTTTGAACTTCTTCATATTGATTCTCCTAGAAGTTAATCAAAAGTTAAGCCTCGAATGTCATTCGTCTAAGCACGTCTTGATCGGGTTGTGCGCGATATTACGGTGCTTGTCAGACACTCATAGCAAAGCATGTTCCATGCCATAAAACATATATTATTGATATAAAAAACAACCAATATTTCCGCTGAGCAGCCACTTCGAGCACATGTAATAATTTTCGACACTGACATCTGTTCAAGAGAACCCGCGAGGGGGGGGGAAGACAAAAAAAACCCCGGCGCGAAAAAAGGGGAAAAAAAGAAAAACGGGGCGGGAAAAAAGGGGGGAGGCCGCCGCCGGGGGGGGGGGCCCGCGCGAAAGCGGCGCGCGACCGGCGGGGGGGGGGGGGCGCCCCGGACGTCCCCCCGGGCCCGGCGGCCAAGGGGGGCGGGCGGCCGCGGGAGGGGGGTCCCTGGGGGGGGGCGGGGCCCCCCCCGTCCCCCCCCGGGCCGGGGGGGGGGAACCCACGGGGGGCGGCGGCCGGAAACCAGGGGGGGGGGCCCGCGCGCCGGGGGGGGGGGGCGCCGGGGGCGGGGGACCCCCGGGGGCGGCCCGGGGGGGGGGGGGGGGGGCGGGGGGGGGCCGGGGGGGGGGGGGGGGGGGGGGGGGGGGGGGCCCGAAGGGGGGGGGGGGGGGCCCCCAAGGGGGGGGGGGGGCCCGCGGGGGGGGAGGGGGCGGGCGGGGGAGCAGCAGCAGGGAACAAAGCCAAGGGCAAAAAAAGGGGGGGGGGAAAGGCCGGGGGGGGGGCGGGGGGGCGGGGGGGGGGGGGGGGCGGGGGGGGGGGGGGGGGGGGGGGGGGGGGCGGGGGGGGGGGGGGGGGGGGGGGGGAGGGGGGGGGGGGCGGGGGGGGGGGGGGGGGGGGGGGGGGGGGGGGGGGGGGGGGGGGGGGGGGGGGGGGGGGCGGACGCCGCGGCGGGGGGCGGCCGGGCCGGAAAAGCGGGCCCGCGGCGGGGGGGGGGGGGGGGGGGAGCCCGCGGTTCCCCCCCCCCCAACCCGAACAAAAAAAAAGGGGGGAGAGAAGGACGGCCGGGGGGGGGGGGGGGAAAGGCCCGAAACCGGGCCGAAAAAAGAGGGGGAAGGGGGGGGGGGGGGGGGGGGGGGGGGGGGGGCGGGGGGGGCGGGGGGGCCGCGGGGGGGGGGGGCGGGAAGGGGCCCCGGGGGGGGGGGGGGGGGGGGGGGGGCCCCGCCCGCCCACGGGGGGGAAACCCCCCCGCCGGGGGGGCCAAAGAACCGCCCCCCCGGCCCAAAAGGGGGGCAGGGGGCGGCGCCGGGGGGGGGGGGCGGGCCCGGGTTCCAAAAAGGGAGGGGGGGGGGGGGGGGGGCCAGGGGGGGGCAGCAGGGGAAGGCCGCGGGGGAAGGGGGGGGGGAGGGGCGGGCCCCGGCCGGGGCCGGGGCGAAAGGGCCCGCCCGGGGGGGGGCAGCCCCTCCCGCGGGGGGCCCCCGCGCCGGGGGGGAAGGGGGGGGGGAGGCCCGCAGGGGTTTCCGCCCAGGGGCGGGGGAGGAAAATTAACAGACCCCCCCGGGCGCGGGGGCGACGCCCCGGGGAAGGGGGGGGGGGCCGGGGGGCCCGGGCGACCAGGGGGGCAGAGGGGGGAGACGCGTGGGGCCCAGCGCGAGCCCAGCGCGGGGGGAGGCCCCCGGCGTAAGGGTCCCCGCCCCCCCCCGCAAAACCCCGGCCGGCAGGAGCCGCGAGTGCCAAAACTTCGCGTTACTTCTCTGCTTCATTTGCCGCGCGGCACCATCGACATCCTTTGAGCGATTTTTTGTCAGGCGCCGGGTGCGCTCCATACAGCCGAATCATCCGGTTGCACGATTCGTCTCGTCCGGCATCCCGGCTACTCAGGACGCACAAAAAAGGCGCCCTCTGCAGGGCGCCTTTTCCGAATCGCAAGCCGTTTGATTTAGTTGGCGATCACTTTGCGGCGACGCAGACCAGCAATTCCTGCCAGTGCCAGCCCGACGAGGGCCATTGAACCCGGCTCGGGTGCCAGGGCGGGCGGCAGGCCCAGGCCCACAAACCCGTAGCCATAGGCAGGTGCGAACCTGTAGCCATCGGTGCCCGGGGTGTTGCCATTGGTGTACGAATAAGCTTCGACACCCACTGAACCCAGTGCAGCCAGCAGGCCGCTGGTGCTGCTGTCGGCGCCGATGAAGGTATCAAAGTCGGCCGATTCGCCGGCGGCGAGGTCGCCAAAACCAAACACGAAGAAGCCGCCCTTGTCACCGGGGTGTCGACGACATTCGTATCTTGATCCTGGCCGCGGAACACCAGCGGATCCGGTACGGCAAACGGATCGGTCGAGGTGGTCAGCACCTTGCCGCCCGGGCCCGTCGGCGTGCCGCCGTAGACGGTAGTGAAGTTGCTACTGAAAAAGCCTGGAGTCACATCCCAGTCCAGGGTACGGGCGTAGCGCACGTCGGTCAACGTGCCGGCGCCAGTGTTTTTCAGGTCAACCGCCACCTTGAACAGCTTGCCACCGGCGGCGGAAGTGTAGGTATGCGTGACTTGCAGGCCGTTGCTCAGCGATACCACCGACTGTGCATACAGGCCGGCGCCGGAGGCCGTGGTCGTGGTCAGCAGGGCACTCGAAATACCACTGCTACCAACGGCACCATAGGTGTAACCCGTCGTCCCACTAGCGGAAGCTCCCCAACCCTCGCACAGGCATCCCGGGGTAATCGCATCACCGGTCGGCCCGGACAAACCGACGCCAACGCCCTGAGCGAGCCCGCCGTTGTCACCAACTCCCATCCTGACCAACCCTGTGTCCAGGACGGCAGGTGCGGCTTGTGCGCCGATCGATGCGACACCCAGGGCAATCGCCGCCAGGGCAAACTTCATCTGTTTCGTGTTCATGGTTGATTCCTTTCTTGAATGAGAAAAAACTCGCTCTCTATGACCGGTTTCCCAATATTGTTGGGGAAGAAAAATAATGCGAGCCTGAATCTGATAAAGCAAACGGCGTGCCAGTAAAGTTCGCTATCATTAAATCGATGAGTTACGCTTCCGGCCGGTGACAGCCGTCCCACAACTGTAAGATTTATCGACAGCGGCGATCAGCGGTGGTCGAATTTGCGGGAAGCCGCCCCCCCGCATCGTGCCGCGCCCGTTGATCGCTCCGACACTGGTAGAATGGTGGTTCAGCTTTGCCACCCTCGCACCTTCACTGGCGGATTACAAGATGATGCAACGGGTCAACCCTCTCACCCGTGGCGCCCTGATCGGGGTGGCCTTGCTTTCTGTCGCGGCGCATGCGACAGCCCTGTCGCATGCGCCGGAAACCGGAGATTTGGCGCTGCAGGTATCGAGCCCAAAAGTGTCCGATCCAAAAGGTAGTGAGACCCTGAACGCGGCGGCGCGCGCACAGATCGACAATGGCAGAGAGGCGCTCGAAGCGGGTGATCTGAATGCCGCCGAAGAGGCATTTGCGCAAGCAGCGAAGGCGCAGCCCACGGCCTACTCTCCACGCCTCGGATTGGCGGATGTGGCGCTGCGGCGCAACCGCCGCAGCGATGCCGAAAAATTCATGAAAGAGGCACTGGTGAATGGGCAGTCATCCGCCGAAGTGGCCGCTGCAGCCGGCCGGCTGGCCTTTGCCCTGGGGCAGACTGCTGAAGGTGAGAAACAGTTGCAGCGCGCGATTGCCATCGATCCCAACTTCGTGACGCCGCAGACCGATCTTGGTGAGATCTATCTCGCATCGGGCCGTGTGCCGGAGGCAGTCAAGTCCTTCCGCAACGCAATTGCCGCGAGCCCGAGGCACCCGGGTGCACGCTTCGGGTTGGGGCGTGCATTGGCCGCCGGCGGCGACCTGGCAGGTGCCGCCGCAGCCTTTGAAGACGCGGCCAGACTGTCGCCAGGCAATCCCCTGCCTCTGATCGCACTTGCCGAGTTGCAGGCAAAGAACCGGCAGTTTGATCAGGCGCTGGCCAGCCTGGACCGTGCCGCCAAAGTGCAGCCTTCAAACATGCGTATCGGCATCGCCCGTGCTGACGTGCTTGTCCTCAGTGGTGCGCGCGACAAGGCGGTCGTCGAGTTGACGGAGATGCTCAAGACCGCGCAGCCCCCAGGCTCGGCCCATGTCTTCCTCAAGTTGGGTATCTTGCAGCAGGCTGCCGGGCAGCTCGATGCGGCGCAGAGCTCCTACCTGCGTGCAGTCGAGGCCGATGACAAGATCCCGCTGGCGCACAACAACCTGGCCTGGGTGGCAGCCGAACGCAAGCGCGACCTCGATCTGGCTCTCAGGCATGCCCTCCGTGCGCTGGATCTTCAGCCGGGCACTCCTTCGTTTGAAGACACGCTGGGCTTCGTCCATTCGGCACGCGGTGAATACGACCAGGCAATCGAAGCTTATGGGAATGCCATCAAGTCCGCGCCTGGGGTACCCGACTTTCACTACCGCCTGGCACTGGCGCTGCAGGCCAAGGGCCAGCCTGACAAGGCCGCAGCCAGTTTCAAGTCCGCACTTGACCTGGGCAAACCTTTTGCCGACAAGCAGGACGCGCAAGCTCGGCTGAAGGCGTTGTCGGCGAAGCACCAGGGAAGAAAGCCATAGGCCGAGCGGTCGATGCTTCAAGACTGCACTGTTGCCGCTCGCCAGTCTTTACCCCATCGTCAAGGCATGTTAGCCTTGATTCGAGTTCTACCACGCCGGGGACCACCTTGCCATGAGTCGCTCCATATTGCAGTTGTTGACGGTACTTGCGGCGGTGCTGTTTTCTTTTTCAGCGGATGCACTGCTGCTCGAACAGCTTTCGGTTGTGCCGAGCCAGGCCGAACAACCGCGTACTGCCGGCGAAAGGAAATTCGCCGAAGGTCGTGAACTCCTGGGCCAGAACAAGCTGCGCGAAGCTGCCGCGGCATTCGAGGAGAGCGCCAGAGCCGATCCACGCTCGTATTTGCCTTTGCTGGGCCTGGCAGAGGTTGCCAGCCGCGAGCGGCACTCAGAAGATGCGGAGAAGTATCTGCGCCGTGCCGAGGGCATCGCGCCACAGAGCGCCGAGGTGCAGACCGCGATCGGCCAGTTCTATTACGGGAGAAAAGACTACGCCAAGTCGGAAGCGGCGTTGAAGAAGGCGACCGGGATGGAACCCAAGCTGATCTGGCCCTGGCTGGCGCTCGGTGAGTTGTACAACGGATCACAGCGCTGGCCAGCCGCTGTCGATGCCTTTCGTAACGTGCTGAAGATCGATCCGAATCACGCCGGCGGACATTTCGGGCTTGGCCGGGCATTGTCGCACTCGGGTAAGCTGGACGAAGCTCTGGCGGAGTTTGACACCGCCGCCCGTCTGGCCCCGAACAATCCGCTGCCGTTGCTTGCCAAGGCGCAGTTGTTGTTTGCCCAGAAGCAGTACGACAAGTCGCTGGCCGCTTATGATCAGGCGCTTGACATGCACGTCGACGACGTTGCCGTTCGGATGGGCCGCGGTGAGGTGCTGATGGCGCAGGGCCAGGGTGACAGGGCGGTCGTGGAGTTCAAGCTGGCGGTAAAGGCGGCTCCGAAAGCCTCGCTGCCGCTAGTTAAACTGGGTATCGCCTATCAGGAGCTGAAGCGTTGGGACGAGGCGGAAGCGGCTTATCGCGCGGCGATCAAGAACGATGTGCAAGCGGTCCACGCCTACAACAATCTGGCCTGGCTCCTTGCCGAGCGCAAGATCAAACTCGATGAGGCGCTGAAGCTGGCTCAGAATGCAACGCTGTTGACGCCAAAAGACCCGAATGTGTTCGATACCCTGGCGGCGGTGCACCGGGCGCGCGGCGACGCCAACGAGGAGAGGAAAGCGCAGGCGCAGGCCAAGCAACTCGGGAAACGCGGCTGAGGGCGGGCCAGCAAGCGCGGTCGACATCCTCTTGGCAGTGATGGACCCTGGTGATTGCTACCACTGCGGACAAGCCGTGGCGACCGGAGTGGATCTCTCGGTAAGTATCGACGGGCAGGCGCGCGGCATGTGTTGTGGCGGCTGTCAGGCGGTGGCGCAGGCGATTATAGACAACGGCCTGGGCGATTACTACCGCAATCGTGATGCCTTGCCGAATGCCCCGCGCGAGGCCATGCCGGCGATCGTCGAGGGCTTGCAGCTTTATGATCATGCCGATTTCCAGAAGGGTTTCGTGCGCGTCCGCGGCGAGGGGCCTGACAGCAGCGAGCGCGAGGCGTCGCTGATTCTCGAAGGGATCACCTGTTCGGCGTGTATCTGGCTGAACGAGCAACACCTGTCGCGCCTGCCCGGGGTGACCGCGGTGGACATCAACTACGCGACGCGGCGCGCGCGTGTCTGCTGGGACGAGCGGCGGGTCAGGCTGTCCGAGATTCTTTCGGCGATCGCCGCGATCGGCTATCGTGCCTATCCCTACGATACGGCGAAGAGCGAGGAACTCGCGCGCAAGGAGCGGCGGGCTGCGCTGTGGCGGGTTTTTGTCGCCGGCTTCGGCATGATGCAGGTGATGATGTACGCCGTACCGGTGTATCTGGCGGGCGACGGCGAGATGACGCCGGCGGTCGAGCAGTTGATGCGCTGGGCCAGCCTGGTGCTGACGCTGCCGGTGGTGCTCTATTCGGCAGCGCCATTTTTCCGCAACGCCTGGCGCGATCTGCGACTCCGTCGGGTGGGCATGGATGTGCCTGTCGCACTGGGAGTTGGCGCTGCATTCGCGGCCAGTGTCTGGGCGACGCTGACGGCCGGCGGGGAAGTCTATTTCGACTCGGTGACGATGTTCGTTTTCTTCCTGTTGAGCGGGCGCTTCCTGGAAATGACCGCCCGACAGCGTGCGGTCAGTGTCACCGAGGCTCTGGCCAGGCTGATGCCGGTGGTCGCAGCGCGTATGCCCGCGTATCCCGACCAGCGCGACCTTGTGCAGGTGATGGCTGCCGACCTGCGCGCGGGCGATGTCGTCCTGGTCAAACCCGGGGAAACCATTCCGGCGGATGGGCGGGTCATCGAGGGGGAAAGCACTGCCAACGAGGCACTGCTCACCGGGGAGAGTGCGCCGGTGCGCAAGCGCCCTGGCGTGCCCGTGACCGGTGGTGCAGTGAATATCGAAAGCCCCCTGCTGGTCGAGGTGGCGCAGGTCGGCGAAGGCACGCGCCTGTCGGCGATCGTCCGGCTGATGGAACGTGCGGCGATGGAGAAACCCCGGATCGTCGAACTGGCCGATCGCATCGCCAGTCGTTTCATCATCTGTCTGTTGTTCCTGGCGGTCGGCGTGGCCGTCGCCTGGTCGTTCATCGACCCCCGGCAGGCGCTGTGGATCACGGTTTCCGTACTGGTCGTCAGTTGTCCCTGTGCGCTGTCGCTGGCTACCCCGGTGGCGCTGACCGTTGCCGGCGGAGCAATGGCGCGCGCGGGCTTGCTGGTGACGCGCAGTCATGCCATCGAAACCCTCGCGCGGGCTACCCATTTCGTGTTCGACAAGACCGGCACGCTGACCACCGGCGAGATGCACGTGCTCGAAGTCCTGCCGCTCGGTACGCTCGGTCGGGAGCAGAGTCTGGCGCTGGCGGCGGCTCTTGAGCAGGCGTCCGAGCATCCGATCGGCAAGGCATTGCGGGTGGCTATGGCGGGGCGGGACATGCCGGCTGTCGAGGGCCTGGCAAACGAGCCTGGATGTGGCATGAAGGCGCAGTACGGCGGCCGCCAGGTGCGCGTCGGGCGGCCGGACTATGTACTCAAACTGCATGGCAGGCCCTTGCCGGACAGTGCGCAGTTACTGCTCGATGGCGGTGATACCGTGGTTGCGCTCGGTGACGATACTGGCTGGATCGCGTTGTTTCGCATTGGCGACGAGCCGCGGCCAGAAGCTGCAGCCATGGTTGCAGCGCTACACGCCGCGGGCAGCCACGTTGCGCTGCTGAGTGGTGACGCTGCGGCGGCGGCGCGCCGGGTGGCGCAGGCGCTGGGTATCGATGAGGTGCATGCGGACGCATCGCCGCAGGCCAAGCACGCTTACGTGCGTCATTTGCAAGCCGGCGGAGCCGTCGTTGCGATGGTCGGTGACGGTGTCAATGATGCGCCGGTGTTGGCGCAGGCGCAGGTGTCGGTGGCCATGGGCGGGGGGGCGCAGCTGGCACGCACTCAGGCCGATCTGGTGCTGCTCTCCGAAGACCTGCAGCATCTGTGGCGTGGCGTCGTCGTCGCGCGCCGGACCCTGCGGGTGATCCGCCAGAACCTGTGGTGGTCCTTTGCCTACAACCTGGTCGCCCTGCCCCTGGCGATGACGGGTTTCATCGCTCCCTGGATGGCCGGCATCGGCATGTCCGGTAGTTCATTGTTGGTCGTTGCGAATTCGCTGCGGTTGCAGCATGTCGCTGAGAGTTGATCGTCGATGGAAACGCTGTACCTGCTGATTCCAATCTCCGTCGTGCTGGTTTTTCTGATCGCCATTGCCTTCTGGTGGTCGTTGCGCAGCGGTCAGTTCGACGATCTCGAGGGCCCGGCTTACCGTATTCTGATGGACGATGATCGTGCGCCATCACCGCCGTCAGAGGCAGCGGATCCCGCCGCCCGGCGTGAGCCGGTCTGAGCCTGGTCTGAGCCGGTCTGAGCGCATGCGGCTTCGTCAAGCTGCACTTCTGTTGATCCAGGTCAATAATGGGTTCTCGCGGATGGCGATAATACGCCGGTCGATGGCGCTCATGCAGCACGGGCGGGGTTGGTTGCCTGGGGCGTGTCGGGATTTCTCTGTTGGGGTTGGGGTGCGTTCCGACGCACCCTTTTTTTGCGTGCCGGGGTCGCTGCGCAGGAAGAGTGCAACTTGATCTGCGTCAAATTGACCCTCCGGGGGTTAGAATAACATCTGCAAAGTCAGTGCTCAGAATAAGGGCATTCGGGGCGGTGAAAGCCGGTTTTTAGTCAAGAACGAGGTGAGTCCATGTCGGAAACTCAGTCAACATACAACTACAAGGTGGTGCGGCAGTTTGCCGTGATGACCGTCATCTGGGGGATTGTCGGAATGCTGGTCGGCGTGATCATCGCCGCCCAACTGGTCTGGCCGGAATTGAACCTGGGCTGGCTGCATTTTGGTCGCTTACGCCCGTTGCATACCAATGCGGTGATCTTTGCCTTCGGCGGCTGCGCACTTTTTGCCACTTCCTACTATGTCGTGCAGCGGACCTGTCATGCCCGGATTTTCTCGGATGGTCTGGCGGCATTCACTTTCTGGGGCTGGCAGTTGATCATCGTCCTTGCCGCGGTCACCTTGCCGTTGGGGATCACCTCGGGCAAGGAATACGCCGAACTCGAATGGCCGATCGACATCCTGATCACCCTGGTCTGGGTAGCCTATGCGGTGGTGTTTTTCGGTACCATCGCCAAGCGCAAGGTCACGCACATCTATGTGGCCAACTGGTTCTACGGGGGATTCATTCTCGCGGTTGCCCTGCTGCATGTGGTCAACAGCGCCGCCATTCCGGTTTCGCTGACCAAGTCCTACTCGGCCTACGCCGGTGTGCAGGACGCCATGGTGCAATGGTGGTATGGCCACAACGCGGTCGGCTTTTTCCTAACCGCAGGTTTCCTGGGCATGATGTACTACTTTGTTCCGAAGCAGGCTGGCCGCCCGGTCTATTCGTACCGTCTGTCGGTGGTGCACTTCTGGGCCCTGATTTTCACCTATATGTGGGCCGGTCCACACCACCTGCACTACACCGCGCTGCCGGACTGGACCCAATCCGTGGGCATGCTGTTCTCGCTGATCCTGTTGGCACCCTCTTGGGGCGGCATGATCAACGGTGTGATGACGCTATCGGGCGCATGGCACAAACTGCGCGATGACCCGATCCTCAAGTTCCTGATCACTTCGCTGTCGTTCTACGGGATGTCGACCTTCGAAGGCCCGATGATGGCCATCAAGACGGTCAACGCGCTGTCTCACTACACCGACTGGACGGTTGGACACGTTCACTCGGGTGCCCTGGGTTGGGTGGCCATGGTGTCGATTGGTGCCATGTATTACCTGTTGCCGCGTCTTTTCGGCAAGCCGGAGATGTTCAGCGTCAAGCTGATCACGGTGCACTTCTGGGTGGCGACGATCGGCGTCGTGCTGTACATCGCTTCGATGTGGATCGCTGGCGTTATGCAAGGTCTGATGTGGCGGGCGGTCAACGTCGATGGCACGCTGACCTACAGCTTCGTCGAATCGGTCAAGGCCTCGTATCCGTTCTGGGCGATCCGTTTCCTCGGAGGTCTCCTGTTCCTGTCCGGCATGCTGATCATGGCCTACAACATGGCCAAGACGATCGCCGGTGGCCGGTCCGTCGATGATGCACGCATCCTGGTGCCCGCTGCTCACCACGCCTGACAGGGGAAGAAAAAATGAAAATTACGCAAGACGCAATTGAACGCAATGTCGCGTTGATGGTGCTGCTGACCTTGCTGGTGGTCAGTGTTGGTGGATTGGTCGAAATCGTGCCCCTGTTCTTCCAGAAGTCGACCACGGAACCGGTGACCGGGCTCAAGCCCTACGATCCGGTCCGCCTGACTGGGCGTGACGTTTACATCCGCGAAGGCTGTTTTCTGTGCCACTCACAGATGATTCGTCCCTTCCGCGCGGAAACCGAACGCTATGGTCACTACTCGGTCGCTGGTGAGTTCGTCTACGATCATCCGTTCCAGTGGGGTTCAAAACGCACGGGTCCGGACCTGCATCGGGTCGGTGGGCGTTATTCCGACGAGTGGCACCGTGCGCACCTGATCAATCCGCGCGATGTGGTTCCGGAGTCCAACATGCCCGCCTTCGCTTTCCTCGAAAAGGCGCCAGCCGACGCGAATAGCATCGAAGCCAAAATGCGTGCTTTGCGCAAGGTCGGCGTGCCTTACACAGATGACGAGATCGCTGCTGCCAGAAAGCAGCTTGAAGGCAAGAGCGAACTCGACGCGGTGATTGCCTATCTGCAGGGGATGGGCCTCGAAATGAAGAACGTCAGGTAAACGCATGGACATCAACGATCTGCGATCCATCGTAACAGTCGTGTCCCTGCTGACCTTCCTCGGCGTGGTCTGGTGGGCGTACGGTGTGAAAGGCAACAAGCAGCGCTTCGAAGAAGCGGCAATGCTGCCTTTCACCGATGAAGATGCGGATAGGGCCGAACTGGGCCTGGATCGCAACGGACAAAGGAAAGCATCATGAACGATTTTGTGAATCAGTTTTGGAACTGGTACGTCATTCTCCTCGTGTTGGTCAGTATCATCGCCTGTGGCGTCCTGCTGTGGACGCAGAGCGCCCCACCAGCCGGCAGCCGGGTCGATACTACCGGTCACGTCTGGGATGAGACACTCGAGGAGTACAACAACCCGTTGCCGAAATGGTGGATGTGGCTGTTCTATATCACGGTGATCTTCTCCCTGGTGTACTGCGTACTGTATCCGACGCTTGGCAGCTACCAGGGCATGTTGGGCTGGTCGTCCAGCGGCCAGCTCGCAAAGGAAGTCGCCAAGGCTGACGAGCAGAGTAAGCCGCTGTACGACAAGTACATGAAGATGGATCTGCAGGCTCTGGCCGCCGACAAGGAGGGCATCGAGACCGGCAAGCGCCTGTACCTCACGTACTGCATGCAGTGCCACGGTGCCGATGCGCGCGGCTCGAAAGGCTTCCCGAATCTTGCCGATAACGATTGGCAGTGGGGTGGCGAGCCGGCTCAGATCGTCGAGACGATCAGCAGCGGTCGGATGGGGGTGATGCCGCCGCATGCCCAACTCGGCGCCGAAACGATCAAGGATCTTGCCAATTACGTGCGTTCCTTGTCCGGGATGCCAGCTGATTCAGTACGTGTAGCGAAGGGACAGGAAGCGTTCAATACGGCCGGATGTTCAGGTTGTCATGGTCCCGACGCAAAAGGCATGCATGCGCTGGGGGCACCGAACCTGACCGACAAGACCTGGCTCTACGGCAGTTCAGAGGCGACGATCATGGAAACCATTACCAAGGGTCGTACCAACCAGATGCCGGCCTGGAAGGAGTTTCTCGGTGAAGCCAAGGTGCACGTCCTGGCAGCCTATGTACTCAGCCTGAGCACTGCCGCAGACAAGAAGTAGCCAAGTTGTCCTGGATCAACGGAGCGGCTCTGGTCGCTCCGTTTTTTTGCTCCAGTAGGCTGGACTAGCGAAGTACCGAACAGGTCGCACGATTGGTTGTCTTGTGCCGGATGGAAAAGCCTTCCTGAATGAAGGTGTTTTCCTCCGGCAGGGATTTGCACTTTAATCCAGCCTTGGCTGATTCAAATCAAGATCACACTGGCGCTGCAATGTAATATTAGAGTTTGGTGTAATTCTGAAATGGATCGGAGCTGAAATCATGGATGACGCGGCCAGCAGCAAGGCCAAGGCTATCCCCATCAATGTGGATGGCTTGTACGAGAAGCACAGAACGGTTTACGCCCGCAGCGTAGATGGGATTTTCAACAACTGGCGCTGGGCAATGGTTGTATTTACCCAGTCCCTGTTTTACGGGCTGTGCTGGATCGAATGGAGCGGACGGCAGGCGGTCCTGTTTCACATCGTTGAACGCAAGTTCTATATCTTCGGCCTGGTGTTCTGGCCGCAGGATGTGATCTACCTGGCCGTTTTGCTGGTGATTTCAGCATATGGACTGTTTCTGGTGACTGCCGTGGGTGGGCGGCTATTCTGCGGCTACGCGTGTCCACAGACGGTCTATACAGAGATCCTGATGTGGATCGAACGGAAGATCGAGGGGGAACGCCCGGCACGGATGAAACTGGATGCGCAGCCGATGAATCCGCGCAAACTGCGGCTGAAGGTCATCAAGCATTCCTTGTGGCTGCTGATTGCGTTATGGACAGGGATCACCTTCGTCGGCTATTTCACGCCAATCAGGGAACTCTTCGGCGAGATCGCCGCCTTTGATCTGGGTCCCTGGGAGGCATTCTGGATATTCTTCTACTCGGCGTTTCTTTACCTGATGGCCGGATTTCTGCGTGAGCAGGTCTGCAAGTACATGTGCCCCTATGCACGATTTCAGGGTGTGATGTTCGACCCGGATACCCTGATCATCAGCTACGACCCCGAGCGCGGCGAACCGCGCGGACTACGTCGGAAAGGTGCAGCTGCGAAGGCACAGCCTCTTGGCGACTGTGTGGACTGCAGCATTTGTGTTCAGGTCTGCCCGACCGGCATCGATATTCGTAATGGCTTGCAGCTCGAATGTATCGCCTGTGCCGCCTGTATCGATGCCTGTGATCAGGTGATGGACAAGGTTGGCTCACCGCGTGGTCTGATCCGTTACTCCACCGAGAATGCCCTGGCCAAGCACTATACCGCCAGGGAAATGCTTGCGCATTTGCTGCGCCCACGGACACTGCTGTATTCGAGCATCCTGCTGGCGATCATCATGGCGGCGGTGTGGAGTCTTGCTCATCGCGTGCCCTTGAAGGTCGATGTGCTGCGCGACCGCGCAACTTTGTCCCGCGAGGCGGACGACGGACGCATCGAGAACGTCTTCCGCCTGCATATCTCGAACACCGACGAAGCGCCGCATCGCTATTCGATCGAGGTCAGCGGCATCGAAGGCATTGATATCGTCGGCGAGCGTCAGGTCGAGGTTCCAGCGGCCTCATCGAAGACCGTCGCGCTTTCGGCGCGTGTCGAACCCGGAGCCGGAAAAAGAGGATCAAACGAGATCTATTTCGATGTCCGAGCCGAGAACCACGACAAGATCGCGGTTCAGAAAAAACGAGCTTCTTTCTGCCATGAGCAATCCTCGAATGAATTCCAGCGCGCCGGCATGGTACCGGGAGCCCTGGCCGTGGCTGCTGATGCTCGGGCCGGCGCTGGTCATCATCGCCGGGGTCGTTACCGCTTATCTGGCGGTGGTCAGTAATGACGGTCTCGTGGAGGACGACTATTACAAGCAGGGCCTGACGGTAAACCAACGGACGGTGCGCGACCAGCGGGCCGCCGAACTGGGCATCGAAGCGGAACTTGTCATGGGTGGCGAGGGTGATCGCTTACGTGCGCTGCTGCGTGCGAAGGAGGGGGGCAGGTTGCCGGAAACGCTGAACCTGGGCATTGCTCACCCCACCCGTGCTGGCTTCGATCAGAAGGTGACGCTACGTTCCGAGGGTGGAGGTGTCTATGCGGGGGGAGTCTTGCCTTTCCGTGGTCGTTGGCACATAACGCTCGAGGACGATCGGCAGGAGTGGCGCCTGATGGGCGCTTGGGTGACTGAGCAGCAGCCGGTCTTTCGGCTGACGACGTCGGCAGTGGCTGCAGCGCAGGGGAATTCAGACAGGAGGTAAATGATGGCTTGGGATTTGCTATTTTCGAGTGACTACGGCTTGTTCAGCCTGTTCGTGATTGTTTTTGTGATTGGCATGGCGGGATGGTTTTCGTTTTTTTTCAGCAAGAAAATACGCGAAGATCAACTGCACGCGCGTAAATAGAAAGGCGGACCGTCGCGGCTTCGCGCGCCGCTTCGGTTCGGCCATGACTTGCTCGACCAAGCTGTGGACGGTCGCCGCAGCCTGTATCTGGCGCTGCTGGCATCGCTGCTGGTGCATGCCTGCTGCCTGCTGACTATCCTGCCGGCCGCTGCGCTGCGCATTGCAGTGCCGAGCAGAGTCATACAAGGGGTGCTGAGGTTTCCGGAGCAGGTGCTCCCAGGAGGGCAGGTGATGCCTTTGCCGGCGCTGGGCAGTGAATCAGGGAGTAAGCAGGCAGCGCCACCGGCGGCGCAGCCGCTCAGTGCGGCGCGTACGCCGACAAGGTCGAGCACCCTCGCTGCAAAGCCGGCACCGCCGAACTTGGCGAAGATACCGCCTCAGCAACTTGCGCCGCCGCCAGAGGTATCGCCGCCAGCACATGGCAGAGATTTGTCGGCAGTCGGCGAAGGCGTCAGCGCTGACGCTCTGCGCGAATATCGTGTGTCACTGGCAATTGCTGCGCGTCGCTTCAAGCGTTATCCGGTGCTGGCAATCGAGCGCGGCTGGGAGGGTACTGTCGAGGTGGCGGTCAGCATGACCAGTTGGCAGCAGAGGCCGCAGCCTGCGCTTGTCCGTTCCAGTGGACACTCGCTCCTGGATGAGCAGGCCCTGTCGATGATTGAACAGGCATCGCTGACGACCATGCTGCCGGATAGTCTCAAGGGTCGAGATTTTCGCTTCGTGCTACCGATCGAATTCATCCGCGAGAGCGATCGCTAGGCCGCGGCGGGAAGCAGATCCTCTTCGTGGAACACAAAGCGACCGGCACTGCGATCGGAGAAGTAGGCACGCAGGCATAACGCCACACTCTGGAAAGCGATTTCCTGCCACGGTATGGAGTCCTCCGAGAACAGTGCCGTTTCCAGGGTTTCCTGGCCGGCAGAGAAAGCCTTGTCGAGCAGGCGGGCGCGGTAAAACAGGTGAACCTGGTTGATGTGCGGTACATTTACGAGCGAAAAAAGCTGCAGGATCTCGACCCGCGCACATGCCTCCTCAAGCGTTTCACGGACCGCTGCCTGGCTTGTCGATTCGCCGTTTTCCATGAATCCGGCTGGCAGCGTCCACAAGCCGTATCGCGGCGCAATCGAACGCCGGCAAAGCAGGATCCGATCTTCCCACTCGGCTACACAGCCGATCACCAGCTTGGGGTTGAGGTAATGAATCGTCCCGCAGCACTGACAAACGTGACGTGGCAGATTGTCGCCCTTGGGGATCAGCAGGCTGACCGCTCCGCCGCATTGACTGCAGAAATTCATGGGTCCAAGTCCCTTTGAGTTTGCTGGATTACCCGGCAAGTTTATCTGATTCGTGCTGCGGGGGAAGCCGCATGCGATCGGTGGTTCGCAATCTGGCTACAATGCGCGACAATGACGAGCCAAGGTCGGCGATGCACGCGCCGCGCGCAATGACAAGGGGGGTCGGATGTTTCTGATTGTTGGGTACGTGATCATTCTGGCATCCGCGTTGGGGACCTATGCGGTGCATGGGAGCCTGGCCGCGCTGTGGGTGCCGCTCGAATACGTGGCGATCGTCGGCCTGACAATCGGCGGGTTCGTGGCATCCAACGACATCAGTGTCATCAAGACGACAGTAGGAGCCTTGCCCGGGATCTTCAAGGGCTCGAAGTTTACCAAGGTGTTGTACGTCGATCTGCTGGCCATGCTCTTCGAGATCCTGGCCAAGGTGCGCAAGGAAGGCTTGATGTCGATTGAGAACGACGTCGAAAATCCGAAGGACAGCCCGATCTTCGGAAAATACCCGTCGCTTGCCAGCGACCACCATGTCATGGAGTTCATTACCGATTATCTGCGCATGATGGTCGGCGGCAACCTCAATGCCATCGAGATCGAGAACCTGATGGATATCGAAATCGAGACACACCATCACGAGGTCGAGACACCCGGCCATGTGGTGTCGAAGGTCGCGGACGCGGTGCCGGCTTTCGGTATCGTCGTGGCTGTCATGGGGGTGGTCAATGTCATGGGTTCCGTCGGCGAACCCCCGGCGGTGCTAGGCAAGATGATCGGAGGAGCGCTGGTCGGCACTTTCCTGGGTATTCTGATCGCTTATGGCTTCGTTTCTCCGGTGGCCAATCTCCTTGAGCAGAAAGCTCAGGACGGGTCGAAGATCTACCAGGTCATCAAGGTCGTGCTGTTGGCGTCGATGTCGGGCTATGCGCCACAGGTGGCAGTCGAATTCGGGCGCAAAACGCTGGTTGCCGCAGTTCGTCCGACGTTCCGCGAACTTGAGGAGGAACTCAAGAACCGTAAGGGCAAGTGAGCCTGCCTTTTCGATTGAGTGGAGTGGGTGAATGAGCGACGACGTACGGCCGATTGTCATCAAGCGCATCAAGAAGGTTGCTGGCGGACACCATGGTGGGGCGTGGAAGATCGCCTATGCCGACTTCGTCACGGCGATGATGGCTTTCTTCCTGCTCATGTGGCTGTTGGGGTCGACGGCCAGCGGCGACCTGAAAGGGATCGCGGACTATTTCCAGAATCCCTTGAAGATTGCCTCGGCCGGTGGCTCGGGGACCGGTGACAGCTCGAGTGTGCTGAAGGGGGGCGGCAAGGACCTGACGCGGACTGCGGGGCAGGTCAAGAGTGGCGATGTCGAGTCCGCGAACAAGGCATTGAACCTCAAGGAAACCAATGCCGAGATGGCACGCAAGGCCTTTGAAGAACGCGAAAAAGTCGTTCTCGCCGAACTCAAGGAGAATATCGAAAAGTTGATCGAGAGCAATCCGGCGCTCAAGCAGTTCAAGAGTCAACTCCTGATTGACATTACCAGCGAGGGGTTGCGAATTCAGATCGTTGACGAGCAGAACCGACCGATGTTTGACACCAGCAGCGCCGAACTGAAGCCCTACACGCGAGTGATCCTGCGCGAGATCGGGAAGGCATTGAATGCCGTGCCCAACAAGCTGAGTCTGTCGGGTCACACCGACGCGGCTCAATTCGGTGGTGGCGACAAAGGCTTCTCTAACTGGGAGCTTTCTGCCAATCGGGCGAACGCTTCGCGCCGCGAATTGATCGTCGGCGGCATGGATGAACACAAGGTCTTGCGGGTGGTTGGACTGGCGTCGACGGTCCTTTTCGACAAGAATGATCCACTCAGTTCGATCAATAGGCGCATCAGCATCGTGGTCCTGAACAAACGGTCGGAAGAGTCGCTATTGCAGGAAGACGGCAAGGGCGATGCGGTGGAAGTCGGAGCAGGGGGAATCGACGCCGGAAAAATGACCCCGCCCGCGGCTCCCGTGCCCGGCAGCAAGGGCTGAAACCGGAATCGATTGGCCGTACAGCAAGCGGTGCATGCCGTCTGAAGGTTGGACAGATCAGCGTCGAACGGGGATTACATTGGAAGGGGTTTTACCTGCTGGTGGGCGTGCTCCCGGTGGGCGGCCGCAGGCAGCCTGTGCCACGCCGCTTTGACCGAATGCCGGTCATCCTTGCGGGATGGTCTCCACAAAAGCCGGTCGCCGCATCAGCTTGTCGTAGAGGCGCGCGAGGTTGGGGTGCTTTTCCCGCCAGTCAATTTCGGGAAAGCGGAAGGCAAGATAGCCTAGGGCGCAGCCAACTGCGACATCGGCCAGAGAGAAATGCGTTCCCATGCACCAGGTGTTGTCGCCAAGTTCGTCGCACATGAACTGCAGACTGCGGATGATCTTCTCGTTCTGGCGGGCGAGCCATTCGGTCCCTTGCTGTGCGACGGGCCGCTTCCTTTCCAGGAAAACCAGTGCTGCGGCGTCGCACATGCCGTCTGCGAGGGCTTCCCAGCGCTTGACTTCACTGCGTTCGCGATTCGGACCAGGCATCAACTTGTTGTTTGGCGCAACGTTATCGAGATATTCGACAATAACGCGTGAATCGAAGAGGACGGTGTTGTCGTCGAGCACCAGGACCGGAATCTTGCCCAACGGGTTTACGTTCGCGACCTGGTTTTCCGCGGTCCATGGTGAGTCGATCTCGAATTCGTAGTCGATCTTTTTCTCGGCCAGAACGACACGCGCCTTGCGGACGAAGGGACTGGTCAGTGATCCGATAAGCTTCATTGGCTTCCTGATTGTAAATATTTCAAGACAATTATAGCATCGCGGTCGTATCCGGTTTACGGGCGTATTCCGCAGGCGGGTAAAATAGCAGGCTACCTTGCACCGTTTCCAGGACGATCTTTATGCCTTTTTCTTCGCTCACTTCCCTGTCACCACTGGACGGGCGCTACGCCGGCAAGCTCGATGCGCTAAGGCCCGAGTTCTCGGAATACGGCCTCATCAGGCGCCGCTTGCAGATCGAGATCGAGTGGCTCAAGACCCTGGCGGCCGAACCGCATTTTGCCGAGATTCCGACTTTCTCGCCGGCAACGCTGGCCGAAGTGGACGCTTTGCTTGCCGATTTCAGCCCGTTGCATGCCGCCGAAGTGAAAGCGATCGAAACGGTGACCAATCATGACGTGAAGGCCCTGGAGTACTGGATCAGAAAGCGCCTGGCTGCCAATGCGGAAGTGACGCAGGTTGCCGAATTCATCCATTTCGCATGTACCTCGGAAGACATCAACAATCTCGCGCATGCGCTGATGTTGCAGGCCGCTCGCGACGGAACGATGTTGCCGATGCTCGACCAGGTGATCGAGCGTCTCAGGGAACTTGCTCACCAGTTGGCTGATCTGCCGATGATGTCGCGTACGCATGGGCAGCCGGCGACGCCGACGACGCTTGGAAAGGAAATCGCGAATGTCGCCTATCGTCTTGGCAGGGCGCGTTCAACCATCGCCGGTGTCAAGCTGCTGGGGAAGATCAATGGTGCAGTAGGCAACTACAATGCCCATCTGGCGGCTTACCCGGCCTTTGACTGGGAGCGCCTTGCTCGATCCTTCGTCGAGTCACTGGGCCTGGAGTTCAATCCCTACACCATCCAGATCGAACCGCACGATTCGATGGCCGAGTTGTTCGATGCCTTTGCGCGTGCGAACGTGATTCTCATGGACCTCAATCGAGATCTCTGGGGCTACATTTCGCTGGGCTATTTCCGGCAAAAGCTCAAGGCGGGGGAAATTGGTTCGTCGACGATGCCGCACAAGGTTAACCCCATCGACTTCGAGAATTCCGAGGGCAACCTGGGACTGGGCAACGCAGTGCTTCGCCATCTTGCCGAGAAGCTACCGCTTTCGCGCTGGCAACGTGATCTTACCGATTCGACGGTGCTGCGCAATATGGGAGTTGCTCTCGGCTATACGCTACTCGCCTACGACTCGCTATTGCGCGGCCTGCAAAAACTGGAGGCTGATGGCGCGTGTCTGCAACGTGATCTCGATGCCAACTGGGAACTCCTGGCCGAACCGGTGCAGACGGTCATGCGGCGATTTGGCATCGCCAATCCGTATGAAAAGCTCAAGGAGCTGACGCGTGGCAAGCGTGTGTCGCGTGAGGACATGCGCTGTTTTATCGAAGGCCTTGAAATTCCCGCTGCGGCGAAGGAAGAATTGCTCGAACTGACACCATGGGCATATACCGGCATGGCCGCGCAACTGGCGAGGAAGATCTGATGTCCCCCGAGTCCAGTCCAGAGCATGATCAAGCGCAGTCATCAGGTGGGCCTGTGCCGGAGATGATCTTCTGCCGGAGTTGTGAGCAACTTGTGCCCGGAGGCTCACTGTATTGCCCGCATTGCTGTGGCGAAGACGGTCGGCGTGGAGCGTACAGGCGTGGAGCCTTTATCGGCGGGGTATTTGGCTTGCTGGCGGGCGGCCTGTCTGCGGCCGTCTGGTCGTCGATCGTCGGCCCCGAGCAGGCCACCGGCGAATCGGTGTTGGCGATTACCCTTGCCTGCGCGGCGATGGGCATCGTCCTTGGGGCGATACGAAGCCGGAAGGAATGAGAGGTGCCGAAATTTGCAGAAAACCTGAAGAAGCTGCCGGGTATCTCGCATGTTGCAGCCATTTGTTTGCTTGATGCAGCAGGCGAGGTCGTCGCAACCATCGAGAACAGGGCGGGCAGTCAGGGTTCTGTTGCGGTCTACAACCACCTCGCTCAGACCTACGGCGCCATCACGCCCGAGGCCGCCAGGAAGGGGCTGGAACTCTTTGCCGAGTACGCCGAGGAGGAACAGGTCAACCCGGGTACGCACCCGAACATCGAGCGCCTGTTCGTGCTTGTTGAAGAGCGCAAGACCTTGCGTACCAAGCACGTGTTTGCTGTCTGACCAGGTTTGGCGATTCCTGGCTGCTGCCCCGTTTCCTGCATTTGCTTGTCCGAGGTGCCGCAGGCAGATTGAAGTTTCCCGGAAGAACCCCTTTCGGTAGCTTGTTCACTGCATTTTATAGGAGAAAGAAGATGAAGAAATTCGTTGCTGCCTTGTTGCTGGGTAGTTTTGCTGGTGTCGTTCTGGCTCAGCAGGGCCTGAAACCCGAGGAAATGATCAAAATCCGCAAGGCGGGATACAGTTTCATGGCCTGGAACATGGGAAAGATCAAGGCCAACCTTGAAGGGACCTACAACAAGGAGCTGGTGCTGGCGTCTGCCAACGTGATTGCGGCGACGGCTGGCTCTGGCATGGGTGCGCTGTTTGGACCGGGGACAGAGAAGGATGTCGCGGGCCAGAAGACGCGTGTCAAACCCGAGTTCTTCAAGGAACCGGACAAGGTCAAGGAACTGGCGATGGCTTACATCAAGGAAGCCAATGAGTTGCAGAAGGTCGCTGCCACGGGTGACGTCGCTGCCATCAAGGTGCAGTTTGGCAAGACCGGGGAAAGCTGCAAGGCTTGCCACGAGAAGTTCCGCAACGACTGACCCAAAAGCCAGTTTGCAAAGCCCGCTCTGCTGTGACTCAGTGGTAGAACAACGGGATCTCGGTGCTCGTCTCGTCCGGTTGACCCCGCCAGAAATTCGAGCCGGCGTGATGGGCGCAAGGCACCGCGCTGTCGTCATTACGCAGCTTGTTCGGCTGTCGTTGCCCGCCCACAGGAGGTTCTTCTACGCTGTCCGGGAGCAGGGAGTGGCTTTACCAGGCCGGAACTGAAACAGGGGCTGGCGGAGCCGCTGGTAGCCATACGCCGGAGCCGCCATAAACTGCCACCATGGCGATCAGCAAGGCCACCAGGAAGGCCAGCGGGCCGCCGCCAGTAGCCGACTCGCCGCTGCCCTCGTCGACTTCCTTCCAGCCGGTCAGCATCGGCTTGACCAGGTTGTCCTTCTTTACGCGCGCGTAGAATGTGATCGCCGCAAGGTGAAGAATTACCATGGCGAGAAGCAGATTGACCGACAATCCATGCAGGCTGACCATTCGGTCGCTCAGATCCTTACTGATCAGGTCATAGAGCGGACCGTGGAATGCAATGTCGTCATTGCTGAAAAGGCCCGTGCCGACCTGAAAGCCAAGCAAGGTCAGAAGTGCGAAGACCGACAATGAGCCTACCGGGTTGTGGCCCACGCCCTGCCATCGACCGCGGAGGTAGGCGAGGACTGACGCGGGCGTTGGAAAGAATTGGGCAAAACGGGCATAGCTCGAGCCGACGATTCCCCAGACCACTCGAAAGGTCAGCAAGCCGAGAATCGCCAGGCCGAACTTTCCATGCCAGTTCATGGCGTTGCCACCGAGCTTTCCACTAACGAAAGAGGCGAGGACCAGGATTACCAGGGACCAGTGAAAGAACCTTGTCGGCAGGTCCCAAAGCCGGATGCGTTGCTTACCCATTGTCCCTCTCCGTGATCCGTGCTGGGGGGAGATCTGCGTTGGCCCCTAAAATCCAGTGTGATCAGCCAATCTTCCTGTCGTGCGCCTGTTCACGCCTTGTGTCGTGCAGTGGGACCTAGACGACCGCTCCGTCCGCATTTGCACCTTCGATCTGCTTCTTGGGGCGAATGAATTGCTCACGCGAGACACCGAGCCACATGACCAGAGGGCTGGCGACCAATACCGACGAGTAGATCCCGAAGCAGATGCCGATCGTCAGGGCCAGAGAGAAGTAATAAAGCGTCTCGCCACCAAAAACCAGCATCGAGAGAACCATCATTTGCGTCGAGGCGTGCGTGATGATGGTGCGCGAAATGGTACTGGTAATGGCGTGATCCAGGACCTGTGGTGTGCTCAGACCGCGGGCCTTTCGGAAGGTCTCGCGCACGCGGTCGAATACGACGACGGACTCGTTCACCGAGTAGCCCAGTACGGCCAGCACCGCTGCCAGGACTGAAAGCGAGAACTCCCATTGGAAAAAGGCGAAAAAACCCAGGATGATGATCACGTCGTGGAGGTTGGCGATGATTGCCGATACCGAGAACCGCCACTCGAACCGGAAGGCCAGGTAGACGACGATCCCGATGACTACCAGCAGCAGCGCCAGGGCGCCGTTCTCGGCGAGTTCCTTGCCAACCTGTGGGCCGACGAATTCGACGCGTCGCAGGGTGGCGCCTGGGGCCTCGGAATGCAGGGCCTGCATGACCGACTCGCCGATCTTGGCCGTGTTCTGCTCGGCCTTGAGCGGCAGGCGAATCAGCACGTCCTGGCTGGAGCCGAAATTCTGCACCGAAAAGTCGCTGTAGCCGGCCTTGCCGAGACCGCTGCGGACCTGCTCCAGATTTGCCGCTTGCGCGTAGTTCAGTTCGATCAGCGTCCCGCCGGTGAATTCGACGGAGAGATGCAGACCCCGGCTGAAAAGGAAGAATACGGCCAGCAGGAAGGTCAGCAACGATATGACGTTGAACAACAGCGCATGCCGCATGAACGGGATGTCTTTTCTGATCCGGAAAAATTCCATCTTGGCTTGTTCCTAATTGACGGCGACATTGCCGGTGGTGTTACCCGGTTTCCAGACCTGACCAATAGCCAGGGATTCGACCTTGCGGCGACGGCCGTAGATGAGGTTGATCAGCGCACGCGAGACGACGACGGCCGAGAACAATGAGGTCAGGATCCCGAGACAATGCACCACCGCGAAGCCGCGAACTGGACCCGATCCGAAAATCAGGAGGGCGATGCCGGCAATCAGCGTGGTGATGTTGGAATCCAGGATCGTTCCGAAGGCCCGTTCGTAACCGGTGTGGATCGCAGCCTGCGGCGTCGAGCCATTCCGCAGTTCCTCCCGGATGCGCTCGTTGATCAGCACGTTCGCATCGATGGCCATACCCAGCGTCAGCGCGATGGCGGCGATTCCGGGCAGGGTCAGCGTGGCTTGCAACAAGGACAGCAAAGCCACCAGGAACAGCAGGTTGGAAGCCAGGGCAACCACCGAGACCAGTCCGAAGAGCATGTAATAGGCGATCATGAATGTGGCAATGGCCGCAAACCCCCACATCGTCGAAAGGAAGCCTTTCTTGATGTTGTCGGCACCGAGACTCGGGCCGATGGTACGCTCCTCGATGATGTCCATCGGTGCTGCCAGCGAGCCGGCACGCAGCAACAGTGCGGTGTCATTGGCTTCCATGCTGCTCATGCGGCCCGAGATCTGGACACGGCCACCACCGATCTCCGCACGGATCACCGGCGCGGTCACGACTTCGCCCTTGCCCTTCTCGATCAGGACGATGGCCATGCGCTTGCCGACGTTGTCGCGCGTGATGTCCTTGAAGATCCGGGCACCAGCCGAGTCGAGCGTGAGATGTACCGCCGGCTCCTGGGTCTGGTTGTCGAAACCAGGCTGTGCGTCGGTCAGTCGGTCCCCGGTCAGCACCACCTGCTTTTTGACCAGCAGGGGCATGCCACCACGTTCAACGTAGAGTTCCGTGGCGAAAGGGACCTGGCCCGCCTGTGCCGCTTCGAGGGCTCCGGCAGTCTCGTCGACCATCCGGATTTCCAGCGTCGCGGTGCGGCCGAGAATGTCCTTGGCTTTGGCCGTGTCCTGCACCCCCGGCAACTGCACGACGATGCGGTCGGCGCCCTGCTGGGCGATTACCGGCTCGGCGACGCCGAGTTCGTTGATGCGGTTGTGCAGCGTCGTCATGTTCTGCCGGATGGCGAACTCCTGAATCCGCTTTACGGCCTCGGGCTTCAGCGTGGCGACCAGCTTGAGATCCTCGCCCTCACCCTGGTCCGCCAGGAGCAGATCGGACTGATTGTCCTCGAGTACCATCCGTCCCTTGTTGCGTGCCTCGCTGTCGCGGAAACGAACGATCACACGCTCGCCTTCGCGCGAGATGCCGGCGTGGCGGATGGTCTTGTCGCGCAGCAGGCTGCGCAGATCGCCACTGATTGAATCCAGACGCTTGGTCAGCGCGCCCTTCATGTCGACCTGCAGCAGGAAGTGCACACCGCCGCGCAAGTCCAGGCCGAGATACATCGGCAGGGCGTGCAGGCTACTCAGCCACTGCGGCGAACTCGACAGGAGATTCAGTGCAACCACATACTGCGGGTTGCTGGCATCCGGGTTGAACTGTTTCTCCAGCAGGTCTTTGGCCTGCAACTGGCTGTCGGTGGTGCGCAGCCGAACCTTGACCCCGTTGCTGTCCAGGAAGATGCCGCTGTGCTCGACGCCAGCGGTCTGGAGGGTAGTGGCGACGCGTTCACGGGTCTTGTCGTCAACCTTGAGCGTGGCTTTGGCACTGGAAACCTGCACCGCAGGGGACTCGCCGAAAAAATTCGGCAAGGTATATACCAGGCCGAGCAGCATGGCGACGGCGACGATGACGTATTTCCAGAGCGGGTAACGATTCATGGGTGCTTGCGGTCCGAGCGCGCGGGTACTGCCGCAGGGCAGGCTACCCGGGAGGTGGTTAAAGCGACTTCAGCGTTCCCTTGGGCAGAACCAGCGTAACCGCCTGCTTCTGGACCTGGATTTCGACCGTGTCGGCGATTTCGAGAGCGAGGAAATTGTCGCTGACCCGTGTCACGCGGCCGGCAATGCCGCCGCCGGTGACCACTTCATCGCCTTTGGCAAGACCTTCGACGAGCGCCTTGTGTTCCTTGGCGCGCTTCATTTGCGGTCGAACCATCAGAAAGTAGAGCACCACGAACATCAGAATGATCGGCAGCAATTGCATGAGGCCGCCTGTCGGGTCGGTGGCGGCAGCGGCTTGTTGGGCGTGGGCGGTGCTGATCAGCACATCAGTCTCCTAAAGCAGAATGTTTGAATTGAACCCGAGATTGTACCATCCCGTCAGTTCGACCGAGCGCGTGCGCTGTGGAAGCTTTCCACCGCTCTGACCAGTGCGCCAGCGGCAATCGCAGTGCGCAGGTCGCGCATCAGTTCCTGATAGTAGTGCAGGTTATGCAGCGTCGCGAGTTGAGCGGCGAGAATCTCGCCGACGCGGTTGAGGTGGTGGAGATAGGCGCGCGAAAAGTTCCGGCAGGTGTAGCATGCGCAACTCGCGTCAAGCGGGCCTGGATCGTGCTTGTACCTGGCGTTGCGAATCCGGACATCGCCGTGGCGAGTGAATAGATGGCCATTGCGCGCATTGCGTGTTGGCAACACGCAGTCGAACATGTCGATTCCGGCTTGCACGGCGGCCACCAGATCTTCGGGTGTGCCCACCCCCATCAGATAGCGCGGTTTGTGCTGCGGCAGGCGTGGCGCGGTGTGCGCGAGGATGCGCGCCATGTCGGTTTTCGGCTCGCCGACCGACAGTCCGCCGATGGCGAAGCCGTCGAAGCCGATGTCGACCAGCGCGGCCAGCGATTCGTCGCGGAGATCTTCGTACATGCCGCCCTGGACAATCCCGAACAGCGCGTTGGTGTTCTCCAGGTGGTCGTGCTGCGTCCGCGAGCGGCGCGCCCAGCGCTGCGACAGGCGCATCGATGTGGCCGCTTCGGCGTGGGTGGCCGGGTAGGGCGTGCATTCGTCAAGGATCATCACGATGTCGGAGTTGAGCACCTTCTGGATGTGCATCGATTCCTCGGGAGTCAGGAACAGGCGGTCGCCATTGATCGGCGACTGGAATCTGACGCCCTCCTCGGTGATCTTGCGCAGCGCGCCCAGCGAAAACACCTGGAAGCCACCGGAATCGGTAAGTATGGGGCCGTGCCAGTTCATGAAACGGTGCAGGCCGGCATGTGCGTTGATGACTTCCAGACCCGGCCGCAGCCAGAGGTGAAAAGTGTTGCCCAGGCAGATCTGCGCGCCGGTCTCGATGAGATCGCGCGGGGTCATCGCCTTGACCGTTCCGTAAGTCCCGACCGGCATGAAGGCGGGTGTTTCGACCATGCCATGAGCGAGGGTGATGCGCCCTCGCCGGGCCGCGCCATCGCTGGCCAGCAGTTCAAATTGCATTTGCGCAGGAATACTCAGGGTAGAAGACGACGAGCACCCCTGCCAAAGCAGCGGTGCTCGTCGTGGAGTACTGCCGGCGTTGCGCCTTCTCGACACCCGGGCGTGCTGCTGGCCCGGGCTGGATGGAAAACGAAGCCGGCTGGAAGTAGACGCTCGACCGATCAGTCGTTATCGATTGCCGCTTGGGCAGCCGCCAGACGGGCCAGCGGCACCCGGAATGGCGAGCAACTCACGTAGTCGAGACCGGTGCGATGGAAGAACTCGACCGAAGCCGGGTCACCTCCGTGCTCACCGCAGACGCCCAGCTTGATCCCGGGACGTGCAGCACGACCTTTTTCGACGGCCATCTTGACCAGCAGGCCCACACCCTTCTGGTCGATCGACTGGAACGGATCCTGCTCGTACATGCCATCCTTGAGGTAGCTGGGCAGGAACTTGCCGGCATCGTCGCGCGAAAAACCCATGGTCATCTGGGTCAGGTCGTTGGTGCCAAACGAGAAGAACTCGGCTTGTGCGCCAATGCTGTCGGCGATCAGCGCAGCGCGTGGTGTCTCGATCATGGTGCCAAGCAGGAAGTCCAGCTTCTCGCCACGCTCGGCGAAGACCGCCTTGGCCGTCTGGCGGATGATCTTCGCCTGGGCGTTGAATTCACGGACGGTCCCGACCAGCGGAATCATGATCTCGGCCTTGACGTCGTAACCCTTGGCCTTCATGTTGAGGCCCGCCTCAAGTATCGCGCGGGTCTGCATTTCGGTGATTTCCGGGTAGGTAATGCCGAGGCGGCAGCCGCGGTGGCCCATCATCGGGTTGAACTCGTGCAGATCATCGACCCGCATCCTGATCACCCCCAGCGGCACGTTCATTTCGTGAGCCATGATGCGCTGGTTTTCTTCGTCGTGGGGAACGAATTCGTGCAGTGGCGGGTCGAGCAGGCGGATGGTCACCGCCAGACCGCTCATCTCGCGGAACAGACCTTCGAAGTCGCCCCGCTGCATGGGCAGCAGCTTGGCGAGTGCGCGCCGACGCCCGGCTTCGTCGTCGGCGAGAATCATTTCGCGGACCGCCTTGATGCGATCACCTTCGAAGAACATGTGTTCGGTACGACACAGGCCGATCCCCTTGGCGCCGAAGTTGCGTGCGGCCTTGGCGTCTTCGGGGGTGTCGGCGTTGGCGCGCACACCAAGCCGCTTGTAGCGGTCGGCGAGTTCCATCAGCGTGCCGAAGTCACCGGTGAGTTCAGCTTCCTTGGTCGGTACCTGGCCCAGGTAGACTTCCCCGGTCGATCCGTCGAGCGACAGCCAATCGCCTTCCTTATAGGTTTCGCTGCCAATCGACATCGTGCGCGCGTGGTAGTCGACATGCACCGCACCGGCTCCGGAGACGCAGCATTTGCCCATGCCGCGCGCGACCACGGCCGCGTGCGAGGTCATGCCACCGCGAGCGGTGAGAATGCCCTTGGCGACGCTCATGCCGCGCAGGTCTTCGGGCGAGGTTTCCTGCCGCACGAGGATCACGGTCTTGCCTTTTCTGACCCACTCCTCGGCTTCGTCGGCGAAGAAGACGATCTGTCCGGTCGCCGCGCCGGGAGACGCCGGCAGGCCATGCGCGATCGAGCGTGCCTTTTTGATTGCCGCCGGATCGAAGACCGGGTGCAGAAGCTCGTTCAGGCGCTCGGGGTTGACACGCCGCAGAGCTTCCTTTTCATCAATGATGCCCTGGCGCAGCATTTCCATTGCAATGCGCACCATTGCCGAGCCGGTGCGTTTGCCGTTGCGGGTCTGCAGCATCCACAGGCGACCTTCCTGGATGGTGAACTCGACGTCCTGCATGTCGGCGTAGTGCTTCTCCAGCTTTGTTTCGGCCTGCAGGAGTTGCTGGTAGATGTCGGGCATCAGTTCTTCGAGGGAAGGGAACTTGCTGCGGCGCTCCTCTTCGTTGACCAGCGCAAGTTGCGCCCAGCGCCGCGAACCTTCGAGGGTAACCTGCTGTGGCGTACGGATGCCGGCCACGACATCTTCACCCTGGGCGTTGATCAGGAACTCGCCGTTGAACAGGTCTTCGCCGGTACTGGCGTCACGGGTGAAGGCAACACCGGTGCCGCTGTTGTCTCCGAGATTGCCGAAGACCATGGCCTGCACGTTTACCGCCGTGCCCCACGAATCCGGAATGTCGTTCAACTCGCGGTAAACCTTGGCCCGGTCGTTGTTCCAGCTCTGAAAAACCGCCATCACCGCACCCCAGAGCTGTTCCCAGGGATCTGTCGGAAACTCACGGCCGACGCGGGCACGAATCAGGCCCTTGAAACGCAGCACCAGTTCCTTCAGGTCTTCGGTGTCGAGGTCGGTATCGAGCTGAACCCCCTTCTTCTCCTTGACCATGTCAATGACCACTTCGAAGGGATCATGGTCCTCCTTGGACACCGGTTTGAGACCCATGACCACATCGCCGTACATCTGCACAAAACGGCGGTACGAGTCCCAGGCAAAACGTTCGTTCTTGGCCTTGCGAGCGAGGCCAAGAACCGCTTCGTCATTGAGCCCGAGATTCAGAATGGTGTCCATCATTCCCGGCATCGACGCGCGCGAGCCTGAGCGCACCGACAGCAACAGCGGATCGGACGCGTCGCCGAACTTCTTCCCCATTTCCTGTTCAACAAATGCGACGCCCTGCCGGACGTCCGCTTCGATCAACTTGAACACGGCGTCCTTGCCCTGCTCGCTGTAAACGGTGCAGGCTTCGGTGCTGATCGTGAAGCCGGATGGCACCGCAATTCCCAGGCGGCACATCTCGGCAAGGTTGGCACCCTTGCCTCCCAGCAAATTCTTCATCTTGGCATCGCCGTCAGTTCGGGTGGCACCAAATACGTAGACGTTCTTTGTTTCAGTTGGCATACATACCTCGCGGGTGAGGAAACAAGGAAAGGACACTTCGAACGGCACGCTCGAAGTGCCCCCAGAGTCGGTGACCCGGGATCTGCATCGGGCCACGGTGTTCAAGTACGCTCCTGTCCGTCAAACGGGTCAGGAGCGGCAAGACTGGTGCGGTACTGCGGTCAGATTTCTTCGGCCTCCATCTTGATCGCACCACACGGGCATTCGGCAACGCACATCCCACAGCCCTTGCAGTAATCGTAGTTGAACTCGAAGCGTTTGCCGGGGCCAAGCTTGATCACTGCGTTGTCAGGGCAGACACCGTAGCAGTTGTCGCATTCGAAACAGTTGCCGCAGGAAAGGCAGCGTCGGGCCTCAAAGAGCGCTGTCCCCTCGTCGAGACCGCCCTGGACTTCGTCGAAGGTCGATTGGCGACGGATGATGTCCAGCATGGGACGTACCGTTTTCGGCGCATCGGTGTAGTACCAGGTGTTCAGGTTGGCGAACGCTGCGACTTCGTGTTTTGGCGGTGGGACATATTGCTCGCCGCGCAGCCAGGCATCGATGTGCTTGGCTGCGGCCTTGCCGTGACCGATGCCGACCGTGACGTTGCGTTCGGCCGGGACCATGTCTCCACCCGCGAAGATACCCGGATGGCCAGTCATCATGTTGGCACCGACCTGCACCACGCCATCGCTCACCTGCAGTCCCGGAACGCCGTCGAGCAGGCCCAGATCGACGTCCTGCCCGAGCGCCAGCACCAGCGAGTCGGCTTCGATGGTTTCGAATTCACCCGTCGGCTGTGGAAAGCCTTTGCTGTCGAGGGCCATCTTTTCGATGGTCAGTGAGGACTCGTCGGCCTGCTTGATGGTCGATAGCCACTTGACCATGATTCCTTCCTGCAGCGCTTCCTCGACCTCGAAGTCGTGTGCCGGCATTTTTTCGCGGGTGCGGCGATAAACGATCAGCGGCTCGGCGCCCATGCGTTTGGCGGTGCGTGCCACGTCGATGGCGGTATTGCCGCCACCATAAACGACAACCCGACGCCCGAGCATGGGCTTATCTTCACCTTCCATGCTGCGCAGCAAGGAAATGGCGTCGATGATCTTTGCGGCGTCGCCCGCCGGGATCATCGCTCGCTTGCCGATGTGTGCCCCCACAGCCAGGAACGCGGCGTCGAAGGCGCCGGCCTGCATGGTGTCCAGGATGTTCGCGACCTTGCTGTTCAGATTGACCGTGACGCCGAGGTCCACCACGCGCTGCATTTCCGCTTCGAGTACGTCACGCGGCAGTCGGTACTTGGGAATGCCAAAGCGCATCATGCCGCCTAGCAGCGGGCCGGCCTCATGCACCGTGACGCGGTGACCGAGTCGACGCAGGTGGTAAGCGGCCGACATGCCCGAGGGGCCCGCGCCGACGACCAAAACGTGTTTCCCGGTTTCGACGGCAGGTGCCGTCAGCTTCCAGCCACGCTTGAGTGCCTCGTCGCCGAGAAAGTGCTCGACCGAATTGATGCCGACCGGCGCATCAAGTTGGCCGCGGTTGCAGGCGCTCTCGCAAGTGTGGTAACAGACCCGTCCCATGATCGCCGGGAACGGGTTGTCTTTCGTCAGGTGTCGCCAGGCGCTTTCGTAGTCACCGGATTCGGCGTGGAACAGCCAGCCCTGGATGTCCTCGCCGGCGGGGCATTGCTTGTTGCAGGGCGGCAGGCGGTCAAGATAGACCGGCCGTGAGGTGCGCCAGGAGCCCGTGCGGTTGGCCAGTGACGAGCCAGGGTCGAGGGTAATAGCAAAGGGTTTGTCCATCAGTTCGCCTCCTGGTCGAGCAGTCCGTACTTGCGAATGTTCTTGTCCGCCGCCGCTTGCAGGCGGGCGATCGTTTCCACTGCCGGTGTCTTGCCAAACAGGTGGGCATAGCGTTTCTGCAGTCGCAGATACTCCTCGACCGGCTGCTGGCGGCGGATCTTCAGGACGCCGGTGACTTCGCCGTGTTCGGCCTCGAAGACCGGAAAAATGCCGGTTTCCTTGGCCAGGCGCGCCAGCCGGATGGTGTCCTGCGACGCCGAGCCCCAGCCCAGCGGGCAGGGCACCAGAATATGGATGTAACGTGCGCCGCGCATGCCCATGGCCTTGGTGACCTTGTATTCGAGGTCGTGCAGGCCGGCGACGGTGGCCGTCGCGACGTAGGGAATCTCGTGCGCCATGGCGATCGCCGGAACGAACTTGCCCTGACCGAAAGCGTTGCCAGGCTCCGGGCCGACCGGCATGGTGGTTGCCGTGCGGGCTGCCGGGGGGGTGGCCGAACTGCGTTGCACACCGGTATTCATGTAGCCGCCGTTGTCGTAGCAGATGTACAGCACGTCGTCGTTACGCTCGAACATTCCCGACAGGCAGCCGAAGCCGATGTCGGTGGTACCACCGTCACCGCCCTGAGCCACGACGCGGACGTCACCCATCTCGCCCTTTTGTCTTTTCACCTTGATCGCCGCGGCGATGCCGGTGGCGACTGCAGCGGTGTTGCCGAACAGCGAGTGGATCCAGGGGATCTGCCAGGAGGTCTCGGGGTAGGGTGTCGAGAAGACCTCCAGGCAACCGGTGGCATTGGCCGCGATCAGGCGGCCACGCGCGGCCTTCATCGCCGCGTCGATGGCGAAACGAGCGCCAAGTGCTTCGCCACAGCCCTGGCAGGCGCGGTGTCCGGAGTTGAGTGAATTGGTACGCTCGATGTCGGACTGCACGCTGAGGTCTTCTTCGGCGAGCAGGCGGTTGCCGATGGTGAAGGTGCCGGTCTGGTAAAAATGCAGGGGTTGGAAGCTCATCGTCGATGTCCTCAGCCAATACGGGCGGCTATGACGCCCACGTCGCGCAGCATGCTTTCGGCTGCCGGGCCCGAGCGGCGCGTGGTGCGCTCGCGTTCGAGCTGCTTGTTGACCACGTTCCAGTCGAGATCGAGGAAGGTGAGGTGGCCCAGTTCACCGCGCGCGGCCTGGGCAAACAGGGCGCGCAGCGATTTTCGGGTGATCGCTCGCCCTCCGAGCCCGGCCACGACGGTATGCCCGTGCAGTTGCAGACCGGACATGGCCATGCGCACATCGGTGGACAGGATGCCCCCGATGCCAACGGCAAGGCTCTTTTCGAGGACCACCACGCGCTGCGCGTTCTGCAGGGCGGCGCGGACGCTGTCGATCGGGAAAGGCCGGTAAGAGGTGATGCCCAGCACACCGATCTTGTCGCCGGCAGCACGCATCTCGTCGACGGTGTCCTTGATGGTGCCCAGCACCGAGCCCATGGCCACGACGATGGTTTCGGCATCGTCTGTCAGGTACGAATGTGTCAGGCCACCGGAGTCGCGACCAAACACTTCCTTGAATTGCTCAGCCAGTTGCGGGATACGTTCGAGCGCCTGCATCTGCTTGGCGTGCGCGAGGTAGCGAACCTCCGAGAAGGCTTCCGGGCCGACCATCGCGCCGATCGATACCGGCTGAGTCGGGTCCAGCACCTGGCGAGGTTCGTACGGAGGCAGGAAGGCGTCGACCTGCTCCTGAGTGGGGACGTCCACACGTTCGTACGCGTGCGTCAGAATGAAGCCGTCCATGCAGACCATTACCGGCAGGCTCACTTCTTCAGCCAGCTTGAAGGCCTGGATGTGCAGATCGAGGGCTTCCTGATTGGTTTCGGCGAACAGCTGTATCCAGCCGCAGTCGCGCTGCGACAGTGAGTCCGAGTGATCGTTCCAGATGTTGATCGGTGCGCCGATGGCGCGATTGGCGACGGTCATGACGATCGGCAGGCCAAGACCGGAAGCGTTGAACACCGCTTCAACCATGAACAGCAAACCCTGTGAAGCGGTGGCGGTGTACGTCCGGGCGCCGGTTGCCGAAGAGCCGATGGCAACGCTCATCGCGGCAAATTCGGATTCAACGTTGATGAACTCACAGTTTGCGACTTCGCCGGCCTTGACCATTTCGCCGAGTCCTTCGACGATATGGGTCTGTGGCGAGATGGGGTAGGCGCAGATGACCTCTGGCCGGCAAAGGGCGACGGCTTCGGCAACGGCGTGTGAACCTTCAGTCTGCTTAAGCATGGACTACCTCCTCTTGACGCGCGTTGGCGATCTCGTCGAGGACGAACTGGTAAGCCGCGGTGGCTGCGGCGATGTTGCTGTTGGCGATCTTCTCCGGGAACTTGGTCCGGATGGCGTTGATCACCGACTCCAGCCGAATGACACCCGAGGCGGCGGCAAAGCCGGCCAGCAAGGGAACATTCGGCATCGGACGACCGACGTGCTGGCGACTGAGATCGGTGGCAGGGACCGTGCACAACCTTTCCTTTGGCCAGTCACGGACGAAATCGCCCAGCCCCAACTCGTCGAAACTGCGCGTCGTGTTGATCAGGATGTAACCGCCTTTCTTCAGGCCGGAGAAGACATCGACCTGGTACAGCAGGGTCGGATCCTGGATGATCAGTGCATCGGGTTCCATGATCGGTTCGCGCAGCCGGATTTCCTTGTCGGCGATACGGCAGAACGCGACGACCGGGGCTCCAGTACGCTCGGAACCGAAACTCGGGAAGGCCTGGGCATGGCGGCCTTCCTCAAACGCAGCAATCGACAACATCTCGGCAGCCGTAACCACGCCTTGGCCGCCGCGACCGTGTATTCGGACTTGGAACATGTTTCCTCCATTGTTTTCAATTTTCTCTTGACGCCCGCTCAGGATAACTTACTTCTAACGAATTGAAAACAAGCAACCAACTCACGGCTGCAGCGCGAGGCTCGGAGCAGGTCTTCTCCGGGGACGCAAGGAAACGCCTCCGCTTGCCGTTGCGGTTCGGTGATCAGGCAGAAACAGGGGTGTGCACTTGCCGGTGCGCTGCGGCGCAGCATTCACCGGCAAGGCGCGACCTCGGCGCGTGCCAGCGGTGTCGCCGCTGCTCTCGCCGAGTCGAAAGGTAGCCGCTACGCCCGGCGCGGGATCAGCACCGTATAGTCGAAGTCGAGCAGCACGCTCGCGTCGTAACGACCGTCAGGGCTCTTGTAGGGGAAGTCGACACAGGGGTGGTCCTTGGTGGCTACGGTACGTAGCCGCAGGGCACCGAGATCGTGACGCCCGGGAATGATCAACTGCGCGATCACTTCCGACCAGGCGTATACCGTATCACCGGCGAATGCCGGGGAGACATGTCGGCCACCATTGATCGCCGCGAGGCTGAAGGCGTTGGCCAGGCCATTGAATGACAGCGCGCGCGCCAGACTGATGATGTAGCCGCCATAGATGATGCGACGCCCGAAGCGCCCCGCCTGCTCGGCCTGCTGGTTGAAGTGCACACGCGCGGTGTTCTGGTAAAGTCGGGTGGCCATCATGTGTTCACTTTCCTCGATGGTCATGCCGTCCACATGATCGATGCGCTCGCCGACCCGGTAGTCGTCCCACAACTCGGAACTGCCGGCCAGCGCGCAGTCGTACTGTTCGATCCTGATCCCGGTCGGCACAATCAAGTCGGCGGCTGCGACGGCGCTGGGCAGATCGGGCACACTCGCGGCAGGTGCCGGCGATTGGGGATTGCGTTTGCGAACCATCACCCAGCGGCAATAGTCGAGTGCGATCTGCCCACGCTGGTTGACGCCACACGAGCGCACATAGACGATGCCGGTCTTGCCGTCGCTGTTTTCCTTGAGGCCGATCACCGTCGAATCGGCGGTGAGCGTATCTCCTGGATAGATCGGATGACCAAAGCGGCCGGCCGCGTAACCGAGGTTGGCGATGGCGTTGAGCGAAATATCCGGCACCGTGCGGCCAAAGACCATGTTGAACGCCAGCAGATCGTCCACCGGCGCCCGCGGGAAACCCAGGCTGTGCGCGAAGGTGTCGGCCGAATTGGTGGCAAAGCGCGAACCGGTGAGCGCGGTGTATAGCGCCACGTCCCCTTCGGTAATCGTTCTCGGTGTTGCGTGGGCGATCTTCTGCCCGACCCAGAAGTCTTCAAAGAAGTTGCCCAGCCTGGTCTTTTCGCTCACTGGCGTCTCTCCGTGTAGTCTTGAGTAAAGGGTCTAGAGGCCATAGGCTGCGGCCAGTTCCGGGTCGCGCCTGGCAACCAGGCGGGCCAGATCGACGATGACGCGGGCCTGCTTCCAGGTCGCATCGTCCTGCATCTTGCCGTCGATCGTCGCCACGCCGCTGCCATCGGGCATTGCTTCCAGGATACGCTTGGCAAACAGCACTTCCTTGATGTCGGGACTGAAAACACGCTTGGCAATGGCGATCTGGTTCGGTGCCAGTGACCATGCGCCGGAGCAGCCCATCAGGAAGGCGTTGCGGAACTGCGCCTCGCAGGCGGCTTCGTCCTTGAGGTCGCCAAACGGGCCATAGAACGAGCGCAGGCCATGCGCGACCGCGGCATCGACCATGCGCGCGACGGTGTAATGCCAGAGGTCCTGTTGAAAGAACGCGCGCTGATCCTTGCCTTCCTCGGGGTCGGCGAGAACGCCATAGCCGGGGTGGCCACCACCGACACGGGTCGTCTTCATGCCTCTTGACGCGGCCAGATCGGCCGGGCCGAGGCTCAGACCATGCATGCGCGGGCTGGCACCGCAGATCGCCTCGACGTTGGTCACTCCCTGCGCCGTTTCGAGCAGCGCATGCAGCAGAATCGGCTTCCTGATCGCGTATTTCGCTTCGAGCAGGGCGACATACTGATCGACGAAATGAATGTCCCATGGCCCTTCGACCTTGGGAATCATGATCACATCGAGCTTGTTGCCGACGTGCCTGATGATCTCGTTGAGGTCGTCGAGTACCCAGGGACTGTTCAGGGCGTTGATCCGCACCCACATGCCGGTGTCGCCGAAGTCATGGCTGGCGAGCAGGTCGATGAAACCGGCGCGCGCCGCATCCTTGGACTCGATCGGGATCGCATCCTCGAGGTTACCGCACATCACGTCGCATTGCCTGGCGGTTTCTGGCGCCTTGGCGCGGATCTTGTCGATGTGCGGCGGAAAGAAGTGGATCATTCGTTCCGGCCGCACCGGCAGTTCACGCAGGGGTTGAGGCGCACCGATGGCGAGTGGCTTGTAGAAATGAACGGGTAGCTTCATGGTTTGTTCCCTGCAGAGGTGGGTGGATACACCGCAGAGTGCTTGCTCTCTGCGGCGGCTTTGATATTCAGGCGGGCCCGGCGACGACGCCCTGATCGTGCAGGCGGCCGACTTCGGCTGCGCTCAAGCCGAGGATGTCGAGCAGAATCTGGTCGGTATGCTCGCCGAGGGCGGGCGCCGGCATTGCCGGCAGGCGCGGTGAACGACCGAATTCGAGCGGCGTGGCCGGCATCAGGTAGGACCCGATGCCCGGCTGTTCGGTCAGAGTGAACAGCGGATTGTCGACCGAGCAGTCCGGGTCGCAGGCCAGGGCTTCACGCACGCTGCGGTAGGGGCCCCAGGTGACCCGGTGGGCATTGAGGATCTCTGCCGCTTCGGCGAGCGTGCGCGCGTGGAACCACGGCTCCATCAGCGCGGCAATCTGCTGGCGGGCACGGAAGCGATTACCTTCGTCTTCCAGGTCGAGGCCAAGCCGGGTGCCCAACGCCGCGATCGCTTCCTGCAGACCCGTGGCCCTGGTGAGACACTGCCACTGCATGTCGGTCAGACCGACGACCATCAAGTGCTTGCCGTCGAGGGTTTCGAAGTCGCGGCCAAACGCGCCGTAGAGGTAGTTGCCCTGGCGTGGCCGTTCGGAGTCATTGACCATCACCTCGGCGAGCATGCCGAAATTGCCGAGCATGGCCAGCGCCACGTCCTTCAGCGCCAGCCGTACCAGCTGCCCTTCACCGCTGAGTCGCCGATGCCGTTCGGCGGCCAGCATGCCAACGGCAATCATCTGGCCGCTGATGAAGTCCCAGGCTGGAAAGACGTGGTTCACCACGTCCGGAGAGTGGGTCGGCCCGGTCATGAACGGCAGGCCGATTTGCGGGTTGACCGTGTAGTCCACCTCCGAGCCGCCGTCGCGGCGACCTGTCAGGTTGATCATGATCAGATCCTGGCGATGCGCTTGCAGTTTTTCATAGCTCAGCCAGCCCCTGGCCGGGAAGTTGGTGCTGAACAGGCCGGCGTTTTCGCCCGGTGCGCAGATCAACTGCGTCAGCAACTCCTGGCCGCGCGGCTTGCGGAAGTCGACGGCGATCGAGCGCTTGCCCTTGTTCAAGCCTGCCCAGAACAGGCTGTGCTGGCCGTCGCGGGTCAGTGGCCAGCGGCGATAGTCGAGGCCACCGCCGATCGGGTCGAAACGGATGACCTCCGCTCCGAGTTGGGCCAGGGTCATCCCGCCCAGTGGCGCTGCGACGAAAGCCGATCCCTCGACGACTCGCAACCCCTTGAGAATGCCGTCCATGCTTTCCATGCCTCCTGCCGCGTTCAGATGACGCGCTTCTTGCGCAGCCCTTCGATCTCGTGCGCTTCCAGACCCAGCAGACCGGAGAGTACCTCATCGGTATGCTGCCCCAGGCGCGGACCGAGGTGCTTGATGCGCCCCGGTGTCGCCGACAGGCGCGGCAGCACCGATGGCACGATCACCGTCTCGCCAATGTCCTCCTCGTCGATGGCCACCAGGTTGCGCCGGGCGTGAAACTGCCGGTCGCCGAAAATGTCGGCGATGCTGTTCAGCGGACCCGCCGGCGCGCCGGCGGCGAAGCAACGATTGAGGAGTTCCTCGCGGTGCAGCGACCCGCACCAGTCGCGGACGATTTCGTTGACGTCATGACGGCTTTCCAGGCGTGTCTTCTGGTCGCCATAGACGTGCGGCGCCGCCAGTTCGGGGCGTCCCATGGCGATTGCCAGGCGCTCGAAGAGCTTGTCGGTGACACATGAAATGGCCACCCACTTGCCGTCGTCCTTGGTCGGGAAATGCCCGTGCGGGCAGGCGAAGTCGTTGTGCGTCGGTCCGTGCCGCTCGCGCACCCGTCCGAACATCCCGTACGCCGGCGCCAGTTCATCCGTACAGCGAAAGACCGACTCGTACAGCGCGGCGTCGATATACTGCCCCTGGCCGGTGCGGTCGCGGTGGCGCAAGGCCATCAGGATACCGATGCAGCCGTACAGACCGGTAAGGTAATCACCGAGGGTGGTCGACCCCGGGGTTACCGGTGTCCCGCGTGGCATGCCGGCGAGAAAGGCGATCCCGCCGACCGCGTGCGCGACGCGGGCAAAACCGGGCCGATCCCGGTACGGGCCGGTCTGCCCATAGCCGGTGACGCGCAGCATGATCAGCCGTGGGTTGATCGCATGCAGCACCTCCCATCCGAGTCCCCATTTTTCGAGGGTGCCGGGCCGGAAGTTTTCGCACAGCACGTCCGACTTCTCAACCAGTTTCTTGAACAGTTCGACGCCTTCGGGCAGGTGCAGGTCGAGCGTCACCGATTTCTTGTTACGGGCTTCGCTGAGCCAGGCCAGCGTGTCCTTGCGCTGGGTCGGCGTTCCGAAGTGCCGCATGGGGTCGCCGCCGATCGGGTTTTCGACCTTCAGGACCTCGGCACCGAACTCGCTCAGAATGGTCGCGCTGTAGGGGGCGGCGATGACCGTCGCAGCGTCGATGACGCGAATGCCTTCGAGCGGTAGCCTGCTCGCGGTCGGTTGGGTGTGCATGGGGGTTCTCGCGATGGTCGGTTCAGATGATCTTGTGTTGCCGCAGCCGCTTGATTTCCTGTGCGGAAATCCCCAGCAGTTCGCGCAGCACCTCATAGGTCGCGTTGCCGAGCGGCGGGCCGAGATTGGAAATCCTGCCGGGTGTTTCGGACAAGGTGGGCACGACCCCCGGAACGACCACTTCGCCGAGGCCTTCTTCCCGGAGTCGGGCCAGGTTGCCACGTGCCTGGAAGTGTTCATCCTCGAAGATGTCGGCGATGCTGTTGAGCTTGCCGGCTGGTACTTCGCCGTCGATGCAGCGCTGCATGACTTCCTTGCGCGTCATCGAGCCGACCCATTCGATGACGATGCGATTGACCTCGTCGCGCGCCGCCAGACGCTTGCGCTGATCGCCGTAGCGATCGGCGGCGGCGAGTTCGGGTTTGCCCATCACCGCGGCGAAGCGTTCGAACATCTTGTCCGTGGTACACGCGATGGCCACCCATTTGTCGTCGATGCAGCGGAAGTGCCCGTGCGGAACGGCGACGAAGCTTCCCGCGCCTTCGCGCTCGCGGACCTTGCCGAACAGGCCGTAGGCCGCGGCGATCTCGTCCATCTGGCGGAAGACCGCCTCGTAGATCCCGATGTCGATGATTTGTCCCTCGCCGGTCGCCTCGCGGTGGCGCAGCGCCAGCAGGATGCCGATGGCGCCGTAAAGGCTGGACAGATAGTCCCCCATGGGGGCTGTGCCCGGAACCACCGGAGTTTCGCCGGGGAAACCTGCGAGGTACGACAGACCGGCAAAACCGTGCGCGATGTGCGCGAACCCCGAGCGCCGGCGATACGGCCCGGTCTGTCCGTAGCCCGAGACCCGGAGCATGACCAGACCGGGGTTGGCCTTGCTCAACTCGTCCCAGCCGAGTCCCCATTCCTCCATCGTGCCGGGGCGGAAGTTCTCGATCAGGACGTCAGACTTGGCGACCAGTTTGAGGAACAGCTCGACGCCTTCCTGCTGGCGCAGGTCGAGGGTAACCGACTTGCCGTTACGGCCCTCGCTGAGCCAGGCCAGCGTCGCGTCGTGGCGCTTCGACGCGGTGCCGAAGCGGCGCATGGGATCGCCGGCGATCGGATGCTCGACCTTGAGAATCTCGGCACCGAACTCGCCGAGGATCGACGCCGCATAGGGACCGGCCAGGAAGGTGCCGACGTCGATCACCCGCAGGCCGCTCATCGGCAGCTTGTCGTTCTCGGCCGAGCGCTCCTGCTCCTGCTCCGGGTCGTGCTGCCGTTCATCGTTGATCGAGGTACGATCAACTGCCGGCGTCTCGTCCTCTTTCTCCTCGACGCCGCCAGACCGCAACGAGGCGGATGTCGCCGAAGTTGCTCCCTCTTCCATAACCGCACCTCTCGACAGCATCTCCGGGAAAATGCGCCCCTGGCTGATTTCCTGGCCGGCCCGGTAGCGATGCAATCCGCGCAGTATAGGGTGAAAACAGGCGTCCCGGCGCAAAGATCTGAGGCTTGAGTTTGCCGGCCTGCTGTGCTGTACTTGCCGCACCGCTTCCGAAAAGCCTCCAGAAGGAACCCTTTCATGACCGACGCCACCGCAGACTACGCCGCCTGGATTGGCCGCCAGGAAATCACGGACGATGACATGAGCGTGGCTCCCGCCCTCGCGGCGGCGGCCACGCTCGACGACACCAGGACGCGCTTCGGGAACGGGAGTGCCCTGCCGCCCTTGTGGCACTGGTTCTATTTTCTCCCCAGAGCCCCACAGGCCTTGCTGGGTGACGACGGCCATCCGCAGCGCGGCGGCTTCATGCCGCCGATTCCCTATCCGAGGCGGATGTTTGCCGGCGCACGCATGCGCTTTCACGCCCCGTTGCTGATCGGCGAAGCGGCGCGCCGCGAGGCGGTCATTCGCGATATCCGGCTGAAGTCGGGACGTTCCGGCGCGCTCGCCTTTGTCTCGGTGCTCTGCCGCTTTTACCAGAACGGCCGGCTGTGTATCGAGGAGGAACAGGACATCGTTTACCGGGAACCCGGGCCGGCCGTGCCCTGCCCACGCGTGCTCGATTGGCCGCAGTTGCCGGCGGGTGCCAGCACGCGCATCGTGACCCCTGACGCCAGGCTCCTGTTCCGCTTCTCGGCCCTGACCTTCAATGCGCACCGGATTCATTACGATCGGCCCTACGCGATCAATGAAGAGGGCTATCCGGGCCTGGTGGTGCATGGCCCATTGACTGCGGTGTTGTTGATGGAACTGGTTCGTCAGCAGTTCGCACGGCCGGTCCAGGGGTTCAGTTTCCGTGGCCTGGCACCGCTTTTCGACCTGGCACCGTTTCGCCTCGTGTGCGCAGCCAACGGCGACGAGTTGTCGCTTGCGGCGCAGGGACCCGACGGCACGACGGCGATGAGCGCCACCGCCGAACTGGCGTCTGTGCCGTGAAATGGCACCCTGTCGCGACCACTGGCAGTTGCTGCGCAGGCCGGGCTTGTGATCCGGCCGACCTGCCGCTAGCGGGTTGCCGGTCTGTGCATCATTGACCGCAGGTCGATCAGCGATCCGGGCTGGGCGGGACTGCCCACCAACAGGGCGCGTTCCTTGAAATCCCTGCTGATCAGGCTCTTGCTGGCGTCGAAGTCATCAAAGCGCAAGCCGACGAGATCAGACCAGGTATGGATGAAGTGTGAGGTACTGTAGCGTCGATCGAGAACCTCGCGAGGATAAGTGCGCGGATGCGCGGCTCGCCACTGCTCCGAGTTCCAGACGATGAACGGGATGGCGTACATCGGCAGGGTCGGCTTGCCTTCGCTACGCCCCAGGACCTGGTGTCCGGTTGAATCGTAGACATCCTCGCCATGATCCGAGAAATACACCAGCAGGGAGTTCAACCGCGCCGCAGCGAGCATCCGGATCAGGCTGGAGACAACGAAATCGTTGTACAGCACGGCGTTGTCGTAATCATTGGAAACCGCCACCTGCTTGCTGCTCAGCGCTTCGGGGAGACCTTCCCGACCGCTGAAGCGGGCGTAGGCCGACGGGTATCGGTATTCGTATTTGGCATGCGTGCCGAGCAGATGTACGACGATGAATTTGCGCGGTTCCGGGTCGCGCAGGATCTCCTGGAATGGTTCGAGCACGACTTCGTCATACTGGCGAGAGTTTTGCGAACGACTGAAATTCAGGTAGTACTGCTTGTCCGTTTGCCTGGAAAAAGTCGTCAGCATGGTGTTGCGCTTGGTCATGGTCTGCTGATTGGTGATCCAGTAGGACTGGTAACCCGCCTGTTTCATGATGTTCATCAGCGATGGCCGGGTCAGGTACAGATCCGGGTTTTCCTGATCGGCGAAGGTCAACACCTGCTGCAGGACTTCGATGGTGAAGGGGCGCGGTGCATACACCTGCTCGAAGACCAGCAGTTGATCGCGCATGCCGTCCAGTTGTGGTGTGGTCGGGCGCGGATACCCGTAAAGGCTCATGTGTTGCCGGTTGGTCGATTCACCGAGGACCAGCACCAGCGTCGCCGGTAGACCGGCAGTCGAATCCTGCAGATTGGCCAGCGGCGGGATCCTGGCGTTGCCTTCGAGGAGGCTCTGCATGTTGCGCAACTGTTGCCGGTATTGGGAATAGCCGATCAGCATTTGCCAGGGAACCGCCGGCTCCATGTTTTCTTCCAACTCTTCCCTGGCTTTTTCGAGGCTGCTTCCCTTGATGACCAGAGGCTTGAACAGCGGGAATACAAACAGGAAGGCGAGAATCAGGGCGCTCAATGCCGCCGCCTGCCGGCGCGCCAGCCAGACCGGGCGGATGCGTGTCCACAGCCAGGCGGCGCCGGCACTATAGGCCATCAGGGCGGGAAGCATCCACCACACAAAGTACTGCGCCACATACTCGCTGGCTTCGGCCTGGTTGGACTCGAAGATGATGAAAATGACGCTTTGCGAGAACTCCTGCTTGTAGATGCAGAAGAAACCGAGGCTGAACAGGGAAAAAAACCACAGCACCACGCCGATGAGTGCGGCGATGGTCCTGGTTCTGCGCGGGAACAACAGCGGTGGTACCAACCAGAGCAGGCTCATGAAGGCTGCCTGGCCGAAAGGAAAGAAATTGACGAAGCCGGTAAACTGCAGCAAGAGCTGGGTGATTCCCGAGAAGTACCAGAAGAACAGGTACATCCAGCCCAGACCGGACCAGTCGATGGCCTGCGAAGGGACGGTCGCCGGTCTGGCAGAGAGCATGTCGTTTCCCTTATCGGCGAACGGGAGCCTGCAGGTCGCCGCCGGCCGGGCTGACGATCAGCACGGCGCGACCTGCTGGCCCATCGCTTCGCCCATGCGGATCGGGCGCTCCGGAACCCAGTCCGTGGTAAAGCGGAGCACATTTTTCGGGAACAGCATGACCACCGTCGATCCGAGCAGGAAGCGACCCATTTCCTGGCCCTTGTGGAGCCGGATCTGCTGATCGGCGTAGTGCCACTGGCGAATCTCCTTGCCGCGTGGCGGATTGACGGTGCCATGCCAGACGGTGGCCATGCTGCCGACGATGGTGGCCCCGACCAGTGTCAGGATGAAGCAGCCGAACTCGGCCTCGAAGACGCAAACGACGCGTTCATTGCGCGCGAACAAACCGGGGACCCCGCGTGCGGTAACGGGATTGACCGAAAACAGCGCGCCGGGAACATGCATCATGCGCAGCAGGCGGCCTGCGACCGGCATGTGAATGCGGTGATAGTCGCGAGGACTGAGGTACAGCGTGGCAAAAGCGCCATCTTCGAAACGTGCCGCCAACTCGCTGTCACCTCCGACCAGAGCGGTGGTCGAGTAGTGGTGGCCCTTGGCCTGAAAAATCTGGTCGCGGTCGATGCGGCCGAACTGGCTGATCGCGCCGTCGACCGGGCACAGGAAGTCGGCGTTGGCCAGCGGTCGTGCACCGGCACGCAGCGGGCGGGTGAAGAATTCGTTGAAGCTGCGGTAGCTGACCGGGTCGTCATCGACGGCTTCACTCAGGTCAACGCCGTAGCGCTTGACGAACCAGCGGATGACGCTGGTGCTGAGGCTGCCGGCTTCACTCTCGGCGAATTTGCCGGCAAGTGTGGTAAGTGCTTGTTTGGGGATAAGGTATTGGCACAGTACGGCGAGACGGTCGGACACGATTGAGCCTGCAGGAGTGATAGCGCAGGATTATACGGCTTCGGCCGGTGGTCCGCATGACCACCGTGAACCGGTCGAGGGCCGGACAGTCTTGCCCGGTCACCGCCCGCTGCTGCGGGTCAGTGCACCACCGCCCCCTGTCCTGCGGCATCACGTACGGCGACAAGCCGCGGCGGGTAGCGGGCGCCAGGCACCCTCGCCAAACCCATCTGCTGTTCGTCGCCCTATATGCGGCCGATGGTCTTGGGGTCGGAGGTGATGAACGCCCTGATCGACCCGACCAGCGGTCACCTGTGGCGGCGACGGCGAGCAACCTTGCTGACTATAATGATATCCGCAATGCTCTCGTTCCGGTCGGCGAAATCGCCGCTTCGTCCGCCCCTCATCTACCCGTCGCGGTGACCTTTCGAAGGAGTCCACCCATGCCCAGCAGTTCAGGAGTCAGGTCGTACAGCCTCGTCGGGAGTCCGTCTACCGGACTGACCGGGACGGGTTTCGATCAGATCGTCGACGCGATCCATCGCGATGCCGGGCTCGCGGGTGCAACTGACGGAAAGGACATCAAGGCGGGAGCCAGGGCGGCCAATCAGTTGAACGAACTGATCGTGAAGGCGGCCATGGCAACACACGCTGCCGACGACAAGGTGTTTACTGTCGACGAAGTCAGGGCCATGAACGCCTATCTGCGCAGCAACTATGCCAGCGAGTGGACGGTGCTGCACGGCGACGACGAAGCGGACGCGGAGACTGGCTACCACCTGGTCCAGAACGACGGCGGCAACAGCCGGTACCGCGGCAACAATCTGCTCGACACGGTCGTCGATGGCATCTACCACCTGGGCTTCGAAATCCGCGACGGTCACTTGCTCAACGAGGATGGCGATCCGAACGCTTCGCTGGAACAGGTCGCCGAATGGCTGACCCAGTTCTATGTTGACCACTCGCAGAGCGGCACCGGGCTGGACCGAATGACCGACCTGATCATGGCCGATGCCGGGCTCGATCGCCGGATCAGCGACCAACAGATCGCCGCTGGTGCCGATGCCGCCAATGGCTTGAACCTGATGTTGCGCGAAGCTCTGGCGGCGGTCGGTGTGGCCCGTGACAACTGGATTTCGGTGTCGGACGTGGTTGCCCTGAACAGCTACCTGCGTGCCGATGCCGGGCGCCTGGCCGAATGGACGCGGCTGCACGGTGATGACGAGAAGCGTCTGGAAACCGGCTTCCACAAGGTCCAGAACGATGGCGCCAGCACCACCTTCTTCGGCGAGAACCTCGTCAATACCGTGGCCGACGGCATCTACCACCTCGGTTTCATGATCAAGGACGGTCATCTTCTCAATGAGGATGGTGATCGCAACGCCGCCCTGGCGGATGTCGCCGACTGGCTCAACTACTTCCTCTCCGACGCCTCGAGCACCGGCACCGGGCTGGATCGCATTGTCGATGTGGTCAAGAGCGACCGCGGGCTGGCACGCAATACGGCGGCGGCCGAGATCAACGAAGGCGCCAAAGCCGCCGATGCCATGAACAGGATCATCGTCGACCTGATCGGCAAAACCGGCGCGAGTGCCGACGGCTGGATCACGGTCGAAGAACTCACCGCGATGAATCATCTGATCCAGGGCAATACCGCTTTGCTGAAACAGTGGACGAATCTGCATGGCGATGACGAGGGCGGGAATGCCAGCGGTTATCACTACGTTCAGAACAACGGTGCCACGACCGATTTCTTTGGTCGCAACCTGGTGGACACGGTGGGCGACGGCATCTATCACCTGGGTTTCGAGATCCGCGATGGCCACTTCCTCAATGAGGATGGTGACCCGAATGCCTCGCTTTTTGATGTCGCCACCTGGCTCAATTTCTTTTACGGGCAGGCACCGGTTGTCCTGGGCGACGAGGGTGCGAACCGCATCAGCGGGGACGAGCGCAGCGAGCAGATCAATGCCGGCGGCTGCGACGACAATGTGACCGCCGGTGCCGGCAACGATCTGGTCTATGGCGGTTGGGGTAACGACCGTATCGCCGGTGACGACGGCAACGACCTGATTTATGGTGGCAGTGGCAACGACAGCCTCGCCGGCGGCTCCGGTGACGACACCTTCCGCGTCAGCGGTCACAATGGCGGCGGTTTCGAGGGTTACGACCGCTACGACGGCGGCGGCGGCAAGGACCGCATCGTCGCGTATGGCGGCAAGGTCGATATCGGGATGGCTGCTTTCGGTCCGGGCAACAGCGTCGAGATCGTCGATGTCTCGGCCGTCACGGGTGCGGCGCGCATCGTCGGCGATTGGCAGAACAATCAGCTCGATTTCAGCGCGACCACCTTCGTCGGCAAGCTCACGATCGACGGCGGAGGCGGCCAGGACTCGATCGTCGGCAGCGCCGGCGACGACAGCATCGACGGTGGCAGTTGGGGCGACCAGACGCTCTCGGGCGGCAACGGCAACGACGTGCTGCATGGCGGCACGGGTACCGACCAGCTCGCCGGCGGCGCCGGTGACGACACCTTCCGCGTCAGCGGTCACCTTGGCAGCGGTTTCGAGGGTTACGACCGCTACGACGGCGGCAGCGGCAAGGACCGCATCGTCGCGTATGGCGGCAAGGTCGATATCGGGATGACTGCTTTCGGTCCGGGCAACAGCGTCGAGATCGTCGATGTCTCGGCCGTCACGGGGGCGGCGCGCATCGTCGGAGACTGGCAGAACAATCGGCTCGATTTCAGCACGACCACCTTCGTCGGCAAGCTCTCGATCGACGGCGGTGGCGGACAGGACTCGATCATCGGCAGCGCCGGCGACGACAGCATCGACGGTGGCAGTTGGGGCGACCAGACGCTCTCGGGCGGCAACGGCAACGACGTGCTGCATGGCGGCACGGTACCGACCAGCTCGCCGGCGGCGTCGGTGACGACACCTTCCGCGTCAGCGGTCACCTTAACAGCGGTTTCGAGGGTTACGACCGCTACGATGGCGGCAGCGGCAGGACCGCATCGTCGCATATGGCGGCAAGGTCGATATCGGGATGACTGCGTTCGGTCCGGGCAACAGCGTCGAGATCGTCGATGTCTCGGCCGTCACGGGGGCGGCGCGCATCGTCGGGGACTGGCAGAACAATCGGCTCGATTTCAGCACGACCACCTTCGTCGGCAAGCTCGCGATCGACGGCGGTGGCGGCCAGGACTCGATCATCGGCAGCGCCGGCGACGACAGCATCGACGGCGGCAGTTGGGGCGACCAGACGCTCTCGGGCGGCAACGGCAACGACGTGCTGCATGGCGGCACGGGTACCGACCAGCTCGCCGGCGGCGTCGGTGACGACACCTTCCGCGTCAGCGGTCACCTTGGCAGCGGTTTCGAGGGTTACGACCGCTACGACGGCGGCAGCGGCAAGGACCGCATCGTCGCGTATGGCGGCAAGGTCGATATCGGGATGGCTGCTTTCGGTCCGGGCAACAGCGTCGAGATCGTCGATGTCTCGGCCGTCACGGGGGCGGCGCGCATCGTCGGGGACTGGCAGAACAATCGGCTCGATTTCAGCGCGACCACCTTCGTCGGCAAGCTCACGATCGACAGCGGTGATGGCCAGGATGTCGTCATCGGCAGTAGTGGTGGCGACGTCTTGTTTGGCGGTACCGGCGCGGACATTCTGGACGGTCGCGGCGGCAACGACAAACTCGCCGGCGGCAGCGGTGCGGACACCTTCGTTTTCGGCGTCGCCTGGGGTCACGATGTCGTGAGCGATTTCCGGGATGGCACGGACCGTCTGAACTTTCATGACACTGGTGTTGCCGGCCTCCAGGACCTGAGTCTCGCCGCTGTCGGCAGCAACGCACTGATCTCCTGGCATGGCAACGAGGTCCTGCTGGTCGGCGTCAGGGTCGCCGATCTGGGCCCGGCGGACTTCATCTTCTGACCGGGTCAGCCCGCCGCCGCGGTGCATGAACCGCGGCGGCACCCTGGCGGCCGGCGCCAATCCACGCTTCCCTTTGGCGTCCACGCGCTTGACTGTGGCTTGACTGTGGCTTGACTGTGGCTTGACTGTGCTGTGACTGCCGGAGATACTTTCGGCCAGACCGTTGAGTGGTCCATTCGCCTGCCGGCGCTCGCCAATTGTCGGAAACCCCGATGCCCATCGCACTGCTGCACCAGTACCCCATTGCCAAACCACTGAGCAGCCATTGCGCCGCGATGGTCATTGCGCTGGCTGGCCTGGTCGGCTGCGGCAGGGAGCCGCCAAAGCCGGGTCCGGCACCGCTCGAAGTCACAACGATGACGGTCGAGGCGCGCGACGTCCCGGTGTCGGCCGAATACGTGGCGCAGACGCAGAGTTCGCAGGCGGTCAATATCCAGGCGCGGGTTTCGGGCTTTCTCGACAAGCGCGTCTATACCGAAGGTGCGGTGGTCAAGGCCGGCCAGTTGCTGTTCCAGATCGATCCCAAGCCGTTCCAGGTGCAGGTCGATGGCGCCGCCGCCGCGCTGCAGCGCAACCAGGCATCGCTGCAGGTGGCGACGGCCAATCTCAAGCGCACCAGGCCGCTGGTCGAGCAGAACGCGCTGTCGCAAAAGGACCTCGACGACGCGCAGGGTCAGTACGAGCAGGCCGCCGCGGCGGTGGCGCAGTCGAAGGCGCAGCTTGAGTCGGCCAGACTCGACCTGTCGTATACCCGAATCACCTCGCCGGTTGCCGGCGTGACGAGTTTCTCAGCACTCGCCGAAGGCACCTATGTCAACTCGCAGAACAGCCAGTTGACGACCGTTTCGGTGCTCACCCCGATGTGGGTGAATTTCAGCATCTCGGAGAACGAAGTCGACCGCCTGCGTGCCAACGTCAGGAAGGGACTGCTCAAGCTGCCCGCCGACAACAAGCTGCTGGTCGAAATCGAGCTGGGTGACGGTACGCCATTCCCGCATACCGGCAAGATCACCTTTGCCGATCCCTCGTACAACTCGCAGACCGGGACCTTCCTGATCCGCGCCACGGTCGATAACCCGGACGGGGTGCTGCGTCCCAACCAGTACGTGCGGGCGCGCCTGCAGGGGGCGCAGCGGCCCAACGCCATCCTCATCCCGCAGCGCGCCGTGCAGCAGGGCGCGCAGGGTCATTTCGTCTGGCTGGTCAACAAGGAAGGCCAGGCCGAGCAGCGGCCGATCACCGTCGGCGACTGGTACCGCGAGAGCTGGTTCGTCGCCGAGGGGTTGCAGGCCGGCGAACAGATCGTCGTCAATGGCGGCCAGCGCCTGTCGGTGGGCGCGAAGGTGACGGTGATGCCGCCGGCGGCCCAACCGGCAGCCGCCGGCTCCTGAGCCGCCGCCGGCATGTTCTCCCGATTCTTCATCGAGCGTCCGATCTTCGCGGCAGTCGTCGCGATCCTGGTGGTGATCGCCGGCCTGGTCGCGATCTTCGTCATGCCGGTACAGCAGTATCCGACGATCACCCCCGTGCAGGTCACGGTGCAGGCGACCTATCCCGGCGCCGATTCCAAGACCCTGGCCGACGCGGTGGCGGCGCCGATCGAGGCGCAGATCAACGGCGTCGACAAAATGCTGTACATGAGTTCGAGCAGTTCGGCCACCGGCCAGCTCCTGTTGACCGTCTATTTCGCCCTCGACACCGACCCCGACATCGCGCAGGTGCAGGTGCAGAACCGCGTAAACCTGGCGCTGCCGCAACTGCCTTCGGCGGTGACGCAACAGGGCGTGTCGGTGCAGAAGAAATCCTCGACGATCATGATGCTGCTCGGCGTCACCGGCAAGGGCGGCCGCTACAGCCCGGGCTATGTCGCCAACTATGCCAACGTGTACGTGCTCGATGCGCTGAAACGCGTTCCCGGCGCCGGCCAGGCCCAGATCATGGGCGTCCCCGACCAGGCCATGCGCATCTGGATGAACCCGGACCGCATGGCCTCGCTGGCGATCACCACCAGCGACATCGCCAATGCGATCAACACCCAGAATGCGCTGTTCGGCGCCGGTCAGATCGGGCAGCAGCCGACCGCCGGCGCCGTCGAACTCAGCTTCCCGGTGGTCACGCAGGGCCAGTTCGTCGACCCGCGCCAATACGAAAGGATCATCCTGCGCGCCAGCCAGGACGGCAGCGCGATCGTCCGCGTCGGAGACGTGGCGCGCGCCGAAGTGGGCCTGCGACAGTACATCGTCGATACCCAGCTCGACCGCGAGCCGACGACCTTCATCGCCATCTACCAGCAGCCGGGTGCCAACGGCCTGGTGGTTTCGCAGGCCGTGCGCGCGGCGCTGGCGGAGATGAAGTCGCGTTTTCCCGAGGGCCTCGAAGTGGTGGTGGCGCTCGACACCAACGACTTCGTGCGCCTGTCGATCGAGGAGGTGCTGAAGACGCTGGCCGAGGCGATGGTGCTGGTGGTGCTGGTCGTCTACCTGTTCCTGCAGAGTCTGCGCACGACGCTGATCTGCGCGGTGGCGATCGTCGTCGCGCTGGTCGGCACTTTTGCCGGCATGCTGGCGCTCGGCTTCTCGGTCAACCTGTTGACCCTGTTCGGCCTGATCCTGGCGATCGGCATGGTCGTCGACGACGCCATCGTCGTCGTCGAGAACGTCGAGCGCAACATGACGCAACACCATCTGGCAGCGAAGGAGGCGACGATCCGCTCGATGGGCGAGATCGGCAGTTCGCTCGTCGCCGTGGTCCTGGTGATGGCTTCGGTCTTCGTGCCGGCCGCTTTCCTGCCCGGCACCACCGGCCAGCTCTACCGCCAGTTCGCGATCACCATCGTCATCTCGGTGAGCCTCTCGGGTTTTGTCGCTCTGACCCTGACCCCGGCCATGTGTTCGCTGCTGCTCCGGCACACCCCGGCGGCGCAGCGCGGCTTCTTCGCCTGGTTCAACCGCCAGGTCGAGCGGGTGACGCGGGCTTTCGGGCACGCGGTCGAATGGGTCATCAAGCGGGTGGTGGTAGCCCTGCTGCTGCTGGCGGTGTTCCTGTACAGCATCTGGCATCTGTTTCACCTGCTGCCGACCAGCTTCGTGCCGAACGAGGATCAGGGTTACGCGATGGTGGCGATCATCATGCCGCAGTCCGCCAGCCTCGATCGCACGCAGGCCGTCGCCGAGCGCGTCGATGCCATCCTGGCGAAGATTCCGGGGGTCGAACGGCGCTCGATGATCACCGGCTACAGTCTGATCGATGCCGGCTACAAGGCGAATGCGGCGACCTTCTTCGTCACCTTCAAGTCCTTCGACGAACGTTACGCCTCGATCGACTCGGCGCGCAGCCAGAACGCCCGCGCCATCCTGCTCGCGCTCTACGAACAGGCCAGACACATCGAGGAGGCGATCGTGCTGCCGATCGCGCCGCCGCCGATCCCGGGCATCGGCACCACCGGCGGTTTCGAATTCTGGATCCAGGACAGCACCGCCGGCGACCCGTCGAAGCTCGACGAGCTGACGCGCGCTTTCCTCGACAAGGCGCGTGCGCGTCCCGAGCTGGCTGCGCTGAACAGCACCTTCACGGCGCAGGCGCAGCAGTTGCGGGCCGATGTCGATCGCGACAAGGCGACGCTGCTCGGTCTGCAGGTGCAGGATGTCTACAGCGCGATCCAGGCGCAGTTCGGCTCGCTGACCGCCAGCCAGTTCAGCCAGTTCAGCCGCGTCTGGTGGGTCATCGTGCAGTCGGATGCGAAATTCCGCCAGCAACCCGAGGATCTGACGCGGCTGTACACCCGCAACAGCCAGGGCAAGATGGTGCCCCTGTCGGCGGTGGTCAGCACGCACTGGCGCGCCGGCCCGGACATCCTGCCGCATTTCAACGGCTTCCCGGCGGCCAAGGTGATCGGCAACCCGGCGCCGGGTTTCAGTTCCGGGCAGGCGATCGCGGCCATGGAGGCGGTGGCGCGCGAAGTCCTGCCGGCAGGCTATACCTTCGCCTGGTCGGGCCTCGCCTTCGAGGAGAAGCAGTCCGGCGGCACCTCGGCGCTGGCCTTTGCTTTCGGGTTGCTGATCGTCTTCCTGGTGCTCGCCGCGCAGTACGAGTCGTGGACGCTGCCGGGCGCGGTGATGACCGCAGTGCCCTTCGGCATCCTCGGGGCGCTGCTCACCAACTGGGCGCGCGGGCTGGAGAACGACGTCTACTTCCAGATCGGCCTGCTGGTGCTCATCGGCCTCGGCGCCAAGAACGCGGTCCTGCGGGTGTCGGCGGCGGTCGACTTCCGCCGGCAGGGCAAGTCGATCATGGAAGCGACCGTGCTTGCCGGCGAACAGCGGTTGCGGCCGATCATCATGACCTCGCTGGCCTTCGCCTTCGGCTGCCTGCCGCTGGCCATGGCGCTCGGTGCCGGCGCCAATGCCCGTCATTCGATCGGCACCGGGATCATCGGCGGAATGATCGGCGAGACGACGCTGGCCATGCTCTACGTGCCGCTGTTCTTCTACCTCTTCGACCGCCTCGCCGAGCGCCGCCGCGAGGCGATGCCGCGGGAAGCCGCTGACCCGGCGTCGGCGTCGTCGCCGGACGGGCGCCAGGCATGAAGCGTCTGCTCGTCTGCGCCGGCACGGCGCTGCTCGCCGGCTGCCTGATGGGCCCCGACTACCGGCGCCCGCCAGTCGATCCCCCGGCGACGTTCCAGTACGCGGCGAAGGACGCTGCCGACACCGCCGACACGCGGTGGTGGAAGCAGTTCCGGGACCCGGTGCTCGATCAGCTGATCATCGAGGGACTGGCGCACAACAGCAACATCGCGATCGCCGCCGCCAACGTCGAGCAGGCGGCGGCGCTGCTCACACAATCGCGCTCGCCACTCTTTCCGCAACTCGGCTACGCGGCCACCGGCGAGCGCCAGCGCTCGCTCGAACCGGCGTTTGCCGCGCTGCTGCGCAACTACCCGAACCCGAGCACGGCCTACGAGGCGGCGCTCTCGGCAAGCTGGGAGATCGACCTCTGGGGCCGCATTCGGCGCCAGTCCGAGGCGGCGCTGGCCAACCTGCTGGCCACCGACGAGGCGCGGCGCGGCGTGATCCTGTCGCTGGTCACTTCGGTGGCCAACAGCTACCTGCAATTGCGCGGCCTCGACGCGCAGCTGCAGGTTGCCCGCAAGACGTTGTCGACCTACGGCGAATCGGTCAGGCTTTTCGAACTGCAGTTCAAGTACGGCCAGGTGTCGAAGATGAACGTCGTGCAGGCGCAGTCGCAATACGAGTCGGCGGCGGCGCAGATTCCCCTGCTCGAATCGCAGATCGCGCAGAACCAGAACGCGCTGGCAGTCCTGATCGGCCGCGATCCGGGTCCGATCGCCCGTGGCAAGTCGGTCGATGAACTTGCCCTGCCGCCGGTACCGGCCGGCCTGCCGTCGGCCCTGCTCGAGCAGCGCCCCGACCTGCTGCAGGCCGAGCAGGCGCTGGTGGCCGCCAATGCGCAGATCGGCGCGGCCAGGGCGCTGTACTTTCCCGCGATCTCGCTGACCGGCGCTTTCGGCGGCGCCAGTTCCGAATTGTCGAATCTGTTCAAGGGCTCGGCGCGCGTCTGGAACTACAGCGGTTCCCTGGTCGGCCCGATTTTCACCTTCGGCGCGGTCAGCGGTCAGGTCGCGCAGGCCGAAGCCGGGCAGAAGGCGGCGCTGCTCAACTATCAGCTGGCGATCCGCAACGCCTTTGCCGATGTGGACAACGCGCTGGTCGCCAACCAGAAGCTGCAGGAGCAACTCGCCGCGCAACAGCGGCTGGTCGTCGCCCTGACCGAGTACGCGCGCCTGGCACGCTTGCAGTACGACGGCGGGTACACCGGCTATTCGACGGTGCTGCAGGCCGAGCAGACGCTGTTCCCGGCGGAACTCAATCTGGCGTCCCTGCGTGCCTCGCTGTTCGCCTCTGCGGTGAACATCTACAAGGCGATGGGCGGCGGCTGGGTAAATGAAGCCGACAAACTCAGCGGCGGCGGCCCTTCGGCCGCCCCGCAGATGCTGCCGCCGCTGTTCTGATCCTCGCCAGCAAACCCGGTGGCGAGGATCAGGAACCTCCCGGGTGGCAGGCGACGTTCAACTCCCGACACACGTCCATGATGCGCGCCACGATCTTCGAGGTCGTCGAAGTGGTGATGCCGGGATGCGCGGTCGAGACCAGCAGTTGCGACAGCTGGTCGTTGAGCGGGTTGACCTGGATGCCGCCGATCTGCGTGCCGTCGGTGAACTCCACCGAGCGCCGGGCGTCATCGCTGCCGGTCACCCGGACTTCCGTGTTCTCGGCCAGCAGGCGCTTGATGGTGGCGAAGACCCGATCCGGGGCGACCTCGACGATCACCACCGCCGTGTCGTAGGCGGCGCCGGTGGTCGGCGACGACTGCGACATCTGTTCGATGCGCCCGACCGCGCGCCGGGCCAGGAATAGCGCCTGGGCGTCGGCAACGCCGGCAAGGGCCAGCAGGACGCTGCCGGCCAACAGACTGTGCATGTGACGCGATCGCTGCATCAGCGTTCTCCTCTCGAATGTGTCGCCAGATCGGGCGGCGCCGGCGTCGCCGCCGCGGCCCCTGGCACGCTCAGCGCCGGAACCTGCCGCCGCCGAAACCGCCGCCGCCACGGAAGCCGCCACCACCGTCGAAACCGCCCGAGCGCATGCCTCCGAAGCCGCCTTCACCGCCGCGCATGCCGCCCTCGAAACGCGAGGCGAAACTGTCCTGGCCACCCGTCGCGCCGAATTGCTGCTGCCGCTGCGCGCCGTCGAAGCGCGCCTGGTGATCCTGCTCCAGTTGCGCCGACTGGTCGAAGCCGCGAGCGCCTTCTCCGGCCGCCGCACCGGCGCTGCCGCGCTCGCTGGCGCCGGAAAAACTGCTCGCCGGCTTCTGCGGCGAATTCCACGCGCCGTTATCGTACTTCTGCCAACCGTCGGAAGTCTTCTTGTACACGTTGCCATCGGCGCCGGCATAGACATTGCCGCTCGCGGTCTTGACCGCGCCGGCGCTGTTGCCGCCGGCCCCACGCACCGCGGCGCCCTCGGCACCGCTGCTCGAAGTAAACGATCCGGCCGCGCCGCGCGCATTGCTCTGGCTCTGCGTGTGCACCGTCTGGTTCGGTCCCGAGACGGTGCTCGAACCCCAGCGGCCATAGGCGTTGCTGTTCTGGTTGGTGGTCCCGGAAACGCCGGTGCGGGCGTTGTACCAACTGGCGTTGCCGGCCGCGCCGTTGGCGCCCCAGACCGCGCTGCCGTGCGCATAGCTGCCGGTGGTCGGATTGTAGGCCGAGAACGCGCCGGCGCCGCCGTACGGTCCGTATACCGCACCGCCGCGCGCCCAGGCGCCGGTCGCCGGGTTATAGGCGGTACCGCCTGCGGCGCCGTAGTAGGAGCCGTAGATCGCGCCGCCGCGTGCCCACGCGCCGGTGGCCGAGTTGTAGTAGGTGGCGCCGGCGTAGCTGACCGGGTACGGGTAGTAGATCGGCACCAGTCCCGGATAGATCACCGGCGGATAATAGAAACCGGTGCCGTAGACCATCACCCCGGCGCTGATGTAGCCCAGGGTATAGCCGGCGGTGTAGCCGTAGGTCACGGTGGTCGGCGTCGACGCGTAGACGCGCACGTAGGTACAGGGGTAGAGCGGGCTGCTCGGCGGAATCGTGTAGATCGCGTCGGGCACCGACCCGGCCAGCGTCCACGCCCCCAGCGGCGAGGCGGCGACAAACCACGCCCCCTGATGGCAGGCGTAATAGCTGTTCTCGGCCTGCACCACATTGAACGAGGTGTTCACCGCATAGGCCATGGTCGTGCCCGGGATCGGCTCGAATTTCGGTGGCCCCGCATAGACCACGTCGAGCCTGGCGGTGCTGCTGCTCAGGGTTGCCTGCTGCGGGATGCGCGCCTGGATCAGCGCCTCCTGCGCCTGCGCCGTTCCCGGCACCGAGGCGAGCACGAAGCCGCGCGGGCTGCTGGCCGGGATGCGTGCGAAATCGGGCGGCAGGCGGGTGGTGGCAAAGGTCCACGGACCGCTCAGGCTGCTTGCCGAAAACCAGCGGCCCGACACCAGGTAGTAGAACTGGCCGTTGCCGGCGTCGCGGAACAGCGCCGCGTCGGTGTTGGCCACGTACTGCAGGCTGGTTCCGGGAATGGCCGTGAACTGCGGCGCGCCGAGTGTGACGATGATCTCGGCCGGCAACGTGGACACGAAGACCTGTGGCACGTCGGCGATGCTCAACTGGCGTCCGGGAATCTGCTGGCGAACGTCGGCGAAGTTGCGATCGTTCGGCAGTCCGGAGAAGGCGGGCGGCAGCGTCCCGGCCGGCGTCCAGTGTCCTTCGACGCTGCTTGCGCGCAGCCAGGCGCCGTTGTTCAGCCAGTACCAGGTGTGCGTGTCGCCGTCGAAGAAGATGCTCCAGTTGGTGTTGACGGCATAGCTCAGGGGCGTGCCGGCGATCGGGGTCAACACCGGTGCACCATCGAAGATCAGCAGGCTGGCCGGGCGTTCGCTGACGAAGATGCGCGGCGGCTCATTGTGCACCGCGACAGCCGGTGGCGTCTCGGTCTCCCGGCGCAGGCTCAGGAGAAGGGTGTCCAGCGGCACGCGCTTGGCGGGGAGCGCGGCCAGCGCCGACCGGATGTGCGCGTCGATACGTTCCGCCTGGGCGGTGTCGGCGGCCGGAAAACGCGAACTGACGAGTTGGGGGTTCGACAGCGTTACCCAGCGTGTCGACAGGTCGGTGCTGGTGGCGAAGCTCACCTCGACGGTGCCCAGTACCGCCGCCGTCGCGCCCGCCGGTGTCACACTCAGTGCGATGCGCGTCCGCAGCGTCTGCCGGTCGGGCCAGGCGATGACCTGCGGCTGATAGACGACCGCGCTGCCACTGGCACCGCTGAGTGTGTGTGGCCAGCTGTCGGCCGCCGCGGCGCGGTCAGTGCTTGCCGCCGGTCGTGCAGCCGTCGCCGCCGCGCCGCCGCCGCTCGCCGCGCGCAAGGCCTGCTGGCACGACGGCGAGGTATACATCGCATTCTCCTGCAGGCAGGACATCGCCGCCGCGCCGCCGGTCGGCACCCCGGCACAGTTCGCCTGATAATCGGCGCGGCACGCCTGACGGATGGCGCTGATCTGCGCCGAACCGGGTTGTTGTGCCGCCGTCGGCAGGGCCAGGCTGACGAGCAATACCGCCAGGGCAGCGCGCAACCCCTGACGAATGCGTTGGAAAGTGTCCTGCTGGATCATCCGTTTTCCCCTCCAAGTTGATATCCCTCGACGCTGCCGCGAGCATCCGGTCAGGCTATTGTAACGGCTGCGGATCAAGGTGGTGGCCGTTCGCAGTGCCAGACGCAAGCCACGGGGACTTGGCGTCAGGGTGCAACGGTTCACGCTCCGGGCACGGAGCGTCGAGGTCAGGCCGCGGCGTGTCCAGCGTGCGGCGCAGGGAATCACGGTCGAGCTTCGGAGAGTCACTTGCGAGGTGCAGAGACTCACGGTCGAGGCTCGGAAAGTCGCCTGTGAGGCACAGAGACTCACGCTTGAGGTTCGGAGAGTCGGGCGCGCGTCCCGAAAACTCAAGGTCAGGGTTCAGGGCGCCATGCGTGAGTCTCAAGGATGCACGGCCGGGCCTCGGGAGTCGGTCAGTGCTGCGTCAGGCGGTCACCGGTTCATCGAGCGTCGGATAGTCGGTATAGCCCTTGGCGCCGCCGCCATACAGGGTGCTGGGGTCGAGCGCGTTCCAGGCGGCGTTTTCGCGCAGCCGGCGTACGAGATCCGGGTTGCAGATGAACGGGCGGCCGAATGAGACGAGATCGGCCGCGCCCGTGGCGACGGCGTCGAGCGCCATCTGCCGCTGATAGCCGTTGTTGACCATCCAGGGGCCGTTGAACCGGCTGCGCAGCGCGGCGTAATCGAAGGGCGCGAAATCGCGCGGGCCGGCGGTCTGGCCCTCGACCACTTCGATGAACGCGAGTTGCAGCGGCGCGAGCTGGGTCAGCGCATGTTCGAACAAAGCCTGCGGGTTGCTGTCCTGCGCCGCGTCGTTGGCCGGGGTGACCGGAGACAGGCGCAATCCGGTGCGGCCGCCGCCGATCTCGCCGGCGACGGCCTGCATCACCTCGACCAGCAGGCGCGCGCGGTTGGCGATCGAGCCGCCGTATTCGTCGCTACGGTCGTTGATGCTGTCGCGCAGGAACTGCTCGATCAGGTAGCCGTTGGCGCCATGCACCTCGACGCCGTCGAAGCCGGCGTCGAGCGCGCAACGCGCCGCGTGTCGGTAGCTGGCGATCAGCGCCGGGATCTCGTCGGTGCGCAGGGCGCGCGGCGTCGAAACGTCGACGAAGCCGTTGCTGGTGAAGGTCTTGGTGTCGGCGCGGCGGGCGGTTGACGACACCGGCGCCTGACCCTCGGGTTGCAGCGAGACATGCGAGATCCGCCCGACGTGCCACAACTGCGCGACCATGCGTCCGCCCTCGGCATGCACGGCGGCGGTGATCCGCTGCCATGCGGCGACCTGTTCGGCGTTGTAGATTCCCGGCGTGTCGAGGTAGCCCTGGCCGGCGGGGCTGATCTGCGTCGCCTCGCTGATGATCAGTCCGGCGGTCGCGCGTTGCCGGTAGTAGTCGATGGCGAGGGTCGATGGCACCTGGCCGGGTGCCGCGCGGTTGCGCGTCAGCGGGGCCATGACGATGCGGTTGGCCAGGTCGATTTCGCCGACGCGAAGCGGGCTGAAAAGTGTGCGCATGCGGAGTCCTTGAGGAAGTGAAACGGGGGGCGGTACGCTCTGGCGAGCGACGGGGGCAGGCCATCGCGCACGCGACCCGGAATCCGTCAAGGATACCAGCGAAAGCTCGGCGCGGCGCTCAGACCTTGATATTGATGCGCTGATCCCCGGAGGCTTGCCGACGGCCGCGCTGCGTGCGCGTGTCGAGCAGGACCGGCCGGTTTTCCGAACGGCGCTCGGCCTGTCGTCGATCGGCCTGCGGCGGCGGTTCCTGCTGCTGGTGAACGACCGGCGACGTTGCCGCCTGCCGGCGCTTGCCTCGTTCCGCGAACGGTGGCGCCTGGCCATCCGGCGAGGCCGAAACCTCGTCGGGCAGTCCGGCGGCGCCGCCGACGGGTTCTGTTTTCCTTTCGCCTTCGATCTCCTTGTTCAGGTTGGCGACAGGTGGTATGACTTCGGCTGGTATTCTCATTGACCCACTCCCGTTTCGGTGACCGCACGCCAATGCACCGGAACGGGCGGTCAGACAATCGACAGGCAATCGAATCGACGAACACGACAAGCGGGACTCTAGCACCGCGCCTGCCGGAGTTGAACCGAAAAAGCCCCCCGTTTTGCCAACAATGTCGCGGTAAGGCGCAGGAAAACAAGCGCCGCCGCTGGGCCGGCGCCCGGCAGGCGTGCGTTGTCCGGGCTTTCCGATATCATCGGGCTTCGCTACACTTCGCCGCCTGCCGGGCCACCGGGCACGGCAGTGGTGAACTCCCTTCATTGAGCCGCTGCGGCGGAAGATTCGGATCGACATGTCGAGCAGCAACAAGCGCTTTCTGGTGCTGGCCCTGGCCCTGGCCGGCCTTCTCGGGCTTGGCTATTTTGCCTACACGAGTTTTCGCGGCGCGGCCGGCCCGACGTTGCCGGCGGTGCCTGGCGGCAGTGCGGCGAAGTCGGGCACCGCGCCGCCGGCCCAGGCGCTTCCCGTCGAGACGGCGCGCGTGTTGGCGGCTGCGCTCGCGCTCGACGCCAGCGCGGTCGGTTCGCTGCGCTCGAACGAGTCGGTGGTGATGCGCCCGGAGACCGCGGGCCGCATCGCGTCGATCAACTTCCAGGACGGTGCGGCGGTCGGCAAGGGTTCGCTGTTGCTGGTGCTCGACGCCGCGACGCAGGCCGCGGAACTCGATCAGGCCCGCGCCAACCTCGGCCTCGCGCGCAGCAATTACCAGCGCACGGCCGATCTCTTCGAGAAGAAATTCATCAGCCAGCAGGCGCTCGACAACGCCCAGGCGGCGTTGAAGGTCCAGGAAGCGGCGCTGGCGCTGGCGCAGGCCAGGTTCGACAAGATGCGTCTGCTGGCGCCATTCTCGGGCATCGTCGGCATTCGCAACATCAGTGTCGGCGACTACGTCAAGGAAGGGCAGGAGCTGATCAACATCGAGGATATCAGCACGCTGAAGATCGATTTTCGCCTGCCCGAATCGTACCTCGCGCAACTCAAGCCCGGGCAGCGCCTGGAGGTGTCTAGCGACGCGCTGCCCGGCGAGGTGTTCACGGCGGTGCTCGACGCGATCAATCCCCTGGTCGAGGCCGGCGGGCGGGCCATTTCGCTGCGCGCGCATCTGCCGAACCGCGAAGCGCGGCTGCGCCCCGGCATGTTCGTACGTGTACGTTTGATCTTCGAGCAGCGCAACCAGGTGCTGCTGATCCCGGAACAGGCGGTGGTGCCGGACAGCAAGGCGCCTTATGTTTACCGCGTGATCGATGGCCGGGCGAAACGCACGCCGATCCGTACCGGGCTGCGCCGCGATGCGCAGGTCGAGGTGGTCGAGGGTCTGAGCGCCGGCGACGAGGTGGTCACCGCCGGGCAGATGAAGCTGCGCGATGAGACGGCGGTGCGCGTCGTCGGCGATGGCGCTGCCGGCACGCCGCCGCCGGCAGCCGCGGCCGCAACCGCGGGGCCGGGCAAATGAAAATCTCCGATCTGTGCATTCGTCGCCCGGTGTTCGCGACGGTGCTCTCGCTGTCGATCATGCTGGTCGGGCTGGTCTCGTACACCCGTCTGCCGGTGCGCGAGTACCCGAAGATCGACGAACCGGTGGTCACCGTCGATACCACCTATCGCGGGGCCTCCGCCGAAATCGTCGAGTCGCAGATCAGCAAGCCGCTGGAGGATTCGCTGGCCGGCATCGAAGGCGTCGACGTCATCACCTCGATCTCGCGCCAGGAGAACAGCCAGATCTCGGTGCGCTTCAAGCTCGAGCGCAACCCCGACTCGGCGGCTTCGGATGTGCGCGACCGCGTCTCGCGGGTCCGCAACAAGTTGCCGACGGACATCGACGAACCGGTGATCGCCAAGGTCGAGGCCGACGCCAATCCGATCATCTGGATCGCGTTTTCCTCCGACCAGCATTCGGCGCTGGCGGTCACCGACATCGCCAATCGCATCGTCAAGCCGCGCCTGCAGACGCTGCCCGGCGCCGCCGACGTGCGCGTCTTCGGCGAGCGCAAGTTTGCGATGCGCATCTGGCTCGATCGCGACCGTCTGGCGGCCTTCGCCCTGACGCCGCAGGATGTCGAGGAGGCCCTGCGGCGGCAGAACGTCGAGGTGCCGGCCGGCCGCATCGAGAGTCGCAGCCGCGAGTTCTCGGTGGTCGCGCGCACCGATCTTTCCGAGCCGGCGCAGTTCGCCGAGATCATCGTCAAGCAGGCGGCCGATGCCAAGGGCAGCTACCCGGTGCGCATCGCCGACCTCGGCCGCGTCGAGATCGGTGCCGCCTCGGAGCGCAGCAGCGTGCGCTTCAACGGCCGGCCGGCGGTGGCGCTCGGGGTGATCAAGCAGGCGACGGCCAATCCGCTCGAACTCTCGCGCGCGCTGCGCGCCGAACTGCCGAAAGTGATCAGCGAACTGCCGCCGGGAATGACCGCCAGCGTCGCCTACGATTCGTCGGTGTTCATCGACCGTTCGATCGACGCGGTGTTCAAGACCATCGGCGAGGCGATGCTGCTGGTGCTGCTGATCATCTTCATTTTCCTGCGCAATTTCCGGGCGACGCTGATTCCGCTGGTGACCATCCCGGTGTCGCTGATCGGTGCCTTCGCGCTGATGCTGGTGCTCGGGTTCACGATCAATACCCTGACCCTGCTGGCGCTGGTGCTGGCCATCGGACTCGTCGTCGATGACGCCATCGTCGTCCTCGAGAACATCTACCGCCACATCGAGGAGGGCATGCCGCGCCGGCAGGCGGCGTTCCAGGGCGCGCAGGAGATCGGCTTCGCGGTGGTGGCGATGACCATCACCCTGGCCGCGGTGTATGCGCCGGTGGCCTTCATGACCGGGCGCACCGGCAAGCTGTTTGTCGAGTTCGCGCTGACTCTCGCCGGGGCGGTGCTGGTCTCGGGTTTCGTCGCCCTGACGCTGTCACCGATGATGTGCTCGCTGCTGCTGAAGCACGAGACGCGGCACGGCCAGGCCTACGTCCGGGTGGAGAACTTCCTGAACTGGGTGACCGCGGGGTATCGCCGCGTGCTCACCGCCGCGCTGGCACGGCGCTGGCTGGTGATGCTGGCCTTTGCGCTGGTCGCGGGGGCGAACGTGCTGCTGCTCGGCGCACTGAAGTCCGAACTGGCGCCGATCGAAGACCGCGGGGTGATCCTCGGGGTGTTCCTCGGGCCCGAGGGGGCGACGCTCGACTACACCGAAAAATACGCCACGCAGCTCCAGAACATCTATGCCCAGACCGCCGACGTCGAGCGCTACTTCGTCGTCGCCGGCAACCCGACCGTCAGCCAGGGCATCTCCTTCGTCGGACTGACGGACTGGAGCCAGCGGACACGCAACTCGGCGGCGGTGGTCAAGGAGCTTTTCCCGAAATTCAGCGGCATCCCGGGCGTGCTCGCCTTTCCGGTGCTGCCGCCGTCGCTCGGGCAGAGTCCGCGCGAGCGGCCGGTCAATTTCGTGATCGTCACCTCGGCGTCCTATACCGAGCTCGAACAGATGACCCGCAAGATCCTCGACGAGGTGGCGAAGAATCCCGGTTTCACCAACGTCGATACCGACCTCAAGCTGAACAAGCCCGAACTGTCGGTGATCGTCAATCGCGACAAGGCGATGGACACCGGCGTGCAGATCGAAACCGTCGGGCGGACGCTGGAAACCATGCTCGGCGGCCGCCAGGTGACCCGCTTCAAGCGCGAGGGCGAGCAGTACGACGTGATCGTCCAGGTCGCGGACATCGACCGGGCCACGCCGTCGGACATCCGCGACATCTTTGTCCGCGCCAGGGACGGCAGCATGATCCCGCTGGCGAATCTGCTGCGGGTGAACGAGACGGTCAGTCCGCGCGAACTCAACCACTTCGGACAGCGGCGGGCGGTGACCCTCACCGCCAACCTGACGCCGGGCTACGCCATGGGCGAAGCCCTGACGTTCCTCGAACAGACCGCCGGGCGCGTGCTGCCGCCCGGCTATGCGATCGACTATGCCGGCCAGTCGCGCGAGTTCAAGCTCTCGTCGTCGTCGCTGGCGCTGACCTTCATCCTGGCGCTGGCCTTCATCTACCTGGTGCTTGCCGCCCAGTTCGAGAGCTTCCGCGATCCGTTCATCATCATGCTGACCGTGCCGCTGTCGATGACCGGCGCGCTGCTGGCGCTGCTGCTCAGCGGCGGCACGCTCAACGTCTACAGCCAGATCGGGCTGGTGACGCTGGTCGGGCTGATCACCAAGCATGGCATCCTGATCGTCGAGTTCGCCAACCAGTTGCAGGAGCGGGGGAGCGCGATCAGGCAGGCGGTGATCGAGGCTTCGGTCCTGCGGCTGCGGCCGATCCTGATGACCACCGGGGCGATGGTGCTGGGGACGATCCCCCTGGCCCTGGCCCGCGGCGCCGGCGCCGAGAGCCGGCAACAGATTGGCTGGGTGATCGTCGGCGGCCTGCTGCTGGGGACCTTGTTCACGCTGTTCGTCGTGCCGACGGTGTATACCTTGCTGGCGAGGCGGAAGGAGGCGGTGGCAGGAGGAGGCGAAGTGCTCATCGACGCCGGATGAAAGGGGTGGAGCCATTGCCGGCAGACGAATAGCAGGACTATCATCTCTTCGCCCATGACTTCGGGAAGGCGCCATGTCCACCATGCTTGAAGAAGCTCGCGAATCCGCGGCCGTTCAGTATCATCGTTGGTCGGTGGAGGAATATCACCGTATGGCACGCTCCGGTGTGCTCGACGAGACCGACCGTATCGAATTGATCGATGGGGAGTTGATCGACATGGCGCCGATAGGCTGCAAGCATGCGTTTCTGGTCGATCGCCTGGCGGAATTGCTGGGCGGCGGGCCACGCGCGAGCTACATGGTGCGCGTCCAGAATCCGATCCAGCTTGGCGACAACAGCGAACCGCTGCCGGATATCTCCCTGGTCACGCGGAACAACTACCTCGACAGGCTTCCCGGCCCGCCCGACATCCTGTTGATCGTCGAGGTGTCCGACAGCACGCTCAAATACGACCGCGAGGTGAAACTTCGCTGCTATGCCCGCCACGGCATCCCGGAAGTCTGGCTACTGGATGCCAATACCGGCGAAATGACGGTGCATAGGGAACCGGCCGGCAACAATTATGGCCTGATCCGCACGCCGGCCGCCGTCGACGCGATCGCGCCGCTGTTGGTGCCGGGTGTATTCGTTACGCCAACCGAGCTGTTGGCGTAATGCGTCGCGTGGTGCCGGCTGGCGCATTGACAGGGCAGTCATCGACGCCAGGGTTGAACTGGATGGATTCGCGGAAGCCGGCGATGCTGGGCTTCCGGTTGACCGCGGGGTGGGTCGTCACGGGGATAGCGCTGCTTCCGCAGCCATTCGTGCGTGAATGGCTGCGGTATCGAAAAGTGGAACCCGTGAGTCCTGCTGATCGACCAGCAGCGAAATCTCAGTGCATCCGAGAATGATGGCCTGTGCCCCTTGGGAGGCAAGCCTTTCAATGACTCCTCGATACGCGCTGCGAGACTCCGGCCTGACGATCCCCAGGCACAACTCTTCGTAAATGATGCGGTGGACAACTGCGCGATCTTCCGCACCAGGAACGATGACCCGAAGGCCGTGCTGCTCGCTCAATCGGTCGCGGTAGAAGGCTTGTTCCATGGTGAACCGCGTGCCAAGCAGGCCAACGGATGAATGGCCCGCGCGTTTGATTGCGGTGGCGGTTGGATCGGCAATGTGAAACAGCGGGATGGCCACGGCAGCCTCAATGCTGGACGCCACCTTGTGCATGGTATTGGTGCACAAAACCAGGAAGGCGGCTCCTGCCGCCTCGAGTGAACGCGCCGCATCGGCCAGAATTATTCCGGCGGCTTCCCAGTTACCGGCCTGCTGCAGGCGCTCAATTTCTTGAAAGTCTACGCTGTAGAGAACGATCCTCGCCGAATGGAGTCCGCCCAATCGTTCCTTGATCGTCTCGTTGATTATGCGGTAGTAGGGGATGGTTGATTCCCAGCTCATGCCACCAATAAGGCCAATGGTCTTCAAGAATGCTCCTTTGTGAGTTCCGGGGACGCCCGACGGTTTGATCCGAGGCGCGAGCGCCATGTTGGTGCGAGTCGGCTCCTGCGAAGGGTTGGCGTCACAGCCAGCGCCGGACACGGGCGGTGTACTGGACGTACTGCTCCCCGAACAAGCGACGAAGAACACGCTCCTCCGGCAGGATCTGGTAGCGCGTGATGCACAGGACATAGATGGGCGGGCCCAGGAAGGGCAGCCACGCCGAGAGATGGACGGCCCAGGCCAACAAGATGAAGCACAGGCCCACGTACATGGGATTCCGGGTGATTCGGTAGACCCCGCCGGTGACCAGCGCCGACGCCCGATCGGGCGTGAGCGGGTTAATGGTGGTTCGCGAAGCGCGAAAGGCCAGCAGACCCGCAATATCGAACGCCAGGGCTACGGCGATCAGGACGGCTGCGGCGACATGCCGCGTGCTTGCAGCAAGCGCCAGCGCCGGGCCAAAAGGCGCAACGAGCCACATCGCCACGCCCACGAGTGCGCCAACGACCGGAGGCGGAATCTTGTGTTCAAGCCACTGCATGGGTGTCGGTGATGCCTGTAGACAAATTCAGCGGTGAACGAAGCGAATCCGCTGCAATGCAGTGTGAGGCAAACTTGCCGGATTGGCGGGGGCAGTTATAACCTGCACGCCGGCCGCCTTCAGTCTGGCCTCGCCAGGTTGTGGTTGACTTCATCCAGCGTCCACCTTGGGAATGAGCACCGGGAAAACCGGGAACGAAACCGACGAAGGCTGAAAACAGGGGACAGCCCCTCATGGCGCTACGCTTAAGCATTCTGGCTGCTCGCTGGGCGATGAGTTTTTCGCGAGCGAGATGCCTTGGCTCAGTCAATAATGCGCAAATCATTGCCGTGCCTATGTCTCTCTCACGCAGAAAAGCCCCCAACCATGGCCATCCAGATCGACAAAGCTATGTGAATACATGAAACCAAGATCTTCCGGCTTGTCGTAGGTCGAGCCTCCAGATGCAATTGCTTTGGCGACGAGGCCATCGACTTCTTCACGGTTTTCACAACAGAGCGAGACAAGAACCTCAACGGCTGTCTTTGTGTCGCAAATGGATTTCGGCGTGAAATTTCGGAATCCGTCGTGCGTACTCAGCATGACAAAAATTGCATCGCTCATGACGATGCATGCGCCAGCGTCACTGGACATCTGTGGGTTCTTCGAAAATCCAAGTGCCGCGAAGAAGGCAACTGATTTCTGAAGGTCGGCAACCGGGAGATTGATGAATACTTGCTTGATCATGATATTTTCCTTCTTGATATCAGCGATCTTGGTGCGCCGGGCGGCTTAACGTCAAGCTTGAACGGATCGGCCGAAAGCGGCGATGCTTTTTCAGGCCGCTTGCGGCCGGTCCGCTCTAAGCGCCGGTCAGGCCCGATGATCGTGAGTTCAACCATTTCTTCAACGAGGTCTGACTCTCTCCAGAGGCTCTTCCCGCCAACAGACCTTCCACACTAATGTCTTCGTCAAGAGCCTCCCAATGGATGCCTCGACCCATTCCAATTAACTGCCAGCTCTTTCGTTCATCAGCCGTGGCATGCAGCAGGCGCGGGTACCATGCGAGCGGAACAGAGATCGTCCGCCCGTCAGCAAGATCGACGTGCAAAGAATCCTGAGTGACCCTCACGGCTTGGGCGAGGGGAATCTCGATTTCAATCGCGGAAATACTCATTCCAAGCCTCCATCAATTCAGACTGATGCTTCTCGACGAGCTTCTCAATTTGGCTGATTTCGACTCGTGACAAGCCTCCACTGCTTTGAAGACGAACCGGGTCGAGCCAGAACCTGGCGATGCTGTCTTCACGCTCCACGTGGATATGCTCGGGCTCATCTCGATCACTGGCGTAGAAGAAAAACCGATACGCTCCGACACGCAAGACAGTGGGCATTCGGACTATCCTCGGGACGCCATGCGCCTAACGACCAAGATCAACCTCGCGCGCAGCGCGTCGGCTGTATGCTTCCGCTAGTGGAATCAGAATCAACAAAGACTCTCCTTGCGTCTGAAAAGCGTGGTCTGTCCACTATTACTACAAGAGCAGTCTTTGCTGAAAATATGAACGTCGTAATTCGGTAGCGTAATTCGAGCCCGGACCTTTTTGTTACTTTTGTTAATTTTGTTAATTATTCGATGACTCCCTTTGCTTGCAATGCTTCTCTTGTCAGCTTCTGGCGTAAGGGCAATTCCTTTTCGTCACGGACTTCAATATTCGTGGCAAAGAACCATACATCCTTTGGAGTTTCGACATAGCCCACATACCAGCCAACTTGCGGCTTTGCTCTCGCTGCCCAACCTGTCTTGGCCCGCATCGTAAAAGCCGGTGTTTGTTCCACAAGCATTATTTGTCTTAATGTTTCGTAGGACGCAGAACTGAATGGAAGAGTACGCAAATAAACTTTCTTGAGGAAACTAACTTGTTCGATTGCGCTGATTTGAAGCGAACCATCAAGCCAGAATGTTGTTTCCTCAAAAGGCTCACGTAATTCTCCGTAAACAGACTTGCGTAAATAACTTCGATACTTCTCTGCGCCGACCCGGCGAGCAAGCTCCTGAAAACACCAAACACAGGAAACCTTGAACGCACTTTCCAGCGTTTGGTCACGGTTCCAATCAGGAAAATTGTAAATATGCCCGTCCCATTTCAGCACATCGTCTTTTCCAGAAATGGCCTTTTCTTCGAGCGATATAAGCGCATTGAGTATCTTGAATGTGGATGCAGTCGAAAATTTCTGGCTTGCACGGGGATTGTTGTAAGTGAATGTCTTTCCGCTGTGCAGCGAGGAAATTATTATAGTCCCGTCAATACCTTGCTGGGCAAAGAGCTTCGCAAGCACTTGGTCTTCAGCGACTGCTGGCACCGACAGTAGAAAGGCTAAAAAAGCGATGAAGAACTTACTCATTTGTTTATGCATAACGTCAAATTCTGCGGTGAGCGAAGCGAGTCCGCTGCAATGCCGAGTTGGGCTCCGCTGGCGCGATGACAGGAGTGGGGATGATCGTCCACCCCTCGGCTGCGTGCTTGATCTGGCGGGCCTGAAGATCGGCATAAATACGGTCGAGATCGAAGTCAAAACATTCTGCGTGCTGCTCACGTATCGCACGTACTTCGTGAATGATGCTGTCAGCCATTTTCGTCTCCCAAGAGTTCGTCATGTGTGCAAATAAAAGGCAATAACAAGCCCTGTTGTTGGAAGTGTTCAGCGATACGCGCCTGAATTTCAGGGTTAGCAATATGCCGGAAATTCCACGTCAGCAAATAATCCACGAAATGAACTGTGGCAATCGAAATATGCAAAGCATCCTCACTTGCCCTGGCCGGGACGATTCCCGCGGCAACTAGTCCTTTCGCCAGTTCAACGCTCCGGGCCGTAATGTCTAGCAGTGGTATTGCCGAGAGCGCGTCGAGCCGCTTGTTCGCCGCTGAGGCATCGCCAGCGCCACATTCAGTGACAACAAGTTCCGACACCACCACGTCGAATTCGCTACGCCGGTCCCAGAAGATGTAAGTGCTCTGCTGATGATCTGCTTCGATAACGTTCTTGCTGGGGCGTGCTGTCAGGTAGCTAATAACAGACGTTTCGACGTAGATTTTGCGTCTCAAGTATTCAGTCCTTTTGCATAAGCCGTATTCTGCCCCCTATTGCTCTCCTTAATCGAGCCTGGCCCCCTTTGTGCTTGAGCACAGGGGCGCTGCGCGGCTTCATCGCGCAGCGCCCCCTGCAACGCCGGGTTGGGCCTCTACTCGTAGTGCGACCACATGCGAAGGACACGGACAATGCGCTCTTTGGCAAAGACCTCGTAGACCAAACGGTGCTGAATGTTGATGCGTCGCGAGTAGGCGCCGGCGAGGTCACCAACGAGCTTTTCATAGGGTGGCGGATTCTGAAACGGGTCCGCAGCGAGAACCGCCAACAGATCCAGCGCCTTGTCCTTGAGGCCGGCAGCCGCCAGATTCTTGGCGTCCTTCTGTGCGTGCTTCGAATAGACGACCTGCCAACTCACCACTTAAGCCTGTTGGCACTCTTGCCAACAGGCTCGGCCATACCCTCCTTGATAGACTCGCGCATGCCACGGATCGAGAGCAAGTAGAGTGTTTCCTGAATGGCGTCCCAGTCTTCAGTGGATAGGAGAACCGCGCTCGTCCTCTTTCCCGCAATATGGATAGGCTGATGTGATTCGGCTGTCTGGTCGATAAGGCGGTATAGGTTGGCGCGGGCTTCGCTCGCGGTAAGGGCAGCCATGTTCGATCTCCTTCAGGTGAAGCCATAACGGTACGCTTTTCCGTACGTCACGTCAATGCGCCAATCAAGAGGCCAGCCCTGACGCATGACCGTGCCGAATCGGAGGCGTTTGCTGGAAACCCGCGCTTTCGCCGCTGTGGCGGTCAGATTGCGGCGTGTTGGCGGCAAGTGAGCGCTGGATGCGCGGGTGGTGTGGGGTCCGTGAAGAGGGTGTTGAGAGGTGGTAGGAGCTCCGGTACGATCGCCAGGCGAGCCTTTCCCGGCGCTGAGAGCGCCGTGCTTGGGAAGCGGTCTTGGGCAGGCCCGGACAAGGTTATTCGAGTTGTAGCAGGAACGGTTCGGCGAGGAGCACGCGCATCCGCGCAGGATCGAGCCAGGGGGCGGCGCAGGAATTCCGGATGAAGGCGATGGCGCCGCGCACGCCGAGTTCCTGATACAGGCGGCGTAACTGGCGGGTGTACGCGGAAAAGGGGCCAGGCTGTTTACGCGGAAAGGCATACGCGGAAAGGGGCCAGGCTCGATTTAGGAAAGGGGCAAGGCTCGATTTAAATTCCGAGAAAGCCGGTAACGGAGTCTGCCGGGTCGCAAGAGTAGTTCTTGCTGAAAATATGAACGTCGTAATTCGGTAGCGTAATTCGAGCCTGGCCCCTTTTGCTCTCTCAAAACGGTATCGCGATAGCAACGCGAGGCCTTGCTTTGCACGCTTGGCACGGGCCGGCTAATGGGTGACCCCTATTGCCCGCTAAGGTTACTTAAAAGCGTATCTTTTTCTAGCCGTTCAGGTTTAGAATTCCAATGGGTGCAGCCAGTCATGTGCCAGCAAAGTTCCTCCGTTGAAAGTCTGGATATACATATATTTCTGTTACTACAGAATCCTGGGATCATTGTTGCTCGAAAGCACTACGCTGCCACTATCTGGCTTTGACTCTGAGTGAATCACGTAATGCATGTGTTATTTTCTTAGTCGTTTTATAGCCCCTTTTATAGCCCCTATTGTTTTAACGAGGGTGAGGATTTCCCAATGAATTTCCTACGTGATGTGCATCACTTTATAGCATTGATATTTATTATTCTTTTCAATACAAGAACATTAAATATTTTTGCTAAAATTAGGGCAAAATATCCTTATTCGTTAGCCACCACTGAGCTATTTGGGGACATGATTGTAAAAATGAAAAAAATGTCTGTTTCGCCATTTTTGTAGCGCAATGATTCGTTTAGGCGAGCAAATTGACTATAATGCTTTCGAACATCTGTTGAATTGACACAATCAATCTTGACTGGCTTGGACTTGGCAACTTCAACGGAGATGCCGCCAGAGAAACGCGAGCGTTTATTGGCCTCCTCGCCGTTGTAGGGGCCCGCTATTGAGACGCTATATAGTGTTTTTTTGTTGATGAATCGAAGATCAATAACGTTGTATTTACTGAAGTTGTTTCCTTCAAATTTTGATATTGATTCGTTTTTTTCGTGTGGATAAACGAGTTCCACGGCACGAGGCTTGCCAAAGCGATATTGGAGCCAGCTATCGTCATTGATTTCGAAGTTTTCGATGTTGCCGCAAATGGAAATTACTTTTCCGTTGGCCTTTGTCTGGCATGAGAAAAAGTTGACTTCACCCTTATTGCATAGCGTTTCTGACGCCTGGGCGAAAGGGGCAGCTAATGCGATCACGAGTAATGTGGCAACGATTTTCATGGTGGCTAACGTGGAGCTAAGGGGCTTCGCGCAGTCCCGCTTGAGCGTAGGGTTGGACGAAGCCGCTGCGCGGAGGATCCGGTGGCGATGCGCTCGCATCAGAATATGACCTCACCCCTCGAACGAGGGACTCTCCCCTGACGAAACTGGAGGTCATGTTACGATGAGCACATCACCGGAAGCAACGTTTGATCGCAAACCACGCACGGCATCTGCAACACCTGACCCTCAAGGGGCTGCAACCGAAGACCATCGAGGCGTACTCGCGCGCCATCCGGCGGATCGGCGAGCGGTTTGATCATCAGATTGACGCACTGTCCGGAGCAGCAATTGCTGGACTACTTCACCGAACTGGTGGCGTCGCACTCGTGGGAGTTCCGTCAAGCTGGATCTGTATGGCTTGAAGTTTTACTACGAGCATGTCCTGCGCCGGCCTTGGGCGATGCCCGGCCTGATCAAGCCGCCCAGAAGTCAGCGTACACGCGTGTGCTTAGCTACCGCGTGTTCTTCTTCACGCTCTATAGCCTCGGACTGCGCCTCGGGGAAGGGCTGCGGCTGCAGGTCGGCGATATCGATGGCGCACGCGGGCGCGTACATATCCGTGACGCCAAGGGCAACCAGGATCGTCTGGTGCCGCTGCCGCAAGCGACCCATCAACTCCTGCGCCGCTTCTGGCAGGTGCATCGTAACCCGGTCCTGCTCTTTCCCAGTCGCCACGACGGCCTGAAAGGCGCGGCGACCGCCACGACGCCGATGGACCCCGGTGGCGTACAGACCACCTTGCACCGGGTAGTCGAGGCCTGCGGGCTAAAAAAGATCACCCCCACAGCCTTCGCCATTCGTACGCGACCCACCTGATCGAGGCTGCCGTCGATCTGATCGAGGTGCAGAAATTCCTCGGCCATCACTCGATTCTGACCACCGCTCGCCATACCCATCTGACCGACCAGACCAAGCATCACGCCATCGCACGGATCAACGGCCTGATGGATGGCTTCTCCATCACCTGGGGGCAGGTCAAATGATCCGCCTGGCTACCGTCATTGACACCTTCGAGGCGGACTTCCTGGCGCAATACCGGGATCGACTCACGCCCGACCACTGTCGAGCCCTGGCGGCGATGAAACATTGCCGCACCCACGCCAGCCCCATGATGCAGGTCAAATGCACGGCATGTGAGCATCAGAAACTGGTGCCACATTCCCTGCGGCCACCGCCACTGCCTGCACCGCCAGCATCATGAGAGTCAGCAATGGCTGGAACGCCAGTTGAAGAAGCAGGTGCCCGCCGAGTACTTTCTGCTGACCTTCACCCTGCCCGCCGAATTCCGGACGTTGGCCTGGGCGCACCAGAACGTCGTCTATGATCTGCTTATGAGTTGTAGCTGGGAGACGGTGCGCACCTTCAGCCAGAACGACAAACAACTGCGGGGGACGCCGGGTGCCACTGCGGTGCTGCACACGAACACGCGGCGGCTGGATTATCACCTGCATGTCCATCTCGCCATGCCGGCGGCAGTGGTCGACGGGTAAGCAAAAGCAATGGCGAACCAAGCCGCGAGGCGAGGCCAAAGGGGGCTATCTGTTCAACCATAAGGCCCTGGGCCAAGGTCTTCCGGCGAAGATCCTGGCGGCGATCGAAACGGCCGGGCTGACGCTTCCCGCTCGCTATCCCGAGGAGTGGGTGGTGGATTGCAAGTCGGTGGGCAGCGGCGAGTCGGCCCTCATCTATCTGGGGCGCTATCTTATCGGGGTGTCATTCAGAGAACGATATCGTCGCCTGCGCCAACGGGCAGGTGAGCTTCCGCTATCGCAACGCCAAGACGACGAGGAGGAGCGGCGGACCGTGTCCGGCGCTCAGTTCCTGTGGCTGGTCCTGCAGCATGTCTTGCCGAAGGGCTTCCGGCGGGCGCGCAACTTGGCTTTTGCACCCCAACCGCAAGCACGTGATCGCCTTGCTGCACGTGCTGCTGGAAGTGCGTTCCTGGTCAGACCTTTGGCCTGGGTCGATTAACGGGCGCCGATTCTGTGCACCTGCTGTGGGGCCGTGATGGCGATCGTGCGAACGCGCATTCCTTCGCTGTCTACGGGGCAGTTGCCCATCTCCATCGCGGCCGGAAGGGAACCCCTGATCGTGTAGGGAGAACCTTCCCGGAGTGGCACGGGACTTCAGCGCCCGCAAGCTGAGATGCGGGTTCGCCTCCAGTCGGCGCCCATCCGGGTTCTTCGCCCACCACCGCCCAGATGGGGCATCGTCTGTCCCAACGGCAGGCATTCGAAGCAGGTTCAGCTCCCGCCAGCTGGGCTGAATGTTCAGCCAGGAGACTTCCCAAAAACATATTCTTAGGCGGCCCAGTCGGCTCCCCCACGGGCTCGTCCAACACTCGGATCAGATCGTGGCTTCGCGCACGATCTATCCTTATTCGTTAGGCA